>DEFK01000040.1 GCA_002350765.1 Ruminococcaceae bacterium UBA2854
TTCATTTTGCGACAGCCCCTTTTAGTTTATATTATTTTACTACTTACACAAAACTGTTAAGCTGTTGGTTGTCGGATTATAGGTTAGTTTCAGAACCGCTCCCGCGGATAATCCGCTTACCGTTATACTCTTTCCGCGTGATGAGCTCGAGGTTAAGCTGTAGCTGCTTTCATTATTAGCGGAATAAGTAAAAGACTGGCTGTCAGCTACGCAGTTATATGTACTTGTTTTAGTATTATAAACATTAAAGCTGAGGTTGTTGCTGTCAGCCGCGGTATACTCGAACGAATAAGTTCCGTTGCCGTTATCGGTAAACACCTTACCGCTGTCGTAGCCCCACGGATGGTTCGCGGTGTAATAATACATAGCGTATTTATCGCCGCTTACAGGATCGTCGCCCGAATTATAGGTGAAACTCCCTACATTAAGCTTTCCGTCCGTAGTTTTACCGTCGAGATAGAAACAGTTGCCGCTATACTGTTCGAGCGAGATATTGACAGTCTGCGGTTTGTCCTTTCCGCCGCTGAAAATAATACTGCTGAACTGAGCCTCGGAGTCGAACTTAATTCTGTATACATCGTGACCGTAATTTGTTCCGACCTTGGAAAGCTTAGCTCCCGGCCACTCGGCGTTATGGGAAGAGCCTGTCCAAGCGTAGGCGTAAACCTCGCTCCAGTCGTTAGTGTTCTCGAAATAATACGTATCGCCGATTTCGTAGATATTAGTAACGCCTATATGCTCCGCGATATTGGTGAGCGCGCTGATTTTACTCTCGAACTCGGAAATAATATTGTTCTCGCCGAAGACCTCGGGAATATCCTTATACACGTAATAATGCTTCTTTAAATCCTGGTACTGGTCGTAAGAAGCGAATGAATAATAACCCGTAAGAACCTGTTTAACTTTAGCGATCTCCAGTGTATACGCTGCCGAACCGCTCGTCAGTTTATCTTTCTTCTGTGTCTCCGTATAGAATGAATCAAGAAGCTTAGCGACATATTTCTGAATAAGTGTCGCGTCTTTAATATTTACCTCATTATTAAAATCGGTGTCGGCAAGCTTGTTCTGCTTGTCAGTAAGCGTCGTCATTCTTGCGAGAGCTTTCTGAATTAATGTCGCGTCTTTAACGCTGATGTTTTCATCCATATCAACGTCGCCGACTTCGTAGTTATCTTTCTCGGTCGGTTGTTGTGTAGTTTCTTCAGTAGCCTCCGTAGTCTCCTCGGGCGCTGAAGTCGAAGCGGAAGTTGAGCTCGCTTCCTCTGTAGTTTCGGAAGCGGTAGTATTGGTTGACTCGTTCTCCGAAGAAGCTTCAGAGCTTTCCGAAGCGGTAGTTTCCGAGCTTACCTCGGCGGTTGTAGTTTCTTCATCGTTATTGCTTCGTACACCCTCCATAATGTATGAATACTGAGGATAGATAAGCTGATCTGTCAGGTCAGCGCCGTAATAAATGATCTCGTTATCATAAACCTCTACGTAATATCCCTGGGAGTTAAGACCTTCGCCTTTTCTGTACTCGAGCGTACCGTCGCTTTTACACGTTGCAGTACCCGCTACCGAGGGATTATGTATCATATGACACGCGGTATTATTCTCATTAGAATAGTTATAATTCTCTTTAAAATCTATATGTGTATGTCCTTACATAAAGATTAATTTAGGATAATTTTTTAGCACTTCTTTAAATCTTCTGGTTGATTCAAAGCTTTCGCTTATATGTCCCTTATAGTAGGGATCAGACATCCTGTCACCCGCTCCGAAGCCGTTGATCGGCGAATGCTCGATAATATAAATATTCTTTCCTGTATCGTAATACTGCGTTAGAAGATTATCGAGCCAGTTAAGCTGCGCGTCGGAAAACTGACTTGACTTGTTTGCCGCCGACTTAGTGCTGCCCTCGAGCGCCATAAAAATAAATATATCGCCCGTCTTCTTTTCAGTCATATAATAGTAAGGCTTATTAGCGTCAAAATTAGCGGTTGTGCTGTCGGTACCCGTAGCTCGGATAAAGGATTTTAATCCTGATTTTTCATCGGTGCGCATATCATGATTTCCGTCGGATTCCCATACGGGATTTACATAATTTGAGTCCGAAAGAATTCTTTCGTATTCATCCCACTCGGCGTCGGGACCCGTTGCGTTTGTAACCGTATCTCCCGAAGTTACAATAAAATCGGTCTTCGTCTTAACACCGAAATTAAGAGCTTCCGCCCAACGTCTTGACGCTTTTGTATAAAAAACACCGTTTTTATCTTTATCAATATGAATATCCGAATATGAATTAAAAGTATAAAGCCTTTTACCCGCTTTTAATCTTTTATTCTCGGGTAAAACATACTGCGCTACCTGTGAACCGCCGGCATTTAAAGCAATCATTCTTGTAGCGCCTTTAGGAATAACCGTATGGTTACCAAAAGGAACGTCGTAGCTTTTACCTGACACACAACTATCTAACTTTATAGAAGAATAACCCTGTAAAGCGCCGTTGTCATCAGCCCAATAAAGATTATAGTTTCCGTCGCTTTCAACGGTAAGCTTAACCGTACCCTCGGCGTAGCCCGCCTTATCTTTGTCGTTACCTGTAAAAGTATACTCTAAGCTTGTTTCATTAGCGGCGTTAACGCTTAACGCGAATATACTGCTCGAAACAACCAGAAGCATTACAAGTAAAACCGCGACAGCGGACTGTCCGCCGTTTTTCAATAAATTCATAAACATACCTCCATAAAAAATTACTTTAAAAATATAACATATAAAGCAAAAGTAGTCAAATCAAAACCACCCGTTGAACG
>DEFK01000026.1 GCA_002350765.1 Ruminococcaceae bacterium UBA2854
TTGTAGCCTGTTGTGGGGTTCTGCTGATGACCTGTCATACCCGTAATCGAGTTATCAAGTACGATAACGGTAGAGTTGGACATATTATAGGCGATATTGATTAAGCCTGTAACGCCGCTGTGCATAAATGTCGAGTCGCCGATAACACAAACGGTGTTTTTCTCGTTGTCAGCGGCTTTATTAAAGCCGTGGAGACCGCTTATCGAAGCGCCCATACAAAGTGTTGAGTCGAGCGCGCCGAGCGGAGGTGCCGAACCGAGTGTATAACAGCCGATATCGCCGAGAACAGTAAGCTTATTCTTAGCGAGGGTATAGAACATTCCTCTGTGAGGACAGCCTGAGCACATAACGGGAGGTCTTACGGGAATCTCGCTGTCAGCTGAAACGGACTCTGTTTTCTCGTTAAGAAGTACCTCACGGATAGTCTGCTGGCTGAATTCGCCGATGTTTGTAAATAAGCTCTTGCCCTCAACCTTAACGCCGATGTTATTACAATGAGTTTCGATAATCGGATCGAGTTCCTCAACAACGACAAGGCGGTCAACCTTGCTTGCGAAGTCTTTTATCATTTTAACGGGCAGGGGATTGATCATACCTATTTTAAGTATGCTTACGCTGTCGCCGAATACTTCCTTAACATATTGATAGCAAGTGCCCGCGGTAATGATACCGAGTTTTGTATCGCTCATCTCTACGCGGTTGTACTGGCAATTTTCCGCAAGCTCAGTAAGCTTATTGGTACGCTCCTCAACGAACGGATGACGCTTTAAAGCGTTAGCGGGAGCCATTATGTATTTCCAGGGCTTCTTTTCGTAATCGTAGCCCTTAAAATCTTCTCTTTCGCCGATTTCTACAATGCTCTGGGAATGTGCCATTCTTGTGCACATTCTGAAAAGTACGGGAGTGTCGAATTTTTCGGAAAGCTCAAACGCGCTTTTTGCGAAAGCGTACGCCTCCGATGAATCCGCGGGCTCTAACATAGGAACCTTCGCGGCTATAGCATAGTGGCGGGAATCCTGCTCGTTCTGGCTCGAGTGCATAGCGGGGTCGTCCGCGACGCATACTACCATACCGCCCGTAACGCCCGTGTACGAAAGTGTAAACAACGGATCGGCGGCTACGTTAAGTCCTACGTGCTTCATACAGCAGCAGCTTCTTTTGCCCGCTAATGACGCGCCGAAAGCTACCTCCATAGCTACCTTTTCATTCGGAGCCCATTCGCTGTAAACGTCGTCGTATTTAGAGATAAACTCGGTGATTTCCGTAGACGGAGTACCTGGGTAACTCGAAACGACATTAACGCCGCCTTCGTAAAGACCGCGTGATACAGCTTCGTTTCCAATCATAAGTTTTTTGTTTTTCATCTTTACGCCTCCTAAGGCTTAAATTATATATTGCATATTTTATAATAAAATACTATAATGTTTACTGTGTAAAAAAAGAGGTGTTTAATTTGATAATAGATTTCCATACTCATGTTTTTCCCGATAAGATAGCCGAAAAAACTATTCCGTACTTAATGGAAAAAGGAAATATAGATTCCTACGGCAACGGAAAGCTCAGCGATTTAAGGGAAAAGATGAATAAATCTGGTACAGATATTTCGGTAGTTCTTCCCGTATGTACCAAGCCGTCGCAGTTTGACTCTATCAATAAATTCGCTCAAATTTTAAATAATGAGGAAAATATATTTTCTTTCGGCGGTATTCATCCCGATAATGATGATATAAGGGGAAGGCTTAAAACTCTTAAAGCTATGGGCTTTAAAGGAATAAAGCTTCATCCCGATTACCAGGAAACATATATAAACGACGATAGAATTTATAATATCGTAAAAAACACCGTTGAACTCGATATGTATGTTACGATCCACGCGGGAGTAGATGTCGCTTATCCTGACGATGTGCATTGTACTCCGAAAGAAACCGCGAAATTGATTGAGCGTGTATATAACGGAAACTATGACGTTGAACCGCGCATTATACTCGCGCATATGGGCGGGATCGATTTATATGATGATGTAGAGAAATATCTTGTCGGCAAGCCTGTTTATTTCGACACGGCAGTTGTACTGTGCTTTAACAAAGATAAAAAATCTCAGTTCGAGCGTATTATAAAAAATCACGGCGCGGATAAAATTCTTTACGCAAGCGATTATCCGTGGAGCGATTTAAAAGAAAATATCGAAATAATGAACTCGCTTAATATTTCCGATGAGGAAAAGGAGCTTATTCTTAATAAAAACGCCCGTAATATTTTAGGCATTTAAAAACACACCAACATATATTTTATAATAAATAGCGATATATTGCAACATTTATTAAGAATTTTTTACATTTAATTCTTTCCTTTATATATAAAGGCGTTTTGAGAATGTACAAAAAATATTATTTGTAAGTCAAAAAAAGTCAAATTGCACTTGATTTTTTTAAAATATGAGCTATAATATAATTAGCACTCAAGAAGTTAGAGTGCTAATTTACAGATTTTGGTTATTTTAAGGAGGAATCATATATGACAGTTAAACCATTACTTGACAGAGTTGTGCTCAAGGTAGAGGAAGCCGAGGAAAAGACAGTAGGCGGCTTAATTCTCACATCCTCAGCTCAGGAAAAACCCCAGTTCGCTACAGTAATAGCCGTAGGACCGGGCGGAGTTGTAGACGGCGAGAAGATCGAAATGTACGTAAAGGTCGGCGATAAGGTTATCGCTTCCAAGTACGCGGGCACAGACGTTAAAATCGACGGCGAGGAGCTTACAATCGTTCGCCAGTCCGATATTTTAGCAACTGTTGAATAATCTAATAGAATAAATTTTATGGAGGTAAAATATTATGGCTAAACAAATCGCATACGGCGAGGACGCTCGTAAAGCTTTAAAAAGCGGTATCGATCAGCTCGCTGATACAGTTAAAATCACATTAGGCCCTAAGGGCAGAAACGTAGTGCTTGATAAGAGATTCGGCGCTCCGCTTATTACAAACGACGGCGTTACAATCGCCAAGGAAATCGAGCTTGACGACGCTTTCGAGAATATGGGCGCTCAGCTCGTTAAAGAGGTAAGTATTAAGACTAACGATGTAGCGGGCGACGGTACTACTACCGCGACATTACTCGCTCAGGCGTTAATCACGGAAGGTATGAAGAACGTTACCGCGGGCGCTAACCCGATGATTCTTAAAAAGGGTATCGCTAAGGCTGTTGACGTTGCGGTAGAGGCTCTTAAAGAGAACAGCACACAGGTTAGCGGTTCTAAGGATATCGCGCGTGTAGCGACAGTTTCCTCCGCTGACGAATTTATCGGAAAGCTTATCGCCGAGGCTATGGAAAAGGTTAGCACAGACGGCGTTATCACTGTTGAGGAGAGCAAAACTGCCGAAACCTACAGCGAGGTTGTTGAGGGTATGATGTTCGACAGAGGTTATATCGCTCCTTATATGGTAACAGATACCGAGAAAATGATTGCTGAGCTTGACGAACCCCTTATCCTTATTACTGATAAGAAAATCAGCTCTATCCAGGAACTCCTTCCTGTTCTTGAGCCTGTTGCTAAAAGCGGCAGAAAGCTCCTTATTATCGCCGAGGATGTAGAAGGCGACGCTCTTACAAACCTTGTACTTAATAAGCTCCGCGGAACACTCAACAGCGTAGCTGTTAAAGCTCCCGGATTCGGCGACAGACGTAAGGAAATGCTCCAGGATATCGCGACTCTTACAGGCGGTACTGTTATTACATCCGAACTCGGCTTAGAGCTCGCTGACGTAACTCTTGACCAGCTCGGCACAGCCCGTCAGGTTAAGGTTGATAAAGAGAATACTATTATCGTAGACGGCGCTGGTGATCAGGAAGCTATTAAAGCTCGTGTAGGTCAGATCCGTTCCCAGATTGAAACAACTACTTCCGACTTCGACCGTGAGAAGCTCCAGGAGCGTCTCGCTAAGCTCGCAGGCGGTGTAGCTGTTATCAAGGTAGGCGCGGCTACTGAGATCGAGATGAAAGAGAAGAAGCTCCGTATCGAGGATGCTCTCGCGGCTACTAAGGCTGCCGTTGAGGAAGGTATCGTAGCGGGCGGCGGAATCGCTCTTATGAATACAATCCCCGCTGTAGAGAAGTATATTGATACAGTTGACGGCGACGAAAAGACAGGCGCGCAGATTGTTCTCGGCGCTTTAGAAGCTCCGCTTCGTCAGATCGCGTCCAACGCGGGACTTGAAGGCTCTGTAATCGTAGAGAATATTAAGAAAGCCAATAAGCCCGGTTACGGCTATAACGCTCTTACCGAGGAGTATACGGATATGCTCGAAGCAGGTATTGTTGACCCAGCTAAGGTAACACGTTCAGCTATCCAGAACGCTTCTTCCGTAGCGGCTATGGTTCTTACCACAGAATCCTTAGTTGCCGATATTAAGGAAGAAAATCCCGTTCCTATGGCTCAACCCGATATGGGCGGAATGTACTAATATACAACAGTATAATAAGCAAGGCAGGTTCTATGAACCTGCCTTTAATATTGTAATAATTTATTTTTCTAAATCAGAAATAAAAGAATCTATCTTTTTATCATTTTCCTCGCTCGGTTTATCCTTAGGGTCGATTAAGCTTAGCTTAGCTTTAAAATCATTTATAAGCAGAAAGCTTTTAAGTTTGTCAAATGATTTCTCAGCGCCACCGCCCATCGAACAGGCAAATACAGCGAACTGTTTACCGTAAATCTTTTCCATATTCGCTTTGATAAAGGTTTTAATCGGCGGAGTGAAGTTGCTAGCCCATACAGGATATCCGAAAATAATACAGTCGTATTTATCAGCGTCAAATTCATAGGGGAGAAGCTTAGGAGTATCGCCCATAACAGCGCTTTTCCCTCCCCAAAGGAACTTTTTGAAGCCTTTATCGGGATAAGCTTTTTCGGGTTCTATTCTTATTAAATCCGCGCCGATTCTATCGGCGATTTTTTTCGCGGCGAATTCGGTATTTCCGCCCATTGAGTAATATACAATTGCTGTTTTCATATTAAAACTCCGATTTTACATCTCTGAGAAATAGCTTAGCTAACTCGTCCTTGATTTCCTTATCATTAAAAAGCACGTTGTATACTCCGTTAACTATCGGAACATCTACATTGTGCTTCTCGGCGAGCTTCATAAGCGCTTTGGAAGTCATAACACCCTCGGCGAGCTTTTCAAATTTAACGCCTTTCGCTAAGTCTTCACCGTACTTTCTGTTGTGGCTCCAAGGGGAAAACAGCGTAGCTTCGTAATCGCCTAAGTGGCAAAGACCGTACGCGCTCATTTGTGAACCGCCGCAAGCTTTAATTAAACGGCTTATTTCTCTTGTGCCTCTTGACATTAAAGCGCCCTTTAAGGACGTCATATTAAGACCGTCTAAGAATCCAGCGGCGATACCTATTACGTTCTTAGCCGCCGCGCCGATTTCGTTTCCGATTAAGTCGGTGCCTATGTAGAATCTGATTAAATCAGAAGTGAATTCTTTAACAAGCTTTTCCTTAACTTCTTGATTTTTGCTGTCGATAACCATACAGTTGGGAATACCGCGGACGTAATCCTGCGGATGTCCCGGGCCTACCCAAACCGCAACGGGAGTTTTATCGGTATCGACAAATTCTTCCATAACTTCCGAAAGTCTTTTACCGCTTTTTACGTCAACGCCCTTCATACAGAGCACGAATATCTTGCCGTCAAGATTATACTTGCTTATTTCACTCATATAGTCGCGTAAATGCTGGGAGGAAATCGAAATTATAATAACCTCCGCTCTGTTTACGGCGTATTCCAAATCGCTCGTAACCTCGATTGACGGGGGAAAGGTAAGGTAATCATTTTTATGGGTTTCGTATAGCTGTCTGAAATCAGGCGCGTTTTCAAGTCCGCGCGATACGACCTCGTTTCCTATTCTGTCAAGATACCAGGCGATACAGCTGCCCCAGCGTCCTGTTCCTAAAACTGAAATTTTCATATTATATCTCCCAATAAAAAATGTAAAAATCCCGCCTGTTCGAAAGCAATACTAATAACCTGCCTACCATAGGACAGGTGGGTGCCTCCTTTTTGTTTTAGTACTCCCAACGTTCCGAAACGGAGAGGTCTGCACACCGCAAAAAGAGATCAGCTCCCGATTTAAATGTTGTAGGGTTATTCTAATTGCATACACGAGACAGGCAGGAAATAAAAAACTTCTTAATCTTCGTAAAACATTTCATTAAAACGATTCTCGAATATTTCCGAAAGCTCGCGTCTTAAATCGCTGTTCTCAACTTCAGCGAGCTGTTCTTCGCCGTTTACGTCTATCGCTTCAAGGATAGTATACTCTCCGCTGGAATAAAGCATATCCTCGTTATTTTCGTAAACGGGCATTAAAGCGAAATACTGTTTGTCGTTTTCTTCAATGCGGTCAAGTATTTCAAAATTATGTTCAATACCGTTCTCATCAATTAAAGTAATGAGGTCGGGTGAAAAAGAATTATCCATACTTTATCTCCTTACTTTATATATAATTTTACACTACTTACGCCCGTTCGTCAAGCATTATAATTTGTAAATAAAAGAAAAATTAATAGTTTTTTTTAATGAATTTATAAAAAACTGTTGACATTTTATAATTATATGTTAAAATGTATTTAAGACAAGAGAAGAGAAAGTTTTGATTACTCCATAAAATTACCTAAAAAGCCGACGGTTTCTGCCGTCGGTTTTTTCATTTATTACATAAATAAATAGAAAAACAAAAAATAACTTGAAATATTTGCTTTTTTGAGCTATAATCATATGATGAATTAATGTGGAGTATTGTTGTATAATATATTTTTAGATAAGGATATGGAGGAGTATATGTTGCTTCCTTTTGATGAACTTCCTGAGGAATTTCAAAACAGCGCTGTAAAAAAATATTATGACATACTTAAAGAGAAAAAAAGCAGTATAGTAATTAAAAGAGTTTTTGATATTCTTATATCGCTTATTCTTATTATTTTACTGATAATTCCTATTATTATAATTTCTCTGGCGGTAAAACTTACCTCGCGCGGACCTATTCTTTATAAACAGATAAGAGTAACAACCTATAATAAGCGCTTCAAGATTTATAAATTCAGAACTATGGTAGAAAACGCGGATAAGATGGGCGCGCTCGTTACATCTCTCGGAGACAACCGTATTACAAAAATCGGTCATTTTCTCAGAAAATATCGTCTCGACGAGTTGCCGCAGATTTTCAACGTTTTAAAGGGCGAGATGAGCTTTGTAGGTACAAGGCCCGAGGTCCCTAAGTATGTTGACCGATATACACCTGTTATGTATTCAACTCTTTTAATGCCCGCGGGTATTACGAGCTTAGCGAGTATTAAGTTTAAAAATGAGGACAGGATGCTTGAAACAAGCACCAATATCGACGAGGATTATATCGGTATTATTCTTCCGAAGAAGATGCACTATAATATCCTGTATATTAAATCGTTCGGTTTCAGAAATGACCTTTACTTAATGCTTAAGACGGTAAAAGAGGTTCTTTTCCATTAAGATAAAAAATTCTGTATAAGGAGGCGAGATAAATGTCGAAGTTTAAAGAAACCCTGAAAAACCCGTCAAAGTTCAGGTTAAGCTATTTAATAGTCCTGTTCTTCTGTAATATAGCGTTTGTTCAGATCCCCGCGTATGTTTGTCTTGTCTTTCTGTTTATCTGGGGAGTATATTTAGTATTCTATAAGATATTTAAAGATAATTGCTTCGACAGGTTACGTTTCGGACTATGGATAGTGTTATTCCTGGGCGTGAATCTTCTTACTATGCTTATTAATATTACATCGAGTTTTTTAAGCTTCGGATATAATGTTGTAATGCTGCTGCATATAAGTATATGCTTCTTTATATTTTATGGTATACATACCGAAAAGGGTTTTAACCCGAGAGCGGAATTATATAAGGTTTGTAAATTCGTGATTTACGCTACCTCGATACTTGGCTCAATCGGATTCGCTTTAATGATGATGGGCGTAAGATTCGAGTGGATGTGGATTAAATTTATTATCTTTGAGAACAGATACACAGGCGTTTATATCAACCCGAATATCCTCGGATTTATTTCGGTTGTTTCGATAGTATGCTGTCATCTTGTAATGAAGCCCGATTTCCTTATTAAGGCTAAACGTACAAGAGTCAGCAGGATATGGATCGCGATATGCTTATCCGTTGATTTGTTCTCGCTGATTCTATGCGACTCTAACGCGTCGTTTACGCTTTTTGTATGTTATGTAATTTTCACATTGGTATTTATATATTTCTCAAGCTCCGCGAGAATGAAAAAACGTCAGTTTTTTATAAAGACAGTCGCGGTGCTGATCGCGGCGGTGTACGTTGTTTTCGCCGCGTTTATGGTAAGATCTGTTTGTCAGCGAGGCTTTTCCCAGCTTGTAAAGTCAAGCAGGGTCGATAAAAAGGTCGTAGTAGCGATTAACGAAAAAACAAACGAGGAAGCTATTACCTTTACCCACGAGAATAAAAATATAGACAGCGGACGTTTAAAGCTTATCAGAGAAAGCTTTGAGCTGTTTAAAATATCTCCCGTATTCGGAATAAGCAACGGTAATATTATCGAGTACAGCCAGAAATACCTAAACGGCACCCTTGATCTTAGTTACCATAACAGCGATATACATAACGGATATCTGACGACTTTGGTATCGACGGGTATTGTCGGATTTTTGATATTCGCGATATGGGGACTGAAATTCGGAAAGCATATTGTGGTTAACCTGTTTAAACGGCAAAACGCGGGTTCGCAGGATATACTGCCGTGTCTGTTTGCTTTTTGCTGCGGATATCTGGTGTACTCGCTGTTTGAAAAAGCGCTGCTTTATGACATCAGCTTTATGGTAATGTGGTTCTGGTATATGCTGGGAATGACGAGCATTTACCTTAATAAGTACGAACCGCTTATGGGCGAGCATTATATGCTGAGAAAACATCGTATTCCAAGGCATTTAATTTAGATATTTGCTATTGTAAAAATTCATATTTTGATTTATAATATATCGTAAGGTTACTTACGATATATTTTTTTACTTATATCTGAATATATTCTGTAAATAATAATATCGGTGATGTATATGAAGTTTTATATTAAACGTGATAAAACAGTCGGCGAAAGCCTGTTTGTTATATTTGACGAGCAGGGCAAGGAAAAATATTATGTAACGGGTTCAAAAAACACCTGTCATATATCCGACATAAGCGGTCGTGTTGTAGTTAAAATCCACAGACTGCCTTTGCCCGCGTTAAAGGCGTTCTCGATTTCATCGGGAAACTACAATATTAAATTTTTTGTTAATACAAGCTCAAAAACCCCGTCGTGCTATTTCTACGGCAATTCGTGGCTTATAAGAGGGGATATCGTTACGAATATATTCGATATTATTGATTCGGATAATTCTCTTGTAGCGGGCCATAGGATAAGCTTCAGCGAGAATAAGTGCTACGAGCTTAACGTAACAAATGACAGAAACATCTTATTCTGCCTTGCTGTATCAATATGCGTTGATATTGAAGCTAAGGTTGACAATCCTACTTTACAAACAGTATAATAAAAAAACCAAATGGAGGTTACTATGGATAAATTACTTGAAATACTAAGCGAAAACAGCAGTTTTAATTCTAAAGAGCTCTCTCTTATGCTGGGAGAACCCGAGGATTATATAAACGCTCAGATAAAAGAATACGAGCAGAGCGGCGTTATTAAAGGCTACCAGGCTATTGTGGACTGGGAGAAAGTTCCCGACGCGGGCGTAACCGCGATAATCGAGCTCAAGGTTACTCCGCAGAAAGAAAAGGGCTTTGACGAAATCGCCAAGCGTATTATGGCTTTTGAGGAAGTCAGCTCGATGTACTTAATGGCGGGAGCGTTCGATTTTTCCGTTATGGTAAAAGGCGCTACCATGCAGGAAGTCGCTTCCTTTGTAGCGCGTAAAATCTCGTGCGTTGAGGGAATTAACGCTACAGCTACGCACTTTATGCTGAAAACATATAAAGTCGGCGGTTTAAGCTTAGTTGACGAAGATGAACCCGACGGGAGGAGTATGATCCTGTGATAGATTATCAGAATTTTTTAAATGATAAAATTAAACAGGTTAAGCCCTCAGGAATAAGAAAGTTTTTCGATATAGCCGTAGAGATGGATAACGTAATATCCCTCTCGATAGGCGAGCCTGATTTCCAGACTCCGTGGCATATCCGCCAGGCGGGTATCAAATCGCTCGAGAAAGGAAAGACCTGGTATACGCCGAATAAAGGTTTTATCGAGCTTAGAAAAGAAATTTGCAATTATTATAAAAGACGTTTTAATCTTTCTTATAACGCCGAGGATGAAGTCCTTGTAACGGTCGGCGGAAGCGAGGCTATTGATTTAGTGCTTAGAACTCTTGTCAACAGGGGTGACGAGGTGCTGATTCCCGAGCCCGCGTTTGTATGCTATAAACCTCTTACATATATGTCGGGCGGTAAACCTGTTATAATCGAAACAAAAGCCGAAAATAATTTCAGACTTACTAAGGAAGAGCTTGAAAACGCCGTAACGGATAAAACAAAGATTTTGGTATTACCGTTCCCGAATAACCCCACGGGCGCTGTAATGGAACGCGCTGATTTGGAAGCTATCGCGGAAGTAATTATTAAGAACGACTTGATCGTAGTTTCCGACGAGATT
This sequence comes from Ruminococcaceae bacterium UBA2854, assembly GCA_002350765.1. Classification (GTDB taxonomy): domain Bacteria; phylum Bacillota; class Clostridia; order Oscillospirales; family Acutalibacteraceae; genus Ruminococcoides. The sequence continues at coordinate 10,710 of DEFK01000026.1, forward strand.
TACGGCGAGCTTACCTACGGTAACAAAAACCACGTCAGTATCGCTGAAATTGACGGTATGAAGGAGAGAACCGTTGTAATAAGCGGTTTCTCCAAGGCTTACGCGATGACAGGCTGGCGTTTAGGCTATGCCTTAGGACCTAAGGAGATAGTAGGACAGATAACGAAACTCCACCAGTACGGAATAATGTCCTCGCCGACTACTGCCCAGTACGCGGCTATTGAGGCGCTTAGAAACGGCGACCACGACGTTGAGGAAATGAGAAGCGACTACGATATAAGACGCCGCCTTATTGTCGGCAAGCTTAACGAAATCGGGCTTACCTGCTTTGAACCTCTCGGAGCTTTTTACGCTTTCCCGTGTATAAAGTCAACTGGGCTATCCAGCGAGGAATTCGCTACCCGTCTTGTTAAGGAGAAAAGAATCGCCGTTGTACCCGGAACAGCCTTCGGCGAATCGGGAGAGGGATTTGTGCGTATATCCTATGCTCAGTCGCTTAAAAATATAAAAATAGCTTTAAAACGAATTGAAGAATTTGTTGAGGAACTGAAAAATGAAAGTAAAGGTTAAAGCACCTGCTAAAATAAATCTTTCCCTGGATGTTTTAAGACGCAGAGCTGACGGCTACCATGACGTCAGTATGGTAATGCAGGCGGTAAGTCTTTACGATTATATTACCGTTGAAACAACCGAAAACGGCGGTATAGAAATTCTCTGCGATTACGAGGGAGTTCCCTGTAACGAGAAAAATATCGCGTATAAATGTGCCGAAGCGTTCTTCAATTATACCAAAACTGAAAACACGGGCATCAGAATCACGATTGATAAAAATATTCCCACCCAGGCTGGGCTTGCGGGAGGAAGCGCGGACGGAGCGGCTGTTATAATCGCTCTCAATAAGCTGTTTTCTACATACCTTAAAGAAAGCGAGCTATGCGAAATCGGCTCAAAAATCGGCGCGGATATCCCGTTCTGTATAGTAGGCGGTACTCGTCTTGCGAGCGGCACAGGTACTGATTTAAAGAAAATGGTCAGTATGCCGAAATGTGATATTGTTATCTGTAAGCCCGAGTTCAGCGTAAGTACGGCTGAGGCGTATTCGAGAATAGACAGCGCGAATCTGAGCCACCCCGAGTTTACCGCGGAAATGGTAAGAGCTGTTTACGCCAGGGACATTTATATGGTGACGTCCTCAATGCTAAATGATTTTGAAATAGCGCTTGATTTAGAGCCTATTAACGAGATTAAGAAAATTATGCTGAAAAATAAGGCGCTCGGCGCTTGTATGAGCGGATCGGGTTCGGCTGTATTCTCAGTTTTCAACAATCGCAAAAAAGCCGAGAAATGTGTTGATAAGTTAAAAGAAACTTACGATTACGTGTTCTTGTGCGAGCCTGTTAAGAGCGGTTGCGAAGTAATTGATTAAATTATAAAAACCTGTCAATAATTCTGGTACACAGAATTAAGGCAGGTTTTTTATATGAAAAATATTATTAAATCCGTTTGTATCTCCACGATTATATGTATAATCATCTCGATGATACCGTTTAACGCGCAGTGTAAGAATATCAGTGGCGAGGTTTTCAGACTTCATATTCTCGCTAATTCCGACTCTGAATCCGACCAGGCTTTAAAGCTTAAAGTCAGGGATAAGGTCTTGGAATACACCGAAAGTATTTACTTAAAAGCTCGAAATAAAGATGAGGCGGAAAGATTAACGGCAAATAATCTCCAGTCTATAGCGAATACAGCGAAGAACGAAATAGTAAGAAACGGTTATAATTATCCTGTAAAAGCTGAAATAAAGCATATGTATTTTAATACGAGATACTACGACAAGGTTACTATGCCTTCGGGCTTTTACAATGCGTTGCGTATAACGATCGGAAAAGGAGAAGGTCATAACTGGTGGTGTGTTATGTATCCGTCAATGTGCGTCGGTTCGAGTACGGATTATAATTCTTTAAAAGAAAATACTGGCGATGACGAGTATAATATTATGACAGGTAATGACTACGAGTTTAAATTTAAGGCAGTAGAATATTTTGAAAAAATCTGTTCTTTTTTCTCTTAGCACCATTTATGGGACATCTGTTGTGTTACAATATAGAAGAAATAATAAAAAGGAAGTGTAATTATGCTTCAATTTATCCTTGGAAAAAGCGGCAGCGGTAAAACCGCGAAAGCCGTAGATATAATATCGGAAAAGCGTAGAAACGGCGATAAAAAGCTCCTTATGCTTGTACCTGACCAGAGCTCGTTTGAAACGGAAACAGCTTTTTTAGAAGCCTTAGGGCCTAAGCTTTCGAGAGATGTGCTTGTTTTCGGCTTTTCGAGATTATGCAATTATGTTTTTAATAATACTGGTAATATCCCCGAGAACGTGATTGATGACGGTATCCGCAGAATTATTATGAGCAGAGCTATCGAGGAAACCTCGGACAGCATGGAAATGTTCACCTCTTCAAAAACCCGTAAATCGGTTTTAGAACTTATGATATCCTCTCTAAAGGAATTTAAAAAGGACAATATAAGCCCTGATATGCTCGAGACCGCCGCCGAGAAAATAGATAACGATACCCTGAAAAAGAAGCTTTGCGAAACCGCGCTTGTTCTAAACGCGTATGAGGCTTTACTAGAGAAGTCGTATATCGACCCCTTAGAGAGTCTTAACAGGCTAAAGGATATTCTCGAAAGTGAAAGATTATTCGAGGGCTATACAGTTGTAGTAGATTCTTTTTCACGTTTTACATACCAACAGCTCGATATTATAAGACTTCTTATGGTTCAGAGCAAGGATTTTTACATCGCGCTCAATCTCGATGTAAACGACAAGCACAACGAAATTTTTGAAACAACAAACCGTACATATAAGCTTGTAAAAAGCATAGCCGAGAATAACGGGATAGACGTTAAACCTGATTTGGTATTTGATAAGTTTTTGCGTTCCGACAAGGAAGATATTTCCTTTTTAGAAAAAAACATTTTCAGAATAAATAATAATAGATTCGAAAAATCAGCCGACGATATAGAAACCTATACAGCCTTTGATATTTACGACGAGGTGAATTTTGCGGCGCGTAAAATCAGAAGCCTAGTTGTGAACAAAAACTATAATTATAAGGATATAGTTGTAATAACACGCGATATTTCCAAATACAGCGGTGTGCTTGATACCGCGCTCGAAAAATACGATATTCCTTATTTTATGGATGTTCCGAAAGATATATTTACCCAACCTGTTATATGGTTTGTATCGGGTTTAATTGAAACGGCTTTAAGCAATTTCGACAAGGATATTCTCCTCTCTACGCTGAAAACAGGTCTGTTTAAGCTGACTGATACGCAGATTGCCGATTTTGAAAACTATATATATGTATGGAATATCGACCGTTCCGATTTTAAAAAGGAGTTTAAGAATAACCCCTCGGGATTCGATACCTTAAACAGCTCGGATATAGAAAAACTAAAGGAAATCGAGAATACCAGAGCCTATATTATAAATCCGATACTTGATTTTATAAATAATTGTAAGGGTAAAAAAGGTACTGAAATCTCTAAGGCTTTATACAAGCTTATGAACGATTTTGAGATAGAGAGTTTAGTTGATACGCTCTACGATAAGCTCGAAAGCGAAGGCTTGGTGTTCGAGGCTAATGAGCAGGTAAGAGTGTATAATCTTATTATTGAAACCCTTGAAAAGCTTTCGGCGGTTTTAACCGATAAAGAAATCAGCCTGAAGAAGTATAAGGAATATCTCGACTATAAGCTCTCCGATATTAAGCTTGCCGATATTCCGAGATACCAGGATGAGATAAGTGTCGCCGAAGCTGACCGCGCGCTGTTAAGCGGTTCTAAGGCTGTGTTTATTCTTGGCGCTGTTGACGGATTATTTCCTCTTATCCCTAAAACATCGGGGGTGTTCTCCGAAACCGAACGGCGTATTCTTATAGAAAACAATCTTCCGCTTACCGACAGCCTTGAACAGCTCTCAAGTCACGAGAAATATCTTATTTACTGCGTTTTATCCTCAGCCTCGGAAAAGATATTTGTATCTACATATACCTCCGACTTTACGGGCGAAAACTTTGAACCGTCCGTGATTTATAACGATATTGTAAGTCTGTTTCCGAATAGAAAACACAGCGTATACTCCGATTTTAACGAGGGTACGCAGCTGTATTCAAAACAGCAGGCGTTCGAGTATCTTTCTAAAAACATTAATCTTAACAATGAATACATAAACGCGCTGAAAAGCTATTATAAATCCGACGCGGATTATTGCGATACTCTTGAAAAAATAGAGAACGCTCTGAAGAATAAACCTTTTAAAATAGAGGATAAAGAAATCAGCGAGAAACTCTTTAGAAAAAATATGAGCGTTTCAGCCTCCCAGATTGAGAAGTATAATCTATGTCCTTTCCAGTATTTTTGTAATTACGGGCTTAGAGCCAAGGAGCGTAGACAGGCTTCTATAGACAGTATTCAGTTCGGTAATATCGTACATTATTTCCTTGAGAAATTTCTTAAAAAGAATAATAAAGAAGCGCTCAATAGCCTTTCCGACGAAAGTATTAAAGAGTCAATAGACAGTATTCTTCTTGAATATGCCGAGGAAACCTTCGGCGGATTGGAGGATAAAACTGATAGTTTTATAGCGATTTTTGAAAGGCTGAAAATTAATATATTCGCGCTTATTAAGGAGCTTGTCCGCCAGCTTATGTACTCGGATTTTATTCCCGCGGATTTTGAGCTGAGTATTGGAGATAACGGCGATATTCCACCGTATAAGCTCGATATCGACGACAGCCGAAGCGTAAGCGTTAAGGGCTTTGTTGACAGAGTCGATACCTACGATAAAAACGATGAGGAAAGCTATATCCGTATTGTCGATTATAAAACAGGCAATAAACAGTTTAAGCTTTACGAAATTCTGTACGGTATAAATCTGCAAATGCTTTTATACCTGCGTTGCGTAATAGAGAACGGTAAGGACTATTATAAAAAAGACTTGATTCCCGCTGGTATACTTTATATGCCGTCGGCGGCTAAGGATATAGACGGCGATAAATATACTACGTCCGAAAGCATTACAGCCCAGCTTGATAAGGATTTCCGTATGAACGGACTGGTGCTGAATGATAAAGAGGTTTTGGAGCATATGGACAGGCTCGGAAAGTTTATTAAGCTTTCTAAGAAGGTTGAGGACGGAAAGTATTCCGATACTCTTGCCTCATCCGAACAGTTCAATATAATCTTTAAGCATCTCGACGACACCGTAAAGAGTATGGGAAAAGAGCTATTAAATGGAAATATCGAGGCTGTACCCGTTAAGGGTATAGTGGACGGCTGCGCTTATTGTCCTTACGACAGCGTATGTCTGCATACGTACGAGGACGACTATAAATTCAGAAGCGACGCTACCGCTAAGCAAGTGTACAATAAACTCGGGGAAGGAGATGAAACGGATGCCTGATGTAAAATGGACTGACGCTCAAAAGGACGCTATAAACGCGCGCGCGGGTTCTGTACTCGTTTCCGCGGCGGCGGGTTCAGGTAAAACCGCCGTACTCGTTCAGAGAATTATTGACTCAATTACCGATAAAGAAAACCCCGTTTCTATCGACAGAATGTTGATAGTTACTTTTACCCGAGCGGCAAGCGCAGAAATGCGTTCACGTATCGAAGCGGCTTTAAACAATCTTTTACTGGACGATCCGTACAATAAATACCTCCTGCGTCAGAAACAGCTTCTCTACAGCGCGATGATATCAACAATCGACGGATTCTGCACAGAATTTGTACGAAGGTATTTCTATAAGCTTGGTATTCAAAGCGATTTCAGAATCGCCGACGACGGCGAGCTTAATATCCTGCGTTCAAAGGCGCTCGACAATACTCTTGAAAAATTCTATAACGAAAACAGCTCCGATTTTAAAGAGCTCGTAAATTCGACCTGTACATACAGAAACGACGACAATCTCAGGAATCATATCGTAAACACATATAACTTCCTGACCTCTATTCCGTTTATGGATAACTGGATGGATAAGATGCTTTCTCTGTATGACGATATTCCGTTTGAAAATACACCGTATTTTGACTACGTTGTTAAGTATTCGGAGGAATGTGTTTTTTACTGCGATAAGCTTTTATCAACCGCCTTTTCATATCTTGAAAAGGACGAGATTTTAAAGCCCGAACAGCTTACTAAGCTTTCCGATACTCTTAAAGCCGACGCTATGGTTTTCGACGGTATTCTTAAAGCTTTAAATTCAGGTGATTGGAACAGTATTAAGAACGCTGTAGATAATGCCGCGTTTGGAAGATTTCCGACATTCAGAGGCGCTTCTGACGATAATTATAAAGAAATTATTAAAAACCTACGCAATAATTATAAGGATGAGATAAAAAAGCTCGGCGCGCTGTTTAATAAGGATATCGACAGTATTAACACTATAACCAAAGAACTCTATCCGATTATTAAAATGTTTTTTACGTGTGTTAAAGAGTTCCGAGCTGAGTTTTCCGCGCTTAAAGCAGAGAAAAACATTCTCGACTTCGCCGATATCGAGACGTTGATGGTGAACCTGCTTTGTGAGTGTAAGGACGGCGAATACGTATATACCGATATTTCCGAGGAAATATCTTCTATGTTCGACGCCGTTCTCGTGGACGAATTCCAGGATATAAACGAAGTACAGGATTTACTGTTCAGAGCCGTAACGCATAATAAAAACAATCTCTTTGTAGTCGGTGACGTTAAACAGAGTATTTACGGCTTCCGCCAGGCTAAACCCGAGATTTTTATTAATTATAAGAATAAGTATATGGGTTATAATTCGGAAGATAATAATTACCCCGCGAAAATTATCCTCGATAGAAATTTCAGGAGCCGTCTCGGTATTACCGAAGCGTGTAATTTTATCTTCTCAACGCTGATGTCCGCTGATGTCGGAGGGCTTGAGTATACCAACGAGGAAAAGCTTGTCTGCGGAGCCTCTTACCCCGAAAACAACAGTCCTAATATGGAGCTTATGCTTATTAACTCCTCTGAAATAGACGTTGAGAATAACGAAACCGAACTCAGCTTAGAGGCTAAAAAGGTAGCCGAAAAGATATATAAGCTGATTTTCGAGGAAAAGCTCCAGGTAAAAGACGGTGACAGTACCCGTACAGCTACTTTCGGCGATATAGCGATACTATTAAGAAGTCCAAGGGGTGAAACCCGCCGAGCGGTTACGTTCGTTAACGAGCTGATAAAAAGCGGTATTCCGACTATTTCCCAGGAGAAAAACAGCTTTTTTGACGCGCCCGAAATAAAGCTTATGCTTAATTTCCTAAGTATAATTGATAACCCCGTACAGGATATACCGCTGTTATCCGTGCTGATGAGCCCGATGTTTTCTTTTACAAGCGGCGATATAGCGAAGCTGAGAATATCCGACAGAAAATCTCCGCTATATATCGCGCTTAAAAACAGCGATGATAAGAAATGCCTTAAGTTTATTGAGCTTCTCGATAAGCTCAGAACGCTCTGCGTAACCACAACTGTTGACAGGCTTATCGGTATTATTTTGAATATGACGGGCTTTGACTGCGTAGCGATGGCGGGGGAAAAGTTCAACGTAAATAATATCTATCTTCTCCAAAGCTACGCGCGCTCATATGCCGAAAACGGATACAAAACCCTTACCGCGTTTATGAATTATATAAACAGGATGAAGGATAAGGGCACTATCCTTAACTCCGTAAACGATATTACCGATTCAAGCCGTAACGCCGTTAAGGTTATGAGTATCCACGCCAGTAAGGGTTTAGAGTTCCCGATATGCTTTATCTCCAGCACATCTACCGAGTTTAACCTGAGAGATACCGCCTATGACCTTGTTTTAAACAGCGAAAACGGAATAGGCTTCAGGATAAAAAAAGACATTCTAAAGTTCGATACTCCTCAGAGAAAAATCCTCTCGCTTATGCAGAAGGATATGATGATTTCCGAGGAGATGAGAATACTTTACGTAGCCTTAACACGAGCTAAGGAAAGGCTGATTATTACTTCCGTTAATAAAGATCCGCAAAAGTATCTTACGAATTTAGAGAGTAAAATCGCGAGCTATCCGATTTCCTCCTACGCGGTTAAGAATATGAGTTCCTACAGCGATTGGCTGTTTACCTGCGCTTTAACTAATCCCTCCTGCAACATCCGTATTAATAACGAACCCGATTACACTTACTATAAAGAGGAATATAAGCCTTGGAAGGTATCGATTATTGACAACGGAGAAACAGAGGATATTGTACACGATGAGATTTCCGTTGAGAATTCCGTTGACGAGGAAGCTGAAATAAACAGCGAGTTTTTAGAGCAGTTTAAATCGAGAATAGAGTTTAAATACAAGAACGCTCCGCTGTCATCCTTACCGCAAAAAATCAGCGCGTCCGACTTCGCCCACAGGGATAATAAGATTTTTAACAAAATTCTTAAAAAGCCTAATTTCCTGTCCGAAAGCGATATAACCGCCGCTGAAAAAGGAACAGCATTCCATAATTTTATGGAACGCTGCGACTTAGTTAAAGCTATGGAAAACTGCGAGGCGGAAGCTCAACGGCTTTGTAATCGCGGGTATTTAACCGAACGTCAGGTTAAAATACTGAATTATAAAGACCTCGAAAAATTCCTATCAGGTAAGCTGATTGAACGTGTGCTTAAAAGCGAAAGCTATATGCGCGAGTATCAGTTTACGGTAAAAATCGACGCGTCCGTATATAATCCCGAGCTGAACAAAAACTTTACAGACAAAAAAATCGTTATGCAGGGCGCGGTGGATTTAGTGTTTATAGAAAACGGCGAGGCTGTCGTTGTCGATTATAAAACCGACAGGGTAAAGGATATGTCCGAACTGGCATCTCTTTACCGAAAGCAGGTCGAGCTTTATAAAGCCGCTATTGAGGAATGTACCGATTATAAGGTTAAGGAAATAATTATCTATTCCGTAAGACTGAATGAAGAAATGATATTATAAAAAAACGGCTCAAATGAGCCGTTTTTTTATAAGGCTTCTCCTTGAGGAGAAGCTGTCGGCACAGCCGACTGATGAGGTGTAGCCGCGAAGCGCCGTATTATTCTATTTTACTGTCGCAGTAATCGCAGAAGCAATCATTATCCTTTTTATAAGTGTTTCTCGGTAGATAGAACTGCTGCGGATCGTTTGTAATACATTTTTCGTTAGGACATTTTTTATCCTTCTTTATAATCGGGTCGGGAGTGCTGAACGTAAACGCGCCCTCGGGTCTCAGGAGTAGTACAATAAGCGCCATACGTCCGTACATTCCGTACTCAGCCTGTTTAAAGTAACAAGCTCTCGGGTCATCGTCAACCTCAATCGCGATTTCGTCAACTCTCGGAAGCGGATGAAGGATAATCAAATCCTCTTTAGCTAGGCTTAGCTTTTCTTTATCGAGTACGAATACGCCCTTCTGTTTCTGATATTCCTCGTCACTAGCGAATCTTTCGCGCTGGATCCTCGTCATATAAAGTACGTCTAAATCGTAAATAGCGTCGCGGAGATTATCGACTTCTTTGTACTCGCAACCCTTGTTATCCAGTATATCTTTTATATATTGGGGAACTGATAATTCTTTTGTGGAAATAAGAACAAAGCTGTTATTCTTAAAATGGCTCATTGTTTTTATAAGCGAGTGAACCGTTCTGCCGTTTAAAAGGTCGCCGCAAAGTCCGATTTTAAGGTTATCGAGCCTACCTTTCTCGAAGCTTAACGTGCATACATCCGTTAAGGTCTGGGTGGGGTGGAAGTGTCCTCCGTCACCGCAGTTGATAAGAGGAACGCTGCTGTAAAGCGACGCCGCCTTAGCCGAACCCTCGCTCGGATGGCGCATAGCGATTATATCGCTGTAACTGCTTATTATAGTTATAGTGTCTTTTAAATTTTCGCCCTTGGCGACTGATGAGTTCATCGGATTATCGAAACCGATAGTCTTACCGCCGAGACGCATCATCGCCGCCTGGAACGACATCTGTGTTCTCGTGGAAGGCTCGTAAAACAGAGTAGCCATAATCTTACCGTCGCAGGCGTGTTTATAAACTTCGGGACGGCTTTTAATAACCTTAGCGAGGTTGATAGTCTGTTGAAGCTCGTCCGTAGTCATATATTCGAGGTCAATTAAATTCTTGTGTTCCATAACGTCCCCCTTGGAATTTTCTATATTTTATCAAATTTTATAATATATTGCAAGGGCGGAGTAAATATAAAATCATTAGGCTTGATTTTTAATGACTTATATAGTATAATAATTTGGAAATAAGCCGGTGTGATGGAATTGGCAGACGTGCAAGACTCAAAATCTTGTGTCCGCGAGGACGTGCGGGTTCGACCCCCGCCACCGGCACCAACAGTACAGGAGTGTCCTTTTGGATGCTCCTGTACTGTTTTTTATAACTGTTTAAGTTCATCCTGACGATTGACACTTTTTTAATATCCTGTTATAATGACTATGGATTTTTATAGATTTCAGGTAATTTTAAGGGGATAATATTAATGAAAAGACGGGTAATTACAGCCTCGTCTGTTATAGTGATTTTAGCTCTTATTATTGTTTTATTCAACACATTCACGGTTGATTCATCACTTAAATACAATGGTGTTTTAAAGCTTGACGAGTTTGATGATAATATTATAAATTATACGTACAATAATGAGGTAGTATGTCACAACAGCGAGTTCCTAGGCGCGCAATATAATAATTCCGACAGGTCTAAAGCGCGTTTTGTAAGCGTAGTGCATTCCGATATTCTAAGACTTTGCGACGACTACGGCTTTATGTTTTATACTGTTGATAAAAAAAGTGTTGATGAAGATATAAAGAACATTACCGCGGAATTAACCGATATTAAAGCTGATAATAAATACAAAAAGTATAGCTGTAAAAACAGCGTTAATAATGTTTTCTCGGGAAACTACGGCAATAACGATTATAATTTCCTAAGCCCTGGTTATTCAAGATATAAATATATTTCCGTTTCTATGAGCGGTATTAAGGACGATAAATACTTAATCGCGAAGTTTTATACTCTTTTAAACGGTAACTATCATTTCGCTATATCTAACTCCAACCTGCGCGGCTGCGTGTATTCTACATCCAACGTGATTAACGATGTCAGGGATAAGATCCAGTTAGCGGGGCATAGGGGAGCTATGGATATCGCTCCCGAGAATACTCTCGTTTCCTTTGAAAAGGCGGCAGAGCGCGGTTATCCCGAGGTTGAAACCGATTTTTGGGTAACGAACAGCGGAGATATACTCTGTCTGCATAACGAGAATCTCGAAAAATGCGGACGTCGTGACCTTAATATACGAGATTTAACCGTCCAATCAAGGTTTAATTTTCCGATTATAAATGATAAAAACGCTCCTTTCTATAAACCGCAGTACATTCCTACTATTGAGGAAGTTGTAAAAAAGGTGTCCGAGTTAAAGCTAAAGCTGTTTCTACACGTTAAGGACAGGGATACGTCGGATGAAAAAATAGAGGAAGTAAAAAACATTTTATTAAAGTATAATATGTTTGATAAAACTACCTTTGTATCCTCGTCGCCGTTCTGTGTTCAGAACCTGGCTAGACATAATTGTATTACATGTTATCTTGTTGTATTTCCTTCCGATACCGCTATTGAAAACGCGTTTAATCTTTGTGATGAATACAACTTATCGGGTATTATGGTAAAGTATATTTCAGGATTCCCGAAAGCTGAAAATGTTGAAAAAGCCCACGAAAAGAACTTGCGTTTTGGCGCGTATAACGCCAACAACATAAGTAAGCTTATGTGGCTTGTTGATAATAATTGTGATTATATAATGTTAAATAATTGGATGTAGTTTATTATGCAGGAGAAAACAATGAAAAGAATTATTGCTGTATTTCTTTCGGTATTTCTTATCGTATCCGTGTTATTTTCGGCTTCTATAAGCTATAACGCCTTAACGGCTAAACTAAGTTATATTTTTTCTGAATCGGAAAAAGGCTTTGCCGAGGGCGATATTCTTTTAACCGCTAACGACGGAACATATTGGCTCTACTGGGCTGATAATAATAAGGCGCTAGAAAACTATAGCGAGATTTGCTCGTTTACCTTTAACTACCACTGTACCCAAAGACACGTTATGCACGAGCGAAGCGCTATTCCCGCGGGAGCTGTAAAGCTTATTGCGATTAAGTCCGAAAGCGAACCTAAGAATAAGTATGTTAATTCCGCAGACGCGGTATTTAATATTCCCAAGGAGCGTCAGCTTTCTCATTCCGAGAGGGATAAGAGATATACATTCGCTTCATATTCGGATGTACACTGTGACGCTGTTAAGAAGAATTATAAATATGATGAAATACACTGGCGAAAAGCGCTCGATACCGCTGCTGAGCGTAACGCGCAGTTTATAGTGCTTTCGGGCGACTATGTTAATAATAATACCAGCTTCGAGGGTATAGTCGTTCCCGAGTGGCGTATATACCAGCGTGTGCTTGCCGAGTCGGATTATTCGGGACCTGTGTACGAAGCGATAGGAAACCACGAAATCAGGCAGGATCCTACCGCGGAGCTACCGTTGTTTGTAAACGGCACAGGGCTTGAGGGTGATAAAAGCTCAGCTTCAAACGGTTATTTTGAAAAGACAATAAACGGCGACCATTTTCTCTTTATGTCGCTTGAAAAAGGCTTTAGACCGTCTAAGAAGCAGGAGCAGTTCTCAACCGAACAGCTTAACTGGCTCGAGGGACGTTTGATGATGTATTCTGGCGACGGCCACAATATCTATATTATCGAGCACGCTCTGTTCTATAAATACGGCGCGGGCGATAGGGTTGACGACGAGCCGTTTTACGATATCCCGCTTTATGACGAGGCTTCTTCCACCAAGCGCTTTAAATCTATACTCGAGGAGTATAAGGACGCTGTCTTTATTTCGGGACATACTCATATCTCGTTTGACGAGCAGTATAATTTCTCCGATAATAACGGCACTTCCGCGCAGATGATTCACAACAGCTCAATCGGCGGAGTTCGTCATATTATAGATAACGCGCTTGTCAGCGATTATAAGGAGGACGAGAGCGAGGGTTATATTGTAGACGTATATGACGACGCGATTATATTTAACGGCGCTAATGTATACTATAACGAGTATAATCCGAACTGGTGCTATATCGTAAAGCCTTCGTCCGTTATTAAAGGCGTTGCGAGCGCTTCCGATAATGACGCTCCCGAAACCGAGGATGTCGAAAGCTTTTATAAGCTCGGAGATGTTAATTTTGATAACAATGTTAATATACGTGACGCTACATTGATACAGTATCATATCGCTAAGCTCAGCTCTTTATCACAGCCGCAGATAAAGCTCGCGGATATTAACCAGGACGGTAAAGTTGACGTTAACGATGTTACCGCTTTACAGAAAATTATGGCGGGTATTATCTCTCGTTCAGGTACTGCCGACAGCTCAGATTACAGAAACACTGTTAAGAAGAATCTCGATTTATACTACAGATATTCTTCGTATGATTCGTATCAGGCGCTTAAAAGGGTTTATTTAGGTTATTACGGCGACGATACGCTAAAAAAATACAACGATAAACTGTTAAAGGTTGTTGATAAGAATAACGTAGATAAAGCGGAGTCTATGACCGTTTATTTCGAGAATACCGAGAAATGGGCTAACGTATACGCTTATAACTGGGGAGATAACGGCAACGTAAAAGCGTCACCTGGCACCAAGCTTTCTTCTGTCGGAAAAAGCGAAAGCGGAAATGACATCTATAAATACACTATTCCCGATAAACAGTATTATAAATTCCGCTTCTCTGACGGTACAAATAAAACCCAGGATATTATGTTCTATTCGGGTAATGTATGCTACTATATTTACGAGAAAACTACCTCGCTAAAGGTTAAAAGCTATAAATATACAGGATAATGGTAAAGAGAGCCGAAAATTCGGTTCTCTTTTCTGTTGTCAAATGATACATAAATTTACTCTATTAAAGTTATTTTTTAATAATCTAAACAAAAGTATTTTTAATTCTTTTATAATACTAATCGCAGTGCGATTTATTATATAATATATGAGTAAAATTATTTCAATTTTGATTTCTACGGAGGAACTTAAAATGGAAAAGAAAGAGCAAATGTACGAAGGAAAAGCTAAAAAGGTATTCGCGACTGATAACAGCGATTACTGCATTGTATCCTATAAGGATGACGCTACCGCGTTTAACGGAGAGAAAAAGGGTACTATCGTCGGTAAAGGCGTTGTGAATAACCGTATGAGTAACTTTATGTTTAAGCTTTTAGAGGCAAAGGGTGTACCGACCTGCTACGTTGAGGAGCTTAACGACAGAGATACAGTAATGAAGAAAGTGGAAATTGTTCCCTTAGAGGTAATTATCCGTAATAAGGCGGCAGGTTCTTTCTCTAAGAGATTTGGAGTTCCCGAAGGTTTTGAGTTAAAAAATCCTACATTGGAGTTCTGCCTTAAGGACGACGACCTCGGCGATCCTATGATAAACGACAGCCAGATTTTCGCTATCGGCGCGGCTACTAAAGAAGAAATCGAGAAGATTTCCGAGTACGCTTATAAGGTAAACGAAGTTATGGTAGAATTCTTCAAGAGCGTTAACGTTGAGCTTATCGACTTTAAAATCGAGTTCGGCCGTTACAAGGGCGAGATTCTCCTCGCTGATGAGATTTCTCCCGATACATGCCGTTTCTGGGATGTAGATACGCACGAGAAGCTTGATAAAGACCGTTTCCGCCGTGATATGGGCGGAGTTGAGGACGCTTACGCCGAGATGATGAAGCGTGTAGGACTGTCTTAATTGATAGTTGATATTGAACAGTAGATAGTTTATTCTCAATTCTTCTCAATTTAGTTTTACGGAGTGTGAACCTCTTGAATTTTAGTTTTGATAATCTTCCAAAAGAAGGACTCCACGAGGAATGCGGAGTTTTCGGTATATACAGCGACGGCTCTATTAATCCTGCCTACGCGTGCTACAACGGCTTACTTGCGCTTCAGCACCGCGGACAGGAGAGCTGCGGCATAGCCGTATCCGACGACGGTGTTATGAATTACCATAAGGATATGGGGCTTGTTACCGAAGTTTTCAACAATTCAATATTAGATAATTTAAGCGGACAGATGGCGGTTTCCCATGTTCGCTATTCAACAGCAGGCGGCTCTGTGCTCGAAAACGCACAGCCGCTTGTTATGCGTTATATAAAAGGCACCCTTGCGGTAGCTCATAACGGAAATCTTACCAACGCGGTTGAGATAAGAAAAGAGCTCGAAAGACGCGGAGCTATTTTCCAGACAACTATCGACTCGGAGGTTATCTGTTATTTAATAGCCAGAGAGCGTATTACCTCGGGTTCAGCCGAAGCCTCGGTTATCGAGGCGGTTAAACGCTTAGAAGGCGCGTATTCTCTGCTCGTTATGAGTCCGACTAAGCTTATCGCGGCGCGTGATCCTCACGGCTTCAGACCTCTGTGTATGGGTAAGTATAATAATTCGGTTGTATTTGCCAGCGAATCTGCGGCTTTAGCGGCTTGCGGAGCGGAGTTTGTGCGTGATATCGAGCCCGGCGAAATCGTCGTTGTCGATAAAAACGGTGTAAGAAGTATTATGCCCGAGAAAAAATGCAATAAAAGCATTTGTATATTCGAGTATATCTATTTTGCTCGTACTGACAGCGTTATAGACGGAATAAGCGTTTACGAGGCTCGTAAACAGGCGGGCAGGATTCTCGCGAGAGAAAGTCCTGTTGATGCTGATTTGGTTATCGGTGTTCCCGAGTCGGGAATTGACGCGGCTATCGGTTATTCCGAGGAGTCGGGCATTCCTTATGAAAAGGGAATTGTTAAGAACAGCTATATCGGACGAACCTTTATTAAACCGTCCCAGAGTGAGCGTATGGAATCCGTAAGGATAAAGCTTAACCCGATAGGCGATATGATTAAGGGCAAGCGCGTTGTCGTTATCGACGACAGTATTGTACGCGGAACGACTATCGACCGCATTACAAATATGCTGAAAGAAGCGGGCGCTAAAGAGGTTCATATGCGTATCAGCTCGCCGCCGTTTATGTGGCCGTGCTATTACGGAACCGATATCCCGTCGAGAGGCGAGCTTATCGCCGTTAACCATACTATAGATGAGATTTGTAAGCTTAGTAAAGCGGATTCCTTAGCTTATCTTCCCGCAGATTCCCTGGATGAAATGCTCGGAAATAAGTGTAACGGAGCGTTTTGCGACGCTTGCTTCAGCGGAATATATCCCGCGGCTGTTACCAAAATGACATTAAAAGGTAAAGAGCGCGGAGGAATGAACTTTAATAATAATGATACTTGCGCCTCAAAGGAGGAAAACTAATGAGCAAAAATGCATATGAAAGCCCGTTGTCATCACGTTATTCGGGTAAAGAAATGAAATATATCTTCTCTCCTGATATGAAATTCAGGACATGGAGAAAGCTGTGGATAGCCTTGGCCGAGGCTGAAATGGAATTAGGACTTCCTGTAACTCAGGCTCAGATTGACGAGCTAAAGGAACATCAGGACGATATAAACTATGATGTAGCCGTTGAGCGTGAAAAGCTTGTACGTCACGATGTAATGAGCCACGTTTACGCCTACGGTCAGCAGTGTCCTAACGCTAAGGGAATTATCCATTTAGGAGCAACCTCCTGTTATGTAGGCGATAACACCGATATAATTATAATGACAGAGGCTTTAAAGGTTGTAAGAAATAAGATTATAACAGTTATTAGAAATCTTTCTAAATTCGCCGATGAGTATAAAGGCTTACCTACCTTGGGCTTTACTCACTTCCAGCCCGCTCAGCCTACTACTGTTGGTAAAAGAGCTACTCTCTGGATTCAGGATTTACTTCTTGATTTAGAGGATGTAGAGTATCAGCTTTCTAAGGCGAAGCTTTTAGGCTCTAAGGGTACTACCGGTACTCAGGCTAGCTTCTATGAGCTGTTCGAGGGCGACGATGAAAAATGTAAAGCGCTCGATAAAAAGATTGCCGAGAAAATGGGCTATAAGGGCTGTTTCGCTGTTTCGGGACAGACTTACTCGAGAAAGGTTGATTCCCAGTTCCTGAACGTGCTCGCGGGAATAGCTCAGTCGGCTTCTAAATTCTCGAACGATATAAGACTTTTACAGCATCTTAAAGAGGTCGAGGAGCCGTTCGAAAAGAACCAGATAGGCTCGTCAGCTATGGCTTATAAGCGTAACCCGATGAGAAGTGAGCGTATAGGCTCGTTATCACGTTACGTAATGGTAGATGTGCTTAACGGTTACTTTACATCAGCTACACAGTGGTTCGAGAGAACTCTCGACGACAGCGCCAATAAGCGTTTAAGCGTGCCCGAGGCGTTCCTTGCGATTGACGGTATACTTAATCTTTACGCTAATGTTGCTGACGGTTTGGTAGTATATCCGAAGGTTATTGAGAGCAGGCTCAGAAAAGAACTGCCGTTTATGGCTACCGAGAATATAATGATGGACGCTGTTAAGTACCGCGGCGCTGACCGCCAGGTGCTCCACGAGAAGATCCGCCAGCATTCTATGGCGGCTTCCAAGGTTATTAAGGAAGAAGGCGGCGAGAATGACCTTCTTGAGAGAATTGCCGCTGACGAAGCTTTCGGCGTAACCTTAGAGGATTTGGAGAAAATCCTCCAGCCCGAAAAATATACGGGCAGAGCTAAACAGCAGACCGAGGACTTCTTGAATGAAGAGGTTAAGCCTGTGCTTGATAAGTACAGCGATTTAGAGGACGAAAAGCCCGAAATTAATGTATAAGTCGAGAGCCTCGACATTCAAATAAGGTTCGGGGATATGAAGCTTTAGAAAGGAACGTCCACGCC
>DEFK01000010.1:0-12524 GCA_002350765.1 Ruminococcaceae bacterium UBA2854
GGGGCTTAGTGCGACAGCCCCGTAATTTTATCTCTTTAATATTTCTTTCGCTATATAAATCGGTCTGTTTTTACTCTGGACATATGTCTTGGCTAAATACGAGCCGATAATACCGATACAGAAAAGCTGTATTCCTCCGAGCAGGAGTATAAGTCCTACTATAGTGGCGTAGCCGCTTACGGGATCTCCGAAGAAAATCCTCTTAAATACAACTACGATAAGATATATAATCGCGGCGAACGAAGCGGTTATACCTATATATGTAGCGAGCTTCAGCGGCTTAGTCGAGAACGCCGATATACCCTCGAAAGCGTATCTTACGAGCTTCGTAAAGCTCCATTTAGTTTCACCCGCGTTTCTTTCCTGAACCTCATAGGGAATATACTTTGTGTTAAAGCCTATCCAGCTGAAAATACCCTTTGAAAATCTATGGTACTCGCCCATTTCGAGAATAGAATCCGCAACGCCTCGGGTAAAGGTTCTGAAATCGCTCGCGTCGGCGTGGAGCTCTACCTCACTCAGCATATTTATAAGCTTATAGAACGCTGACTTAAATCCCTTCATAACGGAGTTTTCCTTGCGCTTAGCCTGATACGCCGCCACACAGTCATACTCGTATTCGTTCTCGAGAATATCCATCATCTCGAGCACAACCTCGGGACGCTGCTGCATATCCGCGTCGATTAGCGAGATATAGTCGCCCGTCGAGTTCTTTATTCCCGCGTAAATCGCGGATTCCTTACCGAAGTTACGGCTGAACGAAACGACTGTAATATTACTTTCGGTTTTTTCATTATATAGTTTTTTCAGCTTTTCGAGGGTTTTATCGCGGCTGCCGTCGTTTACGAATACAAATTCATAATCGAAATCTTTTCCTTTAAAAGCCTTTACCGTTTCCTCGTAAAAAAGCTCTACGTTATCCTGTTCGTTATAACAAGGAACTACAAGTGATAATTTCATATTAATCCCTCTGTTTTTAAAATCATACCACTTTATTTTACCACAAATTAATCTATTGTCAAATCCGATATTTACTAAAAGCGGATTTTATGGTATTATTTATTGGAATAATGTTTTAACAGGTGATATTATGAATATTTTAGATATGTATAAAGAGGATAAAACTCTATTAAGCTTCGAGGTTTTCCCTCCCAAAAAGACCTCGCCTATCGAATCCGTATACGGTGCTTTAGAGGAGCTTTGCGCTTTAAAGCCCGCCTATATAAGCGTGACCTACGGCGCGGGCGGTACCGAGGCTGATAACACCTGCGCTATCGCCTCAAAAATAAAGAACGACTACAATATCGAGGCAATCGCCCACATTACCTGCGTTAACAGCACTAAGGCTGAGGTAGAAAAGGCGCTCGACTCGTTTAAAGAGCACAATATCGAAAACGTCCTCGCTTTAAGAGGCGATATCGTACCAGGCTCAACGCCTAAAACCGACTTTAAATACGCGAGCGAGCTTACCGACTTTATAAAGAAAAAAGGCGGTTTCCATATCGCGGGAGCGTGCTATCCCGAAATCCACCCCGAAGCCAAGGACGAAGTAGCGGATATAATCAACCTTAAAAAGAAGGTTGACGCGGGAGCGGAGTTTTTAATCTCTCAGCTTTTCTACGATAATAAAAGCTTCTACGAATTCGAAAAGCGTTGCCGTTTAGCGGGAATAAACGTCCCGATTGAGGCTGGAATTATGCCCGTTATAAACACTAAGCAGATCAGGCGGATGGTATCGCTCTGCGGAGCGTCGCTGCCCGCTAAGTTCGTACGTATTATGAACCGCTACGAAAACAACCCCGACGCGCTTCGCGACGCGGGTATAGCCTACGCCGTAGACCAGTGCGTTGACCTTATCTCAAGCGGCGTAAGCGGAATACATTTATATACAATGAACAACCCCTATGTGGCTAAAAGAATAACGGACGCTGTTAGTAAACTATTATGATAAAACTTACTGAAATCAACCGCGCGGAAGCCATTAGATATATGGGCGGAAGCGGGGTTGAGATGAACGAGGCTATGGACGCTCTGCTCAGAAGCTGTGAGAAAGAGCTTCAAAACGCCGCCGCTGTTAAATACCTGTATAAAAAAATCCCGCTCCAAGACAGCGGGCTTTTAATCGGAAAAGCCGTAAAAAAGCACCTAGAAAACTGCGGGGAAGCGATTATTCTCTGCGCTACAATAGGCGCGAAGGTAGATAAACTTATCCGCTCCGCGTCGGTAACGGATATGGCTAAGGCGGTTGTTATAGACGCAATAGCGAGCGCGGCGGTCGAGCAGGTTTGCGAAAAGCTCGACGAAATCATTAAAAATGAAAACCCCGATAAATACTTAACTTGGAGATTTTCCCCGGGCTACGGAGATTATCCGATTGAGCTTCAGGAAAAGTTTCTGCAAATACTCGACGCTCCGAGGAAAATCGGACTTTGCTCAAACGAAAACTCGCTTTTAACCCCGTCTAAATCCGTAACGGCGATTATCGGCGTAAGCGATACTCCGCTCGAGAAAAAACGCCTCGGCTGCGCTTACTGCAACCTAAATAAAACCTGTAAATTCAGGAAATCTGGTGAACACTGTGAAATTTAACGAACTTTTAAAACATGATTATATTCTGCTTGACGGCGCTATGGGAACTATGCTCCAGAAAAGCGGGTTGAAGCTCGGCGAAATTCCCGAGGTTCTTAATATTACGAACCCTGAAATAATAATTGATATTCATAAGCAGTATATTAATTCGGGTGCTCAGATTATAACTACCAATACATTCGGCGCTAATTCCTATAAAATGAAGAACAGCGGCTACAGCGTAAACGAGCTGATAAAAGCGGCTGTTAATAACGCGCGTAACGCGTCGGACAATAAGGCGCTTGTCGCGCTCGACATCGGTCCTATCGGCCAGCTTTTAGAGCCCGCGGGCTCGCTCAGCTTCGATACGGCTTACGAGTATTTTAAAGAAGAAATCCTCGCGGGCAAGGACGCCGACCTTATATTCTTCGAAACCTTTACCGACCTGCTCGAGCTGAAGGCGGGCGTACTCGCCGCTAAAGAAAACAGCGACAAGCCTATCGTCGCCTCGATGACATTCGAAAGCAACGGACGCACCTTCGCGGGCGTAAGCGTAGCCTCCGCGGCTATAACCTTAGAGGGCTTAGGCGTAAGCGCTTTAGGCGTTAACTGCTCCTTAGGTCCCGACGAGCTCGCGCCTATTGTTAAGGAATATACACAGTGGACAAGCCTGCCCGTTTTCGTAAAGCCGAACGCTGGTCTCCCCGATCCCAACAGCAACACCTATAACGTAAGCGCGGAGGATTTTGCCGAAAGTATGAGCGGTATTATCGACTTCGGCACGGTTAAGCTCGTAGGCGGATGCTGCGGAACTACACCCGAATATATTAAAGCTCTAAAAAAAGCTATAGATAATAAAAAATACAAAAAAGCGGATTTACAAAAGGACACCGCGGTCTGCTCGGCTACAAACACGGTAGAGATTAATCAACCACGTATTATCGGCGAGCGCATAAATCCCACGGGCAAAAAGCTCTTTAAAGAGGCACTCGTTAACAACGACATCGACTATATACTTTCCCAGGCAATCAGCCAGGTTAACGCGGGCGCGGATATTCTCGACGTAAACGTCGGACTTCCCGAAATAGACGAAAAGGATATGATGGTAAGAGTTATTAAGGCGTTGCAGTCCGTTGTAGACGTACCGCTTCAAATCGACTCCACCAAGCCCGACGTACTAGAAGCGGCGCTAAGAATATATAACGGCAAGCCGATTATAAACTCCGTTAACGGCGAGGAAAAATCGCTCAACAATGTTCTCCCGCTCGTTAAGAAATACGGCGCGGCTGTTATAGGACTCACCCTCGATGAAAACGGTATCCCGAAAACCGCAGAGGGAAGATTCAACATAGCGAAAAAAATAGTAGAACGCGCTAACGCTCTCGGTATACCGTCAAGGGACGTTTATATCGACTGCTTAACGCTGACGGTATCGGCGGAACAGGAAGCTTGTACAGAAACGCTTAAAGCGCTCCACAGGGTTAAAACCGAGCTCGGCTGTAAAACCTGTCTCGGCGTAAGCAACATAAGCTTCGGACTTCCGAACCGTCCGCTTATTAACCATATCTTCCTAACAATGGCGCTTGAGGAGGGCTTGGATTTACCGATTATAAACCCGAACGACGAGCTTATGACAGGCTCCGTAAGGGCTTATAAGGTTCTCGCAAATATCGACAAAAACTCCAGGGAGTTTATCGAAAGCTATAACGAGGTTAAGACGGAAGCGCCTAAAATAGTAAGCTCGCATACCACTCTCTCCGAGGCGATAATAAACGGATTAAAATGCGAAGCGGCTTCGCTTACCGAAAAAGCGCTCGAGAGCAAGGATGCTATGGAAATAGTAAACGGCGAGCTTATCCCCGCGC
Organism: Ruminococcaceae bacterium UBA2854; assembly: GCA_002350765.1. Classification (GTDB taxonomy): domain Bacteria; phylum Bacillota; class Clostridia; order Oscillospirales; family Acutalibacteraceae; genus Ruminococcoides. Next base: position 4,434 of record DEFK01000010.1, read on the forward strand.
TCGATAAGGTCGGAGCGGATTTTGAATCTAATAAAATCTTCCTCCCTCAGCTTATCCAGAGCGCTAACGTCGCGCAGGTATGCTTCGAGGTTATTAAAAAACACCTCAGTAAAAATAACAACGCTCCCGTCAGCAAGGGTAAAATCATCCTCGCTACGGTAAAGGGCGATATCCACGACATCGGCAAGAATATCGTAAAGGTTCTTCTCGACAACTACGGCTATACGGTAGTTGATTTAGGACGCGATGTAGCTCCCGAAACCATTATCGAAACCGCCGTTAAGCAGGATATAAAGCTTATCGGACTTTCGGCGCTTATGACCACCACGCTTAAAAGTATGGAGGACACGATAGCTCTCGCCAGAAAAACTCCCGAGCTCCAAAATCCCGACGGAAGCTCTAAATGTATCTTCTTCGTAGGCGGAGCCGTGCTGACAGCCGACTATGCCGAAAAAATCGGCGCGGACTATTACTGCAAGGACGCTAAGGAATCGGTAGATACCGCGAAAAAAGTTTTCGGAAACTAAGCGGCGAGCCGCCGCAGCCAATAACATAAAAAAGGTCGAAAGCAAGCGCTTTCGACCTTTATAATTGCTGATTATTTTACCGTTACCTTGCATTTAAGCTTAATCTTTCCGTTAGTTTTAACGGTAATAGTTGCCTTTCCCCTGCCTTTAGCGGTTAACTTACCCGTCGTGCTGACGGACACCGCTCTTTTATTGCTCGATTTAAAGGTAGTACGTCCCGCTTTTCCCTTAACCTTTAGCTTATAGGTTCTGCCTAAGGGGAGCGACAGCTTGGTTCTATTGAGCTTGGGATTTTTAACGGTCAGCTTTATTTTATAAATATACTTACTGTCCTCAATTTTTATCGTAGCTTTTCCCTTTTTCTTAGCGGTTATAACTCCCTTTTTGGAAACCGACGCTACGGATTTCTTACTGCTCGTACATTTAATTATCTTTCCCGAGCCGCTGATACTCGCTTTATACTTTACGTACATAGTCTGTTTTTGGGTAAAAACAGGCTTTGTTTTTTTAGGCGTAGTTTTCTCGGCGCTCGGAACAGGCACGGGCTTTTTAATTTCCTCGAAGTGTATTTTATATGTATTGGCGTACACCTCGGCTATACTGTCCTTATAGCCCTTAATCGTAAGATTTACGCAGTTACCGAACGCGTTTTTACCGATTTTGGTTACAGTTTCGGGAATCGTTATTTCCTTTAAGGACGAACAGCCGTAGAATGCCGCCGCGTCAATAGTCTTTAGCGTTGACGGCAGTGTAACGCTTGTTAGATTCGGGCAGTTATAAAACGCCGCGTTTCCGATAGTTGTAATCCCCTCGGGGATAATTACAGATTTAAGATTCTGCCTGTCGCTGAAAACGTTATCGCCTACAGCAACTACGCTCTTGTCGCCGTACACCTCGGGAATAATAATATTCTCGGAGTCATCGGCAAAGTTCGTCAGAAACACACCGTCCTCGGTCTCGTTGAACTCGGTTTTCGGGTCGGTATCTCCCGCGTCGAAATTCTGGTTCATAACATTTTTGTCGATATAATATACAACGTCCTCGACATTCGGACTTGACTTTACGCTGACATAAAGCTTTGAATCCATATTAAGAGCGAGTCCGAAAACAAGCCCCGAAGCGTTCGAGGGCTTTTTATAAAGCACGTCGAAATACGACGAATCGTCGGGTCTGTGGCGGTATACACCCTCGTTGTCGTTGTAATAGAAATAGTTTCCGTCGTATGTAATATAACAGTACGCTCTCTCCCAGAAGGTATCGCTTTTACCCTCGACAGTCCAGCGCGTGGTTATTTTCTCTATCACACGCTCGTTGCCGCTTTGAATATTGCGTTTCATAAACGCGCCGTAGACACTGCTTCCGTAGCTTTGGTTCATATAATAGTCATTGCCGTCCACGGTAAAAATAAACGTGTTGACCTTTCTCCACCATACGCTGTCATAGCCTTTGTCACCCGCTTTCATCGAGGATATCCAGTCGTGGTGAACTCCGTCCGCCTTTAGCCCCGTATCGCTAATAATACAATAAAGATGCAGAGCTTGTCCCAGTGTATCGTAGCTCGGGTCGTCATACGTAACGTCAACGTGGTAGTATTTGCCGCCAAGCTTTATTAAAGACCAGGCGTGCTCCATTTTTATACTCTGGATATAATGCGCCTCTATTCCGATTTTACCGAGAAGATAGTTATACGCGGAGGTATAGCCCTCGCAGACTGCTTCATTTTCGACAAGCGCGCCGTAAGCTGTTCTTAGGTTCGGATCGGTATTGTAGATATCCATATCATAATGGACGTACTGGCATATCATATCGTGGATATAACGGCATTTATAAACATCGCTCCAGCTCTCGTCTACTCCCGACAAAATCGCCGCCGCGTTCTTTTCGAGCTCGGCTTTTTTAGCGGGTAACTCATCTTCGTTAAAAATATACATAGGACGCAAAGAAACGAGTATACCGCTCTCGCTGTCGGAGCTCGACTCGAAGCTGTTGGAATACACGTAGAAAATATCGGGATTTTCAAATACCACGCTGAAAAAAATCGCGCCTATATCGTCTACCGAAATATTATATCCTCTAAGATTAATATCAGTATTGTAATTCCTCAATTCATCGGCAAGGTATTTAGAAAAATCGGGAAACATATTTACAATCTCAAACGGACTGTACTTTTTTAACAGCTCGGAATCCTTATGCACGAAATCGGCGGCGTTAGATGAAAATAAGCTTACGAACAGAACTACTGCCGTAATCGCTATAGAAAGCACTCTTTTCATCTTTATCACCTGCCGATTTTAGTTATACTTACAGTTATATATAATTATATTCTTCCTCGGAAAAAAAGTCAATAAATAAATAGAAATAGATTGTTTTTAGCATTGAAACCCAACCCCTCGCATATAAATAAACAAACCCAGATTTTGGAGGCATATATGTGAAAGGTATAGTGGAAGAAAGAGCCGCGATGCTCGGAGAATATATAATAGAGAAAGGCGCCACGGTACGCTCAACAGCTAAAAAATTCGGGATAAGCAAAAGCACGGTGCATAAAGACGTAAGCCAGCGTTTAAAAAATGTTAACCCCGTACTGTATAAAGAGGTACGGGAAATACTCGAAACGAATAAACGCCAGCGGCATATCCGCGGAGGTATAGCGACTAAGCATAAATACGAACTGCTTCGAAAAGTAAACAGGGAAAAATAATAAGGTCGGGAAACAGAGGTTGAATAAACCGTCTGTATTCCCGACCTGAAGTTTTATTTAATTGCTAAAGCTAAAAGGATTAAGCTTTTCCAACGGAACCGAAGAGCTCCATCTTCTCTTTTACTGTATCCTTGATAGCCTGAGCTCCCGGAGCGAGAAGCTTTCTCGGATCGAAGCCCTTGCCTTCGAGATCCTTACCCGCTTCGATATACTCTCTTGTAGCCGCCGCGAAAGCGAGCTGACATTCTGTATTAACGTTAATCTTGGAAACGCCGAGAGTAATAGCCTTCTTAATCATATCAGCGGGGATACCTGTACCGCCGTGGAGAACTAACGGCATATCGCCTGTGAGCTGCTGGATAGCGTCGAGAGTTTCGAAAGAAAGTCCCTGCCAGTTTTCGGGATATTTGCCGTGGATATTACCGATACCCGCCGCGAGCATTGTAACTCCGAGGTCGGCAACCATCTTACATTCCTGAGGATCAGCGCATTCGCCCGCGCCGATAACTCCGTCTTCCTCACCGCCGATAGAACCAACTTCAGCCTCGATAGAAAGACCGAGCTCGTTACAGGTAGCAACTAATTCCTTAGTCTTAGCTACGTTCTCGTCGATAGGATAGTGGGAACCGTCGAACATAATTGAACTAAAGCCTGCTTCGATACAAGCCTTGGCACCCTCGTATGAACCGTGGTCAAGATGTAATGCTACGGGAACCGTAATGTTGAGCTCCTCGAGCATAGCGGTAACCATACCTACAACGGTCTTGTAACCGCACATATATTTACCCGCGCCTTCGGATACACCTAAAATTACAGGTGAACGAAGCTCCTCAGCTGTGAGAAGAATGGACTTTGTCCATTCGAGGTTGTTGATGTTAAACTGGCCTACAGCGTAGTGGCCTGCTTTTGCTTTTGTAAGCATTTCTTTTGCGTTAACTAATGGCATAATTAAACCTCCGAAGATTAAATTTCATATAACGCGCGTCCGCGATATACGTTTAACTTATTATACAACAAATATTAATGAAATAAAAGCCTTTTTTGGAATAAATTACATTTTATAAGTAATTATTTTTCCCTTTTTTGATTATATTAATCTTAAATATTGTATTTTACCCGAAAATTAGATATAATAAAGAAAGACCTTTTGAAAAGGAGAATTAATAATGAGTGATTTTAATAATCAGAATAATATACCGAGTGTTCCTCCTACCCCGCCCGTTCCGAACACAGGGTATCAAAACACGCAATATGAGCAGGCGCCGTACGCTCAGCCCCAAAACGCTCCCCAATCTCCCGTACCGCCCGCTCCTCAACCTCAGTATATACCACAACAGCCTGTACCTCCCGTTCCCCAACCGCAGGTGAATCCCCAGCAGCCTGTACAACCCGCTCCTCAACCGCAGGTAAATCCGCAGCAGCCTGTACCTCCCGCTCCCCAACCGCAGGTAACTCCGCAACAGCCTGTTCAACCCGCTCCCCAACCGCAGGTGAATCCGCAGCAGCCTGTTCAGCCTGCTCCGCAAGCACAGCCGTATAATCCGCAGCCTGTTCAAAATCCTTACCCCCAACAGCAGGTCGGTTACAATAATTACAACAATTACAACAACCCCAATTACGCTTATACGCCGAAAGCGGCTTCCGCTCAACCGATGAGCGGAGCGGCAAAGGCTTTTGTCGCGATTATAATCGCGTTCCTGGCAGCGGGACTTATAGCTTTTATCGCTTACATATGCGTTAATCCGTCCGACAATTCTTCCTTTAAATCCCCCAGTCCGACCGAGGCGATAACGGAATTCCCGTTTAATACCGAACCTTCCTTTACAGAGCCCGAACCCGAGCCCAAGTCCAATAAAGAATATAAAAAATCAGACGCTCAAAAGGAAACAAATCCAAGCTTCGGCGGTATAAAGCTTAACAAAAAGCCTAAGAAGAACTCCGAAAGCGGTACTCAATACTCGTTTGACAAGGTTCAGAAGTCCGTTGTCGGAATAATCTGCTACACAGACGACCAGGAGGGAACCGCGGCGAGCTATACCTCGATGGGATCGGGAATCGTAGTAACCTCCGACGGATATATAGTTACAAACGCTCATATAATCAACAACAGCCGTACGGCTTATCTGATAAAGATTATCACAGCCGATAAAAAATACTATGACGCGGGCGTTGTAGGCTACGACAGCCGTTACGATCTCGCGGTACTTAAAGCAAACGCCAAGAATCTTCCCGCCGCAAAATTCGGCGACAGCAACGAGCTAAAGATAGCCGAGGACGTTATCGCAATCGGAAACCCCAGAAGTATTACTTACCAGAATTCCGTTACAAAGGGAATCGTTTCGGCATTGAACCGCCAGGCTTCAATTACAAACAACGCGAGATTTATACAGACCGATACACCGATTAACCCCGGAAACAGCGGCGGCCCGCTCTGCAATATGTACGGTCAGGTTGTCGGCATTACGACCTCTAAAATCGCGCTCGCGGATTACGAGGGTATGGGCTTCGCTATTCCGAGCAACACGGTTAAAACCGTAGCGGACAGTATTATAAAATACAGCTACGTTAAAAACAGGGTTAAAATCGGTATTGTCGGCGAAATCACGACCAAGGAAACCGACGGCGCTAACGGTATTAAAATAATAGAAATCAGCAACGACGGCCCGATGGCAAATACAGGCGCTAAAAAGGGCGACATTATTACCAAGGTAGACGGAAAATCCATATCCACCTTCGCCGAGGTTTACGACGTCCTCGAAAAACATAAAACAGGAGAAAAGGTAAAAGTTACCCTTTACCGTCCTTCGACGGAAAAGACGTACGACGTTACCATTACCCTCCAGGAGGATAAAACCTAAAAAATGAATAATAATAAACCCGAGGTGATTCAATGTTTTTCGGAATCATATTCGGGTTTATTTTTTCGGTCTGTTTTATGTGCGTGCTAAGCGTAAATTGACAACTATGTCAAATTTTTAACAAAATATTGTGCCGTAAACGAATTATAGCACAAGATATTGTGCATTATGCCTAAAACCACCCCCTATATATCGTAAAACTCTACTTCTATGAGAATTGAAAAGGTATACTTTAATATGGTAAAATTAAATGTAATTAAATAAAGGGGTAATTAAAATGCACTTTCTAAACAATAAGTGGATGAGGGCAGCGGTTCCCGCGCTTCTGATTCACTGTTCGGTAGGTACGGTTTACTGCTGGTCAACCTTTAAAGAAGCGGTTGCCAAGGAAATCGGTATGGACGCGTTCTCGGTAGGATGGGCTTTTTCACTCGCGATATTCTTTCTCGGAATGTCCGCGGCGTTTGTGGGCAAGCTGGTCGAAAAGGATATACACAAATCCTCGCTTATCTCCTGTATATGCTTTTCACTCGGAATGATAGGAACGGGATGCTTTATCCAGTTCACGGACGGCATACTCGCCATAGCGGGAATCTATCTCTGCTACGGATGTATTATGGGTATCGGACTCGGCGTCGGATATTTAACTCCCGTTAAAACGCTTATGCTCTGGTTCTCGGACCGAAAAGGTCTCGCGACGGGTATTTCAATTATGGGCTTCGGACTTGCTAAAGCTATCGCGACTCCCGTAATGATGGCGTTAAAGGACAGCCTCGGAATTTCCGCGATGTTCTACATTTTAGGCGCGGCGTACTTCGTTATTATGTTTATGGGACATTTGCTCCTTAAAAAGCCCGACGGCTGGGTTGAGCCTGACGCGCAGGGTTCGGATTTCAAGCCGCTTTCGATGTTTAAGGATAAAACCTTTATCGGAATTTGGATAATGTTCTTTATCAATATCCACTGCGGTCTCGCGCTTATTACATACGAAACACAGATTTTAAAGACAGTATTCGCGGGCTCGCTCGCATTAACGGCTATTATCGGAATCGTTCCCTCCGTTACAGCGGCGTTCAACGCGTTAGGAAGAATCGGTTATTCCTCGATTTCGGATAAGATGAAAGAGAGAAATACGGTTTATAAAATCATCTTCACAAGCTGTATCGCGGTTTCGCTTATCGCCTTCTTTACAGGCGCTATTTCACCCGGAATCGGCACAAGCGCAATTATTATCGGCGTGATTGTTATAGCTCTCCTGCTCATCGTTAACCTCGGTTACGGCGGCGGATTCTCAACACTCCCCGCGCTCTTGAGCGAACGCTTCGGAATGGACAGAATCAGTAAGATCCACGGCCTCGCTCTTTCGGCGTGGGCTATCGCGGGACTTACAGGTAACAATATGAGCGAGCTTATATTAAAGAATACCAACAACAACTACAATATTGTCTTAATCGCAATAGCGGTACTCTACGCGGTAGCGCTGGTTGTATGTATAACAATGGTAGGTAAAAAAGCTAAGCAGAAATAAGCAAAGCTTACGAAAAAATAGGATATTCGGACACGCGGTAAAGTCGAAAGGCTTTACCGCGATTTATTATATAAAATAAAATATTGACAATTTAATAATAAATTGTTATAATATACCTTGCGCAAACTAAGCTAAGGGCCATTAGCTCAGTTGGTTAGAGCTATCGGCTCATAACCGATCGGTCCGGGGTTCGAGTCCCTGATGGCCCACCATAAATACAGCGTACCCAAATGGGTACGCTGTATTTATTTTGTGGGTTATCAGGGACTCGAAAGACCGTTAAGAAAACAGTCCTGTGGACAGTTTTTAGGCCGTTGTGTTGCAGATACTTTTCTCCTTTACGTGAACGCCACAAACGAGGACTAAGTCCTCGGAAGATGACGGTACTGATGGCCCACCATATGCTATCAGGGACTCGAAGCCACGCGGTAAACATATACCAATAACAACTTTATCCCCGCCGTTTATGAACTTCTA
>DEFK01000010.1:12734-58145 GCA_002350765.1 Ruminococcaceae bacterium UBA2854
ACGGGTTCGAGATGGAAGTCCTCTCCTTTATAAACATACTGATGACCCAACACACTCTACTATTGTATATATCAGGATAATATTCTCTCGGAGCCGAAGATTTACATATAAACCTGATATATATGTATTCTGGTAAACTGTAAAGTATTATTAAAAACGAGTAAGCTAAAAGCGCTTACTCGTTTTAACAGTTTTATTATAAATAATGGGCAGCGAATTCGCTGCCCAAAAATATTAGTTTTTAACAATTACCAGCTCGCCTACGAAGGAGTTGTCGTAAATCTTCTTCGCTGATGATACCGATACGTTTACACATCCGTGAGAGCCTCTTCCCTGGCGGTAGAGCTGACCTCCGAACGCGCTCTGCCATGTCGCGTCGTGGATACCCTGGCCGCTGTATGTAAAGCCCATCCAGTAGCTTACGCGCGTCGTCCACTTACTTCCTCTGTAGGAACCCTTTAATATAGCGGGTGACTTATGGCTTAAGATATGGTGATGTCCGACCGTAGTCGCTCTGTCTCCGGGAGCGCCTGTAATAACGGCTGTGGAGAAAATAACCTTATTCTTCTTAAACACCTTAAGATTCTGGTTAGAGATAGAAACCTCGATTCTGTCTCCGGGGAGCTTACAAGCAGCATTTAGTGAAGCAAAATAGCCCACTCTTACACTTTTCGCCACTTTTCGTACAGCTCTTACGGTATAATTATGCATCGAACCGCTTAACAGTCCTTTGTCTACAAACTTAGTTTGCATTAACGATTTAATCTTAACTCCGTCTCGGTAAAGCTCATACTTATCGGCGTGAAGCACGCTGTCCCATCCGAGCTTTATAGCTGTTTCGGTAGCTTTAAGCTTCTTAAAGTTCTTAGGAGCGCCGAATAACGTCATACCCTTTACGGCTTTACCCGCGCTGACAGCGGAATTACCCGCCTCGATTCTCTGGCTTATAATCTTGTATTTATAAACCGTACCGCCTGTAAGGTTCTTATCGGTATATTCGAGGAGGTCGTCTTTTCCGACAACGCGAACCTTTTTATACGAAGTAAAGCTTCCGTCGTCTTTCTCGTCGCTTCTGAAAATATGATACTTATCCGCCTTTTCACTTCTGGTCCATTTAATCGTAATGGAGGAAGTTGTTTTAGCGGCTACGAAAACATTCTTGATATTCTCGAGCTTAGTCATAACCGAAATATCCGCGGAACGGCTCTGGGTAATACAGCCGTTAGTCACTCTGTACGCAAAGACAAGATATTTATAGATTCTCGCTTCGGACAGACCTGTATCTCTGAACGTATTACTTTTAACTGTCTTGTATTTTTCGTATTCTCCGATTTTACCGTTCTCGTCCTCGCTTGCGCGGTAAATCGTATATAAGGTAGCGTTATCGCTTTTGTCCCAGCTTAAAAGCAGAGAGTTCGAGCTAACCTCGGACGCTTTAAGTCCCTTTATTTCTCCGGGGATTACTTTCGCCTCTGTCGCGGGCTCAACTGCGCCTGTGGGATTCAAAAACTTAGCCGCGGCAACCGCTTCGTCGCCCGTAGCGGTATTCGCGGAAGCCGTAACACCTACGGGAACCGCTACACAGATTATAATCGCCAATAAAAACGCAAACGGAATAATAAACTTTTTCATCGACAATTCCTTACCTCCAAAAATATAATAAAACTTTTATAGTCAACTTATAATTACAGTTCTTCAAATTAAGTTTACAACTAAATTTTACTAGTCCTCGACGCTTTTGTCAATATCAATTTTTATCATTCTATTTTATATATAAAAACATCAATTATTTTTACCGCTTATTTATATGTTTTGCCCCCGACATTTGATTGTACGTAGAAAAACAGATAATATTCGCTTATTATATGTAGTTTTTTTATATGTTTTTTAAATTATTTTCGCTAATTCTCTTGAATTTACCTTTAATCTTAGCTATTATTATATATAAGAGAGGTGAGCTTATGGTACATATTTACTACGGCGACGGAAAAGGTAAAACCACCGCCGCGATCGGACTTGCCGCGCGTGCCGCGGGCAGCAGGATGAAGGTGCTTTTCGTACAGTTTTTAAAAACCGAATTTTCGGGCGAGCGCCATACTCTCAGCCATACGGAAAATATAAGCCTGAGCTTCGCTCCCTTGGAGCTGAAATTCACCTTCGATATGAACGATAACGAAAAGCGTGAAGCCGCTCAGGTTTTCAGAAAAATCTTTGACGACAGCGTTACTAAAGTTTTTACCCAGAAATACGATATGGTCGTTTTTGACGAAATATTCACCGCTATCGAGGCGGGAATGATTAGCGAGCACGACGTTTATGAATTCGTATCCAACGCGCCAAAAAACTTAGAAATCGTTATGACAGGTCATAATCCGCCCGAGCGTTTACTCGCTCTCGCCGATTATATAACCGAAATGAAAAAAATCCGCCATCCCTACGATAAAGGAGTTCAGGCGAGATTCGGTATAGAGTTTTAATATAAATATTTTTTGCTCTACAGGAGTTAAGTAAGATGTTCTTTTTCTTAACACCGTTACGCTTCAATATTTATATAAGTTTTGAGTAATTTCCTATAGAGTAAAAAGAGCGGTTCGTCTGAACCGCCCTTTTTTATTTAATCTTGATCTTTAACTTCTTGGTAACTGTTTTAGATTTATAAGCCGAGTTACCGTTAACCTTAACCTTGATTGCTATTTTGATTGTTCCCTTGGAATACTGACCTTTTTTCAGCTTAATCTTGCCCGAGGTCTTTCCGACAACAACCTTTCTGTAAATCTTTTTGGTCGTACCTTTTTTAACCTTAATGATTGTATACTTGCCCTTGGCTTTTTTAACCTTAATCACCTTTAAGATTACGGCTTTTTTCTTAAGCGTTTTAGCCTTAACCGACTTATTGGAGACTGTTACCTTTATCGGATTGGCCTTTTTGGTGGCTTTTTTTGCAGGAGCCGCGGTAGTCGCCTCGGTAGCTGTTGTGCTCTCGGGCTCGGTCGGCTCAACTGTCGCGCCTGTCGGAGTTGTTGAAGTAGTAGCTTCGGTGGATTCGGTAGACTGTGTGGTTTCTACCGTCTCGCTCGAAGATTTGCCCGACTCGGGCTGAGTCGCGGAAGTATCCTCCGTGGGATTAGATGCCGTGCTTTCGGTGGTTTCCTTAGCTTCCGTAGTTTCCTGAGCGGAGGTGGTCTCCTGCGTGGAAGTTGTTCCCTGCGCGGAGGTAGTTATCGGCTCGGAAGTTTCTTCGGGAGTTCCTGTAGTTTCCTCGGGCTCGCCCTCAACTTGCGTTTTTAATGTATACGGCAGAGTTATTCCGTCAGGAACTACAAAGACAGGTACGTTTTTCTCCAGTTTGTAATAGAAGAATTCATCCAGTACGCATGCTACGGGCAGTTCGCTCACGTCTTCATTAACCGTAAACTTCGCGCTTGCAACTATCTTATCCTCACCGAAGTCATACTGTTCGTCTATATTAGTTGCGTTAAACAGCACTTTATTTCCCGAGACTTTGTTGTACATATCGCCGACATGCGGGAAGATTACGCTATTCTCGACAATCGAAAGCTGCTCGCCAAAGGAAATCTCTCCCTCCAGACAGCAAATTTTTGTATCGGAAACATTCGCTAAAAAATTAAGCGTAACCTCGCTTCCCGCTTTATAGCTTTTATCAGCGGCAAACGCGGGAATCGCGACAATCGCCGAAGCGATAATCAGAATAGATAAAAAAATTGATAAAGTTTTCTTCATAGTATCCTCCTGAAAGAGTTATGATTTCTGTTTTCCTTTTCCGATTCTTAACAGTTTATCATCAAATCGGAATTTTTTGAAAATAAATATAGCTAATAATCCCGCCGCTATACCTATCAGCATTCCCGCGATTACGTCCGTCGGAAAATGCACATAGTTGTAAAGTCTCGAGAATCCAACAAAAGCGGCAAGCACCACCAAAACAATTCCGACCTTCTTATTAACCTTAAAGAAAGACGTCGCCAGCGCGAACGCGCAAATTGTATGCGTAGACGGGAAGCTGAAACCAGTAGTCTTTCCCGTATTAAGCGTAAACGGCATCACCGCGTTATGGAAGCTGTAATACAAATCATACGGACGCGGTCTTGCTACAAGATTCTTTATAATGCCCTCGCCGGCAATCACGCCCAGCGCGATAGCAAACAACGCCGTCGCCGCCGCGGGACGGGTTTTTCTCGGAATAAGAAGTAACAGTCCTAGTAAAATCGGAAGAATACATTTTTCAGCCGATAACGACAGTACCGCCATAACGGGATCTAAAAAGTCGTTTCGGATATTATTGGCTATAAAATCCAGTATTCCAAAATCAAATCCAAGTATAAAATCCAAAGAAATCACTCCTCCATAGACTTATAGTATCATATATAGTTTATTGTATCATATATAAAATAAAAAGTCTATTAATAATTCTCACGAAAATTACACCTGAAATATGATAAAAACGCCGAATGGGAAACCCATTCGGCGTAATTATTAAGTATATACAACCGAGTTATCAGGTAGCGTCCTCGAAGCTTGCGAGCTTAGCGAGGTGAGCGTACTTCTTCTCAGCACCTGTTTCAGCCTCTTCGAAGAGCTTCTCGGCTCTTTCGGGGAACTTACGTGAGAGAGCGTTGTAACGAACTTCGCCCATAATAAAGTCACGATAAGAAGCCGAGGGAGCTTTGCTGTCGAGGATGAACGGATTCTTGTTCTCGTCAGCGAGTCTCGGATCATAACGGAAGAGGTTCCAGTAGCCTGCGTCAACAGCCTTCTTCTCCTCGTCCTGAGCGATTCCCATACCGCCCTTGATACCGTGGTTGATACAAGGAGCGTAAGCGATGATGATAGAAGGTCCGTTATAGCTTTCAGCCTCTATCATAGCCTTGAGAACCTGGTTGTTGTTAGCGCCCATAGCAACCTGAGCAACGTATACATAGCCGTAGCTCATAGCGATAGCCGCGAGATCCTTCTTCTTAACAGCCTTACCTGCAGCCGCGAACTGAGCGATTGAACCGATAGGTGTAGCCTTAGAAGCCTGACCGCCTGTGTTGGAGTAAACCTCTGTATCGAATACGAGGATATTTACGTTCTCGCCCGAAGCGATTACGTGGTCAAGACCGCCGAAGCCGATATCATAAGCCCAGCCGTCGCCGCCGAAGATCCACATAGACTTCTTAGCGAGCTCGTCCTTGTCAACGAGAGTCTTTTTAGCGAGATCAGCTACAGCGTCGTCAGCCTGCTCGAGCTCGGAAATAAGAGCGTCTGTAGCGGCGCGGGAAGCCATAGAATCATCAAATGTATCGAGATAAGCCGCGCAAGCGTCCTTTAAGGAAGCCTTAGAGGTCTTATCGGAGATTTCAGTAACATACTCAGCTAATCTGTTGCGGATAGCTTTCTGTCCGAGTGTCATACCGAGACCGAACTCAGCGTTATCCTCGAAGAGTGAGTTCATCCAAGCGGGGCCTCTGCCGAGCTTGTTTGTTGTATAAGGTGTAGCGGGTGCTGAACCGCCCCAGATTGAGGAACAACCTGTAGCGTTGGCGATAAACATTCTGTCGCCGAACAGCTGAGTAACGAGCTTAGCGTAAGGTGTTTCACCACAGCCCGCGCAAGCGCCCGAGAACTCGAGTAACGGCTGGCTGAACTGGCTGCCCTTAACCGTGCTCTTCTTAAACTTCTCGGCAACCTCATCCTTAGGATCGAGGCTTACGCCGTAATCAAATACTGCCTGATACTTTCTCTGGCTGTCGATAGGCTTCATAGTAAGAGCCTTCTCACCCTTCTTACCGGGACATACGTTAGCGCAAGCGCCGCAGCCTGTACAGTCAAGAGTAGAAACAGTCATTACGAATTTATATTCCTTAAGACCTGTAGCAACAGCAGTCTTAGTGTCAACGGGAGCGGCGTCAACCTCAGCGTCCGTCATAATTACGGGACGGATTACAGCGTGAGGACAAACGATCGCGCACTTGTTACACTGGATACAGTTATCGGGATTCCACTCGGGAACGTCAACAGCGATTCCGCGCTTCTCGAAAGCTGCCGAACCCTGAGGACAAGTACCGTCTACGTAATCCATAAACGCGGAAACGGGGAGCTGGTTACCCTTATAAGCGTTAACGGGCTTTAATACCTTGTTAACATACTCTACGAGCTTACCGCTGCCTTCAGCCTTATCAACCGCGGCGTCGCCTGTAGCCTGAGCCCAGTCAGCGGGGATTTCAACCTTCTTTAAGTTCTCCATACCTGCGTCGATAGCGGCATAGTTCATATCAACGATAGCCTGGCCCTTCTTGAGGTAAGACTTCTTAGCCGCCGCCTTCATAAGCTCTTTAGCGTGGTCAGCGGGGATAATGTCGGCAATCTTGAAGAAAGCGGACTGTAATACAGTATTAACACGGTTTCCGAGACCGATTTCCTTACCGATCTTAATAGCGTCAACTGTATAGAAATTGATATTTCTCTCAGCGAGAATCTTCTTCATCTTAGCGGGGAGACGGTGTGAAAGCTCTTCAACATCCCAAGGACAGTTGAGGAGGAATGAGCCGCCTTCCTTAAGGTCGTCTACGATATCATATTTATCAACGTAAGAGGGGTTATGACAAGCAACGAAGTCAGCCTTACTTACGTAGTATGTGGATTTAATCGGAGTATTGCCGAAACGTAAGTGGGAAACTGTAAGACCGCCCGACTTCTTTGAGTCGTAAGCGAAGTAACCCTGAGCGTACATATCGGTGTTATCGCCGATGATTTTGATTGAGTTCTTGTTAGCGCCTACAGTACCGTCAGCACCGAGTCCCCAGAACTTACAGGATGTAGTACCCTTAGGTGTAGTATCGGGATTCTCAACTCTCGGGAGAGAAAGGTTAGTAACGTCATCAACGATACCAACTGTAAATCTTCTCTTAGGTGTAGCGGACTCAGCGTTTCTGTAAACAGCGATCATATCCGCGGGAGTTGTATCCTTTGAACCTAAGCCGTAACGACCTGTGTATACCTTAACGTCTGAGAAATCAGAACCGTTAATAGCGGCGAGAACGTCGAGGTAGAGAGGTTCGCCGATTGAACCCGGCTCCTTAGTTCTGTCGAGAACAGAGATAGTCTTAACAGTCTTAGGAAGCTCGGAAAGCATATAATCAGCAACGAAGGGACGATAAAGTCTAACCTTTAAGAGACCAACCTTTTCGCCGGCGGCGTTAAGATAGTCTACAACCTCTTCGATACAGTCACATACAGAACCCATAGCAACGATAACGTGCTCAGCGTCCTCAGCGCCGTAATAGTTAAAGGGCTTATAGTTAGTGCCGATTTTAGCGTTAACCTTATTCATATATTCTACTACAACCTCGGGAACCGCGTCGTAGTACTTGTTACAAGCTTCTCTTGCCTGGAAGAAGATATCGTCGTTCTGAGCTGTACCTCTTGTTACAGGATGCTCAGGGTTAAGGCTTCTTCTTCTGAACGCCTCTACAGCGTCGTGGTCGAGTAACTCGTCGAGATCGTCGTAATCCCATGTTTCAATCTTCTGGATTTCGTGAGAAGTTCTGAAACCGTCGAAGAAATGTAAGAAAGGAACTCTGCCCTTAATTGCTGTAAGGTGAGCTACAGCCGCTAAGTCCATACACTCCTGGGGGTTGTTGGAGCAAAGCATAGCGAAACCTGTCTGACGACAAGCGTAAATATCGGAATGGTCACCGAAGATAGAGAGCGCGTGAGATGTAAGCGCACGAGCGGAAACGTGGATAACTCCGGGGAGTAATTCACCCGCGATTTTGTACATATTAGGAATCATAAGAAGCAGACCCTGGGAAGCGGTATATGTAGTAGTGAGAGCGCCTGCCGCTAAAGAACCGTGAACAGCGCCTGCCGCGCCGCCCTCGGACTGCATTTCAGTTACCTGAACAGTACGTCCGAAAAGGTTAGTTCTGCCGTTAGCAGCCTCGTTATCAGTAACGTCGGCCATAACGGAAGAAGGTGTGATAGGATAGATAGCCGCAACGTCTGTAAACGCATATGAAGCATGCGCGACAGCGGTATTACCATCCATGGTTTTCATTTTTCTTGCCATTTGAATGTCCTCCTTAAAAAATTGCGCAATAATGTATTCTATAGAACATTATATCAGAATAATTTTATCACTTCTGCGGGTAAAAGTAAAGGGATTTTTAGCCGAAAATTGAACTTTTTGCATAAAACTACGACCTTTTTCGTCAAATTGTATAGTTAGCTTTAACTAACTTTGCTTATGAATAAAAACGACCGATATTAATATCGATCGTTTTTTCTTTAATCTAATGGAAAAAATTTCACTTCATAATCTTTCGCCCATTTTTCTGCTGACGTATTTTTATAGCCCTTAACAATAATATTGAAATCTGGACCGCCCATTGATGGGTCACTGTCAAATCCGATTTTATTTATATTTTTTCCAAAATCTATTTCCCTTAAATTATCGGTATAATCGAGATACATACGCTCTATTCTTTTTACTGTATCGGGCACTTTTAATACTTCCGCTTTCCGATTTCTGGGATAAGCGTAGAGTATAGTTTGCTTTTTATTATAAAGAACTCCGTCTATGCTTGAATACCTCTCGTTATCCTTTGCGACATTAATCGCGCTTAGCTTAGTATCTATATTACATTCTGATTCCAAATTATAAACCTTAGTTCCATAGAAATTATTAGTTATTTTCGTAACGGATTTAGGTATGTTTACTGTCTCGGATTTTCCGGAGAATAACGCGTACATTGTTTTTGTGTTTTCCGAAATGTTAATAGTTTTTGCCGGATTATTCTGCGGTATACAAAGCAAGACGCTTTTATCCTTATTGTAGAGAATGCCGTTTTCGGAGGAATAATAAGGATTATCCTCGCTTACATCTATGCGCGACAATTCCGACATATCCTCAAATGTCCAAAAAACAATATCCCGAATGGTAGAAGGTAAATAAATCTGATTTATCCCTGTATCATATGTACTCTCGCGATATGTCTTACCGCCGTCTTCGTAGTCGGTTATTTCACCACCCAGCTTCAATACGGGCTTCCCATCGATTTCCTCCGGAATATGTACTACACTGTTCGTGTATATCCTGGAAACCTCAACACCGTTCTCGAAATCTCTGTATTCCACATTGTTGTTTGATTTAAATATGCTATGCTTAACTGCTTTTTTATAATTTTTGTCAAACAATGTTTCAAGCGGGTCGGTGTATCCGTAATACGGTACCTCGGGATAATTTATTTTGGCAAGCTTACTTCGGTAAGAATAATCAGTGCCTTTTACTTTATATGTATACGGCGGAGTGGTCGGTGCTGTAGTAGTTGCCGCGGTAGTTGCAGTAGGTTTTTTCTCCTTTTCGCCGCACGAGCTCATAAATATCGAACAGAATATAATTGCCGTTAATAAAATCAAAAATGTCTTTTTCATTTCGACGCCTCTTATCTTATTAATTATTCTTTATCAGCTTATAGTTTTAACTGTTAAGTAATTTGTCTTATTAAAGCTCTTAACCCATTTAGCCGCGTAGGTGTTTTTATATACATTCACAGTAAGCGAGTTGTCGAAGCCTAAGCCTCCCCATGTCGTAAAGCCGATTTTACTAACCTTTTTATTAAAGCTAAAGGTTTTCAGATACGATATACTGTCGAGCAGCATATAGTCGATGGTTTCAACACTGTCGGGGAGAGTATAGCTTAAATCATCCTTGGAATACGGATATAAAATCAGCTTGGTTTTCTTTTTATCGTACAGAACGCCGTTTTCACTCGAATAGTTCGGGTTATCCTTATCGACTTTAATCTCCTCAAGACACATACAGTCGAGCACGTTATCCTGAGCGTCAAAAACGGAATTAAGGATTCCGCCTTTCATCTTTTTAACGGATTTCGGGATGTTCAGTGTTATCGTTTCCTCGGAAAAGAGGCTGTAGGTCGTCTTGGTCTTATCGGAGATATTAATAGTTTCGCTCGGGTTTTTCAGCGGAACAAATAGCAGTACACTCTTGTCCTTATTATAAAGGATACCGTTCTCGGACGAATAGTAGGGATTATCCTCGCTTACTTCTATCTCCTGGAGATAGGTCATATTGCTGAATGTACCCGCGACGATTTCCTTTACGTTCTTCGAAATCACAACCTTTTCGGCGTCGGTTTCCCAGGTGCTTTCGCGGTAGCAATATCCGCCGTCCTCGTAGTCGGTTATCTCTCCGCCGATTTTTATAACAGGCTTTCCGCCGAGAGTTTCGGGGATCGTTATAGTCTTTTTAAACGGCGCGCAAGCGATTTCGACTCCGCTCTGGAAGCTCCTGTAGCTAAAGCCGTCCTTATATTCCGTTTCGTTTCGGGACTTAGCCGTCTTAGTATAAGCATCCGTGTAGTAAAGCTCCTCGAGAGGATCGCCGTAGCCGTAGTACGGAACGTCGGAATTATTTATATGCGCGTACTTACTCGTATAGGAGTAGTCGAGCCCTTCCTTACTTCTTTTTACGTAAGTATATTCTTTAGGCTTAGATACTAAGCCCTTTGAATTACCGTTTATCGCCCGAACCTTATACTTATTGGTCGTTTTCGTTTTTTCCTCGTAGTTATCGAGGGAATTATTCGTGACGGTTTTTATCAGCGTATACTTACCCGTCTTATTATCCTTTACGTTCGCCTTATAAACCTCGTAGCCTTTAGCGCCTTTTACCTTGCTCCATATAAGCCCCATACCCTTTTTGTCGTAGCCGACAGTCTTTATAGAGGGAGCCTTTAAGCGGGTTATCTTTTTTACCTTCGACTCGAGTTTCCCGCAGATAATCTTATAAGAATATGTTTTTCCAGCCGTTATCTTCTCGTCTATATAGGAAGTTTTTTTCGACAGTTTCTTTATCGTTTTAAAATTTTCTTTCGCGGTTTTTCGCTGAATTTTAATCTTTTTCTTTCCGATATTACTAAAGCTCAGCTCGATTCCTTTTTCCACATTTTTCACTTTTACCTTCGGTTTTACCGCGGTTTTTCCGTTTACCGCTATAACAGCCGAGCTTATAATCAGTATTATTGACAATATGACCGCTGTCAGTTTTTTCATGGGAAACACCTCCCTTGCGTCAGTTTTTGCGTTTCCTTAATTTCGAGGTTATAAACACCGTTATTCCTCCGACAACCAGCGCCGCGGAAATCATAATTATCCATATATACGGGCTCGTTTCGCTCGAGAAAGAATTTACCTTCTTTATCTCTACGAATTTTAATCCGTTCGCTTTCGCGTAGTCTTCCGCTTCGGAATCTTTTTTTCCTTTTATTACAAAGTTCTCGTACTTATCGCCGATTGTACCGCACTCGCCGACGGAATATCCGAAAGCGTGGTCGCCGATAAATTCAACCTTTTCGGGAATATTTACCTCGGAAAGCTCAACTCCGAAGAACGCTTTCTGGTCTATAGACTTCAGCCAAACGGGCAGATTGATGCGGGTTAAGCCCGAACTGCTGAACGCGTCTTTTCCTATTTCTTCGAGCGTATCGGGCAATTCAACTTTTCTTAAGGCGTGACATTCGAGGAAAGCTTCCTCGTCTATTGTCTTTACTCCTCTTTGAATAACAACCGTATTCAAATCGGGACAATCGGCAAACGCGCTGGAGCTTATTGTTCTCAGATTACACGTAACGGTAATTTTTTGCAGATTGGACGCTGAAAAGGCGTAGTCCGCAATCTTATGTACAGTCAGCGGGATTGTAAAATCCCTCGCCGCTTTCTGCTCATCCGTAAGCTTAGGCATAGGTTCGAAGGAGCTGTTTCGGTTAGAGCCGCCGCCTCTGTTAGCGGGGTAAACCTTTAATTCGGTTTTGTCCTTATTATAAAGAATACCGTCCTCGGCGCTATA
Source organism: Ruminococcaceae bacterium UBA2854 (assembly GCA_002350765.1). Lineage (GTDB taxonomy): Bacteria > Bacillota > Clostridia > Oscillospirales > Acutalibacteraceae > Ruminococcoides. The sequence continues at coordinate 24,604 of DEFK01000010.1, forward strand.
CTCGGGATTGTCCTTGTCTACGGTAAATTTTTCCAGCGTAGGCTTTTTGAGCAATAGTGTAAACGCGCCGCTTTTTATAGAGGTAACGCCTTTAGGGATATGGAACTTTTTAAAAGCGCAATCCTGAAAGGCTTCCGCGCGTATTTGTTTAACCGAATTCGGAATTACTATTTTCGTAAGCTTCGTACAGGAAGAAAACATTCCTTCCGAAATCATACTTACACCGTTTTTTATTACAACTTTTTTCAGCTTTTTACTGTCGGCAAACACTCTCTTGCCGAGCTTTTTTACGCTCGAGGGGATAACTATCGAGGTAAGCTTAGTATCGTCAAACGCCCTGAACCCTATTTCCTGAACAGACTCGGGGATTTTCACGGAGGAAAGCTTGCTCATAGAAAAAGCGCATTGTTTTATCTTTTTAACGGTTTTTGGGATTTTAATCGAGGTTATTTTACAGCGGTTTCCGCTGAACGCGAATTCCCCTATCGACGTAACCTTACGCCCGCCGATTTTATCGGGGATAACAGGCTTTTTACCCTGGGAGCCGTCGTAGCCCATAATCTCAACCGTCGAATCCTTTAGTATTCTGAACGACATCCCCGCTTTTTTTACCGCGGCATCCGCGGAAAAAGAAACGGAGTATAATGCCGTTATCGCTACAAATATTAAAGATATTATCCTTTTCATAGAAAACACCTCTACAGCATTATACTCCATTATCGTTATCAAGGCAACCGTTTTTCGACAACTTCCGCCATCATTGTTTTTAAACCGCTACGAATTTAAACTTGTTTTTCTTAGCGTATTTATAAGCGGTCGAATTCTTTTTGCCTTTAATTGTAAAGCCTTTTACCGCTGTTTTCTTTTTACCGTTGTAATGATAACCGAGATTTTTGTCAATCTTTTTTACACTCTTAGGAATAATTATTTCCTTAAAGGCTTTATTGCCGTAAGCAAGCCACGGAACGATTTTAACTCCGCTTTTAACCTTAATTTTCTTTAACGCGGGACATTCGTCAAATATACCTTCTCCGCAGTATTTGTTTTTTAACACAGGGTATTCCGCGTATTTCAGCTTTTTACAATCCATGAAACAATAATCCCAAATACACATAGACTTATTTCGGTCAAATTTCACTGATTTAAGCTTATTACAGGAATAGAAACAACCGCCGTTAATGGTTTTAACAGACTTTGGAATAACTACTTTCTTTATATTACAATATCTGAAATTGCTTCCTTCAATCGTACTAACCTTATTAAGCTTAACTTCTTCTAATTTTTTATTATAACAAAAAGCTCCGCTTTTAATTCTTTTAACATTTTTGGAAACCGTCAGTTTCTTACGGTTTAATAACGACGGAACGAATACGAGCTTGGTTTTATCTTTGCTGTAGAGGATTCCGTTTTTAACAGAAAAGTTTTTGTTATCTTTATCAACCGTAATTTCCGAAAGCTTTTTCGCGCCGATAAGTCCTTTTATAACGCTGATGTTCTTACCGATATTAAACTTTTCAAGTCCGCTGTCACTGAAAGCGGTGTTCTTTATAATTTCCGTGTCTTCGGGAAGAATAATTGACTTAAGACTTTTACACTCACTAAAAGCGTATTGATTGACCGTTGCGATTGAATCAGGGAGATTAACTTCTTCCAAATTTTCGCAGCAATTGCAAATACCGTACGGAACCGAATTAAGCTCCGCTTTAATTGTTATCTTTCTCAGACTTAGGCAGTTCGCGAAAGCATCTGCTCCTATTAATGTTACAGATTTCGGAATAACAGCTTCCGTTATTTTCGTTCCGCAAAAAGCAAAGTTCATTATTCTCTGTACCGAATCCGGAATGTTTACCTTGGACAACTTATCGCAGTAAAAGAACGCGCAGTTGCCGATTTCGGTTATGGTATCGGGAATAGTAACCTTTTCTATATTGTGATTGTTGTTAAATAAGTCTTCGCCTAAGGCTGTAACTGTATTTCCGTCTAAGTCCGCGGGAATATTTACTTCCGTTTCGTTTCCTGTATAACCAGTAATTTCAGCTTTTCCGCCGTCGGCGGTGTATTTGTAATCGCCGCTTGTTTTTTCCGCCGACACCGCGTGTGCGACCGCGCCTACGGAAAACACACTTAATAATAGTGTGACAGTAATAATAATTGAAATAACTTTTTTCATAACTAAAACTCCTTCTTTCTTAGTGATTTAAAATAGTATTTATAATAATTGCCGCCGCTACATCGCCCAAAAGCACCGTAGCGAGCAAAATTAACATTGGAATTTTTTCATTCATTTTATCAACTCCTTTATGCTTTCACTATAGTAGTGTCGAAAAAAGAGAAAAAAGTTTCAAATTTTCAAAAAATTTTTTATCTTTGGAGATATGCACAAAAGAACTGGCTAAGAATTGTGTATATTGACCGTAATTTTAGCGCAAAAAACAATGCCGCGAAAGAATCGCGACATTGTAATTGTTTTTATTTAGTTTAAACCCGCCGTTGATGAACCTATGATAAATACAAAACTTTTCCATAGGCGGCTTTGGCTCTCGGGGCTCCCGAGCGGCTTTGGCAACGGGGGCTCCTATGTATTTTTTGTAAGTTTTTACGCTAACTTTAAACCCGCCGTTGATAAACCTATGATAAATACAAAACTTTTCCATAGGCGGCTTTGGCAACGGGGGCTCCCCGTTAACTGCCTGCGCTTTCGTAGGCGCTGACGCCTTTATTCCATACAAATATACCGAGCGCCATTAATATTGCCGACATCAAAACCGTACCGCCGATATTAAACCACGGATTCCCTCCCGTTATAAAGTAGCTTGCGGGGAAGAACGCTGTAAACGCGAACGGCACGATATAGGTAATAACCGTCCTTACAAGGCGGTTGTAAATCGTAGTCGGGTATTTAGCGAAGTCGTTTATCATATAAAACATATAAGTTATATTACCGCTTCGCTTAGTCCAGAACGCTATCGCCGAGGTAATCAGCTTAACGCCCGTGTAGATAAATGTCGCGAAGAATATCGAAACTATAAACAGAATCACGTTTATAAAATTGATATTTACGCCGATTCTCGGAATGCTGTAGCCGAGGAGCATTATACCGACAACCAGCTCGCCGAACGCGTCAACCTGGAATTTTTCGACAGTAACCGCGAACAACGTGCTCACGGGACGGGTAAGATACTTGTCAAAATCGCCCTTACGGATAATAAAATGACCTATCGCCCATAAGTTGTCGAAAAACAGGTGGTCAATCGCTTTCGGCAATAAGGCGAAGCCGTAGATAAATATAATCTGCTCGAAGGAATAGCCCTCCAGGCTCGGTATCCTCGCGAAAATAACGGATAGGAAAAAGATATTAATCGCCTGGGTCAAAAGCATTCCGATAGCACCCGTCAGAAAGTCTATCTTGTACTCCATAAGCTTCTTTAAATCCTGCTTTATAAAAATGCGGTGGAGCTTAAACATACGGTGGATTTTACGTAATAAATTCATACTCAACCCCCCTGTACGCTCATACGCTTAACGCAGGCATTCCAGATAATCTGCTGTAATATTATAAAGAATATCAGCCAGAAAATCTGCAGCGCGAAGCTGTAGATTATAGTCGGCACATCAAACATCCCGACATACATCATAACGGGGATGTAGGTCTGCGACGCGAACGGAAGTAAATTAAGCGTTACCGCTACCGCGGGAGGTAAGAACGCGAGAGGGATTACTCCGCCCGATAAAAAGCCTACGATACAGTCTTTAAGGAAATTCGCTCCCCAAAGATTTTTAAGTATAAACGCGGAATAACCGTAGCATACGTTAAAGTAAAACGTGATCAAGTACGCGAGAATAAGGCTAAAAAGATAGAGAATAAAATTCATTATATTAAAGCCGATTACTCCCGTAACCGCGAATTTATAAATCTCAACGCCGAGCATCATCGGTGCGAATATCAGCGTTATCGTTATAAGCCTTTCGCCGAGCTCCTGGAAAAGGAAGGCTAAATCAAAACGGATAGGCTTAATCATACGCATAGCTATATTTCCGTCACGGATTTCCTCGCCTACGGCATAAGAGCCGTCGGAATAAGCGATTACAGAGGTTAAGAAGCTGATAAATATATAAACCACCATATCCGTTTCGGAAAAGCCCGCGAAGGTCTTTTCTCCGCCCGAGGTAAAAACCGCGTGCCAGAGAAAATAGTTTATAAAGCACCTTAGTATATCGCCGAGGATAAAGAAGAAAAAGTTTATACGGTACTGCGCCGCGAGTAATACTCCCGCGTGGGTAAACGGTCTGTAGATTTTAAACACCTTACGCATCGAGGCTCACCTCGCTGCGGTAGATACCCTTAATAATTTCCTCAATATCGGCGTCCGTAACGTTGATATCCTTAACGTGGGTTTTGGAAAGGGTGTAGTTTAGCATTTTTTCAACGCTTACCATATCGCTGTTAAAGCGTACCGTCACCGAAACGCCGTTGTTCTCGACCGAAAGGTCATCCTCGTTAAGCATAAATTCGTTTTTATAGTCGAGAGCTTTTATCGACTCGGCGTTCTCGGGCACAAAATTCAGCTCTCTCGCCTGTCCGAAACGCCTCTTTAAATCGGAAACCTCGCCGTCAAAAACCTTTAATCCCTTATCTATCATAACGATTCGGTTACAGAGGTTTTCCACATCCTGGAGGTCGTGAGTAGTCAGGATTACGGTAGTATTTTCCTCCTCGTTAATCGCCTTAATCGCTTTTCGGATATTGTCCTTGACTACAACGTCAAGCCCGATTGTGGGCTCGTCAAGGAACAGCACCTTAGGGCTGTGCAGAAGCGACGCGGCGATATCGGCGCGCATACGCTGGCCGAGCGATAGGGTTCTTACAGGGCTCGTTATAAAGTCCTCGAGCTCGAGCACCTCGTTTAAAAAAGCCATTCGTTTTTTATAGCTCTCGTCGTCTACCTCGTAGATTTCTTTAAGCACGGTGTAGGTTTCTCTCAGCGCTAAATCCCACCAAAGCTGGGTACGCTGGCCGAATACAACGCCTATTTCCTTTACGTAGTTTTTACGGTTTTTATAGGGGATTTGACCGTTTATCTCGCACTTGCCCGAGGTCGGGGTTAAAATGCCCGTAAGCATTTTGATTACTGTGCTTTTTCCCGCGCCGTTAGGGCCGATAAAGCCGAGAATCTCGCCCTTGGGAACGTGAAAGGAAATATCGTTTACTGCTGTGATAATCTCGTTTTTCGGCTTAAAGAAGGATTTTATACTTCCCTTTAAGCCCGGGTCCTTGATAGTTTTTTTGAACTCTTTTTTTAAGTTCTCAACATAAATCAAATTCTTCATCTCCTTTGTAGATAGTTTAGTTGAAGATGACAAGTAGACACGAACCTTGTCACACAGCACTCTAACGTAGAGCATTTTGAGTATAACATATTATCTGATACTATTTCAAGGGGTAAGTGCTAATATCAAAAAACCACCCGCTCATAAAGAACGGGTGGAAAATTTAGTTTTTACCGAGTTATTTCTTGCCTCTGTAATCAACGTGCCAGAGATCCTTAGCGTACTCGAGGATAGCTCTGTCGGAGCTGAATTTGCCTGCGTTAGCTACATTAGCTAAGCACTTTCTGCCGAACTCAACTCTCTTGGAGTAATCAGCGTTAGCCTTAATCTTAGCGTCAACATAGCTTCTCAGATCATAAAGTACGAAGTAATGGTCGGGAGCGTGCCATGAAGCGCCGTCGAGGAGAGCCTTATGGAGCTCAGCGAAGCTGCCTTCGCCCTGAGCGTTGCCATCGCTTACAGTACCGTCAACGAGTGTGTCGATAACTTTCTTAATCTCAGGATCGGAATTGTAGATTGTACGTGAGGAATAAGTATCCTTAATAGACTCAATCTCGTCAACCTCAGCGCCGAAGATATACTCGTTCTCTCTACCGGCTTCCTGAGCGATTTCGATATTAGCTCCATCCCATGTACCGAGGGTAACAGCGCCGTTTATCATAAACTTCATATTACCTGTACCTGAAGCCTCTGTACCTGCGAGAGATGTCTGCTCGGAGATATCAGCGGCAGTAACAATCTTCTCAGCGTAGCTTACGTTATAGTTAGAGCAATATACAACCTGTAATTTATCCTTAGTATCGGGATCGTTGTTTACGAGGTTAGCGATTTCGTTGATGTACTTAATAATAGCCTTAGCTCTCGCGTAACCGGGAGCAGCCTTAGCGCCGAAGATAAAGCAGGTCGGATTCCAGTTCTTTAACTCGCCGTTTTTGAGCTTTAAGTAAATCATCATAATCGAGAACGCGTTAATAAGCTGTCTCTTATACTCGTGGAGACGCTTAACCTGTACGTCAAAAATCATAGTCGGGTCTACATCAACGCCGTCCATCTTCTTGATATAAGCCGCGAGCTCTTTCTTCTTCTTAGCCTTAATCTTGTTGAACTTCTTAACGTTCTCGTCGTCCATCTTCTTGTTGAGCTTAGAGAGCTTGGATAAATCCTTAAGCCATGCTTCGGAACCGATATTCTCGGTAATGAAATCGGAGAGCTCGGGGTTACAGAGTCCGAGCCATCTTCTCTGTGTAATACCGTTGGTCTTGTTCTGGAAGCGGTCGGGATATACCTGATACCACTCTTTAAGAACGTCATTCTTAAGAATCTCTGTATGGATCTGAGCAACGCCGTTTACGTATGTGCTTACGTATGTAGCAAGTCTTGCCATATGAACAGTGTTGTTGTCAACGATTCTCATATTAGCCTTCATCTCGTCGCTTACGCCCATAGAGTTGAGCTCTTCCTGGAGCTTGTTAGCGATAAGGCAGATGATGTGGTAAATCTCGGGAACTACGTCCATCATAAGGTCAGCATGCCATTTCTCAAGCGCCTCGCCGAGTACGGTATGGTTAGTATAACAGCAGGTCTTACGCGCGATATCGAACGCCTCGTCGAAGCTCTTACCGTCGTTCATAAGAAGTCTTACGAGCTCGGGGATAGCTGAAACGGGATGTGTATCGTTAAGCTGGAATACATAATCCTCGTGGAAGTGGCTGAAGTCGTTGCCGTACTTAGCCTTATAGTTTCTCATAATATCCTGGAGGGAAGCTGAGCAGAAGAAATACTGCTGTTTAAGTCTTAAAATCTTACCCTCGTGGGAGTTATCGTTAGGATAGAGTACGCGCGAGATATTCTCGGCGTCGTTCTTAGCCTGAACAGCGCTGTTGTAATGAGAGTTGTTAAACTCAGTAAAGTCGAAGTCCTCAACAGCCTCAGCCTGCCAGAGACGGAGAGTGTTGATATTCTTTGTGCCGTAGCCGATAATAGCCATATCGTAAGGTACAGCCTTAACTGTCTGGCCCTTGAACTCAACTTCTACAGCCTGATCCTCACGGCGGATACACCAGGGATCTTCAAATTTCTGCCAGTCATCGGCGGTTTCTACCTGATAGCCGTTCTCGATAAGCTGTTTAAACAGACCGTACTTATAACGGATTCCGTAGCCGTCGAGCGGAACTTCCTGTGTAGCGGCTGAATCAAGATAGCAAGCCGCGAGTCTTCCGAGTCCGCCGTTACCTAAAGCGGCGTCGTCGATTTCTTCGAATACATTGATGTCAATTCCCTTTTTCTTTAAGAGAGCCTTAGTTTCGTCTAAGATACCTAAGCAGTAAAGGTTATTGTACATCATACGTCCCATAAGGAACTCCGCGGAGAAGTAATAAGCTCTTCTGCCGCTGGCGTGTTTTTTCTTACTCTTTGCCCAGTTATCGGCGATTTCGGTCTGTACAACCTTACCGAGCGCGTTGTGCAGCTGAGCGGTAGTAAGATCCTCAGGCTTCTCGCAGTAGAGAGCCTGTGAAGTAAGTTTAAGTTCGTCCATTAGATTACCCATAGTTAATCCTCCAATCGTCCGTATGTATCGGACATCCAATATAATCTTTCCGCAAGCTCGTCCGTAAGAACATCGGCGTCAATTCTCCATACCCAGTTACCGCCTAAGGTTGAGGGCACGTTCATTCTCGCCTCGGTTCCGAGTCCGAGTATATCCTGCATTTGTATTACCGCGTAATCAGCTATACTTTCGTACGCTGTACGGATTAATCCCCAGTTAAATTCTTCGCCGTCGGCAATATTACAATAATCAACGGCACATTTTATTTCTTCGGGGTCAGCCTCATTGTACCAACCCATAATTGTATCGTTATCGTGAGTACCCGTATAGACAACGCAGTTGGAATCCTCGAAATTACAAGGTAAGAAGTCGTTTTCGTCATCGCCGTCAAACGCGAATTCTAAAACCTTCATACCGGGATAACCGCTGTCTTTAAGGAGCTGTTCAACTCCTTCGGATAAATCGCCTAAATCCTCGGCTACAATCGGAATATCGCCGATAGCTTCCTTCATCTTATCGAAGAAGTCCATTCCAGGGCCGTCGAGCCATTCGCCTTCGATAGCGTTTTCGGCGCCGTAAGGAATAGCGTAATAGTCGTTAAACGCGCGGAAATGGTCAATTCTTGTAATATCATACAGATTAGCCGCCGCCGCGATACGGTTAAACCACCATACATAATCGCTTTCTTTAAGATACTCCCAGTCGTAGAGCGGATTTCCCCAAAGCTGTCCTGTTTCGGAGAAATAATCGGGAGGACATCCCGCTACACATACAGGCTCGTTGTTCTCATCGAGCCAGAACACATCGGGATTAGCCCATGTATCCGCTGAGTCCATAGCAACATAAATCGGCATATCGCCCAGAATCTGGATTCCGAGGTCGTTTACATATTCGCGGAACTCATACCACTGCTCGTAGAATTTAAACTGAATCCATTTCCAGAAATCAATCTCGTCGGCGAGTTTTTTCTTATACTTTCTTAATGCCGCGGGTTTACGCATTTTAATAGCTTCGTCGGGCCATTCTGTCCATGCTTTCATATCGAACGACCTTTTTACCGCCATATACAGCGCGTAATCGTCGAGCCAGTGCTTATTGTCCTTTTTAAACTCATCGAAAACATCGAGCTCGTAATCCTCGATATAAACTCCGTAAGCCTTTCTAAGAACCATGAAACGATTATTGTAAATCTTCTCGTAATCCACTTCGTAAGGACTTTCACCCCAATCAATAGCGTCAAGCTGTTCCTTGGAGATAAGCTCTTCCTCAACCAGAGTATCGAGATCGATAAGATACGGGTTGCCCGCGTAGGTTGAAAACGACTGGTACGGAGAGTCTCCGTAGCTTGTCGGACCAGCGGGTAAAATCTGCCATATACTCTGGCCTGCTTTAGCCAGAAAATCAGCAAACTCTCTCGCCTCTTTACCGATTGTTCCGATACCATAAGGACTGGGAAGCGACGTAATCGGCATTAAAATTCCTGCCACTCTTGCCATAAATTCAACTCCCTTCAATTATAAATAATAATACGTTGATGCGGGAAAAATCACGCTATCCCACATTAGTGGTTTAATTCTATCATATCCGCAGGAATTTATCAATACTTATTTTAAATTTCTTCGTCATTTTGTACATTCAATTTTGAGCCAACGCTTATTTACTTGTAAAATTATAATAGAAAAAGGCTGAAAACCGCCTGCTTCGGCAAATTTTCAACCTTTAGTTATATTTTTAACTCATTAAGCGAGCCGAGTATTAAATCGCACATCGCTTTTATTTCGTCGTCGGGCTCTATTAAATCGGGCACCATAACGGTTTTCATCCCCGCGAAATACGCGGATTTTATTCCGTTAACACTGTCCTCGAGCGCCATACATTCCGACGGCTCGAGCGAGAGCTTTTCAGCCGCTTTTAAGAAAGGCTCGGGATCGGGCTTTCCGTTTTTTACATCCTCGGCGCAAACCAATTCGTCAAAATAATCGAACACGCCCGCTATTTTCAAGGTACGCTCGGCGCTTCCTCTCGTTGTTGAAGTAGCGAGCGCGATTTTAATACCTTTTTCTTTTAATTTGTCCAGAAGCTCGAAAAGACCGTCCTTGACGGGAATGCCGTATTCTTCCGTGTACTTTATATAAGCGTTTCTGCATTCCAGCCTGAAACGGTCGAAGTCGTAGCTTTCTCCAAAAAGCCCATAAAAGAGCACGGGTAAATCCGCAAGCCGCTTTCCGATAGTTTTCTTATAATCGTCAAGCGAAAACTCGAGCCCCGCTTCCGCGAGAATATCTCTTTGCAGCTTATAAGTCAGGTTTTCGGTATCGAACATCAGCCCGTCCATATCAAAAACCGCGCCCTTTATACTCATAGCTTTTTAAGCTCCGCGACAATCTCCTCGAACGCCATACTGTGACTGGCTTTTACGAGCACAACGTCGCCCTCGGTTATAATATCGGAAATATTATTTATAAAATCTTCCTTAGTTTCAAAATACATTCCGTCAGCGCCCTTCGCGAGCTCTTTCGCGAGCGGGCCTATCGCGATAACCTTGTCGCACTTCGCGGCGTATTCGCCTACGCCGAAATGGAGCTCGAGCTCGTTTTCGCCGAGCTCTTTCATATCGCCGAGCACCGCGACCTTGCGTCCGTCAAAATTCATAAGCGTATCAATCGACGCCTTAACGGAGGTAGGATTAGCGTTATAGCAATCGTCAATAATTCTGATTTTGCCTGTATCAATCAGGTTAGCGCGGCTTCCGACCGTCTTATAAGCGGCAACGCCCGCCTTAATCTCGTCGTCGGTAAGTCCGAGCTGTACGCCTACAGCCGCCGCGGCTAAGGCGTTCGCCACCATATATGTACCGATAGCGGGAATCGTAACGCTTAGACGCTTTCCGCCGAAAATCAGGTCGGCGTCTACACCTAATACGCCGTTGTTCTTAATATTCTCGGCGCGGTATTCGCCCGAATTTATGCCGTAGAATACAGGCGCTTTACCCTTAACCTCTTTAACCTTGTTAAGCTTATCGTCCTCGCCGTTAAGCACAACCACTCCGCCGTCACGCAGGTTCTCGAACATTTCGGTTTTAGCCTTAAATACGCCGTCACGGTCGCCGAGGTTTTCGAGGTGACATTCTCCTATTATCGTAATAACCTCAACAGTCGGCTGTACCATTTCGGAAATCCTCTGCATCTCGCCGAAGCCCGAAATACCCATTTCGATAACCGCCGCCTCGGTGCTGTCGTCCATACCGAATAAGGTAAGCGGAACGCCGAGCTCGTTATTAAGGTTTCCCTGGGTTTTATGTACGTTGTATTTCTGCGAAAGAACCGACGCGATCATTTCTTTAGTCGAGGTTTTACCGACGCTTCCGCTTATTCCGACAATCGGAATATCGAACAGCTCTCGGTACGCTTTCGCGATTTTCTTAACCGCTTTCAGCGTATCGTCAACGAGGATATAGGGTTTAGAGGCATTCTCGGGAGCTTTCTCGCACAACGCGCAAATTGCTCCGCTCTCGTAACATTTCTCTATAAAATCGTGGCCGTCAACTCTCGCGCCCTTAATCGCTAAGAAAAGCGAGTTTTCCTTTATATTACGGCTGTCGCGTTCTATAGAGGAAATGGGAGTATTTATCAGCTTTTCGTCGCCTGTATATTTTCCGCCGCAGGCTTCGGCTATCTGTTTAAGTGTAAATTTCTTCATAGTTACCTGTATTTTTCTAAGGATAATTCAACAATTTTCTCGCACAGCGTCGGATAATCTATACCTACCGCCGCGGCTTCCTGCGGAAGCAGGCTTGTCGGCGTCATACCCGGGAGGGTATTAGCCTCTAAGCAATAAGCGTCGCCGTTTTCGTCAAGAATAAAGTCCATACGTGCGTACGCCTCTAAGCACAGCGCCTTATACGCCGCCATAGCGCTTTCTCTAAGCGCCTTATCCTCGGCTTCGGTTATCTTAGCGGGACATTCCTCAATCGTAAGTCCAGCCTGGTACTTAGCCTTATAGTCGTAGAATCCCGTCGTCGGGATAATCTCAATCGGAGGAAGAACCGTATCGCCGAGAACTCCTACGGAGAACTCGCGTCCCGTTACAAACTGCTCGATAACAATTTCGTCCTCGTATCTGAACGCGTCCTTAACAGCCGCGTTAAACTCCTCGCGGTTATTCGCTTTTGCGATACCGACCGAGCTTCCGCCCGAGCACGGCTTAATAACGCAGGGGAAAATATCCCAGCTTTTGCAATCCTCGGCGTTCTTAAAAATCTCGCCCTTGGGATTTAACACCTTGTGCATATCAAACAGCGATTTGGTAATTCCCTTATCCATAGCGAGCGCCGCCGATAAATGATCCGCGCCCGTATACTTTATGCCGAGAATATCGAACGCCGCCTGGAGCATACCGTTCTCGCCCACACCGCCGTGTACCGCGAAAAACGTAACGTCCGCGTATCGGCAGATTTCTATAACATTCCTGCCGAGGAAGCAGTCGCTCTTATCCTTTCTCATAGCCTTTACCGCGTCAAGATCGGGCTCTTTGTCGCCGACTCCGTTAAAATCAACCAAATCAGCGTTTTTCTCAAAAAGCTCCTTCGGGTCGCAATCGTTTTCGTAACCCAGAAATACGTCGATAAAAACTACGTTATGACCTTTTTTTCTCAAGGCGTCTTTTATCATTGTGCCCGAGGAAATCGCTACGTCTCTCTCGGTACTCAAGCCGCCTGTAATTACAGCAATATTCATCTATTCTAACCCCTATTCACCGATTATCTTTATCAGCGCGTGTTTATTTCTTTTACCGTCAAGCTCGTAGTAGAAAATCTGCTCCCACGTTCCGAAGTCGAGCTTACCGTCGGTAATCGCGCAAACTACCTCTCTGCCCATAACCGTACGCTTTAAATGCGCGTCGGCGTTATCCTCGAAGCCGTTATGGTCGTACTGGCTGTACGGTTTTTCGGGCGCGAGCTTCTCGAGCCAGCGCTCGTAGTCGCGGTGCAGACCGCTTTCGTCGTCGTTAATAAAAACCGACGCCGTTATATTCATAGCGTTTACAAGGACTAAGCCCTCTTTTATTCCGCTCTCGTCAATCGCGTTCTGGACGTCCTCGGTTATACGGACAATCTGTCGCCGCTTAGGAACATTAAACCACAGTTCTTTTCTATAGCTTTTCATTTTTTACCTCAACTAAAACAATCTCTTGTTAAATCCCCAGTTTTCGACTTCCTCGAATTTAACATAACAGTAATCGGGAGCTACTCCCGCGCAGTCGTTCATAATATCGCATATAGCGGCGGTTAAATCGGTATAAGCCTCACGGGTGGATTTACCGAAAATCTTAACCTCGACAAACGCCGTCGGCTGTTTATCGCCGTGGAACATCATACTGATATTGTCCTCAACCGCGCACATAAAATAGTTGGAGGTCTTTCCGGGAAGAAGCGGGATAGCCTCGGTAAGTTTATTCTCGATTTCGAGCTTTAACTGCTCGCTTAATTTAACAGATGTTTTTACATTTATAAAAGGCATATTAAAACTCCTCCGTAATTATAATTCCATACCCTATTAGTATATTACTTTTGCTTAGTTCAGTCAATCTTTTTTTTATGTGTCCACGTCAAGCGTGTGCTTTATGTGTCCACGTCAAGCGTGAACGTTCCTATCGTAAATGTCATATCCCGCGTACGTTTAAAGTCCTATCAAGTTTTGGATAGGGAGGATAGGTTCAGCTATACAGTTCAACCTATTACCTATCCTGTCATCTTGAGCGGTCCGCAAAGCGGAATTTTGCGTTAGCAAAATAGCCGAAAGATCTTACTCCTTTTTAAAACGTCATCTTACAGAATAAGATCCTTCAATTATTCGCTGACGCGAATTCTGCTTCGCAGACCATTCAGGATGACCGAAACAAACTTCATCTTTCAATTATAAAAATCAGGCGCCGAAACGCCTGATTAAAATTTAGCTGTTCAGTTTTTTCTCGATAATATCCGCGGCTTCGCTCATATAATCGCCCTCGAAATTCTCGACTGTTCCGTTATCCACGGAAGAAGCGAGCTCGGGATCGATCGGAAGCTTAGCCAAAACTTCGGTATTATACTTCTCGGCGATTTCGTCAATTTTACTCTCGCCAAATATACTATGCTTTTTACCGCAGTCGGGACACATAAAATAGCTCATATTCTCGACAATACCGAGAATCGGAACGTTCATCATCTGCGCCATTTTTACAGCCTTGGCAACAATCATCGAAACCAAATCCTGCGGAGAAGTAACGATAATAATACCGTCAATCGGTATGCTCTGGAAAACCGTCAGCGCTACATCGCCTGTTCCCGGGGGCATATCGACAAACATATAGTCCTCGTTAGCCCAGATTACATCCGTCCAGAACTGCTTAACCGTTCCCGATATAAGCGCGCCTCGCCAGATTACGGGGTCGGTTTCATTTTCAAGAAGCAGGTTTATAGACATAATATCTATACCCGTTTCGGTGGTTTCGGGGTAAATTCCGTCGTCGCTTCCCTTAGCGCGCGTATGAACGTTAAACGCCTTCGGGATAGACGGGCCCGTAATATCCGCGTCCAATATCGCGGTTTTCTTTCCCCTGCGGTTCATAGTTACCGCTAAGGTGGAAGTAACGAGGCTCTTTCCGACGCCGCCCTTACCCGAGATTACGCCGATTACCTTTTTAACCGAGCTGAACTGGTGAAGGCTCTCGCGTAAATCCTGGGGAGCGGTTCTTTCGGAACAGTTTTGTGAACATTCTGAACAATTATTATCGCAACCCATTTTTATCAATCCTTTTTTAATTTACTGTAATAGACGAGATTACTTCCTTAGTCTGGCTCTGGAGATTTGTATACTTCTCAATCGCCTTCTCGTCGCTGTCGTCACACTCGATATCTGTCGGCGTAACAATAACTACCTTGCTTCCGTCGGACGCGGTCAGAATCTTCTTAGCGTTTAAATCGCCGTAGGAGTTGTCGCCCGCTTTAAATGTATAGATAGACAGGAGCATTCCGCTTCCATAGTTCTTATAATTATACTTCTCGTAGTAAGTAACGCAGTTGCCTGTATCGCTCTTTGTCGCTCCGCTTGACCATGATGAGGGGAGGTTGATGTTGTAAGGATTGGAGAGAGCTTCGGTAGGCTTTTCGGTTTCTTCCTCGGTTTCGGGCTCGGTTTCCTCTTCGGTTTCGGGCTCAGTCTCCTCCTCGGGAGCTGTAGTAACCTCGGGCTTCGTTGTCGCCTTGGTTTCAACTACCGCGTTAACGCCTAAGTTGTTGAAATCGGCAAGCTTGCAGAATGACATCGGAAGCTGGTCGTCCGAATTCAGAAGAATATCGGTAACATAATATACATTCTCGTTTTCTACAACCTGTGCGTTTACGGTTCTTATACTTTCGCCTGTTGTCTGGCAGAAATATAAATCCGTTGCTCCAGCGGGAATCGCGCATTCCCACATATTATCGTGGTCGCGGCACGGAGAAGCACTCAGCTCCTGGTCCTTGCCGTCGAATTTATAACATACGCTTACATCGGCGCCCCAGTTATAAACCACGCCGTTATCATCCATAATGTTGATATTAACGGAAGGCTTATCAAAATAAACGGTTATTTCTTCTTCGGGGTTTTTCGGCCCGAAAACTCCCGCGGCATAGCAGATACCTACTATAATACCTAAAATCACGACAATACCCGCGATAACTCCCGCTATTGCCAAAGGTCTTTTGCCGCCGCGTCTTGTATTATATTCATCGTCGTCGTAAAAATACGGTTCAACCTCTCGGTCGATAAACGGATCCTCGTCGTATTTATCATTATACGGCTGCGCGTAATCCTTATCGGTATACGGCTTTCTGTCTTCATACGGAATTTCGTTCGCCTTATCGTGGTCAACGGGCATTACGAAATCGTTATCCTGCTCAGGTTCGTAGGAAACAGGGCTGAAGCCGTTTTCCGAGGGTTTACGAGGCTTGCTTACGGAAAGTATTTCCTCCCCGCAAACATAGCACTTTTTATCATTTTTTGAAATATAGGCGCCGCAATTAGGGCATCTTCTTTTCTCTGTCATTATTATCTCCTTTTAGGGTAGTTTTATAAGTTATTAATCGTAAGCCATATTTTCATCGTCATCGCTAACCTCGGAGGTTTTCGATGTTTTCGCGGGCTTAGTGGCTTTTGTAGCCTTAGTCGCCTTAGTAGCTTTTGTGGCTTTAGTCGCTTTGGTAGCCTTTGTAGCCTTAGTGGCTTTTGTCGATTTTGTCGCGGATCTTGTCGTGGAAGAAGTTACGGTCGATCTTCTTACGGGAGCTTCTGTAGCTTCCTGTTCGTTATCATCGTCATCGTAATCTTCGTCCTCATCATTATATTCTTCATCTTCGTCATCGTCATAATATTCATCTTCATCTTCGTCGTCGTATTCGTCGTCATAATCGTTGTTAACTGTGGTTGCGACCGCGGTTGTAACCGCTTCGGTTGTTTCCTCCTCGGTCTCGTCCTCATATAAATCAACCGATGTAGACTCGGTAGCGGGTACGGCTACGGGTGAGGAACAGCCTCTTGTCGCCAATACGGTAATAAGGCTTATTATAATAATCGCCACTATTACCGCTACGATAATTACTACTTTCTTTTTATTTCCGCCGCCATATAAGGAATCACGGAATTCGTCGGAATAGCTGTATAAATCATCGTTGCTTCCTTCGTATAAATCCTCTACAAAAGGATCGCTGTCATTAGAGAAACCGTCGCCGTAATTAGACTTTCTTCCTCGGTTTCTGCGGTCTTTAAAACTGAATTCCTGTGTTCTGTAATCGTCATAAGAATCTCTTCTGGACATATTTTTCACCTTTACCTTTCCTGAAATGTTTTATTACTAAAAGATTTTTCACTTGGAAAATTAAAACTGTTCGGTAAATATATAGATATTACACCAATGATAATTTTACTCCGTATAGGTGGTTTTGTCAAGCGTTTTATATCTAATCAGAACTCGTAAAAAAACAAAAAGAGGGTGTCGTTCAGCACACCCTCTCAAAATCAGAAAACAGTTTTAGGACTTATTCCCCGTCCTCGATATCGCCCGCGGTACCGTCAACAACAATCTCCTCAGCCTCAGCCTCGTACTCGGTTTCAACAGGCTCGTCGTTATCTTCCGCGTCGGCGTCCTGTAAATCGGCTTCTACCCCGCCTTCGAGCACTTCGTCATCGTCAAGCTCTTTATTGCCCGCATTAAGCTCTTCTTCGGTAACGGTTTCAAATCCGCTGATAAATGTATACGGTATACCGTAGCCTAAAGCGACAGCCGCGAGTAACGCTACGGGAGCTAAACCGTCTTTGCCCGCGAGAGCGTCGTGGAACGGCATAAACTCAAATACGCTTGCTAAAATAATATATAAAGCGGGTATGTCGAGCACAATAAGAGTTCCTAAGCTGAAACGCTTAACCATTCTGCCCTCGCCTACACGTGTAGCGTAGAATACAAGTAAACCGAAAATAACGAAAATAATTACGGTAACAATACTTTTAAGGGGTTCGGGCTGGCTGTCAGCGAAGCTTACGAAGAAATATCCGCAGATTATATACGCAATCATAAGAAACGCGGAGAAGAACAGATTAACCTTTTCGTGTTTTGTATTAGTCTTTTTCATTTTTAACATAGCCTTTCGTTTTGTTTTTCACGATAAATCTCGTGATATATCAAGTGTGTTATTCACACCCTATTTCCTGTTTAAGCTTTGCCGTAAAGCAAACCCAGCCGTTTTCTTCAATACGCTCGATAATATCGAAATCCATACTGAGATAATGAGCTACTTCGTCACCGCGGGTGTCGATAATACCGCTTGTGATATAAACCGAGTCGGGTTTCATAAACTTTTTAACGCCTTCGGACAGGCTGATTATAGCGTCGGCGACAATATTCGCGACCACTATATCGTATTTACCGCTTACCTTTTCGGTTAAGTTTCCGCATATCGCGGTGAACTTATCGTCAACGCCGTTGAGCTCGGCGTTTTCCACGGCGGTTTTTACAGCCGTTTCGTCGATATCAACTCCGAGCGCGTTATCCGCTCCGAGCAACAGCGACGCGATAGCGAGAATACCGCTTCCGCAGCCGACGTCAAGTACCGAACAGCCGCTTTTAATATATCTTTCTATACATTCAAGACACAGGCGCGTGGTTTCGTGGTTTCCCGTTCCGAACGCGAGCCCAGGGTCGAGATTCAATACCGCTCTGTCGCCCGCGTCATAATCGTCGCGCCAGGTAGGACGTATAAGCAGCTTTTCGCCCACGGGAGTAGGATTGAAAAACTTTTTCCAGTTATTACGCCAATCCTCCTCAAGTGTATGGGCGGTTTCGAGCTCGTGCTCTATCCCCTCGGCGTTATACCTCTCCGATAGAAAGGCGAGCGCCTCGGCGGGATTAGCGTCGGGCTCAAGGTAGATATGAATATACGCCTTCGACCTGTCTTTAGCGAGCAGGTCTTTGTCGATAAGGTCAATATGGGCAATCTCCATAACCTCGTTCTCGAGCTCGGAATAATCCTCGATATAAATACCGTAGGGAACTACCATATTGGCGATATCGCCCGCTTTTTCAATATCGTTGCTGTTTATTGAAATCTTTATTTCTGTCCATTCCGCCATTTTATCAACTCAATTCTATATTATAAATGATAAGAAAACAAATTACAAGCGCGGTAAGTATTAATCGGTCAGCGCTCGGTTTAACCGCGCTGATTTACGTGGATAGTAAAAATCAATCACCGAACATTCTCTTTAGCTTTTCGTGGAAAGAACGCTGTTTAGCGTAGTTTTTGTCAGTTAACGCGTTATCAAATTCGGAAACCGATTTTTTCTGCTTTGAGGTAAGATTTCGGGGAATCTCAATGTTCATTCTGACGTATTGGTCGCCTCTGCCTCTGCCGTTTAAGTGCGGAATGCCTTTTCCTTTAAGCTTAAACACATCGCCTGGCTGAGTACCCTCGTGAATCTGGTATTTCACCTTGCCGTCGAGAGTAGGCACAACGACCTCCGCGCCGAGCATCGCCTGGGCGACAGTTATCGGCATATCGCACCATACGTCGTCGCCGCGGCGCTCGAATACATCGTGCGCTTTAATCTTGATAAATACATGTAAATCGCCCGCGGGACCGCCGTTTATACCGTCGTTACCCTGTCCGCTTACGTTCAGAATCTGTTCGTCCGAAACGCCCGCGGGGATGGTTATGTCGATTTTTCTCGGCTTTCTCACTCTGCCGTTTCCGTTACAGGTTCGGCATGGAGTATCTATAATCTTTCCCTTACCGCGACAGGCGTCGCAAGCGCGCTGAGTCTGCACAACTCCGAACGGCGAGCGCTGGCTTACCGTTACGCGTCCTGTACCAGAACAAGCCGTACAGGTTTTAGCCTGAGTGCCTTTCTGCGCTCCCGTGCCGTGACAATCCTCGCACACGTTGATATTATTGTAGGATATTGTTTTTTTACAGCCCTTAGCCGCTTCCTCGAACGAGATAACGACCTGGGTTTCGACGTCGTTGCCGCGTCTCGGAGCGTTAGGATTGGCGCGACGGTTTCCGCCGAAGCCTCCGAAGCCGCCGAAAAAGCTGTTGAAAATATCGCCGATATCCATATCCTGGCCGAACGGACTTCCGCCACCTCCGCCGAAGTTGGGATCAACTCCCGCGTGGCCGAACTGGTCGTAGCGGGCGCGCTTTTCCGCGTCGGAAAGCACCTCGTAAGCCTCGTTTATTTCCTTAAACTTCTCCTCGGCAACCTTGTCGCCCGGATGCAGGTCGGGGTGATATTTCTTAGCGCTTTTTCTATACGCCTTTTTTATTTCATCTTCCGAAGCGCCTTTATTTATACCCAGCACCTCGTAATAATCTCTTTTGTCTGCCATAAGTACCTCTCTGTTTAATTGAGAATTGAGAATGGAGAATTGAGAATAAATGTCGGGCAGACAGCTCGGTTATAATAACTGAAACGCTGTCCCAAACTAATTTATATTTCGCTTGCGCGAAGCGCGATACTAATTCGGTCGGGAATAAAACTTGATTAATATAGCGATTCATTTTCGCGACCTGAATTTTCAATTCTCAATTCTCAATTTTCAATTGTCCAAAGCGGCGCGGGGAATCCCCGCACCACTTCTGAGCTTATAATTATTTATTGTCGTCAACGTCTGTGAAGTCAGCGTCGTAAACGTTATCGGCGCCGCCCGCGGGATTACCCGCCTGCGGATTAGCGCCCATATCAGGGCCTGCCTGAGCTCCCTGGGGAGCCGCCTGCTGGTAAAGCTTAGCGCTTACATCATAGAGAGCCTTCTGTAAGTCCTCTTTAGCTGTGTCGATTAAGCCCTTGTCGTTCTTCGCTATAGCGTCCTTTAAAGCGGCTGTCTTAGCGGAAATAGTATCCTTGTCAGCCTGCTCGAGCTTATCACCGTTCTCGTTGATAAGCTTCTCAGCCTGGTAAACCATATTCTCGGCTTCGTTCTTAGCGTCGATTTCTTCTCTGCGCTTCTTATCCTCAGCGGCAAACTGCTCCGCTTCCTTAACAGCCTTGTCGATATCGTCCTTGCTCATATTTGAGGAGGATGAAATTGTAATCGCCTGCTCACGGCCTGTGCCGAGGTCTTTAGCGCTTACGTTAACGATACCGTTAGCGTCGATGTCGAAAGTAACCTCAATCTGAGGTACGCCTCTCATAGCGGGAGCGATTCCCGTAAGGGCGAAAAGTCCGAGCTGCTTATTATCTCTAGCGAACTCACGCTCACCCTGGAGAACGTTAATCTCAACCTGTGTCTGGTTATCAGCCGCGGTGGAGAAAATCTGGCTCTTCTTAGTCGGGATGGTAGTATTTCTGTCGATAATCTTTGTCATTACTCCGCCCATTGTTTCAACGCCGAGTGAAAGAGGAGTAACGTCGAGGAGAAGAAGTCCGTCAACCTCTCCGCCGAGTACGCCCGCCTGAATAGCCGCGCCGATAGCAACACATTCGTCGGGGTTAATTCCCTTAAACGGATCCTTGCCGATAAGCTTCTTAACAGCTTCCTGTACAGCGGGGATTCTTGAAGAACCGCCGACCATAAGAACCTTGTCGATTTCGCCTATCTGTAAACCTGAGTCGGAAAGCGCTGAACGTACGGGACCCATTGTCGCCTCTACGAGGTCGGCTGTAAGCTCGTCGAACTTAGCTCTTGTAAGAGTTAAATCCATATGCTTAGGACCTGTAGCGTCAGCAGTAATAAACGGAAGATTAATAGCCGCCTGAGTAACGCCCGAAAGCTCGATTTTAGCTTTTTCGGCAGCGTCCTTTAATCTCTGCATAGCCATTTTATCGGAGCTTAAATCTACTCCGTCGGATGTCTTAAATTCCTGTACCATCCAGTCGATAATTCTCTTGTCGAAGTCGTCGCCGCCGAGACGGTTATTACCCGCGGTAGCTAAAACTTCCTGAACGCCGTCGCCCATTTCGATAATACTTACATCGAAAGTACCGCCGCCGAGGTCGTATACCATAACCTTCTGGTCGTTTTCTTTATCTACGCCGTAGGATAAAGCCGCCGCTGTAGGCTCGTTGATAATACGCTTAACGTCGAGTCCCGCGATTTTACCCGCGTCCTTTGTAGCCTGACGCTGAGCGTCTGTAAAGTATGCGGGAACTGTAATAACAGCCTGTGTAACAGTTTCGCCGAGATAAGCCTCCGCGTCAGCCTTAAGCTTCTGGAGAATCATAGCGGAAATTTCCTGGGGAGTAAAGTTCTTGCCGTCGATATTTACCTTATAGGCAGAACCCATTTCTCTCTTGATTGAGGAAACTGTCTTATCGGGGTTTGTGATAGCCTGGCGCTTAGCGACCTGACCTACCATTCTCTCGCCGTCCTTAGAGAAAGCCACTACGGACGGAGTTGTTCTCGAACCTTCCGCGTTAGCGATTACAACGGGCTCGCCGCCTTCGATTACCGCTACGCATGAATTTGTTGTACCTAAGTCTATACCTATTGTTTTTGCCATAATAATTACCTCCGTAAAATATTTATTTAAAGTTTATTGTTGTTTTATTAATCGCAGTTGGCGACCTGCACCATCGCGTGGCGAATTATTTTATCGCCGAGTTTGTATCCCTTCTGGAACACGGCGGAGATTTTGTTTTCCTCAAAATCCTCGCTTTCGATTTTAGCGACAGCGTTGTGGAGATTAGGATCGAAATCGTCGCCTACCTCGCAAAACGCCTCAACCTTCAGCTTTTCGAGCGAATTCTTCAGCTGGGTTGCAACCAGCTCTATTCCCTTTTTAAATTCCTCGGGAACGTCCTCTAAATTCTGTGTAGCCATTGTAAGGCTGTCGGCTACGGGTAAAAGCTCCTCTACCGCTTTAGCCGTAGCGTCGTCGTAGATGCCGAGCTTTTCGGAAGAAGTGCGCTTACGGTAGTTGTCGTACTCGGCGGCAAGCCTCATACGCTTATCCTTTTCCTCCGCAAGTTCTTTTTCAAGCTGTTCGATTTTTTCGGCGGATTTACTTTTCTTAGTCTTTTTCTTATCCGCTTTCTTCTCTTCTTTATCAACCTTTTCCTCTACCGCTTCCTCGGCGGCTTCGGCGGTCTCCTTAGTTTTTTCGTCAGCCATATTATCATCCCTTTCTCACTAATTCGCTAATAAGCTCCGAAACTACTTTCGAGGTGTATTCTATAATTGATATCGCCTTTTTGTAGTCGGTTCGTAGAGAACCTATCAGAGCAAGCGTACCCGCGGGCTGGTTTTCGATAGTATACCTCGCGCTTATTAACGCGCTTCGCCTTAACAGCGGCGAGGGGTTTTCGTTTCCTATATATACATTTGTACCGTCAGGCACATTACTCAGTATTTTTTCACACTCGCTGTTGTCGCCTAAAAACTCAAATATACTTCTCGCCGAAATCAAGTCAATTCCGCTTTGGTACAAAAGCTTGGTTGTACCCGAGGTATATATGTTTATTCCCGAGGCTTCCTCGCAGGCGTCCATAAGCGCTGTCAGCATATCGGGCATCAGCAGTCCGAGCTCTCCGAACGAAGCCGCGAAGGTCTGGGCGAACGGCTGATTAACCGAGCTCAGCGGTCTTCCCGCCAGAGCCTCGTTCAGCGAACGGTCGAACACGTTCAGCATCTCGGGCGTTATATCGAAGTCGCACCGAAACAGCCTGCTCTTTATCATTCCCGTTGAGGTTATAAGCACCATCATCGAGGTATAACGTCCGGTCTGCACGAATTTAACCCTGTGCACTCGGGCGTTACCTCCCGTAGGAGTTGTCGCCGCGGCTACGGTACCGTTAAGCTCGGATAGAACCTCGGCGGCAGCTGTCAGTATACGCTCGGGAGCGTCATAAGCGCTTTGGATACGGCTTTCTATATAACGCTTCACCCTGTCGTCGGGCTCCTCAGCCTCTAAGATATTATCAACATAATAACGGTAGCCCTCCTGCGTCGGGATACGTCCCGCCGAGGTATGGGGCTGAACCAGGAAGCCTTTTTCCGTTAAGTCCGCTAGCTCGTTTCGAATAGTAGCGGAGCTTACATTAAGCTGTCCCGAGTTCATCAGCGACTTTGAGCCGATAGGCTCGCCGCAAGCGATATAGTTTTCAATTACAGCAGCGAGGATTTTCTGTTTTCTTGGAGCAATTGTCATCGTATTTTCCTCGACTATTGTATTTATTTTTAGAAATTAGCACTCTAAGACGTCGAGTGCTAATTCTTACAATTAATAATGTAGCACTAAAGTCAGAAAAAGTCAATAGCATTCATAAAATTTTTTCTTTATTTTCACACAACGTACATTTTAAGCGGGTTAAACGAATTGAGAAATGTATATTTTTATTGACTTTAGGGCGGTATCTCTCTATAATAATCTACAGAAGGTGATTATAATGCAGATTTTAGACATAATGTATCTCGTTTTATGGGCAGGGCTCGGAGCCTACTGCTTGATAATGGCGAGGAAGCTAAGTCCTATACTATATATATTGGGCGGATTTTTCGCTTTTATGTTTATATGGTATCTGGTAAACGATTTAACAGCGGTCGATATGTTCGCGGGAACGTATAATTTTGTATTCAGAGGAATATGTCTTGTTTTCTTAGTCGTAGTTATAATAATGTATATTATGATTAAAAAAAGCAAAAAGTAATAACCGCTTTAAATTTTTACAAGAAAATTGAAAAAATTTTTAAAAAAGGCTTGCAATTTACGAATAATAGTGTTATTATACTATGTACGTGACTAAAGAAATAAGGATTTTCAATTTTAAGGAGGTGCGACAATGCCTAACATTAAATCAGCTAAAAAGCGCGTTAAGGTTATTGCTACAAAAACAGCTCGTAATAAGGACACTAAGTCCGCTCTCAAAACTGCTATAAAGAAAGCTTATGTTGCTATCGAAAGTAACGCCGATAATAAGGCTGAGGCAGTTAGCTTTGCTGTAAAGAAGATTGACCAGGCTGCGGCTAAGGGTATTCTTCATAAGAATAAGGCAGCAAGAAGCAAGTCAAATCTCGCTAAGCGTCTTAACGCAAGCGCATAAATTTTGAAATTTATTTATTCCCGGCCTTTTTGGTCGGGAATTACTTTTTTGTAACTGTTTATTACAATAAAACTGTTGACTTTTTCTTTAAAACTGGTTATTATAAATATATATTAAATAAATAACTAATTATTGATAGATTAGTTCATCAGGAGGTTAATCATGGCAAAAAAAAGTAGATTTGGTTTTATTATCGGTATCATCTCCTTCGTAGCCGCTGCGAGCGCGGCGCTTACAGCGTTCTTTATCATTCGCGAGAAAAAGAAAAAGGATGACGAGGAGCTTATGAACTACCTCGATTGCTCAATCGAATAAAAATTTCGGTCGGACTTATTCAGTCCGACCTTTTTGTACGTTGCTTATTAATCTCAGCTTTTCTGTATCGAGCAGTATTATTTTACCGTAATCGGTAAATAAAAACCCTTTCCGCTTAAACTCGTTTAAGATCTTGCTGACCGTTACTCTCGACACTCCGACTATACCCGCGATTTCCTCGTGGGTATAATTTACCGTCTTTTTTCCGTCCTCGACATTTACGCTCTGGAGCAAAAGCCTCGCTATACGCCCGTCCGCCTTCATAAACGCCATTGAGTCAATCTGCGCGGAGAGCTGGCGGATTCGAGTCGCCTGGATTTCGAGCAGCTCGAGAGCAAGCTCGGGCTTTTCTTTTATAAGCGATAGAAGCTTACTTTCGTCAACCGCTACAAGCTCGAGATTCGTTAAAGCGTAAGCGGAGCTTATCCGCGGCATTTTATCGAAAAACGCCGCCTCTCCGAGTATCTCGCCGCCCGAAGCGGTCGAGAGCGTTTTTTCCATACCGTCGGGCGAGGTCATTACTACCTTTACCCTGCCCTTTTTAAGGTAGTAAAAACACCGAGCCTTATCGCCCTGGTGGTAAATAATCGAACCTTTCGGCAGTTTTTTTATACGAGCTTCGCTCTCGAAAATATCCTGTAGCTTTTTATTAAGATAAGAATTGCTGTTCATAACTTTATTTCCTTTAATTTATTATTAAGATTGTAACATAGTTTACAATCTTTTGGCAATAGAAAAAATATAATTGAATTGAAATCGAAACTAAAAAAGGAGCGATAATTATGGGAATGACTATGTCTCAGAAAATTTTAGCCGCTCACGCGGGCTTACCCGAGGTTAAAGCGGGCCAGCTTATTGAGGCTAAACTGGACTTAGTTCTCGGCAACGACGTAACAACGCCCGTTGCTATTAACGTATTCGAGGAAAACGGCGCGACCTCGGTATTTGACAATACAAAAATCGCGCTCATTATGGACCACTTTACACCGAACAAGGATATTAAAGCGGCTACTCAGGTTCAGCAGAGCCGTAACTTCGCCGAGAAGTACAATATCACCAACTACCGCGATGTAGGCGAAATGGGAATTGAGCACGCGCTCTTACCCGAAATGGGATTGGTAGGTCCCGGATGTCTTTGCATCGGCGCCGACTCCCACACCTGTACATACGGCGCGTTAGGCGCGTTCTCCACAGGCGTAGGTTCTACGGATATGTGCGCGGGTATGATAAGCGGAAAAGCCTGGTTCAAGGTTCCGTCCGCTATTAAGTTCAACTTAGTCGGCAAGCCTCAGGGCTACGTAGCGGGTAAGGACGTTATTCTGCATATTATCGGTAAAATCGGCGTTGACGGCGCGCTGTATAAATCTATGGAATTTACAGGCGAGGGCGTTAAGTATCTTAATATCGACGACAGACTTTGTATCGCGAATATGGCGATCGAGGCTGGCGCTAAAAACGGTATCTTCCCTGTTGATGACATTACCCGCGAATACTGCGAAAACCGCTACCAGGGAACTCCCGTTGAGTTCGAGGCTGACGAGGACGCGGTTTACGACGAGGAATACACAATCGACCTTTCCGAAATCCGTCCGACGGTAGCGTTCCCGCATTTACCCGAGAACACTAAGACAGTAGACGAAATCGGCGACACCGAGGTTAAAATCGACCAGGTAGTAATCGGCTCGTGTACCAACGGACGTATTTCCGACTTACGCGCGGCGGCTGATGTGCTTAAAGGCAAGAAGCTCGCCAAGGGTGTTCGCTGTATCGTAATCCCCGGAACTCAGAAAATCTGGCTCCAGGCTATGCACGAAGGTCTTTTCGACATCTTCGTAGAAGCGGGCGCGATAGTATCAACTCCGACCTGCGGTCCCTGTCTCGGCGGTCATATGGGAATATTAGCCGCTGGCGAAAGAGCGGTTTCCACTACAAACCGCAACTTCGTAGGACGTATGGGACACGTTGACAGCGAGGTTTATCTCGCGTCTCCCGCAGTAGCGGCGGCAAGCGCGGTTACGGGATATATCACAAATCCCGAGAAGATATAAGGAGGAACGATCTATGCAGAACGCAAAAGGCAGAGTACATAAATTCGGCGATAACGTAGACACGGACGTAATTATCCCCGCGCGTTATCTCAACACCGCCTCACACAAGGAGCTCGCCGCTCATTGTATGGAGGATATAGACAAGGAATTTGTAAACAATGTAGCCGAGGGCGATATTATGGTCGCTACCAAAAACTTCGGCTGCGGTTCATCTCGTGAGCACGCTCCTATCGCAATTAAGGCGAGCGGAATAAGCTGTGTAATCGCGTCGAGCTTCGCGAGAATTTTCTACCGAAACTCTATTAATATCGGACTTCCGATTGTAGAATGTCCCGAAGCGGCTGAGGCTATTAACGACGGCGATACCGTATCGGTTGATTTCAACACAGGCGTTATCACCGACGAAACTACGGGCGAAAAGTTCCAGGGCGAACCCTTCCCCGAGTTTATTCAGAATATCATCGCCAAGGGCGGACTTATTAATTCGATTAAATAATTAGTAATTTATATGCTAAAAAGCCGGGCAGAAAAATCTGTCCGGCTTTTTGTTGTCTTTACTTATCTTTTATAACTATATTATCTTCTTATAATAAACTATATTTCCTATAGCAATTGGACTATAATTAAACGTCATAAATATTATGTTTCAAAAAATATTTGTACGCCTTTCTTAAAATATTCTTTTTTTGTTTTTTAGTTGCTGAACTATCCCAATCTATTCCTTCGGCCCTTGTTCTCGCTCTCCAGCCCGAATTTATTGTTTTGATATTAGTTTCATAAACATCGGGATCAATGTCTTCCATTGTTCCGTCTTCGTTAATATAATATCCCCAACCATACAAATCTGTAATAGGGTATAAAACATAAAAACACATTTTGCCGTTGCCGTCAAAATCATAAAACGCCACTTTATCAATGTTCCACGTGCTTCCGCTGTCACTGACTTCTACATCCCATGCTTTCATATACTTATAAACAGTGTTAATGTATTTTTTATCAATTTCTGAAAGTTTTATCTCTTCCGGTTTAGATGAGCACGATGACATGCAAATAATAATAGAAAGTAAAATCAAAACAGAGATTATTTTTTTCATATTATTTTTTCTCCTCCGCATCCACATGTTCCCACATACGCTCCGTTCCGTTTTCCGCATTTTGGACAGATCCAATCTTCTTGAACCGGTAAGTTAGCTTGGTTAACTTGCCTCTGTACATATTTTTCATATTCAGTTTGAGCAGTTTTGTCAAATGCGCGAGCGCCTGCCATGCAAAGAGAACTTAGTATCCATAGTATAGCGGCAATTATAAACGGAGTCATAGCCTCAAACCTTGTTGAGTCTGATGTATGTTTTCCTGTTATTGTCGCTATATTCTCAAGATTCATTAGGATAATTATTGAGCCTGCTATAACAAATACTATTGAAAGAATTAATCCTGTATAGTATTCAGGGTGTTTAGAGCGGTAGTTTTTCAAAAATTCTGATTTTGAATTTTGAGCTGTAGTATCATTTTGACTACTTTCAAATTGAGTACCGCATTCAGGACAAAACTTTGAATCTGAAGGAATTCTTTTTCCGCATTTTTTACAAAACATACCATTACCACCTTTTTAATCATCGATTTTATAAACATTTTACACCATATATGGTGTAAAGTCAATAGTATTTTGATTTTCCCTTTAAAATGTTTTATACAGTCATTGGTAATTGGAGTGCAAAATATGAAAACTTATATTGATATAATACGTGAGCTAAGAGAAGACCGAGATTTAACGCAAACTCAAATTGCAAAAGTTTTAGGTACTACACAGCAGGTTTATTCACGTTACGAAAAAGGCGAAAATGAAATCCCGTTACGGCATATTATAGCTTTATGCAAATTTTATAATATATCAGCCGACTATATACTTGGATTTAAAGAAAATGAAACATAAAAGGTCGAACGCTTCAAAACGTTCGACCTTTTTTATATGTATTCTATTTTCAAACCTACATCTCAGTTACTATATCCTTAACTGTCTTTCCCGGGGGGATCATCGGGAGGACGTTAGCGTCGGGGCTGATTACGCAGTCGATTACCGCGGGGCCGTTTAAGCCCATAGCCTTTTCAAACACTTCCTCAACATCCTCGGATTTATCAAGCCTGAATCCCGGTACGCCGAACGACTCGGCGAGCTTTACGAAGTCCGTAGCTCGTTTCGGATCGGTCTGGGAGAAACGGCTTCCGTAGAAGAGCTTCTGCCACTGTCTTACCATACCGAGCACGCCGTTATTAAGTACAACTACGATTACGGGCAGGTTATAGGATTTTAGCGTTACAAGCTCGTTTAAGTTCATATGGAAGCTTCCGTCACCCGTTACGAGGAATACTCTCTTTCTCGGGAAAGCGCACTGCGCGCCGAGCGCCGCGCCCATACCGAAGCCCATCGTACCCATACCGCCGGAGGTTAAGAGCGTTCTCGGACGTTCAATCTCCGAATACTGGGCAACCCACATCTGGTGCTGGCCTACGTCGGTCGCGATAATATCCTCGGGGTCTTTTCTCTTATTAATCTCGAGAAGTACATCGAGCGCCGACATATAGTCGCCGAGCTTTTCTCTATGGGCAACATGCTCGCCCTTCCATATCTCGAGCTGAACGAGCCACTGGGTATGGTTCTGCTGTTCAACATGCTTATTTAAGATTTCGAGAACATCCTTCATATCGCCGATAATATGGTTATCGGTGATTACGTTTTTATCAATCTCGTTCTCGTCGATATCAACGTGAATAATCTCAGCCTGGGAGCCGAATTTCTTCGGATTACCCGCGACGCGGTCGGAGAATCTCGCTCCAAGGGCGATAATTAAATCACATTTTTCGGTAGCCATACCCGTAGCGTATGTGCCGTGCATACCTAAATTACCCATATTCAGCCTGTGGGAAGCGGGAATACATCCGAGTCCCATCAGCGAACAGCATACGGGAGCGTCGATTTTCTCGGCGAACTCCAATAACTGTTCGGAGGCGTTAGAGCTGATTACTCCGCCGCCCGCGTAGATAATCGGGTATTTAGCGTTATTGATAAGCTCAACCGCTTTCGTGATTTTATCCGCGCTGTCAACCTCTTTATTAGGTCTTTCGGCAGGTTTGATCGTCTTAAATTCAGTTACCTGCGCCGTTATATCCTTAGGAACGTCTATAAGCACGGGACCTTTTCTTCCGTCCATAGCGAGAGCAAAAGCCGTTCTTATCGCGGGAGCAAGCTCCTCAATCTTTTTTACAAGATAGCTTCCCTTAGTAATCGGTTTAACGATATCGACGATATCAACCTCCTGGAAGCTGTCGCGTCCGAGCAAGCCGACATTAACATTACCCGTGATAATAACCATCGGAATACTGTCGATATTCGCCGTAGCGATACCCGTAACAGTATTAGTCGCTCCGGGACCCGAGGTCGTCATACAAACCCCAACCTTGCCCGTAGCTCTGGCGTAACCGTCAGCGGCATGAGCCGCGCCCTGCTCGTGAGCGGTAAGGATATGGTTAATCTTATCGCTGTACTTATAGAGAGCGTCGTATGTATTAAGAGCCGCTCCGCCGGGATAACCGAAAACGGTGTCAACTCCCTGTTCAATTAAACATTCACAAATAATCTCCGCGCCTGTAAGCTGCATTGAAATTCCCCTATTCGTTATAAATTTACATAATAATTCATTATAGCTTTACTATTTTACTCTATTAAAGCCCAAATGTCAAATTTTTATAAATAATACGGTCGGGAAATAACGCTGATAATATATCGCGCTATCTTCCCGACCGCAATTATTAACTTTTACCTCTTAACTCTTAACTGATTCAGTCCATCTGAATAAACTTTTTAAGCGCTTTTACGGTTCTGTCAGCGGCTAACTGGCTGAAGCTTTCGAAATCCGTACCCTTATTAAACTTCAAGTCGTCGCTTATCGAGCGTAAAACAGCGAACGGTATTTTATTCATATAGCATACCTGTCCAACGGCGGCGCCTTCCATTTCGCAGCAGAGCGCGTCGAACTCGAAAGCGATAAACTCGCGCTGTCCGATAACGGATACAAACATATCGCCTGTCGCTATTCTGCCGATTCTAACGTGAGCGCCGAGATTCTGGCAACACTCGGCAAGCTTGTCAACAGTTTCTTTATCCGCGGGGATATCAATTCTCTTTTCGTCCGCGAACGTAATCTGACCTCTCGGCTCGTCAAGCGCGGTACAGTTAAGGTCGTGCTGAACGCAATCGCTCGAAATAACGATATCGCCGACGATAAGGTCTTTGGAAAGGCTTCCCGCGATTCCCGAATTGATAATAACGTCGGGCTTAAAGCGGTCTATCATAACCTGCGTACCGACAGCGGCGTTAACCTTACCGATACCGCACTCAAGAAGCACAACGTCCTTCTCAAAAATCTTTCCGCTGAAAAACTCGAGCCCAGCCGCTTTGGTAACTTCCGAATTTTCCATAAGCGCCTTTAAGCCTTCAACCTCAATTTTCATTGCACAAATAATTCCGATCATTTGCAAACTCCTTTCCTGTCGTCGAAACACTGTCCATTTCATTAAGTTCGTACATTATTATAGAAAGCGCCGCGATAGGAGCGGTCTCGGCCCTCAGTATTCTTTTTCCGAGAGTAGCCGCTTCTATTCCGTTCTCCAGCGCCAGTCCTATCTCGTTTTCTTCAAATCCGCCCTCGCTTCCGACAAAGAATCCTACGCTTTCGGGCTGATTATTAAGTATCTTTTTTATACTCTTTCCGCCGAGCTCGTAAAATATAAGGTTAACGTCGTTTTCCTTACAATACTCCACAGCCTTCTTAAAGCTTATAACCTCGGCCACCTCGGGGATAATACCTCTCCGCGATTGCGAAGCCGCTTCTTTTGCGATTTTATTCCAGCGAACGAGCTTCTTTTTCATTGACTTTTCGTCGGGACGGGAAATACATCTCGCCGTTAACACGGGTACGATTTTACTTATTCCGAGCTCCACGCATTTCTGTATAATAAGCTCCATTTTATCGCCCTTGGGCAGAGCCTGATACAGTGTCGCTTTAGTTTCGGGTTCATTTTCGCAGGGGTAGGATTTAAGTATCTCCACCGCTAAAAGCTCTCCCGATATATCGCAAATCCTGCAATCATTCTGAACTCCCGCGGGCGTTACGAGAGTAAGCTCCTCGCCCGTTTTCATCCGCAGGCTTTTTAAGATATGGCGCGCGGTCTCGCCGCTTATATTATACTTTTCAGAGTTGATTTCCTCGTCGGTAAAAAACCACGGCATACAATCCGCTCCTTTACTTTTTTATTCTAACAAATTTTAATCGGTATTGCAATACGTTTTAGTAATGTGATAGAATAAAGTGAGGTGTTTTTATGATAGAAATTAACGCGGCTGAATTTTATCAGCTTTTAAATGACAATAATATTGACGAAAACGAGCTCCAATGCCTTGTTGTACAAAAACTCAACAAGTTAAAAAAGACCGTCGCGACAGCCGAAAGCTGTACGGGCGGACTTGTCAGCAAGCGTATTACCGAGGTAAGCGGTTCGAGTTCCGTGTTCGAGTGCGGAGTATGCTCCTACGCGAACCGAATAAAAAACAAAATCCTCGGCGTAGACAATAATACGCTGAACACGGTCGGCGCGGTATCTCCCGAAACCGCAGAGCAGATGGCACACGGCGTCCGCAAATTAGCGGACGCGGACTACGGAGTTTCCACAACGGGTATCGCGGGCCCTACGGGCGGTACAAAGGATAAACCCGTCGGGCTTGTATATTTTGCAGTAGCGGATAAGGATAATACAACCGTTATAAAAGCCCTGCTCGGCGACGCGGCGGATAATTCCCGCGAGGGTATCCGCAAAACCGCGAGCAGTGTAATTTTGTATTATTTGTTAAGACAGATAAAAAGAGATTAATAGCAATCTTTCCTTTACATCGTAGGGGCGGAGCTCCGACTCCGCCCGTGATACGTCAGTTATTTGTACTTGCAAACTTCCTCCTGCCGACAGCAGGAAAATGACGGTTATTTAATATTGTTCCGCTCCCGCGGAAGAATAACACGGTTATAAAGGCTAACTCGGCTCGGGAGGACACGGAGGTCCTCCCCTACGGTGTTAAGGTAACTTCGGTACTAATAACTGAGAACTGACTACCGAGAACTAAAAATGCCGTTCAGACGAACGGCATTTTTGTTAATCTAACTCTACGAATTTAAACTTATTCTTCTTAGCGTATTTTTCCGCAGCAGTGCCTTTATAGCCTTTAATTGTAAAGCCTTTAATTTTACTACCATTTAACTTATACCCAAAAGCTTTTTTGCCGATTTTTTTTTACACTTTTAGGTATTGTTATCTTTTTTAATTTTTTACAACCAATAAAAGCTTCTTTTGAAATCTGTATTTTCTTTTTCCCTTTGAATACAACTTTCGATAATTTATTATCGTTAAAAAAAGCTCCAGTACCTATTTTTTTCATACTTTTGGGTAAAAAAACAGATTTTAAATATACTTTATCTGACAATTTGTATTTTTCAATGTTAGTTATTGTTTTAGGCAATTTTAAAGTTTTATTTTTTTTGCAACGAGGATAATACACAATTTTAGTTTTCTTTTTGTTATATAAGACTCCACTTTTTGATGAATAATATTTATTCTTCTTACTGACGTTTACTGATTGCAAGCGCTCATTATCACCATTATCAATAAAGGATTCTATTTTTTCCCCTAAGCTTATTCTCTTTACTT
>DEFK01000015.1:0-82747 GCA_002350765.1 Ruminococcaceae bacterium UBA2854
AGCCTTTTATTAGAAAACAGTATGATACTCCGAAAATTAAAGTAGTAAAAATAGGCGAAGATGAATAAAATCATCTTCGCCCATTTCTTTATACAAATATTATTTCATTGTTTACTATCTCCATTGCCTGGTTGCGAATGTTATTTATACGCCTAACCCACAACATTTGATTTTCTGCCTTGAGTTGTTTGGTTACGCCCTCACGCTCTGCCATATCTTTTACTAACCGAAAGAACATATCTTACGCCTGCTCGTCGATGTCGGCAAGGTAGGCGGTGAGCTTACAACTTGTCAGCAAGTTTGTATACAGGATTGGGCGGTGATGTTTGATATACTTCAAATGCCGCTTGCCCCAAATACCAATTTCCACCTTTGGCTGTTCGGGTAATTTCAGGTCGGGTAAAAGGTAATCACCTTGTTGTGTATATGTAATCTTATTTGTCATAATTATTTCCTCCATAGTAGTCGAAATAGTGTGTACAAGGTTCGATGTAAATTACCAGTATTTATGCGGCTTTTAGAGTGTTGAACTTAATGGATTAAGGTATTTACATTACCAACCTCAAAATCTGCAAATATACCGTTTACAAGCTTTTGCTGACAACTTTTATTTTCTTGATTTTAGCGTTAGCCACCTTAACCATGACTTCATCAACAAGGTCAGTATATTTGCCTTCGGCAATCAGCCTATTTTTCAAATTTATTAAGCTGTTAATTAACAACCGCCTTTCTTCACTAATAAGGTAAATGTGATATTTCGTTCTTCTCATTTGTAAAACCTCCGTAAGTTTTGATTTTATCCTACAAAATCAATCGTTCCGACTGTTTTACATAAGACCTTCTTTATCGCTAATAACCCGTGGACTGTTTTTAGCCCGTAGCGTTTATCAATGAGCACAAGCCTGCTGATCATACGGTCGGCAAGCTGTTTTTTCGCAGGTTTACTCTGATTTTTATAAAAACACAACAAAGAAATCTTTTACCTTAAGACTGTTCGTCAGACCTCCCGTCTAACAAACAATCTCCTTTTTTAATTTGTTTTTCAAAAAAGTTTCTCCTTAATTGTGTGTCCTTAATTGTGTTTTAAATAATCTTCAGATTCCGGTGTTTTCGACCAGTATTTGACTCCCCAGTTTTCAAAGCTCCATTCGTCCATATAGATGTTGCACTCGTAGTCGATATAATAGAGCAAGCCGCTTTGAACGATAAAATTCGTTGGGAAGTAATCAATATTCAGTCCCGTATTTTTGGCAAGCTGCGCCATCTCACACACCTGCGGCAGATAGGCTTCAACCGATACATCATTTTTTACCATATCAAATACCGTATCGCCGTCGATATATTCCTTGACGAGGCGCTCGTTTTCCATATCGATATCAAGCATCTTCGGAATTCGTTTATTCGCGTTCAGCAACCGCTGATAGTCGTTCCGTTCCGCTTCGATTTTATTGCCGAAGGTGTAGTAATCGCACGGCTCATGGTGGATCTGCTTCAGTACAACTTGTTTTTCCTCGCGTTTGGCGAGGTAGGAATAGCCGCCTTTTCCCTTGCCAAGCAATTTGATGATTTGATATTCGATACCGTTTACCGAAAGTTTCTCCATACTTACCCCTTCCAATAGAATGTGAAATGTCTGTCTTTGCGGAATCCGAGTTTTTCGTAAAACGGCATATCGGACAACACGTATGCTTTCTTTGCACCGAGCGATCTCGCGCGGTTCAGCGCTTCATAAATCACCGCTTTTGAAATCCATAGGAAGTCAATTTTTTGATGTAAAAAGCTTTTTAACAAATCTTTTTTCATGTTTTATTCACTTACATAAGCCAGCATTTTTCTAACCGTGTTTAGTCCAACCTTGCTGACGTCGGCGTTTTTCAGGAAAGCGTTGACGTTGCCTGGATTAAGATTAAGGGCTTTATAGATTCGATAGTTACTTATCCCTTTTTCCGTTTTTAACTCAACTATCCTTTTCTGCATGAGCTTTTTAAGTTTATTATCATTTTGTTTTGAGTTCTTTCTGTTTAGATAGTTCTCATAGATGGTTTTGTATTCGCTCAGCGAATCATCAAAATCGTCAAGAGATTTACCTGATAGTCTTTCACAGGACTCAGATAGATAAGCAAACTTTTTAGTTAATTGATTTTTCAGCTTGTCATCAACATACAAGCTTATATACAAGCACAACACATCTCTAAGCCTTGCATTATTCTGCGCAAGGCCTGCGAATTTATATAGAGATTTACTTTTGCAATCTGACAACTCACAAAGCTGATGTTCGAGATAACCTTTGAGTGTTAATGCTCTCATTTAAAACGCTCCTTGTAATTGCTAGTAACGCCATGTTTTTATCAAGTTGCTTTAGCTTTTTTAAAATTTCGTTTTTATTTGATTTCATATAATCACCGTATCTTATTTTATTATTTGAATAATAGTATTATTAATTTTATTATATTTTAAAAATAATGATTTGTCAATATATCTTTTTAAACAGCAAAAAGCTAAAAGCCGGATTTTAATGGAAACAAATTAGCTATTTTGTTTTTGTAAGAAAAAAGTGAATATTTTTTCGACTTAAAACACCTGATTTCAGACTTATTTGGTATATAATAGGTCAAAAAAATAGTAGAATTAGAGTATAAATTAAACAGTTATTTAATAAGAATAACAAAATTTGGAATGCTTAAAGCCTCATATATTACCGTATTTTCCACAATTTCCAGGGGTTGATTTTACGCAACTCGAATGGGGTTCAAGAGGCCGCTGGTTCGACTTGGACTGTATTATGTCTTTTTCTTATTGGTAAACAATACAGAACTCAGGATTTCCGTCGGAATTATAGCCGCGATTATTATTTGTTGCAGCTACTACAATTTAAAACACGCTATTATCTATGACGTTGAGCTCGGAATAATCAGCCAGATGAGAAAATACAACGTGCTCGCCTTATGCTACGCGGCGTTAACACTTCTCGAATATATCGGTCAGTACGGAGGTATTCTGCCTTTGTATATTATTACAGGCGTTTTAAACGGTATTGTCGCGGCGGTGATGATCCCCGTTCTCAAGGAGGGCTTTGATAAATGGATAATATAGGTTATGTTCTGTATATATGCCTCCTTATACCGATGCTACTTTCTTTGTTCGTGTTTGAAAAGAAATCCCGAATCGTGGTCGTATATATGCTTATCGGCACTACGGTATGTATATTTATTTCGGAATTTAACGGCTTTTTATATACCGAGATGAAAAAGGATATGCTTTATTTCTGCACGGCGGTTTCGCCTATTACCGAAGAAATAATAAAGGCGCTGCCCGTACTTTTCTTCGCTCTGTTCATTTCTGACAAAAGGCAGGATCTTGTGCAGATTTCCTTTGCGACGGGACTGGGCTTTGCGATAATGGAAAGCACCACAATGCTTACGCAGAATATGGATAGCATTAATATTATATGGGCTGTGGTTCGCGGCTTTGGCGCGGGACTTATGCATAGCGTCTGCACGATATTCGTAGGCATGGGTATCTCGTTTGTAAAGAAAAAGAGAAAGCTGTTTTTCAGCGGCTTAATCGCTTTGCTGATGCTGGCGATTACCTATCATTCGATTTACAACACCATCGTAATGTCCGATTACAAATACTTCGGCTTCGTGTTGCCGCTGGCTACCTACCTGCCGATTCTGATTTTCTATCACACATTAAAGGCGCCGAAAAAACGTGACGCGGCTTAACAGATACAGCTTCGAGCACGCTGTAATCAATTCATAAAAAACAAGGCAGGTATCAACCGCGCCTCGTTAATAATAAACAAAAACGAAGACAACCTCAACGATGGATTAACATTAAAAACGGCTTAAACGCAATGTTTAAGCCGTTCTTTTTTGCCGTTTATTTACTCGCGCGTAACCTGAAATACGCGCGTGGGGTTAACTTTAGTCTTTTCTGTAATTGCCGCTAACATCACGGATATAGCTTTTTACCTAATCACTTTTTTTCGCAGATTACAAGGAAACGATCGAACCCGCCCTTGTTGTTTGAAACGCAGGTCATCAGGGTAAGAAGCTTTTTACCCTTTTTAATATAAAAATCCTCTGACTGTTTATCGGTTATAATCTTCGTATCAATTACGGTGTAACTAACGGTCTGCCAATAATTTTTAACCTTTATTTCATCGCCTACGCTCATTTGGCAGAGATTATCGAAGAAAACCCGTCCTCTGTAGCCCGTATGTCCCGCGATACAACAGTTTGTATCGTCCATATTAACAGGCAGAGAGGTATTACACATATGCGCCGCGCCGATACTCATAAGGCTGTTATTAGCGCCAAGATAAATCGGAAGCGACATATTTATAGCGGGCGCGGAGATATATCCGAACACGCCGTTCGTTACGCCGTACTTGCCGAGGTTAAGCGCGGCTTTAGTGTAGTCGCTCGTGTTTACGGTACCTTGGTTATCAAGCAGGCTATTGTTATATTTTATCGAAGCGTTTTTAAGCGCTTTTACGTCTACATTCATTACCGAAGCCTGAGAGCTTTGCGGTTTATTATTATGGTTTTTCTTATTATTCTTATTATTTACATCATTATAGGTTTTATCGAACTCCTCAATTATACTTTTGGCTTCCAATTTTCCGAGTTCAACCGAAACGGGCTGATAAAGCACGAGCGCGACTCCCGCGATAAAAAGCAGAGAGGCAAAGATCGAGAGAGTTCTTTTGAGAATTTTATTCATACCTCTCCCCCTTTTTTCTGCCGCGTTTTAATACAAAAACGATAACCAAAATTACCGCCAGTACAAATCCTACGATAATGCCCGCCATAACGGGAACGGTAAGCTTATAGCCGAAGAAGAAAAATCCGTCCTCAAAAATATTAACCGCGCTCGTGGAGCTTACGGAGGTTTTCGGTTCATTCTTCGAGTAAGGAACACGTTTTCCGCGTACCAGGAGCCTGTGTGTATTTATCGTATAAGGCGTACAGGTTAAAAGCGTTACGTAATCCTTACCCTTTTCGATATACATATCCTTGACAACGCTCGGGAGAACCACTTTAATCTGGTCAACCTCGTATTTAAGAGTTCGGTTCAGTACGTGGATATAGAAAACATCGCCTTTTTTTAAATCGGGAAGATAATCGAAGAACGTCTCGCCCGGGTAAGCCGAATGGGCGGAGATAACGCTGTGGGTACTTTTTCCGCCGATCGGAAAAGAAGTGTTCTCGAGATGGCCCGCGCCTTTAGAGAGGGTAGCTTTTTCGGTTCCGTGGAACACGGGCAGATAAACGTCGATCCTCGGAATATCTACATAGCATATCAAGCCGTCCTTACGGTGATTCAGCACCTTATTATAGTTAGCGCCGATTTTTGCGTAAGCCTTTTCATCGAACGGGTCGGTAAGGATTACGTTATCCGTAAGGCTCATATTGTATTTATGAGCGTCTTTAAACAGAGCTTCTATCTCTTTATCGGGCATAGACTTACTCTCCACCAAATAATCTTCGGCAGAGTTTCTCGCGTCGATATTATTAATTACGGAGCTTACGAGCGGATAGGACAGAAGCCCAACTCCGACTGTAAAGACAAGTATTATAAAAATAAGCGGGAGTCGTTTTTTCATAGGTCATTCCTTAATAAAAGTTGAAAAATAAGAACTCTGTAAATTATCATTTTTCAGCTTTTATACTTTTCGGCAGCCGGCATAAAGCCGACCGCCGAAGTTAATCTAAATTATTATTTAGATGTTCTTTTTCTTAAAACGATGAACATTATACCCGAAGCGAGGATAAGTCCGATACCTGTGAGTGTGATAGCCATTGTGCCAACGTCACCGGTCTTAGGAAGCTTAACGGGTGTGTTGTAAACTGTACCGTTGTAGAGGTAGTTTGTGCTGTCCTCGGAAAGCTGAACCCAGGAGTTGTTGAGGTTGTAGTTTGCGGGAGCTTCGTACTCCTTAGCCCAGTATGTGCCCTTCTTAACGTAGAGCTTGTTTGTAAGAGCTTCTTCCTTATAGAACTCTACCTTACCGTCAGCGTCGGATTTACCGTAACCGATAACGGTAGTTTTGTCGCTCTTATAGAGCTTGAACTTAGCGTCCTCGAGAGGAGTGGTACCGCCTGCTACATACTTCATGAGCTGGGGTTTATAAGTAACAACGTCTACGGTGTCACCGTTCTCCTTGGAAACCTGGTCGGATTTATTCTTGAAATAGAGATCGTCGTGGTTGTAGTACTTAGTTTTCTGAACAGCGCTTGCGGAAAGCTTTGTTGTATACTTAACGATGATGTTGGAATGTGTATAGAAAGCGTCGCCGTTAAGAGTTTCCGAACCGATAGCTACAGCGAATGTGTAGTTAACGTTATCGCCCGCTTTGTTGGTATCTGTGAAAGCGGCTTTCTTTGTATAGTCTGTAATCTTAGTACCGTCCTCGTACTCAACGCTTGTGATATTAACGTCAGAAGCGGAAAGTCCGCTGTCCATTACATCGCGGATCTCATACGCGGAAAGCTTATTTGTAGCGGAACCTGTTCTTGTAGCGGAAAGCTTGAACTCAACTGTGTCGAGTGTGCCTGTAGTTGTGCTTGTAACTTCGCTTGAATCCTCGATAATCTTCTTGTGTACGGAAGCATCGCCCTCAGTTACCTTACCCTCGTTTTTGATATCGAGAGTAACATTAGCGTTGTCGATAACTACGAGAGAGTTGCCGTAGGTAGCGTTCTTGGAGCTTAAAGCCGTAAACTTAACATAGTAAAGACCAGGGTCGAGTGTAAAGTCCTTAGTCTGCGAAGCAGCCGCGGAAGTAGTTGTCATAGTACCGCTTGAGGGATATGTTGTAGCTGTGTCAGCCTCGAGAGCGTTAAACAGAGCTACTGTGCTTTTATCAGCGGCGCTTACCTGAGTTTTAACTGCCGCGGGAGCGTTTGCGTTTGTGATAGCGTATGTACCGTCGTCAGCGACAGTAGCAATCTGGTAAACATTTACCGTATAGTCGGGATACTCAAGCTTTACGGTAAGAGTATGTGTAGCCGCGCTTACAGCAAACGGAATCATTGATAAGATAAAGAGTACAGCGAGTAATACTGCTGAAATCTTCTTAGTAGTTTTCATTTTTTCAATCTCCTTTTAATTATTTTAAGCTCTTAGATGAGCGAGTTTCTTTTTTCTTGGGCGTTTAATTACATAATAGATAAGCAAACTAATTCCCGATAAACCGATAAACAGCAAGCCCGTCTTAACTACGGCTAAAACTCCGTCACCCGCGGTTTTCGGGTTTCTGAGATGGCCGTTTAAGTAGCTGTAGGTTCTGGTTAAATCGTTCGAGTTATCGAAACAGAAATAGTTTACGACACGGTTAAGACGATAGTTATCGTCGCCCGTAGATTTTTCGAGTAACGCGTAATACTGGTAAGTCGGGTTATCCGAATCATAACTGTTGTTGTTATAAACAGGAAGTCCGCTTACCGTAACCTTACCGTCGGTTTCGGTTATGTAATCGCCTACGGCAGTACCTGTCGAGGTTACGGTATCGTAAGACGAATTAGCGTCAGCGGTTGCCTTAGTAACCTTGTAAACCGTAAATGTTACATTCGAGAGCTTTCCGCCCGCCTGATTACTCTTGTTTATTACAACCGAACCTGTCTTTACGACGTTGTTAAACGTAGGCGGTGTAGACGCGGAGGTTGTACCGCTGTAGCTTACCGCGGCGGAAAGCGTGCTTCCGTTCTTGGTAACTGTAACGGTTACGGGACACGACTTCGTATCGTAGGTAATCATACCGTCGCCCGACACCTGCTTTTCCTTTATCGTATAGGAATGTGTTCCCACATCGGTATAGTTAATAGCGTCGAAGGATACTTCCCTGGTCGAGCCGCTTACGGACTTAGTCTGTATAAGAGTAGTTCCGCTGTAAAGCTCGAACTCAAACGAACCGTCGGTAAAGCTTACGTTATTACCCTTATCGTCCTTGAACGATTTTTTCGCCTTGATTACGGCAGACGCGCTGTCGGGAGCTTTTTCGGTATTTACAAATCCGACAGCACCTCCTGTTGAGGTAATAGTACCCGTAACGACGGAATTACTGTTCGTATACTTAGCGGGAACAGTCTCCGTAACCCTGTAATTTGCTCCGACAGGAATACCCTCTATGGTAACGGTTCTTCCGTGCTTTAACGTAACGGTCGAGCCGCTGCCCGAGTTACCGTCGGTATCGGTATAGGCTAAATCATAGGTCTTATAGCCGTTGCCGTCCTTCAGGTCGATTTCAACCTTAGCGCTAAAGGTATCGTCCTTCAGCTCCGAAGTCGAAGTGATATTGTCGCCTCTATAATCCTTTACGGTTTTCGTAATAGTAAGAGGAGCGGTTTTCACCGAATTCTCGAAGCTGTATTGAAGCTCCGCGTAGTCGCCGACATCAGCGCCAGCGGTAGTATCAATAAGCGGATAGTTTTTAGTCCTCATAGCGTAGGTCTGCTTATCGCCGCCCGTAAGAGAACTCGTCGAACCGAGCACGGTGTTATTATTTAC
The DNA here is from genome assembly GCA_002350765.1 of Ruminococcaceae bacterium UBA2854. Taxonomy (GTDB): domain Bacteria; phylum Bacillota; class Clostridia; order Oscillospirales; family Acutalibacteraceae; genus Ruminococcoides. Next base: position 8,515 of record DEFK01000015.1, read on the forward strand.
AATATCCTTTACAGTCCACGAGGTATCGTAGCTGAGCTTATTTGACGAATCGTAAGCTTCCTTTACATAAACGTTCGCGCCTGTGGTAAACTTGTTCGGGAAGTCGGCGGACTGTTTATCTTTCAGGCGGAATACACCGCTTGAAGCGTCTGTCTTTAAGCCGTCCGTAATACCGCTTACAGGATCGTTAAGCGAATACTCGGTATTCGTTTTAGCGGCATCATTCTGGTACGCCGTAAAATTAAAGCGTTCGCTTGAAAGCAACGACTTAAATCTTGAAGAATCAGCTATACCGCTGTTTACATCGGCGGAATCTACGGTTTTATCTATAAGAACATTGTTCTCGGGGAGAGTAAGCGAGAATGACATTCTGCAGTTACTCTCAAACATACCTCTCTCCATATAGAAAATAGACATCGTATAGGTCTGGGAATAATCGAACGTAAAGTCAGTCGTATAGTTATCTCCTTTACCGTAGGCGTTAGAAGCCGTAGCGGTACAGGTCGCGACTGAACCGTTGGTCGATTTCGGTACGAAACTGATTTTACCCGTTGCCTTTTTATGGTTACCGCCAAGGTCGAGCACGAGCTTCGAGTTTCCGTTTCTGTCGGTAATATAAACCCAAAGGTCGTCGTCTCCCGAGTAGTTGAACTCAACGGGCTTATTATCGTCGTCGTAGCCGCCGCTCGGCACCCTGAACTTCATATCCATTCTGATACCGAAGCCGTAGTCGAGCGCTTCGGTACCGGGAGAAGCCTTACCCGCGTCTATAGGTCTTGAATCCCAGTTCTTAACGTTTAAAGACGAGGAAGATATGCCCGCGTCGGAAGGTTTATCGTCCCACTGGTGAACGGTTAGGTTATTTTCGAGCCAGAAAGCGCATTTTGAACCCTCTAAGGTAACGTCACCCGTTTGACTACCAGCGTTGTTATTAAACACACACTTTGTTGCGCCCGCGGGAGCAACAACTCTAAGATTACTGCCGTTGCCGTAAGTGCTCATCTTTTGACCGGGCCACGAACCTCCGACTGCTTGTCCGCTATTATTGAAAAAGTAACAATAAGTATCGCCCCAACCCGTATTATCCTTACTTAAATAAACATACTTAGTGGAACCCTCGAGCGTATAAGCGCCCCAGCTCAGATCGGTAAGATTTTCGGTCTGATTCATACCGTCGGTTGAGCCGTTACTTAGAATAAACTTAGTTGCTCCGTCGGGAATCTTAATCCTGCGGTTATTGTCGCCTTCGTAATAAGCTTCCATCTTAGTACCAGGATAACTCGCGCCGACGGGGTTGTTACTGTCATCGAAGAAATAACAGTAGATATCGCTCCAGCCTGTTTCACCTTTACTCGCGTAAATATAGCGGGTGTTATAGGCGGAGGTTTTGTTGTCGCCGTTGTTCTTACGGTTATTAAACGGGAAAATACCGTAATACTTATTATCCTTATAGGGAGCGCCTGTTTCCACATAAGTGTCGTCAGGGTTCATAAAGTATTTAAGTCCGTCCTCAACACCGTAGGTTTTACCTGCGCCGTAGTTAACCGCTGTCGGTTTAACTAAATCGTTCGAACCGCTCGCTCCCGTAGACGTCCATGTAAAGTAAACGTTATCGGTAGCGTCGTTGGAGTTAAACTCGTAGTAGGTAGTTTTACCCGTACCGCCTTTACTTTTTGTGGTTCTGAACGGGAAGAAGCTGTTTACCGTTCTCACCTTATTCCCCAGACTCGACGCGTTAAAGTAAGGCGCGGGCAGAGAGGATGTAGCCATAAGGTTAGAATTAGTAAGCGAGCTTTGCATAAGGTTCGGATAGCTCTGGTGCAGATCGTTAAGTCCGTTTGAGTTATTCGCCGCGTAATCAAAACGGTTAACCTGAGGAGTTATAAAGGAATTAAAAATATTATCCCTTGTAACACCGTTTATATTGGTAACTCCGTTATGAGTGCTTCCTATATAAGAGCCGTTGGTGTTACAGTAGTTACCGAAATAAAGAGGCTTACTCCACGAGGAATTATTGCCCGCAATCGAGCTTATCGTAGAGTTTAAACTCTTAAAAGGATACCAGTCGTCAGACGAGCCGTTAAAGCCCGTACCCGATTGGTCGGCGTTAAGCCAGCCCTTAGAAAGCTCGGTATCGCTTAGATAATCGTAGTAAGTAGCATTGTTCCAATAGATATTACTCGCGGTATTTCCGATAGTATTTACGGTATAGTCAGCCGAAGCGCCTGTTTTAACGGTTTTCACCTTAGCCGCCTTAACGGGCTCGCTCGGAAGCGTTAAGCTCGTAAACACAGTCGCCGCAATTAAACCCGAGAGAACTACAGAACCGAATTTTACGAAAAAGCTTGTACCCTTTTCTAAATGATTAAGTTTTCTCATATAAGCGTTTTTCCTTTCCGCGAGAGCGTGCACATCCCGCATATTTTGTTTCCGAATAAATTATTCGGGTTCAGCCATACACGTGGCTCAAAGTGCGATTAAACGCAATTTTTTCACTGTAAATTAAACTCCTATCCTTTACTTATGTCAACAATTTTGACCATTTGTAAATATTTGTAAATAATCAATTCATTTTTAAATAATAACGCCTGCTATCTGATTTTTTAGTATAAAATAGATAGAAAAACAATTTCGCCGTTTCAGAGTAAAAAAACGGTCAATAAAACAGTCAGAGCCCGCGGATACGGGCTCTGTTTCGTTTATTTAACTTTAACTTTTAGTTTTAATACAACACCGTTAACTTTTATCTTCAAGGTTGTAGAGCCTTTCTTTAAGCCTTTAACCTTGATTGTAGACGTGGTTTTCTTTGATACTACCTTAGCCTTTTTTGTATTGGTGTAGACATTCTTAACAGTCTTGGCTTTACCTTTGATTGTCACCGTCTTTGTCTTACCCTTTTTTACGGTTATGCTGTTCTTCGAGAGCTTAGGCGAGGTATTAACTTTAACCTTGCAGGTAAGCTTTTCGCCGCTTACAAGCTTAGCCGTAACTGTAACCGTTCCTTTCTTTAGCGCCGTTACAGTTCCCTTAGAAACCTTAGCGACCGCTTTGTTTGAGGATGTCCAGGTCTTTACAACGCCGTCCGTTACCTTTAACGAGGTTTTAGCTCCCGCCTTAAGGCTTGCAGAGGTCTTGTTGAGCTTAGGTACCTTTTCGGGAGGATATTCCTTACCGCTGCCTATTGGCAGTGAGCGAAGCTCATAGCCTGGTTTATCGTCCATAGCAAGCATATTTGTGACAAAGAAGCCCTTAGCGGTTGACGCACCGCTTCTTGGGCAAGCGTCGGAAATACCGTCATACAGTGAATAATAAAGCGGACTTAGCTTTTCGCCGTCGAACAGCATCGTGTCGCCGTAGCCGTCAACGCTTACGCCCGCGATTATGATACCGTCCTTTGAGGTTCCCAGCGCGGGAATCGTCAGGTTGTTCTTCTTTAGCTTGTTTACTTCAAGAGTTCTGAATGTCCGCGGCATCTTAAAGTCGAGTACGCTCCATTTTACTCCGTCAAATTTCAGAATATCATCCGACAAGGCGTAATCGTCATTAAACGAGTCATCGGATTTTGGCTCACCAAGTCCCATAAATCCGTACAGAGCTCCTCCCCATTCAATAAAGCTCATATTAAGATATCCTTTTTCCGATGGAAGCATAGCGGATTCTTTAGCGATAATTCGCTCGGACGGATCGAAGGAGTAAACCGTTCTCGACAATCCGTTATCAGCCTTCTCAGCCATACCCTCCTCCGACCAGTCGCCGAAGCCGCTGATAAAGTAGATTTTTCCGTTATATACAGCCTTGCTTATACCGCTTATATCGCTGTTTTCGTTTATTTTGTTGACAATTTCCGACTGGTTATTATCGCAGAGCGAGAATTTCCAGCTCGGCGAGTCGGAGGTAATGTTACAGCTTGCGAGGATAGCGGGAATACTAGTGCTTCCAATCTTCATCGAAAACCATTCGTAAACGTAACCGTCACAATAAACAGGATTGACAAGGAAGGAAATTGAGGGTTTACCGTTTCTTATATCATATTCCGACAACCCAAGCTCCTTATTATAGAAATCGGATTTGAGCATAGCGGACATCATACCCGCGTTCTCCATCTCCTTAAAGTCACTGCCGATAAGCTTGTAGAAATCGCCGTACGGATTAGACGCGTACAGTTCCTTTCCGTCGGAGAATAAATCAAAAACAGCGAACGCCTCATTGTCAACCGCGGTCGGCTTTATAACCTGAGTATAGGCGTTCTCTCCCTTAGTTACGAAGAATTTGCCCGACGCGGTTTTTGTGTCCGAAATGGTCGCCTCAAAGCTAAGATAGCTTCCGACAAGTCCGCCCGCGTTATGTATTGTAATAACATCATTTTCCCATACGGCATAAGGTGACGAGGAGGATTTTTCCTGAACGATTTTTATCGGCTCGGAATCACCCGAAATCCTTTTTACCGTAAGCTTGCCAGCATCCTTACCGTTTTTAAAATTGCCGCCGATAAGCTTGATTTTAATATCGGAAAGGTCAGTCGTGTCCGCTACCGCTTCTCTTATAAACGGCTCGGCTTTCGGGATATTATCGAAGTTGATATATCCGCCTGTAGAACATAGGTCGGACAGCTCGGGAGTTTTTGTTACCATCGAGAACAACGCGTCCTTAACCTGTAAAGCCGTGTACTCGGGGTGTGTCGCCGCAATCAGCGCTGCCGCTCCCGTTACCACGGGGGTCGCCATTGACGTACCCGACATAATATCGTAGAAATCTCCGGGTACGTCACTGTCGCCGTCGGTAGTCCTGCTGACAGCCAAATGGTCGAGGTAAAATGAAATACTGTCTACGTCATAGTCGTCGTCGCTTATCGAAAAGCGCAGACCGAGTCCGTATTCTTTATCCTCAACATCGTTGTAAGCGGCGAGGTTTTTCCCGTATAAGTGGCGCTGAACGCCGCAGCCTCTTTTCATAACATCGTAGGAGGATACGCCCACCCCGCCGTCGTTTATTTCAGCCTGACCTTCGCTATTAACTATAACGTCTCCGAGCGTCAGCAGTCCGTTTATATTATTTCCGTTATTAAAACCCCATTCGCACAAGGCTGAACCGTAGCTGTTAGCGGCGGTTGCCTGTGAGTCCTTCTCGTAAGGGAAATAAAGATAACAGTCGGAGTCAATGCTTTCGGAATTCTTTCTTAATCCGCTAAGAGTCCATTTTAAAACACCCGGCTTCTTAGAATCATTAAAGGAGTGCTCCGAAACGATCTCCAGTTTCGATGTAACTCCGTCGGGAACCTTAACCTTAGCCGCTCCAAACGCGCCCACTTCTTCATAATTATTTATTCCGTCATCGCCGAGAACAGGCTTAATCTTACCCTTGCCGTCGGGCTTTATAGCGGACGAAAACTCTCCGTAGTACAGAGTATCCTCGGGCAGAGCGTCCGCTGACTCAATACACGGCAGATAGCTTTTATAGCTAACGGTTGAAAGTACATTTGTACCAGGCGCGAACAAGTCGGTTGAAGCGCGTCCGTAACAGGAGTATGACGCTTTTTTTCCGTCCTCGTTCGCGGAATTAACCGTAACGACATAGTCGTTTGTCGTGTTGGCAGGCGAAAAGGATTCAAGGTCATTATCCATATTGTCGTTTCCTGAAGCGATAATGTTAATAACTCCCAGCTCTCCGAGCTCGGTAAAGTAGGAGTCGAGCATACCCGAGGTAATGCCTCCGCTTACTCCCCACGAGTTATTTGTCGCGACAATATTTACACCGCGCTCCTTCGCCTTCTTTACATACGCGAGAGCTCCGATTGAGCTGAATGTAGTTGACGCCTGAATCGGATTCCCCTCTTTGTCAACACCGGGATCACCGATAACCTTCAGCATCATAACCTTTACGCCCGCTTTACTCGCGACGCCCGCCACACCGACGTCGTTGTTATCCTGAGCGGCTATAATGCCCGCGCAGTGAGTTCCGTGGCCGTCGTTATCAACAGGGTTATCGGAATTAGTAAGAAAGTCGTAGCCGTAATCTCCACTCAGTCCGATATCATTCGGATTGTGCCAGAGCACATCCGCCAGATCCTCGTGATAGTCGTCAATACCCGTATCCAGAAGCGCTACAACCGCATCCTCGCTCTTAGAATTCGACTCCTCGTACTGCTTCCAGCCTGTCGGAGCGTTAATACTGATTTGTTTATCCTTAAAGCCCCTTGTATTAGCGGGCTTTTCACTTTCGGTATTCTTCAAGTCCTGACCGTAAAGCTGATAGGAATAGGAAGCATAAGCGTCGTTAAGGCTGTAATCAGCCGATGATAATTCAGTATAATAGTTGGGCTCGGCAAATAAAATATCATCATTCGAGCTCAGCAATTCTATCATTTTTTCGGTGGTATATCTGCCTGACGATACAAGGCTGATATCGGGACCGTCCTGCGCCTTACTGTCGTCGAAAAGCACAGTGTCCTTGATAACAAAATCATCACCCAGGCTTTCTTTTAGAATCTCTTTCTGCGAAGCGACAGTAGCCGCAGCGGCAGTTTCGGTGTTGGTAGCTTCCATAGCCGTACCGAAATCGTCAGAAACGTCATCCATAGCCCTGACGGCTTTCAGCGCCTTGCGGCTGGATGTTCTACGTTCAAGACTGCCGTTTTTGAACATTACGAGAACCTCACCCTCGGCGTAGGTTCCGTCTTTCAGTTCAACGGAGCCGCTTTCATCCGCCGCGGCAAACGCGCTCGGAACAACAGATAACAGCATCATAACGCATAAAAAAACCGCTAAAATACTTCTTGATAAATGTTTAACCATAATCGTACCTCCCGACTATATTTCTAATTTTCATAATACCAGAAAAACGAAAAAAAGTCTATATAACGCCAACGTTTTTCAGTGTATTTTTTATCAACATCTAATAACACTCACGCTCGACAAGTCCGCTGTCTTTTAAGTCAGTCTGTCTATAAATAACTGCGAAACCAGCGAAAGCTTTTGCTCACGTTTCCAGATAAGCGTCGGTCGAACGGAGATTTCAGGGCTCAGCGGACGAAAGCATAGATTCGAAGTTTCCGAGGTGTCCACCAGCTTATCGAACGAAATGGCATAACCTATCCCGTCCTCGACCATAAGAGACGCGTTATAGAGCAGATTATAAGTCGCGGCGACCTGCAAATGTCTTGCCTGCGCTCCGCTGAAAAGCGATAAGCCGTTCGCTCGCGATACAATCAGCGGTTTACCGTATAAATCCTTAACGGTAACGCTTTCTTTAGCGGCGAGCTCGCTGTCTCTGCGACTAATAACTCCGAAAATCTCCTTATCATCTAAAGTAAAGTGATGATACAATTCACGGTCAAAGTCGGTAAAGATCAGCGCGAAATCAAGCAATCCGCAGTCGAGTTTATCCTTTAAATCCTCGGTATCGCCGCTGAAAACGTTTAGGCGGATGTTCGGATATTCATTTTTCAACTTATAAAACAGCCTTGTGATACGGTGCATAGAATACGATTCGCCCGCGCCGATATTCAGACTGCCCGAAATATTATTCTTTATCTCGGAAATCTCGCTCTCCGTAAGCTCGACGAGCTGCATCATCTCGCTTGCCCTCTTGCGGAGTATCAAGCCCTCCTCGGTAAGCTCAATACGCCTTTTTCCCCTGATAAACAGCGTTACGCCGAGCTCCTCCTCCAAATCCCGCAGCTGTCTTGACAGCGACGGCTGGGAAAGGTTCAGCGAGTGCGCGGCGGCTGAGATATTACCCTCTCTCGTTACCGCCAGAAAGTATTGTAAAACCCGAAATTCCATCAAATCACCTCAGCTTGATTATATAACATTTTACTATGCTTGTAAAGCATAATTAACTATTTAATATAAGTATTTGCTATTTTGCAAACGCGCGTATATAATATAGTAAAGAGGTGATTGACATGAAGCTTAAATCAGTTATATCTTTTATCCTGATTCTATCCGTTATGCTTGCGTTTTGCGCTTGTACCGAAGCTAAGTCGAACGTAAGACTAAACGCGAAAAAGCTAACGATATCTACAGGAAAGAGCAAAGTTTTAAAACTCATAGGCACTAATAAAAAGGTCGCTTTTAAGATTACTACAGGCAAGAAATATATAAAGATAAAGCGTACAGCTAATAACGCCGTTAAGATAACCGCGCTTAAAAAAGGCGCCGCTAAAATAAAAGCAACTCTCGGCAAAAAGAACTTCACCTGTACCGTAACTGTAAAGGCGAAGAAGATCGTTAAGACAATTAATATTAAAGTAAACGGAAAGACCTTTACCTTTACGCTCAACAGCAGTAAGGCGGCGGCAGAGCTATATAATAAGCTTCCGCTCACCCTCGAAATGCAGGAGCTCAACGGCAACGAAAAATACCATTATTTTAACGACACTTTTTCGGGTACGGAACAGACCTATTCTACTATTAACGCGGGAGATTTAATGATATACGGAGGCAACTGTTTAGTTTTATTCTATGATGAGATAAAAAACTCACCCTACGAGTATATAAAAATCGGTCAGATAACAAGCTCAAGCGGCTTAAAAAACGCTGTCGGCAAAGGTAATGTAACGATTAATTTTTCGAGGTAATATGGACACTAAAGAATTTATAGAAATTATGGACAGCGGCGCCGAGGTAATCGCCCGCGGCGAGGTTCATCGGTATATGACGCTTCTAAGCAACGAGGCTATGAAAATAACCGCCGAGCTTAACAACGCTTATCATACACCCGAGGAAATCGGCGCTTTAATGGAAAAGCTTACGGACAGAGAATTTCCCGAAGGAGCGTATATGTTCCCGCCATTCTACACCGACTGCGGAAAGAACATTAAGCTCGGCAAAAATGTGTTTATTAACGCGGGCTGTCAGTTCCAGGACCAAGGCGGAATTACTATCGGCGACGATACCTTAATCGGCCCCAAGACAGTAATCGCCACGCTTAACCACCACCAAAATCCGAAGGAACGAGCGAATCTGATCCCTAAGCCCGTTAAAATCGGCAACAGCGTCTGGATAGGCGCGAATGTTACCATTCTGCCGGGCGTTACAATCGGCGACGGCGCGATAATCGCCGCGGGAGCGGTTGTTAACAAAGACGTTAAGGCAAACACAATCGTCGGCGGCGTACCCGCGAAGAAGATAAAAGAAGTCGAATTGGAGGAATAGTTATGAGTCGAGGAAAAAATAAAAAACCTCAAACAGCTGTGACTTTACTCTTAGTTGTTGCAATGTTATTTTCTCACACACTCTTTACAAGCGCAGCTGTCAGATACGATGTGAATCGAGACGGAAAATTCAACATCTTAGACGTGACCGCGATTCAAAAATACCGTGTAGGATTATTATCGGAAGATGATATTGATTCCGCTCAAGCCGACGCAAACAGAGATGGAAAAATAACAATCAGAGATGCCACCTGTATTCAAATGATATTAGCGGGTATTTTAAAAGAAAGTAATGATAATATGAAAATGCGTATAAACGATACCGACATTGAAGTTGAATGGGCGAACAATGAGGCTGTAACCGCTTTAAAGGAAATGGTGAATAATAATCCTCTGACAATCAATATGTCTATGTACGGAGGGTTTGAGCAGGTAGGCGCACTTGGCGCTAACCTGCCCGCTAACGATACCAGGATTGTTACCGAGCCGGGTGATATTGTACTTTACTCAGGAAATCAGATGGTAGTATTCTACGGTTCCAACACATGGTCTTACACTCGTCTCGGGAAAATAAAGAATAAAACCGAGACGCAGTTAAAAGAGCTTCTTTCTAACGGAAATGTAAAAATCACATTAATAATAGAATAGTTAATAATTCAGGAGGAATGTAAAATGAAACAACAGATTAAAACAACTGAGGCAATTTTCCCGATGCCCGTACTGCTTATTTCCACCTTTAACGAGGACGGCAGTGTAAATGTAATGAACGCGGCTTGGGGAACTATGGCTAACCGCGAAACCATCGCGCTTAACCTTACCGAAACGCATACAACCGTACAGAACATCAAAGCGCGCAAGGGATTTGTTGTTCATATCGCGGACGCTAAGCATGTTGTTGAAGCGGATTGGTTCGGTATAGTTCACGGCAGAAACGAACCCGAAAAATTCAAAAAATCAGACTTTACCTACGAGAAATCCGAGCTTGTTGACGCGCCGATTATAAACGAACTTCCTGTCGCTATGGAGTGCGAGTTTATCGAGTATCAGAGTGGCAACACAGGCTTAGGAGTTATAGGCAAGGTTGTAAGAACTTCCGTGGAGGAAGCTATTCTCAACGACGAAAAAATAAATATTGACGCGCTCGAGGCGATTGCGTTCGACCCCTATACACACGGATATTATAAAGTCTGCGGCAGAGTCGGAGACGCGTTTAAGGATGGAGTGAAGCTAAAATGAAAACAGCAGAATTAAAAATGACGCAGGAATGGGATAAAACTTTCCCGAAAAGCGAGAAGGTTAACCACAGCAAGGTAAGTTTTATAAACCGTTACGGCATTACCCTGACGGCGGATATGTATGTTCCGAAAAACGCCGAGGGCAAGCTCCCCGCGATCGCGGTATGCGGGCCGTTCGGAGCGGTCAAGGAGCAGTGCTCGGGACTTTACGCGCAGACAATGGCGGAAAGAGGCTTTTTAACAATCGCGTTCGACCCGTCCTTTACAGGTGAAAGCGGCGGTCTCCCCCGCTATATGGCTTCTCCCGATATAAACACCGAGGATTTTCAGGCGGCGGTAGACTTCCTCTCCAACTGCGATAAGGTCAACCCCGACCGTATCGGTATAATCGGCATCTGCGGCTGGGGCGGTATGGCGCTGAATGTTGCCGCGCTTGACACACGTATAAAGGCGACAGTCGCCTCAACGATGTACGATATGACGCGCGTAAACGCTAACGGCTATTTTGACAGCGAGGACAGCGAAGAAAAGCGCTACGAGAAAAAGTCCGCGCTTAATAAGCTTCGTACCGAAGAATATGCAAAGGGCGAATACTCACGAGGCGGCGGTTGCGTAGAGCTTCCAGTACCCGATGATATGCCGTTCTTCGTAAAGGACTACAGCGAATATTACAAGGACAGAGCATATCACGAGCGTTCGCTCAACTCAAACGAGGGTTGGAACAGTATCGGATGTATGTCTTTTATGAATCAGCCGATATTGAAGTACACTAACGAAATCCGCTCCTCTGTTCTCGTCATTCACGGCGACAAGGCGCACTCCTTCTACTTCGGCAAGGACGCCTACGAAAATATGATAAAAGACAGCAAATACACCGATAATAAAGAATTAATGGTTATAGAGGGCGCTGTGCATACAGACTTGTACGACAACACAGACGTCATTCCGTTTGATAAGATGGAAAGCTTCTTTAACGCAATGTAATTTACGTTCAAATCAAATACTAAATCAATATAGAAAAAAGTTCCGAATCCGCAAAACGAATTCGGAACTTTTTATATTATTAAGAGTTAAAAAGCTTGTCAAGAAGGCTGAGCATTTCGGGAATATCATACGGCTTCGCGAGATGACCGTTCATTCCCGCTTCAAGCGCGATTTTTCTATCCTCCTCAAAAGCGTTCGCGGTTACGGCGACAATCGGTATAGTTGCCTTTCGTTTATCGTCAAACCCTCGTATCGCCTTCGCCGCTTCGTACCCGTTCATAACGGGCATCTGGATATCCATCAGCACAGCGTCGTAGTATCCCTGCTCGGAATTCTTTACCATATTTACGGCAATCTCGCCGTTTTCGGCAAGCTCAATCTCGAAGCCCGCGCTTTTGAGAATAGAAACAGCTATAAGCTGGTTCGTCTTGTTATCCTCGACAACGAGCAGACGTTTACCCGAGAAATTATACTCGATTTCTTCCTTTTTAGACAAAGACTGCGAGCTGTTGTCGAAATTAGACGAAAGAGCTTTTTAGAGCTCGGATATAAACAGCGGCTTGGAACAGAACGCGTTAACGCCCGCATTACGCGCTTCCGTTTCTATATCGCTCCAATCATAGGCGGAAACGATTATAACGGGTTCGCTCTTTCCTACTGTCTCACGAATTCGGCGGGTGGTATTTATTCCGTCCGTATTCGGCAGAAGAAGGTCTATAATATACGCGTCGAATTTATCTCCGCTGTCAAGCGCTTCTCTCGCCCGCTCAACGGCTTCGTCACCGATATGCTTATACTCGGGAATCATTCCGATATCGCTTAGCATATCACAAATCGATTCGCAGCTATCGCGGTTTTCGTCAACAACAAGGACTTTCTTTCCCCGAAGCTCGGCGGGATGTTCCTTTTTCAAACACTTCTTACTTATTCTACACGGAATATCAACAACGAACTCGGAGCCCTCTCCCCTTTTCGAGCTCACGGTTATTGTACCGCCCAGCATATCAACTATGTTTTTAGTAATCGCCATACCCAAGCCCGTACCCTGGATATCGCTCACCACGCCTGTTTGTTCACGCGAAAAGGCTTCGAAGATATGCTCCTGGAACTCTTCGCTCATTCCGATTCCCGTATCCTTTATACGGAACTCGTAGCTTGTACCGCCGTCGTCATTCTGCGGAACCTCAATTACCGTGGAGCTGATTGTACCGCCCTCGGGAGTGAATTTAACGGCGTTCGTCAGGATATTAAGCAACACCTGGTTAAGCCGTAGCCTGTCGGAAATAATATCCTCGTGAACGATGTGCCTGGTATCAATAAAGAACTGAAGCTTCTGCGATTTTATGTTAGACTGGATAATAGTCCAGATTTCGTGGAGCAAATCGGGAAGGTGTACGTCGCCCTTCACTATCCGCATTTTTCCGCTCTCGATTCTGCTCATATCGAGCACATCATTTATCAGAGAAAGCAGATGGTGGCTTGAAACCGTTATTTTTTCAAGGTAATCCTGTACAAGAATTCTATCGTCTATATTTCTTTCCGCCATAGCGGTAAAGCCGACTATCGCGTTCATAGGTGTCCGTATATCGTGGGACATACTGTTTAAGAATCTGGTTTTCGCTTTACTCGCGTGCTCAGCGGTATCGAGCGCCTGCGAAAGCGCCTCCTTACTCCGCGCGAGCTCGGCGTTCTTTTCCTCGAGAGCAATCGCGGCGGCTCCCGTTACGGCAATCTGTTTCTTTTTACGCATAGAATCGCGTACAAGGAAGAATATAATCAGCGCCGTCACGGAGGTTATAAACACGATAACAAGCAGAATATTATCGCTCAACGCGTCAACCAGACCGTAGGTATATAAATCCGCCGAATATTTATACTCGAGATTCTGCGAATACTCCGTACCTATCATACTTAGTCCGCGGTTAATAAGCTTTAGCAAGCCCTCGTTTCCGATTTCTACACCAAAGCTTCGATCTTCAACATGGGTAGACTGGCGTGTAGACAAGCTTTTGTACTCAATATTTTTAAGAAGATCGGTAGCGCGAAGTCCGCCGAGAGCGGTATAGTTTACTTTTTCCGACACAACCGCGTCGAGACATTCTTCTATCGAGTTATAAAAAATTATCTTAGCGTCGGGGTAATAGCTCTTTACAAAGTAGAACTGCATTTTGTTGTTTTTATTTACCGAAAAGGTTTTAGCGGCGTCGGGGTTATACTCCCCCTTATATACAATCTCGGTAGTAGAGGAAATAACGGGGCTCGACTGGTACAATCCGTTTTCCTCGAGATAATATAAACCTCCACCGACGGGAAAAGCCAGGTCTATTTCTCCCGAGCTCATATCATCTATCATATCATCATAATTATCATACCCGCGGTAGTTAACCTCTACTTTCGAAGCGCCTACTTTATCTAGAATCATAGGCACCATATCCTTAACCAAGCCGTTAGCGTTACCGTCCTTATCGGTATCGCTCATCGGCAGGAATTTATTAAGATATCCGACATAAATACTGTTGTGCTTCTTTATCCAGTCCTTTTCCGCCTTGGAGAACGCGTGGCTGCTTACGCTAAGGGAATAGTACTTTGAACGCAAAGTATTAATATAGTTAGGTTCCTCGGCGGAGAGCATAAGCTGAGCCGTGTTGAGCTCATCAAGCAGGTCTTTACGCTTTTTGCTTACGCATAAGTAATAGTCCGACGAACCGAATGAACAGATTATTTCGGCGTTCTGTCTGCCGTAGGCTCCGTCGCCCTCGGCGGCGAGCACATCCATTTCCTTATTATCAAAAGCGGCGAATAGGGTTTTGTAATCGTCGAACGCCACAACCTCGGCGTCGGCGTTATGCTCTTTCAGATAATTCTTCAGCACTCCGACCATCGCGCTGTTGAGCACGGCGATTTTTTTGCCGTTCAGCGTTTTAGGATCGGCGGTTACGGATGAGTCAGATTTATGCTTTAAAAGGATATAATTCTCCCTGCCCATAGGTTTTTCGGGATAGCCGATTAAATTCTTTCGCTCGTCCTTATAGGCAAGTCCCGCTAAAAGATCTATTTCGCCGTCGAGCAGCTTCTGATACATATCGCTGAAATCACCGTAAACATATTCGTATCTCCAGCCTGTGTATTCGGAAAGCTTCAGGTAGTATTCATACGCGTAGCCTTTTCTTACGGTATTCTCACTGGCGCCCTCCTGGAACACCTCGTTTTCATAGTAGCCGACCTTAACCTTTTTAGGTTGTTTTTGAACGCCTGTCGCGGATACCTGAAAAACGCAGAGAACCGTCATAACAATCAGAATTATTGCCGCCGTAACAACGCTTTTACGGCTCTTTTTATTATTTCGGTAAAACATTTTTATTCTCCTTTCGTTGGAGATTGTTTATCCGTAAAGCCAAAATAAACATAACATATCACTATTATAATACATTCTTACAATAAAAACAACAAAATTCAACATTTACTTAATATTTTATTGTTATTTTTTACTATTTTACCGCGTAAATAAATGACGGAAGCCGATTTTACTCAGCTTCCGCCTATAATCCATATATAAATGTTTAGTAACGCTTATCAAAGCGCGTCCTTCATCTTTTTTACATACGCTCCGACATACTCGGGAGCGTCCTTACCGTACTCGGCGAGGAGCTTTATAATCGCCGAACCGACAATAGCGCCGTCGCTAAGGTCCGCCATTTTTTTCGCCTGTTCGGGAGTTGATATACCGAAGCCTATCGCGCAGGGAATGTCTGTATTTTCACGGATTATGCTGACTATAGATTTTAAATCCGTGTTTATTTCATTTCTCGTTCCCGTTACGCCGAGGCTCGACACGAGGTAAATAAACCCCTCGGCTTCTTTCGCTATCATACCGATTCGGTTTTCCGAGGTAGGCGCGATAAGAGATATTAAGTCAACGCCGTATTTACGGCATATCGGCAGAAACTCGTCCTTCTCCTCATACGGGATATCGGGAATAATCAAGCCATCGATTCCGATTTCCGCGCAGGTCGAAATAAACTTTTCGGAACCGTATGAGAACACCACGTTCGCGTAGGTCATAAATACCATCGGCACTTCTACGTCAGTTCTGAGCTCACGCACTAAATCGAACACCTTATCGGTCTTAACCCCTCCGTTTAAGGCGCGGATATTAGCCGCCTGAATAACAGGTCCCTCGGCGGTAGGATCGGAAAACGGTATACCGAGCTCTATAAGGTCGGCGCCGTTTTTTACAGCGGCTCTTACCACGGCGGCTGTTGTTTCCAGATCGGGATCGCCGCAGGTTATAAACGGAATAAACGCCTTTCCGTTTATAAAGGCTTTCCTTATATTACTCATAAATATCCTCCCCTCTGTAGCGCGCAATAGCCGCGACGTCCTTATCGCCTCTGCCCGAAACCGTTACCACGATTATCTTGTCCTTATCCATTTCGGGAGCTATTTTCATAGCGTACGCTAAAGCGTGCGAGGATTCTATCGCGGGGATTATTCCCTCGGTTTTCGAGAGATACTCGAAGGCGTTAACCGCTTCTTCGTCCGTTATCGCGACATATTCTCCCCTGCCTATATCGTGCAGATAAGCGTGCTCGGGCCCTACTCCCGGATAATCAAGTCCCGCGGAAATTGAATAAACGGGCGCGATCTGACCGTCCTCATCCTGGCAGAAATATGATTTCATACCGTGGAAAATCCCGAGCCTGCCCGTTGATATTGTCGCGGCGGTCTCGAATGTATCAATTCCTCTTCCCGCCGCCTCACAGCCGATAAGACGTACGTCTTTGTCCTCTATAAAATGATAGAAGCTTCCGATAGCGTTCGAGCCGCCGCCGACGCAGGCAATCACCGCGTCGGGAAGCCGTCCCTCTTTTTCGAGTACCTGCTCCTTAGTTTCTTTGGAAATTACTGCCTGGAAATCACGTACAATAGTCGGGAAAGGATGAGGTCCCATTACCGACCCTAGGCAGTAGTGAGTATCGGAAATCCGCGTCGTCCACTCGCGCATAGCTTCGCTGACGGCGTCTTTAAGAGTTTTTGTACCGCTCTTTACGGGAACGACCTCAGCGCCGAGCAAACGCATACGATATACGTTAAGCGCCTGGCGGATCGTATCCTCCTCGCCCATAAATACCACGCACTCCATCCCCATAAGGGCGGCGGCTGTTGCCGTAGCTACTCCGTGCTGTCCCGCGCCTGTCTCAGCGATAAGGCGGGTTTTACCCATCTTCTTCGCGAGTAAAGCCTGACCGAGCACGTTGTTGATTTTATGCGCGCCCGTATGATTTAAGTCCTCGCGCTTTAAGTATATCTTCGCTCCGCCTAAGTCCTTAGTCATTTTTTCGGCGTAGTAAAGGCGCGACGGTCTGCCCGCGTAATTATTGAACAGTTCGCTTAACTCTCGGTTGAACTCAGGGTCGTTTTTATAGTAATTATAAGCTTGCTCCAACTCGTTAACGGCGTTCATCAGCGTTTCGGGAATATACTGTCCGCCGTGAACTCCGAAGCGTCCTTCCGTATTACTCATTTTTATCTTCCTTTCTGACAGCGTTTACAAACGCGGTCATTTTATCCAAATCCTTTTTTTCGTCCGTTTCTATACCCGAGCTGACATCAACAGCGAACGGACGAAGGCTTTTTACCGCAATAGATATGTTTTCCGTATCTAGTCCGCCCGCTAAGAAATAAGGACGGTTTATACTCTTAATAAGCTCCCAGTTAAAACGCTGACCGCTTCCCTTTCCGCTGTCGAGCAGAACATAGTCAGCCGCGCTGTTACACGCTTCGGCTATATCATCACCGCTTTTAATCTGAAACGCTTTAATAACAGGCGTATTTATAAGCTTTTTCAGCTTTTCTATATAGCTGTTATCCTCGTTTCCGTGGAGCTGGGCGATATCTATAGTCTTGTTTCTAAGCAAATTCGCGACCTTATTTATATCCTCGTCAACAAACACTCCGACCGCTTTAATCTCGGGATTCAAAAGCTTTTTCAGCTCGGCGGCTTTTTCGGGAGAAACGTACCGTTTGCTTTTTTCCGCGAATACAAAGCCGATATATTCGGGCTCAAGACGGTTTACGGCTTCGATATCCTCAGCGCGCGTAAGCCCGCATAGCTTAACCCTCGTCATATTACGCCTCTAAGCTCGTTGAGCTTTTGCTCTTTATCAGGAGCTTTCATCAGCGTTTCGCCGATAAGCACAGCGTCAGCTCCTATTTCACGAATCGCCTTTACATCCTCCGCGGTTTTAACCCCGCTCTCGGATACGAATATTATATCACAAGGTATTAAATTTCTCAATCGTTTACTGTTTTCTGTATCTACGGAAAAATCTTTAAGGTTGCGGTTGTTTACGCCGATAATACGCGCGCCCGCTTCTAAAGCTGTCTTTACTTCCTGTTCATCATGCGCTTCAACCAGCGCGGATAAACCGAGTTCGTCGCAGATATTTATATAATCTTTCAGCTGGTTATCGGAAAGTATAGCTACAATAAGAAGTACCGCCGACGCGCCGAGAACTTTCGCCTCGTAAATCATATACTCATCTACGGTAAAATCCTTTCTGATACAGGGAATTTTAACGTTTTCGGCTATTTCTTTAAGATAGTCGTTATTCCCGAGAAACCACTTAGGTTCAGTCAGCACGGATATACAATCAGCGCCCGCTTTTTCGTATTCCTTAGCTATCTCGAGATAAGGAAAATCAGCGGCGATAAGTCCTTTAGACGGAGAGGCTTTTTTACACTCGCAGATAAACGAAAGCTCGTCTTTTTTAAGCGCTTTTTCAAACGCGAAATCGCCTTTAGGGAGAGCGTACGCTTTATCTTTTATTTCTTCTAAAGAAATATCTTTCTTCGCCGATTCTACTCTTTCCCGAGCGTAGTCGGCGAGTTTATCTAAAATAGTCATAATTACCTCACGCGTTGCTGACTTCAATCAGCTTTTCAAGAGTTGTATACGCGTTTCCGTTATCAATAAGCTGTGACGCTAAACCAATACCGTTTTTCACACTGTCGGCTTTTCCGCCGATATAAAGCGCCGCGCCCGCGTTAAGCAGAGTAGCGTTACGCTGATGGCCCTGTTTGCCCGAGAGGATATCGCGGGTAATCTGCGCGTTTTCGTCTGGATTACCGCCCTTTAGCTCCGCCTTACTACAGCGTTCGAAGCCGAAGTCCTCGGGCTTAATAACATAGGTTTTATACCAGCCGTTCTGGATTTCGCAAACTTTAGTCGGCGCGCTTAAAGAGATTTCGTCCAGCTTATCCGTACCGTAAACTACCATACCGCGCTTTACGCCGAGATTTATAAGAACCCTGGCGAGCGGCTCGACGAGGTACTCGTCATATACGCCGAGAAGCTGCATTGACGGCGAAGCGGGATTTGTAAGCGGGCCTAGAATATTGAACACGGTTCTAAAGCCGAGCTCGCGTCGGATAGGACCGACATATTTCATAGAGCTGTGGTACTGCTGAGCGAAGAAAAAGCACATACCTACCTTGTCGAGAAGCTCAATACATTTCTCGGGACTCTGGTTAATATTTACGCCGAGAGCCTCAAGACAGTCCGCTGTACCGCTGCTTGACGATGCCGCGCGGTTTCCGTGCTTAGCGACCTTCATTCCGCCCGAAGCGGCGATAATAGCCGATGTGGTGGAAATATTAAAGCTGTGGGCGTTATCTCCTCCTGTGCCGACAATTTCGAATACATCCATATTCGTATCAACCTTGGTAGCGTGGTCGCGCATAGCCGCCGCGCAACCTGCTATCTCGTTTGTCGTTTCAGCTTTAGCGCTTTTGGTGGACAATGACGCGAGAAACGCCGCGTTCTGTGTCGGAGTTGTTTCTCCGCTCATTATCTCATTCATAACCTCATACGCTTCGTTATAGGTTAAATCCTCTTTACTTACAATTTTAACAATAGCTTCCTTAATCATAATACAACTTCCTTTTATACAGATTTATTATTAATAAAATTATTTAACATTGTTTTTCCGTCGGGAGTCATTATCGACTCGGGATGGAATTGTACGCCGAACACGGGGTACTCTTTATGCTGTACCGCCATTATCTCGCCGTCGTCGGTAACGGCTGTAACCGCTAAGCAGTCAGGCACGGTAGTATCATCCGCCGCGAGGGAATGATATCTTGCTACTTTAGCGTACTCGGGGCAATTCTTAAACAGCAGGCAGTTCTTATCGAACTTTACTTTACTCTGTTTACCGTGCATAAGCTGTTTCGCGTAAGTGACCTCTGCACCATACGCCGCGCATATCGCCTGATGTCCCAGACATACGCCCAGAATCGGTATTTCAACTCCGAGCTTTTTAACCGCTTCGATTATCACTCCCGCATTCTCAGGTCTTCCGGGACCAGGTGAAAGAATTATCCTGTCAGGGTTAAGCTCTCTTATCTCGTCAACGCTGAGCTCGTCGTTGCGGATAACCTTAATATCGGGATTTATTTCTCCGATATACTGGTAGAGGTTATACGAAAAGCTGTCGTAGTTATCAATCAACAGAATCATAAATCCACCTCCTGCGCGAGCTCGAGCGCCCTAAGCGACGCTTTCGCCTTATTAAGACATTCCTCAAATTCCTTATCGGGATCGGAATCGGCGACAATTCCCGCTCCGCTCCTTACAAACACCTTACCGTTTTTCTTATACGCGATACGAATAGCGATACAGGTATCCATATTTCCTGTAAAGTCTATATAGCCTATCGCGCCTCCGTAGATACCGCGCTTATTGTTCTCGAGCTCGCCGATAAGCTGACAAGCTCGGATTTTCGGCGCTCCCGAAAGTGTACCCGCGGGAAGTACCGCTTCTATAGCGTCAAGAGCGTCCTTGTCGTCGCGGATTTCTCCGCGTACCGTTGAGCCTATGTGCATAACGTGAGAAAAGCGTTCTATAGAATGAAGCTTTTCAACGCTTACGGTTCCGAACTTACTTATTTTACCGAGGTCGTTTCGTCCTAAATCAACGAGCATATTATGCTCGGCGAGTTCCTTTTCGTCAGCGAGCAATTCTTTTTCGAGAGCCTTATCCTCCCTACCCGTTTTGCCTCGGGGACGTGTTCCCGCTAAGGGGAAGGTATGTAAAACTCCGTCCTCCAGCTTAACGAGAGTTTCGGGAGACGCTCCCGCTACTTCAACGTCCGTTCCCGAAAAATAGAACATATACGGCGAGGGATTAATAGTACGAAGTACACGGTAGGTATTCAGAAGACTTCCCTCAAACGGAGCGCTTAAACGGTTGGAAAGTACAATCTGGAAAATATCTCCCTCGTAGATACGGCGTTTCGCTTTCTCAACCATAGCGCAGTACTTTTCACGGTTAAACAGCGGTTCAACCTCGCCCGTAAGCTTACCCGCGGGCTCATCTTTTTTATCTCCGCGCTTTAAAAGCTTCGCGAGCCTATTAAGCTCCTCCGAGGCTTTATTATAGCCGACCTCTATATCGTCAAGCTTCATATTAGCTATCAGTATTATCTTCTGACGAACATTATCAAAGGCGATAACCTTATCGAACAGCATCAAATCAACGTCCTTGAACTCTTCGCTGTCGTCAACCTCACATCTAACCCGTGGCTCGCTGTAGCCGAGATAATCATAAGAAAAATATCCTACAAGGCCGCCTGTAAATGACGGAAGATAGTCGAGGCGCGGGCTTTTATATGATGACAAAATCTGTCTTAAATACTTAGACGGGTTATCTGTTTTCAGTTCTATATCACCGAGCTTCATCACACCGTCGATACAGGTTATTTCAAGCTTCGGGTCGAATCCCAGAAAGGTATAGCGTCCCCATCGGTCGTTTGCCTGAGCTGACTCTAGCATATAACAATGAGTCGATACCGATTTCAGTATTCTCATCGTTTCTATCGGTGTGGTAAAATCCGAGAAAAGCTCGCAGCTTAGCGGGAAAACATCGTAGCTTCCCGATGACGCAATCTCTCTTACCTGCTGTAATGAGGGAATAATATTCATTTTCGTACCTCCTATTACGGCGAGCCGCCGTTCCCAATCACGCCTTTGGAAATTTCAGTTTTTTCCGAAAGCTTCTTCAACGGCGTGGTCTTAATTGAGCAATTTCTTATGAAAGTGAGAATAAGCGAGCCGCCGTTCCCAATCACGCCTTTAAATAAAGCAATTTTCTATAACAGAAAAACGCCCTTAACAAAATCATAAGACTTTGTTAAGGACGAATAAATCTTATCCGCGGTGCCACCTTAATTCACGGCTTTCCGTGCGCTTAGCGGGATACCAACATATCCCCGGCAAATTACGTCTGCCTGCAACGTCGCAGAATACTCCGAAATAATTCGTTTGACTGCGCCCTCAGCGGTCCATTTGACAACCTGTTTCACGCTCGGTTTTCAGCTCCCCGAACTCTCTGTAGAGGCATAATTGCCGTTATCTCCGCTTCAACGGTTTAGTGTATTAAATTATCGAAATTATACCACGTCGTATACGCTTTGTCAATAGAAATCGCGTAATGTTTGATGTGAAAAAAATACGAAATTTTACAATTCCGCGCTTTTTCCGAACGGAACAGGCGGGCTCGAGGTATACGAATGGGATACGGACTGGTCGGACTATTTCGACGACGGACGCGAGTGGTGGGGTACGCTGTGCCTGACGGTTTACGACAAAACCCTGAACCGCTTCGTTGTAATAACGGCTTCGGCAACCGACTGATAAAAACTGATTAAAAATATAACCCGCGTAAACACAGCGTTTGCGCGGGTTTTACTTATTTAATTTCGCTTACGGATAAGTTCTACTGGTCTATAATTTTTTTGATTGTAAGAATATTATGTCCGTCTTTATATTCATAGCTTATATCATCCATAGAATTCTTCACCATATATATCCCGAGCCCGCCGATTTTACGCTGATCCGCGGGTAAGGTGGTATCGGGGTCTTCCGACTCGAGAGGATTAAACGGCTCTCCGCTGTCAATAAAGGTAAGGGTGATTTCCAACTTGTTCTCGTTAGTCTTAACACGCACCGTAGCTTCACCCTCGCGCTCCTTATACGCGTAGTTCGCGATATTGCCGAAAATCTCGTCAATCGCGATATCTATCTTGGTTTGGATAGTCGGAGGACAATTCAGCGACTCGAGCTCAGCGTCAACAAAGCTCGTTATCTCGGGTAAGCTGTCGGTGCTTGCGGGCATTGTCAGCTCCTTTACCGTAGGCTTTCCGAAATACTCGATACACATCATAGTCAGGTCGTCGAACTGTTCGGCGTCGCCGACAAACTCATGAACGTCACGCACTACATTCTCCAATATAGCGTTAGCGGACTCGTCCTTAGCCTTATTAAGCGACTCCACGGTACGTTCTATACCAAACATTTTCTCGTCGGAGTTGGTCGCCTCGGGTACACCGTCGGTGTATACGAACAGCTTGCTTCCTGGCTCCATCTGAAGCGTATACTCGGTATACTTCATTTCCTCAAATCCGCCGATAACGAAGCCGTGCTTATCCTTAACAACCTTAAAATCCGAATCGGGATTCTTTAAAATCGGGTACTCATGTCCCGCATTCGCGGCAGTAAGTTCACCTGTTTTTAAATCCAGGATACCGAGCCATACCGTAACGAACAGCTTTTCCTGGTTATTTACGCAAATCGCCTTATTTACATCCGTAAGAATCTGCGCGGGACTGTGGTGGCTCATACACTGCGTAGCGATTATTCCCTTAGCCATAACCATAAACATAGCCGCGGGTATACCCTTGCCCGAAACATCCGCCATAACCATAGCAAGATGATCCTCATCTACAAAGAAGAAGTCGTAGAAATCTCCGCCTACCTCTTTCGCGGGCGTCATAGAAGCGTATATGTTAAACTCATCACGTTCGGGGAACGCGGGGAATATATTAGGAAGCATATCCGCCTGAATTTTATTGGCGAGCGAAAGCTCGGTATTAATACGCTGTTTTTCCGCCGTAATCCTCGTAAGATTCTTTTCGTAATCCGTCAGCGTGTATTCCATGTCCTTAACCGTAAGAGCGAGGTTTTCTATTTCGTCTCCCGTTCGGATATTAAGATTAGCGAAATGCTCGACATTCTCAACACCCGCCTTTTTATCGTCGGTGTAAAGCTGCGCGGCTTCCGCGATAGCGTTAATCGGTTTAACGATTGTTTTTTTCATACGGCGCAGGAACAGTACACAATACAGTACAACAACAATAAGTATACCAACAAAGAACTGTAAAACGAACGACCAGATTCCATTGGTAACATTATCAAGGGTTACGTCGGAAAGCACAAAGCTTACCGTCTCGCCCGATTGCGCCTTCATCGGAACTCCCGCGGAACATATCCAGCCGTAAAGCTCCGTATTATCTATTCCGTAAAGCATACCTTGTCCGTACCAGTTAAGGAACTTCTCTATTTCGTTGTGGTCAGCATGTTCCCACTCCCCGGGCTTACATTGTTCATCAGGATCGTATTCGGGATCGACAATATACACGATAGCGTCGGTCTTTTCGTCGTACATAGCGAGGTAAATCGCGTATACGTCGCTTGACTTAAAGAAGTCCGACAGCACGGAAAACGTGGTTTTATAATCCTCGCGTTCGTATATATCGGCAAAATGATCGGTGTACGCTTTGCTGTACGGGTCGGCTCTTTCCTCGTCCGACATCGAACGGTAACGCTTCATAACCTCTCTGGAAAGGTCCTCGGTATCTACGGTTTTTTGCAGGATAGCGGAAGCGTTGCGCGATAAATTATACGCTGTTGAGATATCCTGTCTGGCAACGGCTACGGTATATAATCCGAGCCCTATAATAAGACAGACTAATCCGAGCAATACCGATCCAAAGAGCACGGCGTGGAATACACGACTCGACAGAGAGTGCCGCATACGCTCCAGTTTTGTCATTTCTCTTACGCTTTTTTTCGGCATAATAAACCTCCGTTATACTACACAAAAATCTGTTAAAGCCCTTAAATAAAGATTATAATTTATAATCAGTTTAAGAGTTTTATTCTTTATTAAGCGCCTTATTCGCCTTATTCTCCTCTATCGCTACCGTGACGATATCTCCGCCTACGTTGATAATGTTCTGAATCGCGCCGAAAAATACCTCGGCGAAAATAGCGATAGTAATTAATTCCTCCGCTTGCAGGAAGAAGGTAATAATCAACATACCGATTACAATAGAGCCCGGCTGGTTCGGAGCGCCAAGCGACAGGAACAGGATTAGAACCGCGATTCCCACAATATGCATCCACGAAACATTAACTCCGAGAACGAAAACCAAAAGCATTGAAATCAACATAATAAGATAGCAGTTTCCGTCAAGATTCGTTTCCGCGAGAATAGGCAGCTTTTCCGAAAGCCGTTTACGGTTATAATGATAATTACGCACGCAGTACCTTATATTAAAAGGAACAGCGTTTATAGCCGAATTTATTTTAAGATTTTCCCAGATCAGCAGCGGCAGGTGTTTAAGAAACGGGGCAATCTTCACGCCGCCGATTAAAAGGCGTATCAGGTAAAATCCTATTATAACAATCAGGCTCGCAAAAACCACCCCAACAAATTCAACGATAATAAGCAGGTGATCAAAGCCGTTCGGAAGGAGCGTCGCCAGTATCGCCAAAAAGCAAAAGAACGGCAGAGTAAACATAATAACGTTCAGCATTCTTGAAAACAGCGAATAGCATAAATTAATAACCTTTTGTATATCGTCGAAATATTTACCGACCGAACACATCGCGTATGTGATAAGCAGCGCGACGATAATAATCGGGAACGGCATATATGTATCGAACGGTTCAAAAATGCTGGACGGAACCATAGAGGATATAAAATCCGAAAAAGATATTCCGCTGTTAAACGTTGTTTTCGCGCCGAGATAACCTCCGTTAAAGTTCAATAAAGCGGCGATAAAAAGTCCCGTTCCAAACGCTAAAAATATAGAAATCAGGGACGTAACAATTGTTTTCATCTGCAATTCTCTGCCTGATGAATTCTTCTCGGAAACAATATAAATATCCGAAAGATTCTTTACCAATGAGAAAAGCGTAACAGGCGTACCGACCATTAGCATCGCGTTAGCGAAAGCCTTAATTAACGGATTTATAAATCTCATATCAAGCGTGGTCTGCTGATCCACACTCATAAAAACACTGATCGGAATATAGGCGAGTATAGCTAAGAGTATACCAATCGCGCAGTATACCAAAGACTGTCTGTAGTTTCTTTTTACGGTAATTCGTATGCTGTTAAAGCCTAAACGATACTGGTAGCTGATTTTGTCGTTATACGCGTGTACGATTTTTAATTCGGGCGAATAGTTCTCCTGTTTATCGTCAACAGGGATATAAGCTTTACCTTCGAATCCTATTTTAATACTGCTTTCACCAAAGCTTCTCTGCGGCTTAACCGTCAGCATCGTATCGGAATCATACCCCTGCTCTATCAGGTGGTTAAACAGCGCCTCAACAAGCAACAACGTTTCCATTGTTGTTTTGTTATTGATATATCTTTGTGACATCCACTCTTTAATATACTGAGCGATTGTTTCAAAATTCTCTTCCTTGAGAGGAATCTCCAGGGAACGTGATTTTTTAAATTTCATTTCATTCTCCGAATAAGATATTTTTCTATAAACTTTTGCTGTAATTTTCGGTAGGAACCCTTTATAAAAAACAAAATTTCAAATCGTTTAAAAGGCTCTTTTTCCTACGATTCCGACATAATATAAATCTTTTTTTATTATAGCATATTCCAACGTGTTTTTTCAATTGCTTTTTTATATGTTACAGGTGTTTTTTTATTAATTATCTCGTAAAAAAGCCGCCTTGCTCATTCGGCGTTTTAACCAACAAATCGTTATAATTGTTTCACTATTTTTGTCAGTAAATCCAAATTTTCTGTTTTTGCGAATTTATAGTACAACAACTCGAAAAGTTATGATAATATAGTTAAGTAAAAACCTGCTATTTTTAAGCTTTTTAAGAACTACGGCTTTGACGGCGGGTAAACATATTGTAAAAAATCTATATTAATCGGAGGCCGCAAGTGTATAAGATTAAAGGAAAAATCGACACCACAAACGCGTCGGCGTTTGAAAAAGACCTTATGGAAAAACTACCAACCGAAATTGACGCGTCAGAGCTTGAGTATATCACATCGTCAGGCTTGCGCGCGCTGATGAAGCTTCTCCAAACCGTTGGCAATGTTACAATATACAATGTCAATCCCGACGTTTACGAAGTTTTCGAGATAACAGGCTTCGACACTTTGCTGGATATCAGAAAATAATCAAAGCACAAGCGTACATTCTATGCTTGTGCTTTTTTCCATTACAGTCCAATACCCTGATTACGTTTAACTTTTAATATAAAATCGTTTTATTCTATTGTATAAAACAAAATTTAGTGCTATTATAAAAACAATCTAATAAACAATTAAGGAGGGATCCTATTGAATTCAAACAAAATCTTGCAGGTTTCTACACTGCAGGCGTTAGCGCTCGGTTATACAAAGCCTGTTGTAACAGCAAAAGAGATGATAGAAAACGGCGATATCGGGCTCGGCACCTTTGAGAATGTAGACGGCGAAATGATTATCTTAGACGGCGTTTGCTACCAGGCTAAGCAGGACGGCAGTATAGTTAGCTCGCCTGACTCTACGGGAGTACCGTTCGCTGTAGCGGCGTCCGTAGAGAACGGCAAAAAATTCAAAATGGAAAAAATGGAGAATATCGAAGCTGTAAAAACGAGGCTGACCTTGAGTATAGACGAGGATTTTGCTTTAAACAGTATCCATGTCGCGCGTATAGACGGCTGGTTTGAATCGGTACACGCCCGCGCGGGAGCTCCTTATCAATCACAGCACGTTTCTTTAAAAGATATCCTGTCTAAAACACAGAAGGACTTTTGTTTTGAGGGATTATACGGAACGCTGGTATGTGTGTATTTCCCCGATTATATGGACGGAATAAACGCTTCGGGATGGCATATGCACTTCCTCTCCAAGGACAAAAAGCTCGGCGGACACGTATTCGAGGCGTCGATGAGCTCGGGAGAATGTCAGATCAAGAGATTAGACAGTATTGAAATTAAGCTGCCATCGGATCCCGCGTTTGACGTATACGCTCTTAAAGAAGCTTCTAAGGACGAAATAAAGGAAGTTGAACAGGGAAACAACTAAGAAATAATATACTTTTAAAATCACAGAAAGGGTGTAGAAAATGAAAAAATTATCGGCATTTATTTTAGCGGCGGCGCTTTTGCTTTCGTTTACGGCTTGCTCCTCACAGCAGGATACAAAAGCAGAAAGCGCGGATAAAACCGCTAAAGCTGAAAAAGCAGAAACAACAAACAGAGAAACAATTTATCAGGTAGCGCTCTTACAGTCGCTTACTCAAGGCTACTACGACGGAATTATAAAGGTCAGCGAGCTTAAGGAGCACGGCGACATCGGTATCGGAACCTTCGAGGGCGTAAACGGCGAGATGATTGTGCTCGACGGCAAGGTATACCAGGCGCTCGGCGACGGCACGGTACAAAAAGCGGCTGATGATGAAACCGTTCCGTTCTCGAACGTAACCTTCTTCGACAGCGACGAAAAGGAAGAAATCAGCAAAATCAAAGATATCAACGCTCTTAAAGATATCCTCACAAAGACGGTAGAGAAAAACGGAAAGAATATGTTCTGTTTCGTAAAGCTCAGCGGCGAGTTCGAGAAGATGAACGTAAGAAGCGAGCTTAAACAGAAAAAGCCCTACAAAACGCTCGACAAGGCTCTCGCTACCGACCAGCGCGAGTTCAACTACAAAAATATTAAGGGAACTGTCGTAGCTCTCTACTGCCCCGACTATATGGACGGGCTAAATACCCCGGGATGGCATTTCCACTTTATCTCCGACGATAAAGAAAAGGGAGGCCATATCCTCGAGCTCGCGTTTGACAAGGCTGAAGCGGAATACGACATTACTCCCGAATTTGATATGTGCTTATCCGATAACGGCGATTTCCAGAAAATGGAGCTTGCGAAGGATGTAAGCGGCGCTATCAAAAAGGTTGAAACTAACGAGGATTAATTATATCTCAAAACAGCGACAGGACAGTCAAAAGACTGTCCTGTTTACTATTATATGAAATAATTCCAATTGACGCTGACGTTAGTTTTCAGACTTCATACTATCGCCGTTCAGCTTTCCTTTCTTATTCCCGCGGGGGTTAAAGCCGAGCTCCTCCTGCATTAAAATAATTATCGGTATTCCCAGGAAAATAGGGAAAAATGTGTTGTTAATCATAACCAATAAAGTGAACAGGAAGAAGTCTATATCAGGATACAAAAGCGTAATCATCGGGGTGATAATCGCCGCCTGAGCAATCGCGCCTACAAATACTACAGTGCAGAAAAGCAAGAGATTCTTCGCTGTTCTCAGGCTGAACTCATCTTTAGCGGAGCGAACCCATATATAGAAGAATAACGGCCCGATAAAATTCGCGATAAATCCGCCGATACACGACCACCTTAAACTGTCGCTGACAGCGTCACAAATAAGGTTCCCTATCGCGGACGCAAAGCACCCGGGTATTCCGAAGAACACTCCGAAAATCGGTTGCAAAAGCATAACGGGACGTATATCCGTAAATCCGGGTATTACTTCCATTACCTTAAACGGTATAGCCACGATAAGATAGACCGTTGTAAGAATCAGCGTCAGCAATATACCCTTTAAAATCGGATGAGTTGAATTATCCAGGAGTTTCATTCTGAACCTCCTTTTTACGTTTCAGCTTAGAGAAATCCGCAACCTGAACCAGATTGCCCAGCACTATAAACGCTACGCCGATAAATGTAAAAACGTCGGGACTGGCGGGGTCAATCAGGCTCTCGGGCAAGGTCATCCCCCATATTAACGAGAAGATTATCTCGCAGGAATAAATAATCGTAGCCGAAGCGGGAGTCGCGCGCTTCTGCGCGAATATATTCAGCGACTTCGCGAGCGCGACCACAAAGTAGGAGTAGATAAACAAGCTCGCGATAACCTCTCTGTTCCACGGAATCGCGGCGAAGGTTTCGGGCTGTAAGAAAGACCAGATTATAAAACTGATAACCCCTACGGGTAAGGTATACGTAAA
This sequence comes from Ruminococcaceae bacterium UBA2854, assembly GCA_002350765.1. Lineage (GTDB taxonomy): Bacteria > Bacillota > Clostridia > Oscillospirales > Acutalibacteraceae > Ruminococcoides. The sequence continues at coordinate 38,005 of DEFK01000015.1, forward strand.
GGCTATAGAAATAGCGTCGTATTTTTTCGCGAAATGATTCAGGCGTACGATAAAGAACGCGCGTATAATACAGCCGATGAAAATAAGCAAAAAGCCCGCGACACTTATATTAAACAGATTGCGGGCAAGCGCGAACATAATACCCGCAAGCACCAGCCCCGCGGAAATCCACGTTTTAAGGTCAACGTTTTCTTTACGCATAAGGAGAATAACGGGTAGAACCACAGCCGTCATCGAAAGCGTAAACGCGCCCGTGGAAACGTCAAAATCGTTCAGCCCGTAAATATACATAACATTGTACGAGCAGTCCAATACACTTAGCAAAAGACAGCTTCGTATCAGCTTAAAGCCGTCCTTTTTAATAGACGATATAATCCGCTTAAAAAAGCATAAGAACAGCAAAGCCGCTCCTATAAAGCTTGTAATACACGTAGTAGCGAAAGGCAGTACACTGTCGGGAATACAAGCGAATATAACTACTTCGGTAGACCAAAGCAACGTTACACACAGCAGACATAAATTAGCCTGTAGTTTATTCATTCCCATATTAGCCCTCCTTTCGTATGTCATAAATTATTAATCGTAAAAAGCCCTTTTATCGTAACATAAACAGACTGGTTTTGCAATATTTTTTCGAATTGTTAATTATGTTCACGATATAATTCAGCATAGCTAAAGGGGCCTATTACAGCCCCTTAAATTTTCTATTATTTATATAACTCGGGATTAAAATTTCTTCCGCCCTTGGTCTCAATCGTGAACGCTCTCCTGAAGCCCGTAACCATAAGAACGTCCTCCACGTTATCATCAACATTTATAAGCTTCATCGCGCCGCCGCTATTTTTAATCTTCTTGCTAACGCTTAAAAGTACCCTTAGCCCCGCCGAGGAAATATAGTTAAGCTTATCCATATCGAAGATTAAGTGTTCAACTCCGTCGAGCGCGTCTTTCATAAACGCCTCAAACTCAAGCGCCGCGACAGAATCCAATCTGCCCTCGAGTATAACGGTAAGTTCTGTATCGTTTTTTACTTTTGAAATTGTCATAATAAATCACCCGCGACTTCTTTAAATCTATAATCAGATTTTATCATAATGAATTCAGAATTTCAATACTAAATCTAAGTTCATATAAAAACCGCCGCCCTTTCGGACGGCGGAAAATATTATTCGGTTTGTCTTATTCAGCAAGCATTTTCTTAGCCCTGGCAAGGTAAAGAATAAACAGAACATAAGAAATGAACGAGAGTAAAAGGCTTACGCAGAAGCAAATAAGGCTGATAACTCTGAATACGGGGAATGAAGAAAGAATCGCGTATGTGATAGAACCGATAATAGCGAACGCGTAGATACCGATAATAACCTTGAGGATTGAAGAGCCCTTAGCTACCATCTCATCATCATCGAGGTTTACAGCAAGGTTCATAACACCCTGGATAATAAAGATTGTTGATACAAGATCAGCGATTCTGTTTACGTTATCGCAGATGTTGTAAATTGTTGTGTTACTTGTCTGGAAGCAAGAACCTATAATAACCGCGATTAATCCGATAACAATCATATAAAGCGCATACTTAAAACTCTCTTCATCCCTGCCCGCCTTTACAAGACCTGCAAGCTCCAAAATTGCGGCGATAATAAAAACTATGATTCCGCCGGATAATAATATACTTAATCCGAATAACGAGCCGATTCCTGTTACAGAGTTATCGGTTCCTACACTAACGCTGAATAATACCGCGAAAACTGTAGCGAAGCCCATAGCTACCACGCCGATAATCTGGAGGATTTCAGCCGCAAGCAGTTTCTTTACGCCTGAAAAAGCGTTTGGAAATTTCATTTTTCATAACTCCTTTTAGATTATTTTTTAATGAAACCGAGCCTGACTATCGGCTTCATATACCTTGATTATACAGTATTATTATACGATTTTCAATATAATTATTCTAAAACCGAATTACAGTATTGTAAGATATAATAGATTCCAAGCTGCTGAGAAATAGCAAATTACATTTTTGAAATAAGAGATTAAAAAGCTAAGATTTTATTGAAAATACAATATCCATATGATATAATTATCGGGAATTTACGCGTTAAATACGCGGATAATCCGAAAACACTTACATTTCCAAGGAGGATATATAATGTATAAATTATCAGGAAAAATCGACACTACCAACGCGCCTGAGCTGGAAGCCTCTCTAACTAAAGAGCTTCCGTCCGAAATTGACGCTTCCGAACTCGAATACATCTCATCCGCGGGACTGCGCGCGCTTTTAAAACTGCGTAAATCTGTCGGCGGAGTTACCATTCATAATGTTGCTCCCGAAGTTTACGAAATCTTTGAGGTAACGGGATTTACCGAAATTCTTAACGTAAAAAAAGCCCTTCGTGAAATTTCAATCGAGGGCTGTGAGATAATAGGCGAAGGCGGTTACGGCTCCGTTTACCGTCTTGATGACGAGAGTATAGTAAAGGTTTACCGTTCCGCATCGCTCGAGTTTATTGACAAAGAACGCGAGTTATCCAAAAAAGCCTTTCTCCTCGGTATCCCTACCGCTATCCCCTTCGATACGGTTAAGGTCGGCGACCACTACGGCGTAATCTACGAAATGCTCGAGGCTAAAACCGTAGCTCAGCTTATATCCGAAGATCCCTCGTCGCTTAAACAGCTCGGACAGCTCAGCGCCGTAGCGCTTAAAAAGCTGCACGATATCGAGGCGGATAACGGCGACTTCCCGAACAAAAAGAAAACTCTTACCAAATGGGTAATGAGTATCAGCCAATATATCGAGCCCGAGGAAACGAACTCGATACTCAATTATATATTCAGCATTCCAAACCGCTATACATTCCTCCACGGCGACTATAACTCCAAGAACGTTATGGTTAAGGACGGCGAGGTTCTTCTTATTGATATCGGCGACGCGGCTGTCGGCCATCCCGCTTTCGATATTGCGGGGCTAATGCTTCCGTACCTTCTCCTCCCGAACGCTACCGATCCAAAACGCGTCCGTTCTCTGCTTGGATTCGATCCCGCGCTCGCTCAGGATATGTGGGGTGTAATGTGCGGCACATACTTTATGACAGGCGACGCCGACGAGATACACAGAATTGCGGATATGCTTATGCCGCTCGCATTCCTGTTAATGACTTACCACTCTTTCCACTATGCAACACACGACGAGGACGCTATTAAAGAACGCGTTGAACGCCTTATAAGAGGCAGACTCCTCCCCGCTATTAAGCACGCTAAGAAGATAGATTTTTAAAACAACATTATAAAACAATACACCACCCTTGTTTTACCGCCTCTACGGCATAGAACAAGGGTGATTTTTAATTAAGCGGTTTTAAAAATTCTTTCTCACCGTCAGGATGTTTTTATTATCCTCGTATTTATAAGATATATCATCCATAAGTTTTTTGGAAAGGAATATACCAAGTCCGCCGATTTGACGTTCCTCTATGCTTAACGTAACGTCGGGGTCGGGTTTAGCAAGCGGGTCGTACGGAACACCGCTGTCAATAAAGGTAATCTCGACATACTCGGAATTAGCTCCCGCGAGTATCTTAGCCGTCCCCTCCCCATCGGGATAGGCGTAGTGCGCTATATTGACGAACAGCTCCTCTAAAGCGAGGTCAATCTTCATCTGCACCTTAATAGGACAACCGTTTTTCTCTAATATCGAATCGACAAATTCGGTTACTTTCGACAGCTTATCGACATCAGCCGCAATCTCAAGTTCATACATCTCAAGCTTCATTTTCTTTATCTCCGTTATATTCAATGCAAAGCATCGTAAGGTCATCGAACTGCTCCGCGTTCTTTACAAATTCGTCTACCGCGCTTCTTACATTCCCGAGTATTTCCTTGGGAGACGCGGAAGCGTCCTTATTCAAAGCCGCAACCATACGCTCGTTGCCGAACAGCTCTTCCTCCGCGTTAGTAGCCTCGGGCACGCCGTCGGTATACAAGAACAGCTTAGAGCCGGGCTTTAAATCAATCTCGTACTCACTATATACCATACCGTCCATTCCGCCGATAACGAAGCCGTGCTTATCCTTAAACAACTCAAATTCCCCGTCAGGCTTACGTAGGACAGGATATTCGTGGCCCGCGTTAGAAGCGGTAAGCTTTCCTGTCGAAAGCTCGAGAATACCTAACCATACCGATACGAACATCTCCTCGCGGTTGTTGGAGCATATCGTGTTATTGGTATCAGTCAAAATTTCCTTAGGGCTTTTTCTGAGCATAGCGTTATTCGCGAGAATAATCTTCGACGCCATCATAAACAGCGCCGCGGGTACGCCCTTGCCCGATACATCCGCCATAACTATACAGAGATGGTCGTCGTCCACGAGGAAGAAGTCGTAGAAGTCGCCTCCGACCTCCTTAGCGGGATCCATAGAAGCGTAGATATCGAAATCCGCGCGTTCGGGAAAAGCGGGAAATACGTTAGGAAGCATAGCCGCCTGAATCCTCGTAGCGAGATTAAGCTCCGTAAGGATTCTCTGTTTTTCGGCTGTAATATTCGTTATGTTCTCGATATACGCGTATATCTGTTCCTCCATATGGTCGATAGAACCCGCCAGCGCGCCGATCTCATCTTTATTTCGGATTGAATCCGTCAGCTTTTTCTCCGCGACGGTGCTGTCGGTTGAGAACCTCGCCGCTTCCTCGGAAATCAGTTTAAGCGGTTTAAGCAGAGTATGGTGAAGGAACAGGCTCTGTACAACAATTACTATCAGTACAAGAATCAAAAGCGCGAAAACAACCTTTGACATAAAACTGTTGCGCATATTGGACAGAATATCCATCTGCCTCTGAACGCACATAATACCTTTTACATCGCCGTCTTTACCGACAAGCGGAATCATCATAGTGATATGGGAATCGGTTTCTATATAACCTTTATCTCGTATCAGCAGTTCACGCTTCGAGGTCTTGTCGTAAAGCGCCTTATATTTTACCTTGTATTCATCATTGGTAGTTTCTCTTACATATCCGAAATCGTATATAGTATACGGACTGTTGTGGTCGATTGTAGAGAAGATGAATTTTATATGCGCGTAATCCGTGGTGTCGGGAATTATAACATAAACGAAGGTCGAGCCCGAGGAATTACATATACTGTCGAGCTCCTTCCATACTTCCGTATACTTTTTACCTTTTCCGCCGCTGTTGACATATTCGTCCATATCGTCGGGATTAACAAACGACGAGGCTGTTTTAGCGGTTAAATACGCGCCGTCGGAATACTGCTGGAGCAGCGCCTCGGTAAAAATATTATAACCTATAATCAATACGATCGCGGAAAACACTACAAGCAGCGATATAATACCCGCCAGGCTTTTAAACGTTACGTGTTGGCTTAGTTTTTTCATAGCCGTTTTCCTTTCGGTTGGTTTTATTCTATATTAAGTATATCCGTAAATCCCGTAACCTCGAATATTTCGTATATCTCGGGCTTTACGTTTTTTAAAGTTACTTCACCTACCGCCTTACGCAGCCTTAAAAGCGCTCGGAGCCCCGAGGACGAGATATACTCGAGCCCGCCCGCGTCAATTTCCGTCGGAAGCTCCTTTAACAGTTTTTCCTCAAGCTCGGGAGAGTTAGAAGTGTTGATTTTTCCTTTTAAAACAAACATATTATTTCCGCCTTTATTAATCAGTAAGATATTTTTCTTTCAATACGGCTATTTCGCCGTCAGAAATTTTTAGCCCGTCTTTTATATAGCCGACGGCAGAGCCGTAATTGTTTTTAAGATGCTCTAAAGCGGTACGCATAAAGCGTTCATCAACCGCCTCGAACGCGAGAGCCGCTTTATTGACGAAAGTCTCGTCGAAGCCCTGCTTAGATAACGCGTGTTTAACGCCCGCTATCCGCTTTTCGTTAAACTTATTCGTAAGCAGATAATCGCTCATAATCGTTTTTTTGTCCGCTCCGAGCGCGGAGAGTATCAGCATTGAGGCAAGTCCCGTCCTGTCTTTACCTCCCGTACAATGCCAAAGCACCGCCCTTTCGGGGTCGGACTCAAGAAGAATCCGCAGGAACCCGCCGTAAGCCTTTTTACCCTTTTCCCCTTCGAGAAAGCCGACGTACATATCGTCCTGGAGCATTCCGCTCATTTCGATAAGCTCCACGGCCTGGATCACGTCTCTCGGTTTAATATCGGGCATTTCTCCGTCATACTTATCGAGGTCGGGCATTTCTATTACATCGAGCCAATGATACCTAGCGCCGTCAAATTCAGCGTCCTCAAAGCCCGCAATTTCCATTTTCATACGAAAATCTATAATATCCTGAACATGGAAATTATTAATAAGCGCCGACTTATCCTCCTCGGAAATATCGTTTAGCTTAGCGCTTCGCAACAACAGACCGCGCTTAACGCTTTTTCCGTCGGCGGTAATGTAGCCGCCGAGCTCACGCGCGTTAGGAATGCTTTTCAGCAAAACAGACTGAGAATTTTCCATTTTTCCTCCCGTATATTTTAACAAGTGATTTTCGTTTCTACATTTTTACTCAATCCGAAAACAAATCGGTCAAGGTGTTTTTCAGCTGTTTCGGATCAATCGGCTTAGAAATACAGCGGTTCATTCCCGCGTCCTCAGCGCGTTTTATATCCTCGCTGAACGCGTTCGCCGTTACCGCGATTATCGGTATATTACGAACGCTCGGGTTATCGCTTTTTCTTATCGTACGCGCCGCCTCGTATCCGTCCATAACTGGCATCTGTATATCCATTAATACCGCGTCATACTCACCGCTTGAGGCGTTAAGCTTATCAACGGCTGCCTTGCCGTTTTCGGCGATAACGACCTTAAAGCCGAGCCTTCCGAGCAGCATCTCAGCCATTTTCTGGTTAACCTCCATATCCTCGGCGAGCAGGAGAGTTTTACCGCTGAAGTCAACCGTTTTTCCCGTATCGGCTGTATCTTCATCGTCAATTTCGGGCGGCTCACATAAATCAAAGCTGAAGTTTATAGTAAATTCAGTTCCCTTATCGGGTTCGGTATCAAGGTCAATGGTTCCGCCCATTTCCTCAACAATATTTTTACTTATGGCCATTCCAAGCCCTGTTCCCTGGATACGGCTTACCGTAGAGCTTCGCTCACGCGCGAAAGCCTCGAATACAGTTTCGGCAAACTCCTTAGTCATACCGATACCGTTATCCTTAACGTGGATTTCGTAATCAGCGCGATTACCGTTTATTCTTGATTTCGCCGTAAGGGAAACCTTTCCGCCCTCGGGCGTGAACTTATAGGCGTTGCTTAATAGATTTAGTAAAACTCTTACCAAATACTGCTCGTCGAACAAAGCCCACTCATCGCCGAGTTCCTTGTCGTTAAGCGTATAAGTAATCTTTTTCTCGCCCATAGACGGCTTTAGCATATCAAAAGCCGATATAACAACAGTATGGAAATTCGCTTTTTCGGGGTTTATCTCCAACTTTCCGTATTCTATACGGCTCATTTCCAGTATATTGTCAAGAAGCGCCATAAGGTGTTTTCCCGACGTATCAATTCTATCCGTATACTCGTTTATTTGCGGGGGTAAATCCTTTTCCTGTTTTATAAGGTGCGTATAGCCGAGAATAGCGTTCATCGGAGTGCGTATATCGTGAGAAATACTGAAAAGAAAACGGCTTTTCGCCTTACTGCTTTCTTCCGCGTGGATTTTCTCACGCTCAAGCTTAGCGTTTCTTCTCCTGAGCGCGCCCTGAATATAGAGCATAACAACTACACCGACGAAGGTAAACGCCATCAGTATAAGCGCTTTGCCTGTTAGGATATTGTTCATATTCTCGGAATAAATCTCGCTATGCAGACTCTTTACGAACCACATAATCGACGAATACAAAACAAGACAGAACAGCACCGTCGTAGTTATAGCTACGCCCTTAAAATCGGACAGTTCGGTTTTCCGCATTGTACGCCAGTAGAATACAAATCCCATTAAGCACCAAACCGCTAACAGCAGGAAGGATTCCGCGCACATCGTCTCGACATCCGCTACCTTGGAAACAAGATGCGCCGCTGCGAATACAATCGAAATTCCCGTTCCGAGAAAGCCCGTAATCATAATACTTCGGTTTTTCTCTTTCACGGCGAGCTTCCAGGCGGAGGCGGAGGCGTATCCGAATCCGATAACCGCTCCGAACGAGGTCATCTGTACAAACCACTCGAGCGCGTTTCTTCCGAAAAAGGAAAACGCGATTGATATTATCATAATAAAACAAATACAGAAAGTGTTTCTAAGGAATCCGCGGCTTAAAATCTGGTCACGCGCCATAGCCGAAAACATACGGGCAGTCGCGCGGAAAGCGGCTATAATACCCGTAAGTATAGCCGCCAGAGCGACTACGCCTACAAGAATAATTCCGCCGTCGCCGATAGCGCTCTGCGTAGCGTAAACAGTCGGCACGGCTACAACACCGCTCATACCGTCAAGCTTCGTAACATAATCAAACCAGGTCGCGAAAGCCGCGGGTCGCGCCGTTACACTTACAACAGTAAGCGCGGCGTATACAAATCCTCCGCAAAGGATAGCTATAGTTACTACCTTTTTTGAGCTCTTAACCGAAAACTTAAAACGCGGAGTTTCCAAAGACGCGATATCGAAACCGACAAACGCCCACGGTGATAAAAGAATAATCGTTATAATTCCGATAATCGCCGAGCCCGTATCACCCGTACCGAATTCGGGAACCATATCCGTCGGTTGAAAATTAAGGCAAGCCGCGACGGTAATTGCGAGCACGCCGACAATCATAACAAGCGCGAGCACGGTTTGTATCCTGCGCAGGATAGATCTTTTAAGAATAAAAATCAACCCTATAATTATAAGCGCCAACGCGGAGATTAAAATTTCTCCGAAATATATATCATATCCCGCGATACGATAATGAAAGCCAAACTGGAAAAGCTTACCGAATAATGTCCTCGCTACAACAAACAGAGCCGTTGCGTTCATAAATACTACGGCAAGGTAAGACAGATTCAAAAACCACGAGCACAAAAACGCGTGGTCACGTCCGAACGCTTCTTTTGTATACGAGTACACGCCTCCCTCACCGGGACGTTTTTCCATAAGATACGAATAGTTAAGCCCGATTATAATCATCAGCGCGGTACCTATTACCATCGCTATAACCGTTCCGAGAGGTCCCGCTATAGGAAGAAAAGTTGTACCCGGCATAACAAACGCTCCCCAGCCTACGATACAGCCGAAGGCTATTGCCCATACATCAACGAGCGACAGCGTCCTTTTTTTCACTTTATTCTCAGACATTTATTCTTCCCCTTTTCCAAGAGCTGTAATTCATTTTACGTTTTCTGTTTATTTTAGTTATTTCGTCGGAAATTTATGAGTATAATACTATGGTTTTATATCCTATCTTAAATATTTTAACAGAATAAACCGTTATTGTAAATACAACTTATACTAAATATCACTATTATTTTGTTAAATTTTGCATAAATAATTGATTTTTTGGCAAAAGCAATATATAATACTAATGTGTTATTATAATCTACCCCACTGTTTAATGGAGTTCATATAATGTCAGTTAATTCCCGAAAGAGTCTTAAACGAAAAATTAAATACTGGCTGTTACCCGAAACCAACGAAAAAATCGACAGCGAGATCAACGAAAACAATATAAATAATCTGCGTAATCTCAGCTTAGCGATTGCTGTAATACAGACGATATCGTTAATTATTTTTTTACTGCTTCAAATCGGCAAGTCTAAACCGGACGCGTTCACATCAGCTGTCCACGTTTTTCTATGCGTTGTAATTTGCGCGGTTATTTTCGTGCTGACTTCCGTAATGATAAAAAAGAATAGCTTCAGTAACAATCGGTATATAAATACTTTCATTGTAGTTTTCATAGCTATGATAATTATCTGGAGCGAGTTCGTATCAATTAAGCATTATATCAGCAACTTCCAGATGCTGACCTTCTTTACCGCGGAGCTTTGCGTAGTATTATTTATAAAGCTAAAGCCTGTAATCAGCATAGCGGTTGTAACCCTATCCTCCGCGAGCTTCTATATTTACCTTTACTTTTTTGTAAAAGGCCAGCCGATTAATCTATACAATTACGCGATGTTTTTCCTTATCCTTATCGCGGGAGCTACTCAAAGCTACAGATACACGGTTAATAATATAAAACAAAGAAACCAGATCAATCTTCTCAATAACAACCTGCAAATTATCGCTAATCACGATATTACGACGCGTCTTAGAAACCGCTATTCTCTCGGACTTAAAATCGGCGAGACTATAGATAAAGAAATCTGTATCGCGATGATTGACATAAATAAGTTTAAGTCAATCAACGATACCTACGGACACCTTTTCGGCGACGAGGTTTTAAAGCTTGTCGCTGATAAAATGGTCGAAATATTCGACGGCGATAATGTTTTCCGCTACGGCGGAGACGAGTTTCTCGTTGTTGAGGAAGAAAAGGATTTAGAACATTTTAAAGATAAATTCAGACGGCTGAATATGAAGCTAAGAAACAGCCGTATAAACGATACCGATGTTACAATTCAATGTTGTTTCGGATGCGTAAAATCAACCGTCAGAAAATCTAAGGATTTCTCCGAACTTATCTTACTCGCGGACAAGAAATTGTACGACGAAAAGCATAAAAATTAAACCCGAAAGCGAAAAACTATGGAAAGTAAAATTTTTAAGGATTTAAAAAAGACAGTCCTCATCGTAGACGATGAACCTGTAAACCAGAAAATGCTGGGCTATATTGTCGGCACCGAATACCACGTAAAATACGCCGACAACGGAGTGCAGGCTCTCGAGGTTATCGAGCAGAATCTCAACAAGATCTCCCTCGTACTTCTCGACCTTATGATGCCTATAATGGACGGCTATACTGTCTTAAAGAAAATGAAAAAAGATAAGCATATGAAGCTTATCCCCGTTATGGTTCTGACGTCGGAGGTTTCCGCCGAGGTCAAGAGCCTTAAACTCGGCGCGGTTGACTTTATCCGTAAGCCTTACGATATGCCCGAGGTCATCTTAGCGAGGGTAAAGCGTTCCATAGAGCTTGTCGAACGTAACCGTCTTATCAACACAACCAAAACCGATACGCTTACGGGACTTTATACGCGCGAGTATTTCTACGAATACTGCGCCAATATGGATACATATAACGCGGGCGCCGAAATGGACGCCGTAGCGATTAACGTTAACAGATTCCACCTCGTAAACGAGCTTCACGGACACTCTTTCGGCGACAATGTTCTAAGAGCTATATCGGATGAACTTAAATTTATTCTCGACAGAACTAAGGGTATAGCCTGTCGATGCGCTCCCGACACATTCTTTATGTATATACCGAGCGGAAACAACTACGCGGAAATAGTTTCCGAAATCGAACACGCTATAAGGAGAGAAACAGGCAATTCCGCCAGAATCAGTATCCGTATGGGCGTTTACGAAAAATGCGGAAAGAATATAAGTATTGCCCAGCGATTCGAGCGCGCAATTGTGGCGGGCGATTCGCTAAAGAAAAACTACAACTCCGAATATATGCTTTACGACCTTAAAATGTACGAAACCGAAATGTTCAGCGAAAGACTTATAAGCGATATGGACGAAGCTATTAACGGACATCAGTTTAAAATTCATTATCAGCCCAAGTTCACTATCGGCGGAGATAAACCGAAGCTCTGCGGAGCGGAGGCGCTCGTAAGATGGGATCATCCCCGCTACGGTATGATAAGCCCGGGGGTATTTATTCCGATTTTCGAGAAAAACGGACTTATACGAGAGCTAGACCACTATGTATGGAATAACGCCGCGCGACAGATTAAGGAATGGGAAACCGTTACAGGTAAAACCGTTCCCGTATCGGTTAATGTTTCGAGAGTAGATATTTACGACCCTGAGCTTGCAAGCACACTGCTCGCTATCCAAAAGGCTCATTCGCTTTCCAACGAGGAGCTTATCCTCGAAATCACGGAGTCGGCGTACACGGACGATTCGGGACATCTCGCCGCTCAGCTGGACAAGCTAAGGAATTTAGGCTTCAGGCTCGAAATGGATGACTTCGGCTCGGGTTTCTCGTCGCTTAATATGCTAACTTCAATAAATCTCGACGCGATTAAACTCGATATGAGATTTGTTAAGAATATTCTAAACAGCGAAAAAGACGCTAAAATCGTAAAGCTCGTAAAGGAAATCGCGGAGTTCTTAGAGCTCCCCGTTATCGCCGAGGGCGTCGAGACAAAAGAGCAGTACCTGCTCCTTAAAGAAATCGGAATAGAAATTATACAAGGCTTCTATTTCTCAAAACCGCTCCCCGCGGCTGAATTTGAAAAGTTCTTAACAGGAGGATATAAATATGACAATTGAGAGCCTTAAAGAGTTCGGCGCGGATACCGAAACAGGTTTAAGCCGTTGTCTCGGAAATACAGACTTTTATCTCAGCTTAGTGAAAATGGCGCTTGACGACCAGAGCTTTTCCAATCTTGCCGCCGCTATAGCGACAAATAACCTCGACAGCGCGTTCGAGTTCGCTCACGCGTTAAAGGGCGTTTACGGAAATGTCGCGTTAACGCCTGTTTACGAGCCGATTTGTGAGCTTACCGAGCACCTGAGAAACAAAGAGGACGTTGACTATAATATGTATATAAACCGAATCTCAAGCAAGCTAAACGAGCTTAAACAACAATTATAAAGTAAAACCGCCGCAGTTAAGTTAACGCGGCGGTTGTTTTATTATTATAGTCTTTTAAATGTTTTCGATAAAATATTGTACGACTGTTTAAGCCGTTCGGTTATCTCTACGTTCTTAACGCCCTTAAAGCCTGTATCGTAGAGCTCGATTTTACCGCTTTGACCGCAACCGATTTTTATTGAGTCGAAAGTAGTAAAGCCTATTTCCTTTCCGTTAAGCTCGGATATACAGGTTCGGGTACAGGGGTTTTTAACCCCGAGAAGATACCACGGTATTCTGACCTCGAGCTTTTTGCCTGAACGGCAGAAATCAGCGAGAGAATAATAAACGGGACTTTTCGGATTAGCGTTGCCGTACCTTAGAAGTCCGTCCTCGTAAAACTGAGGAACGATAGTCCTATCCTCGTCGGGAAGGTACATTTCGTTAGATACGAAGGTGTTAATCTTATTATAAACTCCGCTGTTTTTCTTATACGGCTTGCTCTCGTTTTCTCCGAAAACCTTTTTTAATACACCGTATTTATAATGAAAAACATCCCTGTACGCGTCGCACATAAGGCGCGTATTCTTTTTGCCGTTTATTTTCAGGAGATAGTCAGCGTTATCGCTGAACTCAACCGAGCTTCCTTTTAGCGCTTTACTTCCCAACCCCGTTATCTGAATCGGAACGTAGCAAACATCTTTTTCAAAATCATAGCCGTCGGGTAAGCTTACAAGCAGGTGCATATAATCAGCGTCGAATTTTACGCACACACGTGAGTTGCCGACGCCCGTTTCTTTAACCCACTCGGACGTATCGCCGTCGGGATAGGTATCGTAGGTATCGAACGATAGAATACCGTAACCCTGTTCCGCGCTGGACTGGTCACGCGTACGCTGTGACGCCTTCGGCGGATAGTACATATCCATATTCCACGTTCTTTTAAACCACTCGTCCTGCCAGGAGAATAAAAGTCCTCCGCAGCAGCCCGCCTTAGATATAGCGTTAGTCATTTTAGCGTCAAGCTCACCCTGGGCTTTTTCGTCAATACCGCCCTGGCGGTAGCCGTTTATTCCGAGATGAGCCGTAGAACGCGTCGTTGAAAGTCCGTACTCCGCTACAAGCAGAGGAACGGTATATTGCTTTTTCAAATCCTTAAGATAAGCTAAATAGTTATCTGACGAGGAGGTATACTCCTTCTGGTGATTCATAAACTCGGGATAGTACGGATAAACGTCCATAGCGGCGAACAAGCCCGCGTAATAATTCTTTTTAGGAATTATTTTCTCCGTATCGACGCTTTGCGAATCCTCTTCCTCAAACGGCTCGGAGCTATGCTTTATAGTATCTAAAGTCTGCCAGTTGAGAAACGCTACGGGAATCTGGCAGGAATAAGCCTCGGTTTCGTATTTTATAAGAGAATCTCCGACATTACACAAAAACGCCTCGAACGGTTTAGAGCCTTTTTTAGTCTTTAAATACTCGCCGTCAAAATCGCTCTGGTCAGTATGGGAAGCGTTCGTCTCGTTTACAAACTCCGCGGGATACTCGAGCCCGAGAATATAGCCGAGCACATAATCGGACACATCCTTATGATAAACAGCGGGTTTAAACTCGCCGTAGCTTGTGTAGTTACTCGAACCGTGGATTATGTCTATAGTTTCCTTAACGGAGCGTTTAAACGCGCTGATAATTATTTCGTCGCTCTCCAGCGCGTCCTTCAGCTCGTACATCAAATCCTCGGAAAACCATATCCCTTGTATAAGATACAGGGGTGTTTTTTTATGGCTCTGATTAAAATCATACAGAGCGTTATAGAAATTCGGATTCATAACGGTAAAAACACGTACCGTATTAGCGTTCATCGCCGAAATCTGATTAAACCATCTATAGTAGGTGTCGTATTTTGTATTAGAATTATTAAGGTCGGTTCTCGGCTCGGTAAGTCCCATATTAACGCCCTTAATGTAAATAAGCTCGCCCGTTTTACTCTTGGCTTTTCTGTAAAAAAAGCCGTTTTTATTCGCGTAGGAATTTACTAAAACATCTCCCGTTTCCGAAAGCTTAATAGTTTTCTGAGGGGAAGCGTTTACTTTTTTAGGCGTAGAGGAACAGGAAACCGTAGTTAAAACGGTCAACAGAGCCATAAGAAATACAATGATTTTTTTCATCGTTACTCCTCCGATTCGCTATCCTCGTTACTCTTTATTGAGGCTAAGTATTTTTGAACCTCATAGTACGCGGGCTTTACTCTTTCGTGCCAGGTCGGCATATTCCATTTATTGTAGGAATACTTTCCGCTGATATTGATTTTCGCGTTATTATCTCCGTTTTTAATTCCGAAGCCGAACGAGAACGAATCGTAATCCTGCGGAGTAATAACCTGGTTTTCCCAGAAATCGCCCATCTGCTGTTTAGACGACGGATCCATAACATTAAGAAGCTGCCAAGGTATTCTCAGCTCGAGCTTTCCGTCGCCGTAACAGAAGTCGGTAAGCGAAGCGTAATTCTTCGCGTCGGGGTTGCCGTTACCGTAGCTGAGCTTACCCGTTTCGTAAGCTCGGTCGGGAATTTCCTTACCCGTTCCCTTGATTTTCATATTGTAGCCGTAGCACAGCATCATCGTATCGAAAATTCCGCTGTTATTTTTATCGGCTTTTTTAAGCTTCGGGAAGTCGGAAAGCATTCTCGAATTTACGAAATAGTAGTTAAACGCGTCGTAGTAACGGTCTACGTAGATATGAGAATCCGCCGCGCCGTGAATCTTAATCAGGAAATCCGCTCCCCTGTCGAAGTTGAGCTTATACTCGCTCGAAAAGGCGTTTCCCTGCCCTTTGATCGTATCTATAGGAATATACAGCGTATCATTATTAAAGTCGTACTTACTGCTCTCGACCATAACATAAACGTACCGCTCGTCGCTGAGCACACGTAGCTTTCCGTCGTTGTTCTTTACAACGGGGTCAACGTTGTTCCATTCGCTGAAATCACCGTCGGGATACGAAACACAGCTTTTTTCTCCAGGGTCGAACGACATAACGCCGAAGCACTGCTCCGTAGTCTGGATATTACTCCAGAACGGACGTCTGTCGGGTATATCATACATAACGTTATTCCAAGTTCTCTTAAACCACTCGTCCTGCCACGTAAAGATAAGACAGCCCGCGTAGCCCGTATTCTGGATAGATTTCATCATATTTATGAGCATAGCTCCCTGAGCGTTTTCATCAACTCCGCCCTGGTTATAGCCCATAACGCTTTCGTGTCCCATTCCTCGCGAGGTCGGTATTCCGAACTCCGCTACAAGCATAGGCAGAGTATGCACAAGCTTTAAGTCCTTTAAATACGCCGAGTAGGTATCGACCTTTCCGTCCTCGCCCAAATTCTTCAGGTAATCCTCCTGGAAGTTCAAGCTGTCGGGATAGTACGGATAAATATGGTAAGAAACGAACATTCCCGCGGGAAAGTTTCTGTATTTTATATTCTCGGTATTAACCGTCGCCTTATCCTCGTCGTAATGCGGTTCATTAGGATGGCTTAACGGGTCGGTTGTTATCCAGTTAGCGAACGCCAGCGGCGCCTGGAATTTATACTTTTTCGTTTCGTGGTCAATTACCGCGTCTCCTACACGGCATAAAAACGCCTCGAACGGAGTAGCTGACTGAGTAAAAAGATACTTTCCGTCGTAGTTACGCTTATTCGGATGCTGTTTATTGGAATTTAAAACGAGGTTCGGATCCCACTCGATTCCGATAATCCAGCCCGCGAGCCAGCGGGAAACATCCGTATGGTAGGTTCCCGAAGCCTTACCGGGCGTTTCGGGAATAACCGCCTTACCGTGGATAACGTCTACAACCGTAAGCGCGTCCGACTTAAAACCGTTAAGTATCTTTTCGTTTTCGGCGTATACGTCTCCGAGACGCTCGATATCGTCCTCGTTAACCCATACACCCTGATACAGGTACAGCGGATTTTTAGCTTTTTTATTAAAGTCATTAAGCGCAAGATAGAACTGCGGACGCATTGTCGTATAAATACGGATACAGTTACAGTTCATCGCGCTGATTTTTTTAAACCATCTGAGATATGTCTCGTACTTAATCGTAAGGTCACCGGGGAAAAGCGCAGGCTCCGACGCTCCGATATTAACTCCGTTCATATATACTTTCTTCCATTCACCGTTTCTATAGATATGGAAGTATTCGCTCTCAGCCTTAAACTTATAGCTGAGGTCGTTTTGAACGTCGTTATACTCCTCGTTAACGCTGTCGGTGTCCTCTCTTTTTACAGCTTCTCTAAAAACAGAGAGCTGTTTTATTCCGAAGGGAGCGAGCACTCCCGTCTGGGCGAGCAAAAATAAAACGATTAAAGTGGCGAGTATCGTAAGAGCAACCTTTTTCATTGTTCAAACTCCTTACGTTTGATCTTACCCCAGGTCTTTCTGAGTTTTCTGTACTTTAAAATTCCCTCAACTCTGAACAGAGATATCATCTGTCTGTAACCAAAGTTCTCTAAAACCGCGTAAATTGAAATCGAGATACTTTGCTTAGCGGTCATCGCGGCGCGGTGGGTATACTGTTCGAGCACAAGACTGCCCTCGGAGAGAATAATTCCGAGCATAACCGCCAGCAGGAAGTACATTACAAAAAAGAACATATTAAGCTCTCCCATAATCAGCGAGAACGGTATCAGGAAATATCCTATAGTCTCGATAACAGCGCCGAATAATTCAAAAATCCAGTTGTACGGTACGGAGAACATTCCGACCATACCGTAACGCGGGTTAAAGGTCATCGCGCGGTGCGAAATAAGCGTATCCATAAGTCCTATCTGCCAGCGTCTGCGCTGGGAACGGATATCCTTCATCGACATCGGTCCCTGAGTCCAGCAGATCGACAGCTCGTTAAATATAACCCTGTATTTAATCTTTTTCTTTCTTAAATAGCGGTGAATACGGACGACAATTTCCATATCTTCGCCGATTGTATTTCTTTTATATCCGCCGACTTCAATAACGGTTTCTTTCCTGAACAGTCCGAACGCTCCCGAAACTACGAGAAGCGAGTTCGACGCGCTCCAGAAAACACGTCCCGATAAGAATGAGCGGTAGTATTCGACAATCTGGAATCTCTCAACGAGCTTTTTAGGCATTGAGAAGCCCCTGAATTCGCCGTCAACGATTTTCGAGCCGTTAGCGATACGTACAATTCCGCCCGCGACAACGGTTCTCGAGTCCTTAATAAACTCCAGCGACAGCATAAGCAGAGCGTTTTTCTCGATACGCGAGTCGGCGTCGAGACAGGTAAAAAGCGGGAACGAGGAAATATTGATACCCGCGTTTAGCGCGTCTGATTTACCGCCGTTATCTTTATCGACATATAGCAGATTAGGGTATTTCTTACTGAAATAAACTCCGCGGATATTTTCTGTAGGAATACGGTAGCGTATCGAGGTTTCTATCATATGCATTTCAAACGCGTCAATAAGCAAATCCCCCGTCTTATCGGTAGAGCCGTCGTTTACAACAATAATCTCGTATTCGGGGTAGTTAAGCTTCATAAGCGAGCGCACGTTCTGGACAATATTCTCCTGCTCGTTAAAAGCGGGAATAATAAGAGAAATCGGAAGCAGGTTATTACTTTCGGTGTATCTTATGTAATCGTCCGAGAAATGCTTGTCGTAATTATGACGTACCCGAAACAGAGAGACGAACATCTGAATAATATAAATAACGCTTAACAGCAAGGTAAACGCCATACAAAAGTAGTTAAATACTACGATAAAACTGCGTACACCGTTTAAAAAACTCAAATCCGCTCATCCTTTCCTTAAAAATTTTACGGTTATATCGGACTGTCTACTGTTTTGAACAGTACCGATTTAACCGCGTCCGCGGCATAGCGGTCATATCCGCCGAGTACATCCTCTAAATCGGTCGGCGAAATATCCATTGACGTCAGCGCGCTAGCGGCGGTCTGACGTACCCACCACTCCTTATCACGAAGCGCGGTCTTTACACTTTCGAGAGCGGTCGGTGTATCAAGCAGAGCAAGACCTCTTACGGCTGAAGCGCGGATAACCCACTCTTTATCCTGAGCCGCCATTTGCAGGAGCTGTTCATCCTCGGGCCAGCCGAAAGCGGCGAGCGCCTTAACAGACGCGACCTTGAGCTGAAAATCCTTGCTCGCGCTGTTTTCGACAAACATCTGGTGGAACTCCTCGAGCTTATACGGCGTAATCGCCTTTATAATATTGCTCGTCATATATGAGTTACAGTTTTCAAACAGCAGTCTCGCCAGTTCAGCGCGGTCGCCGTTGAAATCGTCAAAAAATTCGTTGATTATTCTTCCCGAATAAAGCCTGTCGTTCTCGATACTAAGGATAAAAGCGGCAACATTTTCCGCGTCGCCGAGCTTCGCCAGCGCCATAGCGGCATTATAGGCGAGGTCCCTGTGCTTATCCTTGGAATACTCAACCATAACATCGTGGTATTCATCAGCCCCGAGGTCGGAGAGCCTGCGTAAGGCGTAGCTCTTATGGTAAATATCATTCGAGTCCAGCATCGAGGCGTAGATACCCACAGGGTTAACAGTTTCGATAACCCTGTCTATAAGCTGATCTAAATCCTTATATTCATCGTCGTCCTTATCAAAGCGGTCACGCGTCTCCTCGATAATCGCTATCGACCTTTCGTAGGCTTCAAAGTCATTATCTATATCCTTCGCCAGCGCCTCAATCTCGCTTTTGCGGCTTGAATCGGTCGGCGCGTAGATAATTCCCTCGACGCGTATTTTAACCCTTTGGGTAATACGACGGTTGTTGACCTCCTTTTCGTCCTGTTTTTCCGCGAGCCTGTAATGCAGGAGATATTCAAGTCCTACTATTACAAGACAGAAAACCAGTCCGAAAACGGCTAATAATTCGTACTTCAAAATAACCTCTTAGTTTTCAGTATAAAAGTTTTTCAAAACAGTAAAGCTGTTTTTCTCTCTCAGCTCACTATCGACTTTTTCCCAGGTACTCCATTTAAATACCTTGTAACCCGGGTCGTGCTTGGATTTTGGGAAGCCGTAGGCTAAGTCTCCCGATTTTCTCTGGCCTATCATAAACGACGGAAGAACACCGTTTGTTGAGGCGGTTTTAAATCTTTCTCCCTTGGGATTGGCGTCGTTAATAACGAGCTTCTGCGCGGGGTCGGCTATATTAAGCCACGTCCACGGAATACGGGTATAAACCGTCGAACCTGTCTGGTAGAAATGCGTATCGCCCGTCTGGAAACCGCCGTATACAAGGTCGGCAACCTTTCTGTACTGAGCGTTATAGCTTTCCTTGGTATAAGCGCTTCCCTTAGAGCGGTCGTATGCTTTTGTTACATAAAGAGCCGCTTTTTGCTTACTGTCGAAGCGGAGAACGAACTCCATACCCGAAAGCGAGTTCGGCGTAAAGCCCTTGGCGTAGAAATACTCACCGTCGTTACGCTGGAAGGTATCAAGTCCTACGAACATCGCGTTCGACTTATAATTCAGCTCGCTGTAAAGCTGGAGAGTAATATACATATAGCCCGCGTCCGCAGAAAGCGACATAGCCTGGAGCATATCGTCGTCCGTAAGAACGAGTCCGGGCTCCTCGGATTTTTTACTGTCTACGGCGACAACGCCCGTCATCTGCGCTTCATCACATACATTCTTCCACATATGGCTGTTACCGTCAGCGGCGGTAAACGGAGCCATATTCTCCGAAGTTTCAGCCCAGCTGTCGTTAAGGTCGTAAACCGTAGCGCCGAGACATTCCGAATCTCTTACGGCGCTCAGTGCTTCTACAAGCCTTCTTCCCTGTTCTCCCTCGGAAACAGCCTTCCTGCCGTCGCAGGCGCTTGTGTTCGAATAGGATACTCCCGACAAAACAACCGATTGCAGCGAGAGGTTGACCTCTCCGAGAGCGGATTGCAGGCTGTCGTAATCGCCCGCCTGTGTATTTGTATATTTAAGCGAGTCCTTAACAAACTCAATATCGTTAAAATAATACTGAGCGCAGCTGTCGTTTTCTATTCCCGTAAAGAGATAAGTGTTTTTCTTCTTGGTAAAGGTCATTCCCGTCAATCTGTCCATTCTGGCGCTAACCGACGCGGGAGTGAAATAACCGAATTTCTGCGAGCTTTTCTCAACCGTATCGTAAAGATAAGCCGCGAAACCGTTTATACCGCTGTTTTGCTTAGCGTATTTTCCGCTGTAGCTATAGGAATTTATTCCGAGTATATCGGTATAATTCTCAATTTCGGGATTGACCGTAATACTTAGGATATGATTCGAAACATCCGTAAAATACGACGCCTCGCCGAGCTTCACGGTCTTCGCGCTCGCTTCGCCGTGTAGCGCTCCGACAACGGTTTTTATAGTGTTTTCCCACTTCTTCAAGCCGTCCGCGCTTACGTAATCCTTTTTCTGTAAGCCGTCGGGAGCGGGAATTTGCTGCATAATATACAGCGGCGAATGGCTCTTGTTTTTATTGTATCGGCTTACCGCCGTGTAGAACTCGGGCGGCAGTAAATCCTTCGCAACAATACAGTTTATATTAAGCTTCGAGGCTGTATTAACAAGCTCCTCGTAGAAGGTGAAATCTCGCGAATACGTCTTTTTACCAGGCTCCTGGGCGTTTATCGAAACCGCTTTCAGGTTAAGCGACTTCCATTTCTTATCCTCGAGCACCTGGAAAGTACCGTTATTCACACGGGATATTTCCTTATGCTTTTCCACTTGTTCGGTATATTGGGTAGCGTTTGTATCGTTAAGTATTTTTCTTAAAAGCGGGTTATAGAAGTTCCAGTAGAAGTTGGAAATATCACCCTGTCTGTCGAATGACAGGAATTTAAAAAACTCGTTCGAAAATAGGAAGTTACCGAATCTGTCACCCGATACGTAGTCATTGAAATCACCCGAGAAGAAGTATACTGGCGCGTGGTTTTTCTCTTTCTTTCTCGCTATAGCGCAGAAGCGCGGAGTTTTTGAAAGGCTTTTTATTTTCTTCATTCCAACTTCGTTTAAGTCGAACTCAAACGTCGCGATATTCTCTGTTCCATAGTTGGTATCTATAAGCTCGAACCAGTTATAGAAATTGCATTTATCAATTCCCGAAAACTCGCTCTTGTATTTTTCGTTTATATAAATGGTAAGCAGATCCTGGGAGTTAAAATCGGTATTCTGTTCAAGAATCAGAATCTTACCCTCGGCGGATACAAGTAGTATACCGGGACCTCTGAAACGCCATTCAACACCCTCCTGCTGTTCGTACATTGATACAGCCCAGTCGGGGACGTCGGAAAAATCCTGTAAATCCACGATATATCTTCCAATCCACTTTTTCGGCTTAATACCGAAAAGCGCGCTCAGCTGTGAGTAAACCGAATCCGACAGCGGAGAACTGAACAAGGTTGTCTCTCCGATAATCGGAGCTCCGCTCTCGTACGCGTACGAGATAACCGACATATCGTCCGAGTTTATTCCCGCGTTCTCGGGAGAACCGCCGTTATAGTAACCGTAGGTATCGTTACCCAGTCCGTAAGCGTCCGCAAGATAAACGAGGTCGGGCTTTGTCTTTATATCCTTAAGCTCTACATAATGGTCTAAAGCGCCGTCCCCGTTAAGCATCGGGCCGTAATAATCGTGCGAAAAATCATAGTCGCTGCCGTCCTGTTTAACGAACTTCTGCTGATTGAGCAGATAGTAGAATCCGCGGTGCTTTCTGTAAACGGTATCCTTTATAATATTATCATCATCCGAGTAGGACAATACGGTTTTGTCTAAAACGGCGACCTCCAGCACTCTTGCGGGTTTTATAAACCAGCCGAGAAAAAGCGAGGAGATAAGTAAAATCAAAACCAGTATGACAATAT
Organism: Ruminococcaceae bacterium UBA2854; assembly: GCA_002350765.1. GTDB lineage: Bacteria > Bacillota > Clostridia > Oscillospirales > Acutalibacteraceae > Ruminococcoides. The sequence goes on from DEFK01000015.1 coordinate 60,585, forward strand.
GGTACCATTTAAATCTCCTGTACTTGAAAAAGGCGCCCAGCTTTTTTCTCTTGCCGCTGTTATCAACAGGTTCGTCGGGAGCGGACGCGTTGGTTTTTTCTTTATTTTCGTTCATTATTCCGCCTCCTGCTTAACCTTTTCGTTCTCAGCTAAAGACTCGAGGAATATCTCGACAAGCTTCGGGTCGAAAACTATACCCGCGTTTTCTCTTAGATAATTCTGAGCCTTTCCCTTACTCCAGGCTTTCTTATATGAACGCTCCGAAACAAGAGCGTCGTAAACGTCGCAAACTGTCGTTATTCTCGCGATCAAGGGGATTTCCTCTCCCTTTAATCCGTTCGTACCTTTTCCGTCGTATCTTTCGTGGTGATAGCGCGCGATAACCGCCGCGTCGGACAGGAATAAATCGTCGCTGTACGCCGAAAGAATAAGATAACCGAACTTTGTATGACAGCTGACAACAACCTGTTCTTCCTTGGTAAGTCTGCCTTCTTTATTAAGAATACTCTTAGGTATAGCCATTTTCCCGATATCGTGCAGCTTAGCGGCGAGAGAAACCCGATTAGCTTCTTCCTCGCTCATACCGAGCTTACTGCATAGAATATACGCGTAATCCGCAATATGGATAAGGTGCTCGGGCGAATAGCCGTTGTCAACCTCGGTATTCTCGGCGAGCTCGGTGAAAATAACATCAAGCTGGTCCTGCTGTTCGTTGTATATCTTCTGATAAGCGGTTTCAAGTCCGCAGTAAGCGGTCTCGATCATATTAATAAAGAATACGTCAAGCCCGTTAACAACGTTCTCAAAATGAATAACCGCGTTAATATTCGACTCTTTTTTTAGAATAAAATCAAAATATGTTTCCGAAAAAATAAATTCCTTATTATTTCTTAGGCTGTTCTTTCCTATCAGCTCATAACTGCATCCTGAAAGACCGTTATTGATAATTTCCTCGTAACCGTTTTCAGTTTTTAAGCCTACGCCATATCTTACGTCCGAATTTTCACTGTTATAGTCTTCGAGCAGAGTGCTCAACTCCCTTACGGCGGTATCGAAGAACTTATCCCTGTCGTCACACATTAGCATATTGCGGATAAAATTGGAAATATGCTCGACTGATTCGCCGTAGCGGAGAGTCTGCTCCTGTAAGTCGCTGTTTTTCTGCATATAGCGGTATTCGGAAATATTTATAAACTCAATAACGCCTATAAGCACTAAGGTCGGTATCGTAATCGCGTAAGCGTACAGAGAATTAACTCTGAAAATCAGGAACAAGCCCGCGAATAACGAAACGAACGCGTAATAACAGCTGGTCACAAACGCGGGAACAGCGTAGAGCGTACGGTCAATTACGAACTGCACAAAGCTGTACGCGGTATATACGGCGTAAGCGAGCGCAATCAGAGAAATTACAGTTTCCGATAATACGAACAACAGCGGTGAAACACAGGATACTCCCGCGAAAACCGCGATTATAACGAGGACTAATATATCCAGCATATGCCTTCTGCGTTTCAACAGACGCGCGGAGAAGCATACGATACCCAGAATCAAGGTAAGGTGAGCCGCCACGGTTTTAACAGACAGCCAGAACGGCGCGTTGAATATATAAGTTGCCTCGGATAAGTTTAAAATCGTAAGCGCTACACCTACGTACATAAGCAGAATAGACGAGAATATCGACTTTAACCGCATATGCTTTTTAATCGACAGAACGATAAAGAAAATAAGCGCGGCTAATCCAAGAATAAGTAGTATAAATCCTACGACTAAGTTCGTTGTAACCGTGAAAGCGGTATTGTCCGAGCCCGAGAAATATGTATCAAATCTTACGGAAAGCGGAAGCTTTAAGAAAACCTCAACCTCTTGCTCTCGGGTAGAAGCGTTAAGCTTTATTGCGTTATAGCAGTTTCCTACAAATTCGGCGCTCTCGAACTGGTTATTGTAAACCTCTTTTCCGTTAACCTTAATCAGCACGGGAGAATGGTCGGTAACAACAACAAGCGTCTTTGACTTTTTCATAGGTTCAAATGTCTTTACTAAATAAAGAGCGGATTTTTTAACACCCGCCTCAGTAATAATAGGATTCTGTGTATTTAGTATTCTCATCTGGTTTTTGGGAACAGCGCCCGCGTTATCGGTGTAATTATATGTCCAGGAAGTTACCCCGGAGCCGTCATCGTAAAAGGTTGACGAATAATCCCCTACAACATAAAGCGCCGCGGAGAGGGCGAGAATAATAAGCGAAACGCCTATAAGGGAGAATAATCCCCCATTATTATCCTTGAATTTTTTGTAAATCTGTAAAAACTTATTAACCATAATCAATCAGCGGACAGTCGCCTCTCCTTTGTTTTAATAAATTACAGCGAGGAATATTTTTTAAGAAGATTTATAACGTCTTCTTCTGTTACGTGCTTACCATCTTCCTCGATTAAGATATCGTCAAGCCCGTCCAGTATTTTCTGTATCTCATCCATATGATAGGATATTTCCTTAACAGCCTCTTTAAGTCTGTCGTTTTCTGCTTCGATTTCAATATTATAATTATTATCCATATTTTTAACCCACGCTCATACCAGGTATAACGGGCTTTTTGCCCTTTACTGTTACTGTCATTGTTGTTCTGCCAAGCTTAGAGCTTTTCTTCAGCTCGTTAAAGAAGGTAGTAATAATTTTAACCTTGTTTTTCGAAACATCGGCGGCGTCTACACGGTAATATACGTTAGTACCGTAATTTGGAAGCCACATCTCGAAATACTTTTTGCCCTTGTTATAAAGCGTCGATTTCTTTAAATCAACCTTCATCGGTCCGAAGTGCTTTTTCAGCTCCTTATTAATCTGAGCTTCGTTCGCCTTACGATAAAGCGACTTATTCTTCGGAATTTTGTAAATATCTTTATAGGAAAGATGAGCGAACGCGTACTGTACAAGTAAGTCCACGGGCAGCTTAGAAGGATTTTTAAAGCTTCCCGTACCGAGTAAAAACGCGAGCTCAAAGCTTCTTATCGCGTAAGAATTAACGTCCACCTTAACTCCCTTAACCGTTACGGGGTCGGTAAGCCCGTCGCCGTAAGCGTTAAAGCCGCTTTTCTCGACCTCGTCCGCGGGAGAGGTGGTTTCGATCTGATACGCCGAGGTAGCTTTTTTCTCCTGCTTAACATTCGGGTCTACTCCCGTACAGGAAGTTAAAAGCGCCGCGGCTAAAACAGCCGCCGCAATAGCCGTAATATGTTTTTTTGTGAGAGTTTTAAAACATTTTCCAATCATCATAATATCACCAAAATTACAGATATTCCCTACCGCGTAAACGCGGTAGGGAATAACAAAATAAATTTTTTAAATCTTAATAATCCCAAACATAGGTTGTGTAGCTTTCTTCGGGATTCTCCTCGTCAATCTTTACGAATACGTCAGCCTCGCCGATTTTTTCGTAGTTATTATAGGCTATAGCCTTGATTGTTGAGCCTAAGGGAAGGTTAACCGACAGGAACTCTAAGGGCTTATTATAACGGAAGTCCTCGAGTGTGTTCTCGTGATCCTTACCCGTGTCATAAACGACATTCTCGATACCTGTCTGCTTATTATAGTCGCCGCTCTTGAAGGTAAAGCGGTAAGCCATAAAGCACTTGTTTACGTCTGTTCTGAGTACAGCGTCACCCTTAGGGAGAACGAAGGTCTTTGTATCAGCGTCATAGCTGCGCTCGTCGTACTTGTTAGAAACCTTTACGGTATAAACAACTGTACCTCTGAGACCGAGTCCCTCATCGGAGTAGATACCGTGCTGGGGAGAACTGAATACCTCGTAGGGCTTATGAACCTTCTTCTCGTTGTTAGTATCTCTTGTGCTCCAGTCAACACAGCACATCTGGAATCTGTACTCTTTACCGATTTCGATTTCTACTGTATCGCCCGAATAGTATACCGAGCCGTCCTCGAAACGAACAGCCATAGCGAGCGGAGTTACGATTCCGAGCGAGGACTTTGTTACAGTAGCTTCGCTGTCATCATCGTTATCGTTGCCGCTGTTACCGCTTGCGGGAGTATTTGTATTATCATTGTCGTTGTTGTTATTCTCGTTATTGTTATTATTATCGTTATTATTGTTGTTATTGTTGTCATTCGCGGGCTCTGTGAACTCAGCGATTCTTGACCAGAGCGATACGGAATCCGCGGGAGCAACGTAGGTCATATTACCCTTGGGGCTCTCAACAATTACGTTGTTGCAGTCGGAAATCGCTACAGCGTCCTCGCCGAAGAAGTATTTATCGGAGCTTCCGAAATACTTAGGATCAATCGAAAGTGTCTCGGCGTCCTTATCAACCGCGTACTCAGCCTTAGATACAGCGTAGAGATTTACGTTGTCGCCTACTTTAATTGACTCAGCCTTGGGGATAGAGCCGTCAACAGGTGACTTCTGCTTGCTTGCGCCGATTGCGGAAGCGCCTGTAGCCGAAAGCGCGTAAACCTTGGCGTTGCCTGTAATTTCGATATTACCGCCTGTGTGAGAACCGCGTCCGCTTCCGATAGCCGCGCCGCCGCTGTTGAGCTCGTTGGATCTCGAAGTAGCCGCGATAGCTGTTACGTCAGCGTTACCGCCGATTTTTACGTTAACCTTATAAGCGTCCTTGTTGTACTTGGAAGCGCTGCTTGTTCCGCGTCCAGCGCCGATTCCCGCGCCGCCGCAGGAGCCGATAGCTACAACCTTACCGCCGTTGATCTTAATATCGGAAGCCGAAGCGCCGTAGCCGCCGCCGATACCCGCCGCGAAAGAGCCGGGGTCGTTAGCGTTAAGATCGCTGTAGTTTCTCGAATTAAAGTCAGCCTTATCTGTTGTAGCGGCGTAAACCTCACCGCCGTTGATTACGATTTTACCCGAATCATACTCGCCTACAGCCGCAACGCCGATAGCGCCGCCGCTTGTGCCGTAACCGCAGCCGATACCCGCGCCGCACTCTTTACCGTAAGCGTGGATCAAACCGCCGTTGATTGTTACCGAGTTACCGTTAACGTGGTAGCCCGCGCCAATACCCGCGCCTCTAGCGCCAGCATACGCGTTTATAATTCCGCTGTCGATTGTAATTGTTCCTACAAGAACTCTCTGGTCCTCGGGGATATTGGTGCCTGTACCGAATGAACCGATAGCCGCGCCGTATTTACCGCCTGTTACGTTGAGCGTACCGTCACCCTTGAATGTAACATCGGAGCCGAAGTCTACCTGGATACCGCAGGACTCTTTTTTAGAGTCACCCGCGATATTGCTTGTGCCCTTTAACACAAAGGTAACATCGGAGTTGTTTGTAACTATAACGGGAGAATATCCGAGGCTCTCCGAGCTCATTGAAGCGTCGTTTAGATTAACGGTGGCTTTTGCACCGTCAATTACAAGCTTGCCGCAGTCAGAGCCAATTGTATAAGTTCCGTCCTCGGTTATAACAGTCTCGTTGATTCCGTCCTCGGCAAATGCCGAAACAGCCGAAGCTGAAGCTACAATCATAATTGTAAGTATAATTGCCAGTAATTTTTTCATAACTTTCTCCTCCTTAAAATTTTGGATACAAAAACAGTCCGTGCAAAATCAAGTTGATTTGCAGCCGGACTGTCATTACATTTAAGCATTAGACTCCTGAGCTTTCCGTCCCCGCGTTTCCACAGGTTTGGCAATAGCCTATATAGTATTGTATTATTACTACACTGTAATTGTACCATTATATATATGCTTTGTCAAGCGTATATGTTCCAAAAAACAGGGTATAAAATGGTAATTCTCCAGTCCGTTTGAAAGATTGTAAAAATTGACTAATTGCGGCTTTTTTTACCTGAATCGTTTAGCTATAACCACTAAAACACCCCGAAACATATTTATGTGAATATGCAAGAGATAAACCGTTAAAGATCGTTATTCAATTGTGCGTTTTGCATAAAGTTATCCGTTTCAATTGATTATTAAAGCCGTATCGTTTATAATTATTAATATATAAAGGTATAAAATTTTGTTTTAATAAACCAGATAGTTAACGGAAGGAATTAATCATGAAAAGAAGAAGATTCGGCGAACGCTCAGGTTACATTGTTATGGTTTCGGCGTTCTTAATTATGCTTAATGTCGTATTGGGCGTATTTATGATTAACCGTTCACAAAAAGCCATTATCACCCAGATCGAGGGCAGAATGCTCGATATAACCAACACAGCCGCGGATATGCTCAACGGTGATAAGCTTAAAACCTTAAAAAAGAAGATTACTATACAAAGGATTATCAGGACGCTCTTAAAACGCTGGCGGTATTCCAGTCTAATATTGAGCTTGAATATATCTACTGTATTCAGCGTGTAAGCGATAAGGAATTTGTATTTTCCGTAGATCCTACCGAGGATGACCCCGGTGAATTCGGCTCGCCGATCGTATATACGGACGCTCTTTATCAGGCAAGTCTCGGCAAGGCTTCGGTAGATAAACAGCCGTACGCCGACGAATGGGGATGCTTCTACAGCGCTTACAGCCCTGTTTTCGACTCAAAAGGTCAGGTAGCTACTATCGTCGCGGTTGACTTCAGCGCCGACTGGTATAACGACCAGGTTTTCGCGCTTGTAAGAACAGTTCTTGTTATATGCGCGGTTTCACTGCTTGCGGGCGGTCTTATAGTATTTATCATTACACAGCAGACCCGCCGTCGTAACAGACGCCTGTACGCGGAGCTTAACTCGCTCGCGGACAACATCGAAGACCTCGTTAAAGAGGTAAGCAACACCGCTCATACCAGGTACAGTCACCACGCAAACGCCGAATCCGAGTCAAGCGGTAACAATATAAACGATTTGAGCAATAAAATCCACGCTATGCAGGACGACCTTCGCAGCGAAATCGCTACTGTACACCATATGGCGTATATCGACGCGCTTACCGCTGTAAGCAATTCGACAGCTTATATAGATATCACCAAGGCACTTAACGCCCAGATTTTCGCGGGTACAGCGAGATTCAGCGTAATAGCGTTCGATTTAAACGGACTAAAGCAAATTAACGACACCTACGGTCACGACTTCGGAGATAAAGCGCTGATTGATACGGCGAGAGTTATCTGCGATGTATTCGGCAAAGAAAACGTTTACCGCGTAGGCGGAGACGAGTTTATCGCCTTACTCCCTACCGATAACGCCGACGAAATAGAGGAGAACTTTAAGAAATTCGACCAAAAGCTGGATGAGTATAACAAAAAGATAAAATCGTACAGCTTCCCGATTTCGGTATCAAAAGGCTACGCCGTTTATCAAAAGGGCGAGGATAAAGAATACAAGGAAGTCTCCCACAGAGCCGACATCAATATGTACCATAATAAAGACGAGTATTACGAACAAAACAGCGATATCCAAAGAAGATAACATTCAATAAACTAATTACCACTTCACACTTACAACTAGGGGCTGGCTCAAACTTTTTTTGAGCCAGCCCCTTCTAATTACTATATTTTTAAATCTCCATATTAAGCTTTTGAACACGTCTTACTTCGTCCTCAGCGTCGAGGAACGCCTTAACAACCAGCGGGTCGAAATGATTTCCCGAACCCTTGCGGATTATGTCAAGCGCTTTATCGACTGTAAACGGCTCCTTATAGCTTCGGCGCGATACAAGCGCGTCGAAAACATCCGCAACCGCCATAACTCTCGCGGAAAGCGGTATTTCCTCACCCGCCAAGCCTTCGGGATATCCGTTGCCGTCCCATTTCTCGTGGTGGTACTCGGCAAGGTTTTTCGCTTCGTTAAGGTACTCGGTTTTCTCGCCGACAGTCGAAATCGCTTTGTCGATAATCTCTCCGCCCGCCGAGGTATGCTTCTTCATATCGCCGAATTCTTCTTCGGTAAGCTTACCCGGTTTATTCAGTATCGTGTCGGAAACCTTAATCTTTCCGACATCGTGGAGCGGCGCGGAGTTTACTACCTCCGTTATAAACTCGTCGGTCAGCTTATCCGCGTATATCCCCTCTTTCTTCATCTGGCGCAGAATAATCTCACAGTAAGCCGCGGTTTTACGTACGTGGTCGCCCGTGCATTGGTCACGGCTTTCGACCATATCGGCAAGAACGATGATAAGTCCGTTCTGGAGTCTTGTAATCTGTTCATTCTTTTTCTGAACCTCGTCAATAAAGCGGACGGTATCCGCCGACGTTCTTCGGTACGCGTTATAAAGGTTCTCGAGCTCGTCGCCCGTATGTATATCCAGGTTATTAATCGCTTCCATACTGACCTCACGCGCAAGAGGAGTATCGTACGAAAAACGGTTAGCCGCGTCGGCTATCTTATTAACGGGCGTTACAATATGGCGCTCCGCGAGCCATACGGCGTAGGCGCGTATTATCAGCAATACGCCGATAAACAGCGATATTACTTTAGCGAGGAACGCTATTTCCTGCGAGCTCAATTCGCTCATAGACATATCAACGCCGACATAACAGAGCGTTTTACCGCTTTCATCCCGTACGGGCTCGTATACGGAAAGTATCCAGCCGTACTGGTTATTCGTTATATCCATCGGCATCCTCTTGCCTTTAAGCAGTAAGTCCGAATACTTCTGGATCGTAGTATCGTACGGAATTACATTGCCCGGATGGTTAGCCGCGACGTCCTCGGTATCGAGGTCGAAGATAACGTGCGTTCCATCCTTTTCGATACGGTAAACATATATATATTTAATTTCGGGAGCGGAATCGCTTACGGACTGCATAAGCTCCTCGGTTTCGTGATAACCTTCGACCTTCTCCCCCTTATTCATAAATTCGAATATTTTACTTCTGTCAATACGCTTAGCGATAACGGAACTCGCCTGCTGAGCCTGCTTGGTATATTCGTCTATCGTAGAATTGTGGTATTGCACAACGCTTATACCGATAGCCGAAGCCGCGACCAGCGTGGTCGAAATCGTTACCAGAAGCGTTACCTTCATTCTAAGGTTAAGGCGTTTCCTTGTTTTACTGCCTTGCCTGTTGAACATGGTGATATAGTACCATCCCCTGCTACGCAGGTTATCAATCATACTCTTTGGCAGAAGCTTATAAATAGCGATCGAAATAAGCGTAACAACCAGCTTATCGACAAAATCTATCAGGAAGTTAGAAATAAGATTTGACAGGAAATATCCCATCGGAATAACGTTGTTTATAGCTTGTGCCATATCAACGGCAAAGCCCTCGCCGAAGTCCATTCCGAAAATCAGCCACGTCAGCAACGCGCCTACGCCGCCTCCGAGCAGCGCGAAGGTCAGTACCGCTAAAAAGCTAATCTTTATACTGAAGCGTCGCATACGGTGCGCGAACGCAACCGCTGCCGACGCGATAAGAACCGAAATAACGCAGTAGTATACGGAAACGCTGTTAAAGAAGCTGTTTACAATATTGGAAAGAAATCCAACGGTAATACAAGGAATATATCCGCCGAGCAACGCCGACAGAACGGTACCTATATTATCGAGATAAAGCGGAAGACCCAGAAAATCATTCAGCCTCGCGCCGAGGAGATTCAACAGTACGCATATTACGATAATAGATACCAGGGAAAGCCATTTATTGCCCGTTTTCTTTTTTTCTCCTAATCTTGTCATACTTTATTCATCCCCCGTTCCCATGAATAACGACAAAATCTATAACAAACTACGCCTGTAAAAAGGCGTTATAAAAGTAGTATTTATAATATCATTATATTCTAAAAAAGAACAAATTACAAGTAAAAAAACATCGCATTGAATATATGTAATTCTCTATCTTTCGGTTTTCGAAAATCACAAGCCATTGTGTTAGTGGATTTTTCTCGTGCATTACCAACAAAAACATTTTTTTTTTTATTTATATTGCTATAACTCTGGTAACTTTATACAAAAACTTATAAATTTTTAGTATAAAGTTACTAAAAATTAGAATTAAAGTTACATCTTTTAAAAATCCTTGATTTTCAAATTTCGTTTTGGTAATATATTGCCTGTGCTCAAAAAATGATAGTTTTTTGAGCTGAATTACTTTTACGGCGCTTGCCCGCGATAAGGCTGTAAAAGCTTAATCCGATACGCGGGCAGGAAGGCAAGGTAAATATTATGAAAACTACAACTAAGTCTACAAGAATCGTATCACTCGTTCTTACAGTCGTAATGCTCTTCAGCGTAATCTGCGTTGCGGGCACAGTTTCGGCAGGCGCCGCTACAGACAAGGTAAGCCTTTATTCCTCAAGCGTTCTTTTCTCCAAGTACGCTATCGGCCACTACGAGGTATTCGTTCAGACTAAGGATAACGGTTCTAACCAGAAGGTATACATCCACTATAACTACGAAAAGAGCTACGCTTGGCAGGACGTTGAAGCTTCTTACTTCACAACCTTAAACGACGGTTCCAAGATTTGGAAAGCTACTTTCCACAGCATCAGCGGTATCTACGCTATCAAGTTCGTATCAAACGGCAGAGAGTACTGGGATAACAACAACGGCCGTGACTACAACGGCTCCGATAAAATCGGTGTTGCTCCCGTTGTATCCGAGAGACTCGGCTACCAGTACGGAGCTTCCAACTACCAGATCAACGCTGTTCTCCAGAACTACGCTTACCACAAGAATGTATTTGTAAGATACACAACAAACGGTTGGAACAGCTATCAGGATAAGGCTTTAAACTACAGCCAGACTAACGCAAACGGTACAGAAACCTGGACCACATATCTTAATCTCACAAATATGCCCGCTCACGGTAATTTCCAGTATGCTATCTGCTATCAGGTAAACGGCAGAGAGTATTGGGCTAACAACTTTGGTGAGAACTACGACGAATATTATTATATTCATCGCTAAAAACAGCATTAGAGAATTTTTCTTAACGGGGGTTGCCGTATTTACGGCAACCCCTGTTTTATTTTACTTTATTTCAAAAAGTACAACCCTATCTTCCGAAATAAATATTCGCCGCCTGATTATAGAGATAAGTCGCACGAGCTAGCTCCTTCATATTCTCGTCCGCGGACGTACTGTTCAGGCACATTTTAACGTAATCAAGAACAGAGTATTTATACTCGTCAGTTCCTATCTTTAAGCTAAAGAGCGTATCGAGCTTAGAAGCGGAGATGTTTTTAAGCTCATAATAAATCTCGTCACCCCTAACAGAATATTCTACAGGTGTATCGCTTCCGAAAGTAACGCTGTCCTTTACGGCGTCGAATTTATCCTGATCTACAATTTTATAATAGTGGCGCATCGAGGTTTCGGAGAGATAGAGAATAGTAGTACCCCTGTATTCAAGTCCGTACTTCTCAACTCCCGAATACATATCGCTGGCGCCTGTATCGCCTATCGTATCGGCGGTAACCTCCTCGGGCGTATAGTCGATATCCTTATCGGCGAGATTGTTTATATCACGCTCAAACTGCACCTGCGCCTTAGCGCCCAGGTTAAGCATTGTTTTTACAAGAGAAGCAAGCTTATTGTATTTCGCCTCGGTACTGTTTTTAAGGAAATATGTCCTGTATTCCGAGGTTAAGACCTGTCTGGCGTAATTAACAGCCGAATAAGTATCGGAATAAACTTTTCCGCCGACATTAACCGAAGCCGTAATATCGTAGGTCATTTCCGCTACAGCTATAGCGCAAACCGCTTTATAATAACCTGTTTTTGTGTCCTTTACAAGAGCGGAGGACGCGCTCTTTTCATTACCCTCAACCGTCCAGCTAAAGTTCATTGTAGTGTTTTCAGCCTGTTCATCGGTTAAATCCACAAAGAAGTTAACCGCGATATCGCCGCTGAGCGTCAGGCTGTGGCCCATATAGGAGGGCTTCGGCGCGCGTGTATATGTCGCGGTGTATACGGCGTTATCCGTTACGGATACCACCTCGGGCGTCCAGCCCGCGAATGTATAGGTATAGGTATCGTCATCCGCTTTAGCGGGAGTTTCTCCCGAATAGCTTGGCGTATCGCCGTAAGCTACCTGTGAGCTTTGCAGAACCGATCCATCCTCATTTTTAAAGTCTACCGTATATTTATTAACCGACCTGTTAAACTGAGCGGTATAAGTTACATCTGCCGCGGCGGGTGTAATTGACGGCGACCATTGATTATTGAAAGAATATGTATACTGAGCGTCAGCCGTCTTTGCAGGCGTAGCTCCTGTATATGACGGAGTATCGCCGTGGATTACGGTATCGGTTTTAAGCGTATTTCCGTCGCCGTCTTTCCACGTTATTGTGTAGGGAGTGACATTCTGAACATAAATCGCGCTCTCGTGCCAATCGCTGTTACCGTCATAATTCGGGCGGAAATAGAATGTATATTTTCCATCGGAGTTTATAGTATAATTCTCTCCGTTCGGATACCATTTATCGTCGCTTCCGTAGACCTTTACCTGATCGTTTTTACTAAGCGTTGCTGTAAGCTTATACTCCTCTATTCCGTCGGAGTTTTTACTCGGAGTAAATACGGGAGCGTTTTCGCTCGACCAATTCGTCATAGAGCCGACAAGATAATAAGTCGGAACGGTTTTCAGGGTTATTTCATTATTGCGCTTACAAATAACCCAGTGCGCGCCGTCCTTTATACCCGAAGTAATATCGGCGGTCTGTTTTGTATTAGTCGCATTACCGTCGGTAAAAACTATACCCTGCGCCAGCCTTGGAATCCGCGCCGTGTAGATGAAATTATCCTCGTCCGCGGTCATCGCCGTACCTGGCCATGAGTTATCCTCCGAACCCGACCAGTAATACATATTTACTTTATCCCAGCCGATAGCGTTTGTAACTGTTACAGTATAGGTATCGGGTGTATCGTCGGTAAACTGAGCGGTATAGGTTGCCTCTCCTGTTACGGCGCTTAACTCGGGACTCCAGCCCGAGAAGGTGTATTTATGGTGTAAGGTCTGCGGCTTAGTCGGAGCTTCGCCCGTATAGGTCGGAACTGTTCCGTAATCCACCTGTGAGCTCTGGAGCTCAGTACCGTCGTAGTTTTTGAATACAACGGTGTACTTATTGACAGTCGTGTCGAACTGCGCCGAGTAGACGGTATCTCTGTCCGCGGCTACAAGCGCGGGCGACCATGTATTATTGAAAGTATATGTATACTGGGCATCGGCGGTTTTCGTAGGAGTAGCGCCCATATAATGAGGCGTTACGCCCTCAATACAAGTTTCAGTCCTTAGAGTATTTCCGTCGCCGTCCTTCCACGTAATTGTATACGTCTTAGTGTTGGTGTTAAATCTCGCGGTATAGGTTGTGTCGGCGGTAATAGTAGTTTCGTCCGTAATCTGCGGAGACCATCCCGCGAAAGCGTAGGTTGTAGCGCCTTCCTTTTCTCTCGTCGGAGTCGCGCCGTCGTAGGACGGCTTAGAGCCGTATACGACATCCTCGTCCGTTTCAAGAACCGAACCGTCGTAGTTTTTCCAGGTAACGGTAAAGGTTCTGTCGTTTTGGGTAAACTGCGCTGTGTAAGTTGCGTCACCCGTTACCGCCGTAACAGCGGGCGACCACGTATCGTTAAAGGCATAGGTATATCTTTCTGTCGGAGATTTCGTAGGCGTTTCACCCGAATATACGGGTATATTTCCGTATTTAACGCTGTCGGTTTTAAGTGTATTGCCGTCGCCGTCTTTCCAAGTAATCGTATACGGAGTGACGTTAACGAGATAGAAATATCCGCCATACCAATCGCTGTTGCCGTCGCCGTTCGGACGGAAGTAAATATCATACGTTCCTGTAGTAGAAACGGTGTAGTTATTTCCGCTCGGATACCATTGGTCGTCGCTATCGTGAACCTTTAATTCCGTTCCCGCGGAAAGTTCTACATCCGACAGCTTATATTCGAGCTTACCCGATTCTGATTCAATCCTTGAGAAAGCATAGTTGTCGTTATTCGACCAGCCGTTCATCGAACCTACAAGATAATACGTAGGCTGGCTTACGGTATATTTACCGCCGCTGGTTGTATTGTTTATAGTCCAGACCGCGCCGTCTTTAATACCGGAAGTAATATCTACAGTCTGCGCGGAGCCGTTATTGAATATAATTCCCGTTACGTCTTTCGGAATCTCGTAGGTATAAACCGAGCTTCCCGAGTAGGAGGTCATCGCTTTACCGGGCCAGCTTATACTTCCCGAGCTTCCTCCCCAGTAATAAATATTAACCTTACTCCAGTTCAACTTGTTTACCGCGTAGATTGTATATGTATTGTCTCCCGACGATGTTGTCGGAGCGGTAGTAGGCTGCGCCGTTGTAGGCTGAGTTGTCGTCGGAGCTGTTGTAGGAGCGGCAGTCGTAGGCGCTTCGGTTGTCGGAGCCGCCGTCGTTTCCTCATTACCGTAAACACTCCATGTTCCGCCGCCGTTATCCCACGTACCAGAAGCGACGGTATAGCAGTCTGTGCCGTCGTCGGGGTATAAGTTATCCGTCTGGTTCCATTTATTATCCCAATTATTAGCGGTAGTTGAGGGATCCATACGACAGAATATTACATTAGTCCAGTTGCCCTCGGGAACTGACGCGGAGTAATATCCGCTTCCCGCGGAAGTCATATTAGCCCAGGTATCGTCTCCTGTTTTAGTGCTATATAAATACATCGCGAAACGGGCGTTGTCGGCTCTCCAGTTAGAGTTCGGTTTAAGATAAAGAGTATCGTTACCGATATAGGGAATAGCGGATTCCTCGGCGTTATAAACTACGGCTACGCCCGTAGAGCCTACTGTGCCAGAGATTTTTCCGTCCACTACGGTGAATGTATTATTTGTAATCTGATCCGTATATGTACCGCTTGCCATCTGGTGGGCGGTAAGATTAACCGTTCCCCCGCCGTCGAGCTTGGATATAACAACACCCTTGTTACCGCGCTCGATATAAGCGGTATTGCCCGAGGAAGCGAGGTACTCGCTAGTACCGTCAAAATGATTTTTAAACTTATTTACCTCGGCAACGGCTTTGGATTTCCAGTTTGTGTCGGAACTCGCCGCGCCCATTGTGGAGTTAGGACGAGCGAAGAACAGCGAGGTTGACTCGGCTCTCGCGCCGACAATCGCCCACGCCTTATTAAGCACGTCGGAGGTAACGTCCTTTGTATTATCGAAACAAGCCGAACCCGAATTACCCATATAGGTATCGTGGGATTCAACCCACAGCACGCTCTTATCCGCGGACGCGCCCTTTAAGTATGTACCCTCGGCGAGTTCGGACGCGGCTGTCCAGTACGCCTTATCCAGGGCGCGGTCGCCTGTCTGGTTATCTGTTACCGCCATATACTCGGTGTAATTGGAAATCGCGAAATTCGGTCCCGCGGCTCCGAGTATTTCGCCGTAATAGAAAGGCTCGTCAACTCCTATTTCCGAAGCGTAATCCGTAGCCCCGTTTAATACTGCAGGCCAGAAATTACTTCTGATGTTTGACGCGTCAGCCGGAAGCTCGATATGCTTCGCCGCGTCGAATCGGAAGCCGTCAACGCCGCAGTCAATACATTCCTTTAGCAAAGCGAGAGTCTTCTGCTGAACGTAGCTGTTACCTGTATTTAAATCAGGCATTCCTAAGTGGTATTGCGTGATATTGTATCGGCTGTTGTCGTTAGTGCCTGTATTACTGCTATGGTAATAATTGGCGTTTTTTAAGTCCGATTCTACACCCGTATTTAAGTTGGAATAACCGCCGCCGCTCGTACCGTTATTGGCGAGGTGGTTAGCGACGATATCAACAATAACTTTAATTCCGTATTTATCGGCTTCTTCGCATAAGTCGGTAAGATTCGATTTTGTACCGAGCCAGGAAGTTCCGTTAGCGGCAATACTTAAGCCTAAAGGCTGGTACATCTTCCACCACTGGTTAACGCCGTCAGTCCACGAGGAGTTGTAGTCCTTAGGACGCTGGACGGGAGAAGTCTGTACAGCGGTATAACCCGCCGCCGCGATATCGGGCAACGCCGTCCTTATGTTGTTATAGCTCCAGTCGAAGCAGTGCAGTATAGCTGAACCGCCTACCGTATCCTGAGCGTAGGTTTCGTAGGTTGTATCCGCCGAAACGGGTACGCTGCCGAGCGCCGTCATAGACATCAGCATACATAACGTAAGGATTAAACCTGTTACTTTTCTAAAGGATTTCATTGTCAATACCACTCCTTAATAATAATACGGACTATATGATAGACTTATACAATAAGATTTTACAATATTTGTAAGATAAATTCAACAATATTGTTGAGAATGATTGTTAAATTTCACATTAAAAATCAATTTTATGTGTTTTATATTTACATTTTTAATAAAATCATAAAGAAACTGACCGTGAACATTACATCCGCGGTCAGCTTTTTAGAATTACAGCTATTCTATTTAATATTCAATATCCATTTGTCAGTCGGTTTAGGAGTATCATAACCCCAGTCCTCATACACGGCGTGAGCCTCGAGCTTAAAGCCGCTCTTTTCGAAAATATGCGCCGAAGCTTTATTCTCGGACATTGTGCTTGCGGATATTTTTTCAATATCCGTTTCGTCAGCGAGAAAGCCAATCAGCAGACTAAGCGTTTCCGTAGCAATACCTCTGCGCCAGTAGGCGGGTAATAAGCGATAGCCAATACTCACCTTGAAATCAGGCTTGCTGTAGCCGTATATTTCCGCTAATCCGCAGAATTCTCCGCCGAGAAAAACTCCTAAAATCAGCGAGTCTTTAATACATTCATCGTACAGGTGTTCAATCACATACCCGACGCTGTCGTATTTTTTCTCGTAAAGGGAAGTCGGTAAATAGCGGTAAACCTTATCGTTATTTACAAGCTCCCGCAACGCCTCGGTATCCTCCGCCGTAAGCTTCCGAAGAGTAACCCTCTCCCCTTTAAGATAAGGTATTTCCTTAAAAAGCTCTTTCATAAGACCGCACCTCAAACATAAGGCTGCCCTTTCGGACAGCCTGACATTCGGAATTAACTGCCTGATTTAGGAATAAAGTCCGAGATAAGCTCGGCTGTCTTGGAAATAGGCATTGTCTGAATAACAATTCTACCAGGACCTGTAACTACAGTATTAAAGAGACCTTCGCCGCCTAACAGCATATTTTTAGCGCCCTTAATTCTCTCGACGCTTAACGAACAGGTCTCGTCCATCATTACGAGATGGCCTGTTTCCATAACCTTTCTCTCGCCTGCGGCAAGAGTATATTCCTTGATTGAACCGTCAACCTCGAGGAATACCATTCCCTTGCCCGAGAACTTCTCCATAATAAAGCCTTCGCCGCCGAAGAATCCGCCCGAGAGCTTTTTCTGGAAGAACACGGACATATTAACAGTACCCTCGCTCGCGAGAAACGCTTTTTTCTGAGCGATAATGCTCTTGCCGCCGTCGAGCTCAATAGCGAGAATTTGACCCGGGAAGCTTGACGCGAAAGCGATCTCGCCGTCAGCGTTCGCTGTATAAGTGTTCTGGAACATTGACTCGCCCGAGAGCAGTTTTCCAAACATCTTTTTAGCGCCGCCGCCGCTTGTTGACATTGTGAAAACGTCGTCCATCCAGGACATTCCGCCGCCTTCACAGATAATGTGCTCACCTTTAGTAAGCTTGCAGATTACCGCTGGGAGATTTCCTCCGATAATTTCATATTTCATTTTTATCCTCCTTTGATAAAAAAATTATTTTGAATTTTCAGCCGCTTGTTTAGCTTCCTGCTCTCTGCCTGCCGCGAAGGTTTCTTTTGTACCCATATGCGGGAAGATAAAGTCCATATACTCGTCAGTGAAAACAGTATCGCAGAATTGACCTATAACGGTTTTCGGCGGGATATTCTCCGCTCGTTTATTCTTTCTGTCAACAGCGACAACAGAAAGAACTCCGTTAATTGCCATAAATATAACAAGAATAATTGTAATAATCTTACCCGGTTTTTTCGGAATCTTCTCTATAAGTCGGCTTAAGAACGGATAAATATATCTAAGCCATACAAGTCCTAAGAATCCCCAGATAAGCGCGAATGTAAGGTTTGTTCTTCCGTCAATATTAAACGGCGTATCGCTGTAGTCCCAGCTTATCGTGCCTAAGAACATCTCCTGGAAGTAAGAGCAATAATACTCGAAAGTAGCGCCGATAATCGCCGAGGCTACGTAAACGATTACATCGTTCTTTTTATAGAGTTTATAAAGACAGAGAGTTATAGCCACAGCTCCGCCGCCGTAAACGGGAATAAACGGCCCTATAACCATACCGACGCGCATCTCGACACGTCCGTCGATAAAAACAGCCCACAAAGTTTCGAGCAATGTACCGAAAAAGCTTCCGATAACGAACAGCCAGAAAAGCTTAGAGAAGCTGAGTCCGTAAGCGAAAGGTCTATCCTCTTTATTCTCAATCTTTCTCTCGTAGGTCTCCTTATTTCTTTCCATAATGAGGTTATGGCGCTTTTTAATATCCTCGAGCTGTTTTTCGTACGTATAGGACTCAAGATCGGGGAACGCCTTAACAAGCCTTAATCTGAATCGGGCGCTCTCGAATATCTTACGCTCATATTCTTTTTTCAGCTCATCATTAGAAATATCCTTATCCTCTTTTTCGGCGAGCTTGGAAATATCTTCCATTTCCTTAAGATGCTTCTGAAGCTTCGCTACCATTATACAGGAAATAACGGTATCAATAATTATCACTGCCGTAATAATCGCGGGAATAAGAATCACCGCCAGGAACGGCATAGCGCCCGCAAGCGTTGGAATCGGTACAAACGCGAACTTAACCGACAACACACCTATAAGTCCGTAAACAAACGGCTCCCATATACCGACATAAGCGTTCAGCTTATACTTATTGTCCGAATAATCCTTCCACTTAAAGCCGTAGAAGCGCTCGAACAATCTCGCCGAGAAATACTTATACAGCGTAAGTAAAAGCGCTGATGTAAAAAACAGCATTACTATGTTTTCGAAGCTCAGCACAAAAACATAGAGCAAAACGAATCCGATACCGATTGACGGTACAAACGGAAGCGTTAAGAACCCCGGGTTTGTTATACGGCGTTCTTTTATAGATTTATACACAAATTCCGCTAACCAACCAATAAAGGAAAACAGTACAAAAACCCATAGAGCTTCTGTCAGAAGTTTCATAGAACTATCTCTCCCCTATAATTATTTAATACGAGAAAAACGCGTATTCGCTATCCTTTCCTTGCTTTATACAAAAGCTTTTACGTTTAACATTATATCACAATAAATAGAATGTGTCAGCAATTTTTTATTAAATTTTCACATATTTATTAACTTGCGCAAGGCTTCTTTATGTGATAAAATTATACAGCACTTAGTTTAATCCGAAAAGAGGAAATAAAAATGAATCCAAAACCTGATAAGCTCAAAACGACCTTGCGGAATATGTTCTCCGTAAACGGAACATAAGAAAGCGCCAACACTAATCTTTTCTTGCTCTAAAAGAGTAAAAAAACAAGCCGTCGCTAAACGCGACGGCTTATTTAATTCTGAATTTGTTAATTCAAGATTAGCCCTGTTTCTTTAACTGATTCGCGCCGATGATATAAAGCACGGGGAAAAGTAATCCTAAGATTAAAGATACAACGCTGAAAGAACCGCCGATAGCGGAAATGATTGTGCCGATTACTGAAATAACAGCGCAAACTACGCCAAGTGTGAAGAGAGACTTAGCAGCAGCGGGATTGCTCCAGTTCTTTACGCCCTTAACACCCGCAACAATTTCGATTACGGATGAAATAACCATAAAGACTACGCTAACCCAAACAAGAGCGTTAACTGCTCCCATATTCGTGCCCGATGCAGCAGCAGCCTGCTGTAACTGAGCGTCTCCTGAAGCCGCGGATAAAAGACCTGCGCCCGCAATTGAAACGAGACTAACGATAGCGCCTAAAATACCGCCGATTATCATCAGGATGCTGATAACCTTTAATAATTTTGAACCATTCTGTTCCATAATAAAATCCTCCCTGGGAAAATAATTATAAATGACATTTCTGTCAAGTATATTCTACCAAAATGTGTTTTAATAAACAAGTTACAATGATGAAATATCAATATAAAATTCTTTAATTTTTTCCGTTTGTGAATTAGTCCTTACATTACCGTTACACGTTTAATCCTTATTTCCCATAATCTGGATAATGAGATCAAGAATTCTTACGTAAATCCAGAGTATCGTAAACGCAAGTCCGAAAGCCGCCGACCATTCGTATTTAGCGGGCATTTTATTCTCCACAACATACTCTATCGTCGCGAAATCCGAGATAAGGAAAAACGTGGCAATTATAATCGAAAGCAGAGTAAGCGCGATAGATATCCAGAAATTACCCATTACCATTGATACAAACGGACGCGTTACGGGAATAAGATAGCCGATAAAGCTTACTATCGAAATACCAATCATCGCGCCGAACAAGGTAAACAGCACCATATGGAACTTCTTACTAGCTCTTATAACTCCCGTCGCGTAAAGCATCGCCATCGTAAATACTACCACTATAGTAATAGCGAGAGCCAGAAGTCCGAGATACTCGTAGCCTTTAAGCACGGTAAATATCAGGAAAGAAATAATAAAGCCTTCGCAAGCCGCGTAAATCGAGCCCGTTACGGGAGCGGTAACAATTACAAACATCGCGAGAAGCTGGGTAATAATACCAAGTATTCCCGCGCCGATAAAGAAGCCTATCTGGCTTGAGGAAATAGCTACAGTAAATCTGTAGTACTCGAAACTTACCGCTGTGGGCTCGTTCGCGAACATATTCGCGTTAAGGAAGAGATAAATCAACATTCCCGCTACTGCCCAAAGCAGGAACATCGCGGTTTTACCCGCTATTCTTCCGTAAGCGGCAGTTTTACCGTCGTAGTTAATCTCGTCTAATTTTCCGAGACGTTTCATCACGGGGTTGGCGTGTGACATTGATTTTGATTTTGCGTTGTTTACCTGATTCATATTTTAGCTCCTTATATAATTATAGTTTATAATTTTTAAAATATTATCATTTTACTCAATCGGTACAAACGGCAGCTCATTCTCCTCCTTATCGGCGGTAATATTCTCCGTCGGGCTTTTTGCCGAGGACGAGGATTTCTGGCTTTTGCCTGATTTTTTATTTGAGTTCTTTGTATTTGATTTTGACGACTTTTTTACCGAGCTTTCGGTATCGGACTTCGAAGTCTTTTTCGAGCTCGATTTATTGTTCTTTGACGATTTCTTATCCGAGGAATAAGGCTTATTATTCGATTCTTTATCGTCAGCTCTCGGCACGGTAATTTCGGTAACAGTTTCCCGCGGAAGCATTATTTCGCCGCTTTCCGTATCAACCACGCGCGGAGAAGTTGTTATTTCGGTTTTAACCTCACATCCGCAGGAGGTAAAAATCGTCGCTGAAAAAGCGAAAACGGCAATTATAATCAGAATTTTTATTTTCATAATAACCTCATTTTACGATGGAACAAAGGGTAACTCGTACTCGTCGCGGGTAGGCGCCTGCGTTTCTATGGATTTCGTTGCAGAAGTCTCCGTACTTTCATTTACAGCGGACTGAGAGGGTTCGGTAGTGTTTTCGACAGTCGGTTCGGTAGTTTCTCGTACGGGCGCAGAGGTAGTTTCCTCCGAAGCTTGCGACGGCTCGGTTATAACGCTCGAAGCCTGAGCAGGCTCGGTAGTATCTATAACGGGCTCTACGACTTCACCTATAGGAAAGCTTACGCTCAGCTTTACTATATAGCGCTGAATAAGAGAGGCGTCCCCGACAGTAATTATCCCGTTTCGGTCTACGTCAGCCGCCTTTTCGTTAATACTTATATCGGGTATTCTCGCGATATACTTCTGGATTGCGGTAGCGTCCTTTACGGTAATTCTTCCGTCGCCGTCCGCGTCGCCTAAGATATAGCCGCCGCCCGCAGCCGCGGTAATTCCCGCGGTAAAAGCAACAGCCGATAGAATTATAAATAACAATAATCTTTTCGTTAGTTTCATTCTTTCACCTGAATTAACACATATATTAAAAGTATACAATAAAACTGTTTTTTAAACAATAGCTTTTAATAGCTATCTCCGCCAAATTTCCCGCTCTATATTTGTGCACCTTGTACAGCGGAGTAAACCTCGTATAAACGGAAAAACACCCGTATCAGACGATACAGGTGTTTAAATTGGAGGCGTCGACCAGATTTGAACTGGTGAATCAGGGTTTTGCAGACCCGTGCCTTACC
>DEFK01000015.1:83078-141495 GCA_002350765.1 Ruminococcaceae bacterium UBA2854
GGTGCTCTCCCAGCTGAGCTAATCTCCCACACAATCGCTTCATTTCAGCGACTAAATAATAATACAACAAAAACTTGCTGTTGTCAATACCTTTTTTAGAATTTTTTAATTTTTATTTTTAATTATTTTTTCAATATCGGATTTCGAGAAAATATAGGTCTTGTTACAGAACTGACAATTCACCTCGGCGGTACCGTCCTCGGTTATACATTCCCTGAGTTCGTCCTCGGGCAAGCCCGCGAAATAGCTATCTATTTTTTCTCTCGAACAGCCGCAGACAAAATTAACCTTCTCCTCGTCCAGCACCTCGACCTCGAAGCCCTTTAACGCAGTTTTGCATATTTCGAGAATACTCATACCCTTGGCGAACATAGTCGTAACGGGCTCGAGCTCGGAGATATTCTTCTCGAGCTTATCAATCGTACTGTCGTCAGCCCCTGGGAGAAGCTGGATAAGCAGTCCGCCCGCGAGGAGAACTTTACCGTCCTCCTTATCGACAAGCACGCCTAAGGCGCAAACGGTCGGTATCTGCTCCGAAGTTGCGTAGTAACTCGTAATATCCTCGGCTATCTCGCCGCTTACGAGCGGAACACGTCCCACATAAGGATCACGGCTTCCGTAGTCGCGTATTACTCCTAACGTACCGTATTTACCGACACCCGCGGAAACATTAATCTTTCCGTTATTATAATACTCGGTCTCGCAGTCGGGATTTGTAACATAACCCTTTACGTTACCATTCGAGTCGGCGACTACCACAACCGAGCCCAAAGGACCGTTGCCGTTTACCTGCAAGGTTAATTTGGCGTTATTCTGCTTTAAGCTCATACCCATCATTGAGCCCGCGCAGAGCAGTCTGCCTAACGCCGCGGTCGCTACAGGCGTTGTATTATGTAACCGCTGGGCGGTGAAAACTATATCGGACGCGTCTACAGCCGAAGCCATTATCGCGCCGTCCGAGGTTATACATCTTATAATCTTATCCATAAACTCATCCTATTTCTTTTTAGCTATATAAATAACACGCTGTTCGTCGTCGCTCGGAGCTTTATCGGTCATATCACCGAAGCGTTTTACAACCTCGAATCCCGCGCCTCTCAGCATATCGGTAAGTTCGTTTTCGGTATACGCGCGCTCAGAAAAGCTTTCCTCATACCGCTCGTAAAGCTCACCGTTCGGAACAAAGAAATTTATATCAATATCCACTATATTATTTTCTTTTAGAGAATTTTCCCAAACACAGTAAACCTCATCCAAATCATAGACAAAGGTATTATCGCCGAGAACCTCCCTATGCTTATAAACCGTATTCACGTCAAATAAAAAGTATCCGCCCTTATTCATAAACAACGAAACTCTTTCGAACGTCTTTTTAACGTCCGCGATATCGGTCATATGGTTTATGCTGTCCAAGGTACAGACGCAGGTATCTATACTTCCGTACAAATCCAGCTCCTGCATTTTCTGGCAGAGGAACAGCATATCGCCAAAGCCTTCCCCAACCGCCTTTTCATAAGCCACGGAAAGCATATCCTCGGAAGCGTCGGCTCCGTAAACATCAACGCCGAGCTTTTTAAGCTCTAAAGTAAGCTTACCAGTACCGCAGGCTAAGTCGAGCGTCAGTCCCATATCGTGGTTAAGGCTTTTAAGCGTGTCGACAATATACCGAGCGCGTTCTTTATAATCCACATTCAAGGTCAACGCGTCGTAAAAATCGGCGAAAATGCCGTAGGATTCCATTATTTATCTACCTTAATTCCCATATTTTTAAACGCGAGCATATAGCCGTCGGTATCCTCATTCAAGGAACGCTTAACACGGCTGATTGTCGCTGTAGACGCGCCTGTCTGCTTAACAATATCGTTATAAACGGTCTTTTCGTGAAGCAGCTTAGCGACTACAATACGCTGTGACATAGCGTTAAGCTCGGGCTGTGTACACAGGTCCTCGAAAAATCTGTAGCAATCTTCTTTCGTCTTTAATGTAAGAATAGCCTCAAATAAAAAATCAGTCTGGTCGTTCTTTAATTTAGAATTCATAATTTCAACTCCTAAACACTGTCGTACATTAAATTGATAAAGCATTTACATTTTACCACACGAAAGTGTTTTTGTAAAGAGTTTTTATTATCCGCGTAAGTCAGGAGCGTTTCTTTCTTAATGTCATATCCACCGTACGTTTAATATCCTATGATGTTTTGGATAAAGAGGATATTTAGTTCTCAGTATTCAGTAGTCAGTTCTCAGCGAATGTCGAGTAGATAGCTCGGAATAGGAAACTGCAACAGTTTCCCGACTGTATTAATAAGGATTAAGGGCTAAGGATTAAGGGGAAAGGGAATGTCGAGTAGATAGCTCGGTATATGAAACCGACCGAGCCTATAACGTGTCATTCTGAGCTTGCCGAAGAATCTTTTACCTTTAAGATCCTTCGATTATTCGCTGCCGCGAATTTTGCTACGCAAACCACTCAGGATGACAATATTAATTCGGTCGGGCGGTAAAGGTAAATCATTTATTTATTCCATCTGCACGACCTTCCCTTTATCCTTTCCCCTTTCCCCTTTGTCCTGAATCCTAAACTCCCTTAATCCTGTTTAAAGCGTTCTTCTCAATCCTGCTTACCTGCGCCTGGGAAATGCCGATTTCCTCGGCAACCTCTATTTGCGTTTTGCCCTTAAAAAACCTAAGACCGATTATCTTCTTCTCCCTTTCATTAAGACCTTTTATCGCGTCCTTCATCGAGATTTCGTCCACCCAGTCCTTATCGTCTATATTATCGCCTATCTGATCCATAACGTAAACCGTATCGTTGCCGTCGGAAAACAGCGGTTCATACAGCGACACAGGCTCCACAATCGCCTCGAGCGCGAGCACTACCGTATGCTTCGGAAGATTAAGCTCCTTGGCTATCTCCTCTACCGTCGGCTCACGGTTCATATCGTTAGTGAGCTTTTCCTTAATCTGCATAGCGTGGTAGGCAATATCCCGCATCGAGCGCGAAACCCTTACGGAATTATTATCGCGCAGATACCGCCTTACCTCGCCGATTATCATCGGCACGCCGTAGGTAGAGAACCTCACGTCCATTTCGGGATTAAAGTGGTCAATCGCCTTAATAAGCCCTATAACGCCGACCTGGAATAAATCGTCAGGGTTTTCTCCCCTTCCCGAAAACCGCTGGATAACCGACAGCACCAGTCGTAAATTCCCTTTTATCATCTTTTCGCGCGCGATTTTACTCTCTTTCTCGTTACCGTTACGGATAGTAAAAAGCAATTCTCTCTTATCCTTTTCCGACAACACCTTAAGCTCAGCGGTATTAACACCGCAGATTTCGACTTTATTATACTGCACTCTAACAGCTCCCTTAACATACTCTGTTAAAAGTATTGCCGAGATAGCTTTTAAAATACAGACAATTACAATAAAGCGCGCAAAACCGAACAGCTCCGTAAAGGTTGACTATTGTAAAAAACAACCGCCCGTTAAAAAACGGACGGCTGCGGTTTTGGATGATTTAAGAGTGTGTATATTAAATTATTCGTTGGTAATAATAGCTTCTTCGGGACCTACAGTAGCGTCCATAATTTTTTCGAAGAGGTTTTTAAGAGTTGCTTTCATTTTCATTATCTCCTTTGCTGTATTTTGGAAGGTTTTTTATTTTATGGCATAAGTATAGCAAACCGACTACAACAAAAGTACAACAAAAACAATCGCTTTTATAAATATTTTAAAAATAATTTATAATTCCACAAAAGAATTAACCCCGCCTTTTAAATCAAAAGCGGGGCCGTTAAGGAATGCAGTATATTAATCGTCAACAGGTTCTTTATTCTTTTCAATAATAGCTCCTGTTTTTGCGTTAATATCATATTCGTATTCGTTGCCGTTGTACGTAAACTCAATCTCGTAAATCTTAACGCCGTCGTCTGTATCGAGCTTCGCTTTCGTAAAGGACACCTCGGCGTTTCCGATTCCCGCGTCCTTTACGGCAATCGCTCTCGCCTTTTCGAGCGTAACACTTTTTTCCTTTTCAGCGGAAGTCTTAACCGCCTTCGTCGCTTTTTCGGTAGCGGCTGTTGTAGCGGGAGCTGTTGTTGCAGCGGGAGCGGTTGTTTCAGACTTAGTTGTCGCCTGAGCATAAGTAGCGTCAGGTGTCATCGTGGTATCATTACCCCGTGTATTACAACCGACAAAAACAGTAACCAAGGTTAATAACGTCAGCATTGAAATTACTATTGTTTTCTTCATATTTTACTCTCCTTTAAATGTTTTTAGTTTTGTTGCCGAAAGTATAGCATACAGACTACAACAAAAGTACAACAAATACGCTTAAAGCGCTTCCGTTTTCTATTTTTTATAGAGAATCGGTAAGAATTTTAACGAGGTCGTCCTCGCTTAGCGGAACGTAAGCTTCCTCGAGCCCCTCGTTAACCGCAATATGGTGAGCCATTTCGCCGATACGGCTGTCGTCAATTCCGACATCCTTTAAGTGCATAGGAATATTGATCGACTCAAAGAACTTATAAGTCTCGTCAATCGCCCTATTCGCAATCTCAAATTTATCCAGGCTCTCGTCAATACCGAACACATTTACACCGTATTTTACGAAACGGTCTACCGTCTTTTCGGAGAGAATAAACTTCATCCAGCGCGGTGTAATAATTGCCAGACCTTCGCCGTGGGTAATATCGTAGTACGCGCTTAAAGCGTGCTCAATACCGTGGCACGGCCAGCCCGATTCGCTGTTGCCTAAGGAATAGATACCGTTACAGCCGTAGGTACAGGTAAGCATCATTTCCGCTCTCGCGGTATAATCCTCGGGATTTTCGAGACACTTAACGGCGTTTACCATAAGGCTCTTTAAGCCCGCTTCCATAAAGCCGTCATTTAAGAGAGTAGAGTCCTCGCAGAAATACTGCTCAATAATATGGTTCATCGCGTCGGCGCAACCCGCGGCAGTCTGTTTTTTCGAAACAGTAAAGGTATATGTCGGGTCGAGGAACGATACCCTCGGGTAATTATGTGGGTCAACGAAACCAATCTTATCGTTGGTTTCGGTACGGGAGATAACTCCGCCCGCGTCGTATTCGCTGCCTGTAGCCGCAAGGGTAATAATATCAACAATCGGGGTTGATTCCTTAGCGAACGCCTTATACGAAATCAAATCCCACGGATCGCCGTCGTATTTAGCGCCTGCCGCTATAGCCTTAGAGCAGTCGAGAACACTTCCGCCGCCTACGGCTAAGATTACATCAATATCGTTTTCCTTACAGATTTTTACGCCGTCGAGCACGCTCGGGTCATACTTAGGGTTCGGCTGGATATCGCAGAGCTCAAAAATCTCAAAGTCCTTTAAAAGCTCCTTAACCTTATCGTACAATCCGATTTTCTTAATACTGCCTCCGCCGTAGGTGAGCAGTATTTTCTTTCCGAACTGAGCCATAACCTCGGGAAGCTCCTTGATAACTCCCTGTCCGAAAATCAGCCTTGTCGGGGTTTGGTAATCAAAATTTTGCATATTGTACCTCCTTTTTAATATGATATATAACATACAATACTTACTTTTATAATATACCATATTCAGAATAAAAATAAAAGCTAATCTTGTAATTCCCAAGAAAAAAACTCCGCTCGAAATCAAGCGGAGTTTAAAGCTTTAATTCAGTCCCTCTTTAAGTGTATTAAGATTGTTTTTCATTACGGAGAGATAGGTAATTTTATTCTTAATATCCTTGGCGGTTTTATTCTGCATAGAATCGAGGGTAAGTATTTTCTGGTTCTTCGATTTTGTATTCTCCCGTATTGTTTTCGCGATTTTATCGTCGGAGGTTTCGATTTTAAAAATTGCGTTCAGCTTATATTCGTCTACCTTATCGGCGAGGAAAGCTATAGTTTTAAAGCTCGCCTCGGTTTCCGCCGAGCATCCCGCGAAAGCGGCGTAATACTTTATATCGTAATCGTCAGCGAGATACCGAAACGGAAAACGATCGCCGAATACTACTGTCTTTGTCTTAGCGCTGTTAACCGCGGTTTTGTATTCATTGTCGAGATTATTCAGCTTATCCGAATAATCTTTATTATTACTTTCGTACGAGGTTTTATTCTTTTTATCAACAGAAACAAGCTCTTTACAGATACCATCGCAGCATTTACGCGCGTTCCTTAACGAAAGCCAGATATGCTCGTCATACTCTTTTTCGTCCTCTTCGCCTTTTTCCTCCTGCATTCCCTCAACCGTTTCTTCCTCTTTTATATCGTTTTTCAGGAGCTCGAGCAAATTAACGACCGCCATATCCTTATTTACTTTTTCCTTTAGCGCGTCATCCACCCAGCTATCGGACTCGCCGCCGACATACACGAACATATCGCAGGTAGAGATTTTAACAATGTCCTCGGCGGATGGCTGAAACGAATGTAAATCCACGCCGTTATCGACAAGCAAGGTTACGTCAGCCTTATCGCCCGCGATATTTTTTGTCCACTCATAAAGCGGGAAAATAGTCGTAACTATATTGATTTTTCCGTTATCATTTTCGGTATTTGCCGAACAGCCCGATACAGCCGATACAACCGCAATCAGGCAAAGGCAAAGCGCTATTATCTTTTTCATATTACCCTTTCTTTCTGCAATCCTTACATATTCCGTAGAGAACTGTTTTTTCTTTATCAATCACAAATTCCTCGTTAACTTTAACATTATCAATCAGACTGTCCGCCGCGGTGTGCTTCATATGGTAGGTTTTACCGCATTTTTTACAGCTTAAATGCAGACAGTCGTGGCATTTTTCTTCGTCCACATACTGGTAAATAACCTCGCGCGAGCCCTTATTCGCTACTCGGCGCAATTTACCCTCAGCTTCCATATCGGCAAGGTTGCGGTATACGGCGCTCTTGCTTATTTTATCGGAAAGCGCCTCGGCTATCATGCTCGCGGAGATACTCTCGTCGGTTCTTGACGACAGGTATTCTGTTAAAAGCTTCCGCTGTTTTGTCATATATTTTGGCATAACGCCCACCTCAATTTGCGACTTATTCGCAAATTAGTATAGCATACACTTTTACTTTAGTCAATACTTCTGGCAATAATGCACAAATCCCGCTCCTAATATTTGTGCACATCAGAGAAACTCTTTTGTGGTATAATTTTTTTAGAAAATATTGAAACTTTTTCGCGGTTTTTTGACACTACTATAATAGAAAGAGAGTTATTATAATTTCCTTGTCAATATGCACAATTTATAGATATAATAATTATGCATAACGTGGAAAACAAAATTACAGGTACAAAAATTCGGATTCAATCCGTCTATATTATAGGAGGTGTTTTTATGAAAAGATTTATTTCTTTATTACTTTCTTTATTGATACTTATCTCAATATCGGCTGTAAGCGCGTCAGCGGGATTGGTTGAAAACAGGACTTATTACTATAAGGATTTTTCCTACCATTACATCACTAGTAATCAAATCGGTATTGACAGCTACAGCGGCACCGCGTCTAAAGTAACAATTCCGTCCGAAATAGACGGGCATAAAGTAACAACAATTTTCGGCGCTGAAATTGATGAAGGAGGCGCATACGGCTCATTCAGCCATAACAAATACATAGAAGAAGTAATCATTCCCGATACGGTCACGGAAATCGGAATGTTCTGCTTCGAAAACTGTTCCAATCTAAAAAGGGTTAGATTCGGAAAAAATGTTAAAGAGCTTGGAATGTGGACTTTTTCTGATTGTAAAAAACTTAAGACAATTAATATTCCCGAGGCTATGACTGAATTTGATTCTCAAGCCTTTGCGGGGACAAACATATCGAAAATCCACTTAACTAAAAATATTAAAAGCGCTGATTTATTATGGCTTAATTTAAAAGCAATTACAGTAAGCAAGGAAAACAAATACTTCACCGCGAAAGACGGCGTCCTTTATAACAAGAAAAAATCCTCGCTTGTATATTTTCCGAGTCATAAAAATATAAAGAAGTTTAAAATACCCGATAAAGTACAAACAATAAAAGATGGAGCTTTTACCTATTCCGCTAAAGTTAAAAAGATTATTTTACCAAAAAATTTAAAGCTAATTGAAAAATTCGCGTTTTACGAAAGCGCAATAAACTCACTTAAATTTACGGGGAATAAAAAGGTTGAGCTCCAAAAATACGCGCTCTGGGAATGTAAAAAACTTAAATCAGTAACCGTTCCGAAAAACGTAATAAAAATAGGTAAACAAGCCTTAGGCTTTTATACCACTAATGATGAGAAAAATCATAAAGATATAGACCATAAAATAAAGAATTTTACAATAAAGGGTAAAAAGAACTCAGCTGCTCATAAATACGCTAAGAAATACAAATTTAAATTTGTTGCGGTTTAGGAGGTGTTTTTATGAAGAAATTATTATCATTAATAATCTTATCGGCGGTTATACTTTCGTCGTTTACGATAAGCGCCTGTGCCGCCGAAGAAAAAGACGCGATAAAAAGCGGTGATTATACATACATATTAAAAGGTAATGACGCTCAGATTATAAACTATACGGGTAACTCTGCCGAGGTTAATATTCCCGAAACAATTGACGGACATAAAGTAATTAAAGTCGGATATGATTTAGCAAGCGTTGAGTCTTACTACTCTTCAAAAGATTATGATGACGAGGACGATTACGATTCATACGATAGCAAATTAGGAAAGTTCGGCTTCGCGAAAAAGAACGTCGTTTCAGTAACAATGCCCGATACCGTAAAAGAACTCGGATACGGATGTTTTTATAAATGCGAAAAACTTAAAAACATAACTCTCAGCAAAAATTTAACTTTTATTCCGCAATCCGCTTTTTCAGGATGTACAGCTTTAAAGAGTATTAAACTGCCCGATAATGTAACGGAGATATGCAGCTACTCATTTGCAAAAATCAAAATCACAAGTTTAAAAATCCCCAAAAAACTCACCTATCTGAACACTGACGCATTCTACAAAACTCCGCTAAAGAAGTTTACCGTCGATAAAGATAACAAAAACTACTCCGCTAAAGACGGCGTATTATACAACAAGAAAAAAACAGTCTTGTTTACTACCCGAAATATAAAACAAATAAAAGCTTTACAATACCGAGAAGCGTAACCGATATAAGATGTTTCGCCTTTTCACTCCATAATTATCTCGAAAAAATTGTTGTTTCGGAAAACGTAAAAAGAATAGGTTCAAATGCCTTTGAGGGTTGCAAAAAACTTAAATCCGTAACCTTTAAAAACCGAAAGGCTCTTACGCTTAATGAGGAATGCTTTTATCGCTGTGAAAAATTAAGTAAGGTTAAGTTCAGCACGAAGGCGAAAACTACGATTTGTATGAACGCGTTTAGTAAATGCAAAAATCTAAAGGTAGTTTATCTGCCGAAAAAGGTCAGGATTAAAAGCTTCGGAATCGGATATACGGAAGCTTATTACAGCAGTGAAGAAGAAGATTACATTACCCAAAAAATAAAAGGCTTTACTATTAAAGGTAAGAAAAACTCTCCCGCTCATAAATACGCTAAGAAAAATAAGTTTAAATTCATCTCAGTATAGTTTTCCCTAATACATCGAGGTCAGCTCAATTTGAGCTGACCTCGAAATTTTTATCAAGTAAATTAAATTTTTACAACTTTACTATAGTTGCGGTTTTGCTATTATTCTATAATGGAATTAAACTACTTTAATTTTACAATTAGCTTTCTTACCGTTGTGAGTTTTAACGGTGATTGTTACATTACCGCGTTTCTTAGCCTTTACCTTACCCTTCTGGGTAACTGTAGCTATTTTCTTATTGCTTGATTTCCACTTCAGCAGGGTTACGGCTTTTTTAGGCTTAAATGTCGCTTTAAGCTTAAGAGTTTTACCTACTGTTAATTTAGCGGTTTTCTTATTCACCTTAACCTTTTTAGGAGCTTTAATCTCCTTATAAGTAAATTCGTTATCCTTAGCGTATTTAGCGCCCGCGGTGTTTTTATAAGCCTTGATAACAAAGGGGTTACCGCCTTCGTCCTGATACTTAAAGTACATTAGATCGTCGTCACCGAAAACTTCGTTGAAATATCCGAAAGCGTAGTCGCCTACTGTTTTAACGGAATCGGGAATAGTCACCGTTTCTAAAGCTGAATCGAAGAAAAACGCGAATTTTTCAATTGTTTTAAGAGTATAAGGTAAATAAACCTTTTTAAGCGTATAGCACTCCGTAAACGCGTCCTCGCAAATTGTCTTTAAACCTTCGTTAAGCTTAACGCTCGTAAGCGCTTCGCAGCTTTCGAAAGCTCTCTTGCCGATTTTGGTAAGCTTAGAATTAAAAGTAACCTTAGAAAGCTTTTTACAACCTAAGAACGCGGCTTCTCCGATTGTCTTAACCTTAGAGGGAAGCTTTATTTCTTTCAGCTTTTTACATCCGCTGAAAAAGCTCTTAGGTATCTTAGTAAGCTTCGAGGGTAATGTAACCTTTTTAAGACTATAGCAGGAAGCGAATACTTCTACGCCTAAGTTAAGCGCCTTTTCGGGAAGCTTTACGGACTCGAAGTCGTTACCGCAGAAAGCGTAGTTCTCGATCGTTGTAACAGTCGAGGGTAAAACCAGAGTGTCGATTTTACAATTTTCGAACGCGCCTCCGCAGATTTTCTTAATACCCTTGGAGATAGTAACCTTACCGAAATTGGTATAATCGTCATTGAAATTTACTCCCGTATCAATCGCCGTAACCTTATGGCCGTCGAGAGTCGCGGGGAAAACTACGTCGGTTTTATTTCCGTAATAATTGAAAATTACAGCGTTGCCGCTCTTAGTGAGCCTGTAACCGAAATTCCCGCTTGTAATAGCGTTAGCGCTTGCGGGAGCGATACAGATTACGCTTAGAAGCATAACAACCGCTAAAATAATACTGATTGATCTTCTCATAATAAACCTCCTTAAAATGTTAATTAAATTGCCGCTCCGCCGCAATACTCGCAGCGTCCGTTATCGTCGGGGATCGTAGAAGCTCCGCAGCACTGACATACAACAGCCTGCTTGGGAACTCTCGCGGCAGCCGCTTCATCTCTTACCTGCTGACGGGCTGAGGTGAGAGCGTTTTTAATATCCTCGCCCATTTTCTTATACTCGGCGTAATCCTGATTCATCTCGGGATAAGGCTTCATATTAGCGGGCACGGAATTCTCGGGATTAGTCTCAACATCAGAAGAATTGAGCCTGAATTTAATCTCATCAAAGTAGGGGCTGTTGACCCTTATAATAACGTTAAAATCGTAGCTGTAGAAGAATCTCGGGGGATTGTAGCTGATTTCGTTACCCTCTTTATCCTCGCGCATATCCTCGGTTGTATCCTCGTCGATATCAATATCAACTCCCGTTACCTGCGAGAAGTCGATAACGTCGGGATTCTCCTCGCTGAATCTGTT
The DNA here is from genome assembly GCA_002350765.1 of Ruminococcaceae bacterium UBA2854. Classification (GTDB taxonomy): domain Bacteria; phylum Bacillota; class Clostridia; order Oscillospirales; family Acutalibacteraceae; genus Ruminococcoides. The sequence goes on from DEFK01000015.1 coordinate 94,498, forward strand.
CGGGTTAGCGCGGGTAACAACGAATTTTCTGTCGTCCTCGTCGAGATACACCTTAGTATCTGTACCGAAAGTAAGAGTTGGCTTAAACTTAGCCACAGCTTCCTTATTAGCCTCGCGGTACTCGAGCTGTTTTCCTATAGTCTCTACTGTACTTCTGCGGCGGTCGCTGAACCACGGCGACAGCTTAGCCGCGCATTTTTTACACATATTTCCGTCTTCAAGCTTGCGGTTTCCAAGCATTCCTATTTCTCCTCCGCAGAAAGCGCAGGTTTTTTTCTCAAACATTTTTCCAAAAAGTCCCATAAGAATTTCTCCTTTTCAATAGAATCCGTTTAAGCTAAAGCTTATGCCTCAACTACATTTTACCACACGCTTCATAGATATGCAACAAAATTTTATGCTTAACTTTTTAAATACTATTTAAAAACAATAAATATCGTCAAACTGTCCTTTATAATTTCATTAAAACTGCCCATTTTAAAATGACAGTTAAAATGATATACTGTTTTTATCCTAGAAAAAGGGAGAATTCTTATGAAAAGAATAGTAACGATTCAGGATATATCCTGTGTGGGTAAATGCTCGCTCACCGTAGCTCTGCCGATTATATCGGCTGTGGGAGTAGAGGCGGCTATTATCCCCACCGCGGTACTCTCTACTCATACAATGTTTAAAAACTTTACCTGTAAGGATTTGGACGACCAGATTTTACCGATAGCCGAGCATTGGAAAAGCGAAAATATTCACTTCGACGCGTTCTATACGGGATATCTCGCGTCCGCTCAGCAAATCGACAAGGTAATTACGCTTATAAATTCCCTTAAAAGAGAAAATGACCTTATAATCGTAGACCCCGCTATGGCGGATAACGGCAAGCTCTACCCCGCTTTTGATGAAAATTTCCCGCGCGAAATGGCTAAGCTCTGCGCCAAAGCTGATATAGCGCTTCCGAATATCACCGAAGCCTGCCTGATGACAGGTACACAGTACAGAGAGGAATACGACGAGGCTTTCGCTAAAGACATCGTTAAAAAGCTTTCCGATATGGGAGCTAAGAAAATTGTGCTCACAGGCGCCGAGTTCGGCGGAAAATACGGAGTATTATACTATGACAGCGCGACTGACGAATTCTTCTATTATACTCAGGATAAAGTAGACGCCGTTTTCCACGGCACAGGCGATATATTCAGCTCGACCTTTACGGGACTTGCGGTACGCGGAAAATCTATTAAAGACAGCTTAACTATCGCCGCGGACTTTACCGCCGAGTGTATCCGCATTACCAAGAATGACGAAAAGGCTAACTGGTACGGCGTAGACTTCGAGAAAGCTATCCCCTACCTTATAGACAGAACAAAAGAAACCGAGGTTACTTACTATGGATAAACAGACAAGACTAAGGCTTACAACCTTAACGGCGATGTTCGCCGCTCTTATACTCATAACAACTTCATACATTAAAATCCCAGCGCCTCTCGGATATATCCACGTAGGAGATTCAATTGTCTACCTGGCGGCGAGCATACTGCCGGGACCGTTCGGATTTTTCGCCGCTTCTATCGGCGGAGCGGCGGCGGATTTGTTATCGGGATATCCCCAATGGGCGATTCCCACGGCAATAATAAAGGCTTTAAATGTACTGCCGTTCTTCCTTATTAAAATCCACCTTAACAAATCGAACACCGACAGAATAATCAACATCCCGAATCTTATGATGCTGCTTCCGACAACACTCATTACGCTGACAGGTTATTTCGCCGCTAATACGCTTCTGTACGATACAGGCGCGGCTTTCGCGGAATTGCTCCCGAATTTAATTCAGGCGGGCTCAAGCGCGATACTATTCACGGTTATAGGGTTAAGCCTCGATTCCGTGAGGTTCAAGTCTAAACTGACTTTAATCGGAAAGAGTTTTAAATAGCTATTAAACCGCAAAACGCCCGCTCAAAACGAGCGGGCGTTTTTATATAAGTAACTACATTTTTACTCTCATAATGTTTTTCTTAGGATCTACAAAAACCTTCATCGGAACGCTAACCCAGCTTTTGTCATTCTTCTTATACTTCAGAATAACCTTAACAAGACCGTATTTCGTGCCTTTTACTCTAAAGGTATAGTTTTTATCCTTAAAGCTGTACTTACAGGTTACTTTTATATCCTTTGAATACGTGTTATAGCTCCAGTCGTAGCCGTACGAGGTTTTCCCTTTAACTACATATTTATACGTTTTAGCGAACGTATTACGCTTTTCCGTAGCCGCGGGAATTTTATACTTCGGCTTACTTGATTTCGACTCAGCCGCGAAAGCGGATATAGACAACGAAGAAAATACAATAGAAATAATCATAAATACCGTTATCGCCGAAGCCGCCTTTTTACCGTATTTTTTTACCATCATTACCCTCCGAAATTCCTCAACATATTGTGGTTCCTCTACAGTAAGACTACTATATCACCAATTTTCGGCAGAATAATTGCAATAAAGCAATTTAAAAAAATAATTTTATTCTCTTTTATCCGATGATAATTGACAAAACGGCAATTTATCTGCTAAAATATTACGGATAAATTTAAAAAAGTAAAAGAGTTTTATTATATGAGTGATTTAATCGTAAAATATCGAAAAAAGATTTTTGGCAACGACCTTAAATCCGCTGTAATCAGAATAACGGTTTTTGTACTTCTGGTATTGTTTTATATTTACTGCGGCTGTCCTATAAGGTGGCTTCTGGGACTTGCTTGTCCGGGATGCGGTATGACGCGCGCGGCTTTTTCGTGTTTAAGGCTGGACTTTGCGGCGGCGTGGCATTTTCATCCCCTTATATTTTTATTACCGATTTTCGTCTTACTGCTGTATTTGTTCAGAAAAAACGATAAAACCGTTTCGATAATAAGCGTATGCTTTGTCGTAATTCTTTTTACGGTCTATATAATCCGTATGTCGCAAGGCGGAGACGTAGTCTACTTCCACCCGCAAGACGGTATAATATATAAGATAATTACTCTTTTTAATCACTAAACCTAAAAGGCAGTTTAAACATCACGCTTAAACTGCCTTTTTGTTATATACTGCTCGTTTGGGTTATATCCTTGGAATTAACTACGATTTCTCTTAGTTTTTCGAACTCGCCGTACAACACGGGATTGGTGTATTTCTTCCAGCTCTCAAAATCGCCGTTTATAAAAAACTCCCGCATCTCGCTCGCGGAGATATCAATGGTTTTCGGAATGTAAAGCTCCGCGATACTAACTCCCTCGATTCCGTCAAACCAGCTTACACGGCGTTCCTCCTTGCCCGAAATATGCAAATCGGGATATCTGCCCGTGTTCTCGACAATGCTGTTTAAAACGTACTCGCCCCAGCTCGAGTTGTTGCCGACGCCGATATCGTTGAGCGGAAAAATTTTTATCCTGTCGCCGAAAATCTTTTCGAGCATATCCTTACGTACTTCGTAGGAAAAAGGATTCTTATATGTACCGCTCTCCTGAGCCGAGCCGACGAATATCGCGACTTCATCGCAAAGCTCAACGGCGGTGTTTATCATCATCTCGTGGCCCGAGTGCAGAGTCTGAAATCTTCCGACCAGTATACCGAGCTTAAAAGGCTTTTTCTCCATAGCGTAAACCTCGCTTTTCTATTTAATTAATATTAACATATATATTTTAATAAATCAATTTTACACAGCAGACTTTTTTATACAAAAATTGCCTTTTATAAAATCGAAAAATCTACGCACAATACTATAGCAACGTAAAGTTGCTTAAAATAGAAAATGAAAAGAAAAGGAGAAAAAACTTATGTCTAAGAGCAACATTGTTGTTCCCGAGGCTAAGGAAGCTCTCGAGCGCTTCAAGATGGAAGCAGCTAACGAGGTAGGCGTTAACCTTAAGCAGGGCTACAACGGAGACCTCACATCTCGTCAGGCAGGTTCTGTCGGCGGTCAGATGGTTAAAAAGATGATTGAAAGCTACGAGAAAGGCTTAAAGTAATTAAGCTTTAAAAACTAATCAGAATAAAAACGGGCGGAAAAGTTCGGAACTCCGAGCTTCTCTACCCGTTTTTTATAGTTTTATTTCTTTAATCTCAGGCGGGAGAATTTTATCCTCCGTACATAGCATAATCACAGCGCCTTTTTGCATATACTCTTTAAAAAAGAAGGTTCGTCCGCCGAGGCTAAGCTTATCGGGGAGCTCGCTTAAATCAAGACCGCTTGTATTAAAATGGAAACCCTCGCCGAGACATTTTATAAACGCTTCCTTGGATGTCCAAAGCTTAAAAAAGTAAGCCTTTTTATCCTCGGTTTCGTCCAGCTTTTTCAGCTCGTTTTCGTGGAACACGATTTTCCCGAGGCGCTTATAGTCAGCGTCGCGCGTAACTTCTACATCACATCCGACCTCGAACTCACTCAGCGCCAGAACCACGTAATCACCGCTGTGGGAAAGGTTAAAGCGCTTTCCGTTTTCGATATACGGCTTTCCGTATTCGTTGAGCTTAATCTCTTTATCGCCAAAAAACTTCTTCACCATTAATCCCGCGCAGGCGGATTTCAGCTTATCACCGTCGTGAGCAAGACGCTCTATTTTATCGCGCCGATAAGCGGGTAATGAATTAATATTTAATTCTTTTAACGAATAATTATTTGTATCAATAAAATATATTTTCGCCATAACAAAACGGGGCGGAATACCGCCCCCTATCCTTTATAGATTAATAGCCCTCTTTACCGTCGAGAGAGTCGTCGTCCACGATCCAGTCCTCAACATAAATCGCGGTAAAATCATCCTTGCTGTTTCTTATAACCACGCGCTTAATACCCGCGTTTATTATCATACGCTTACACATAGCGCAGGAGTTAGCGTTCTCAACATATTTACCCGTGCCGAATTCCTTGCCGACAAGGTATAAGGTAGCGCCTATCATCTGCTCGCGCGGAGCGTGGATAATAGCGTTAGCCTCGGCGTGTACGCTTCGGCAGAGCTCGTAGCGGGTACCGCGCTGTACGTTCATTTTCTCGCGGATACAGGTTCCGAGGTCAATACAATTCTTTCTTCCTCTCGGAGCTCCTACATAACCTGTCGATACAATCTGGTCGTTTTTAACTATAATTGCGCCGTAGTTCCTGCGTATACAGGTTCCCCTCTCGAGCACAGTCTCGGCAATATCGAGATAATAATTTTCCTTATCAATTCTTGACATTTATTACACCCCATTTTAAATGGAAATTTAAAGACATTTATATAATGAATTATTTACCGCCGTTTGTCAAGCCTTATTCAGCTTTTTTATACAACTTTCACAGACAGTTTTGCCCATATAGCGCTTAATACCCGAGCTTTTTCCGCAGAAAATACAGCTCTCCTCGGCTTTAGTAATAACAATCCTGTCGTTTTCCGTTTCGATTCTCAGCATATCGTTAATACGAAGCCCGAGCTCCTCGCGGACGTCCTTGGGCAGAACAACTCGTCCGACGTCATCTATTTTTTTATAGCTTGTATAAGCCATTTAATCACCCCTTCTAAAAAACAATTTACCAAAAATTGTCAAAAAAGTCAACAATTTACAATTGTATGTCGATAATTGTCACCTAGGTGTTATTTATGATGAATTATATTTTCGCGGGAATGATAATAATATCGCTTGTCTGCGCGGTAATGACAAACAACACAAGCGCGCTTTCGCAGGCGGTAATCAACGGCGCCGCTGAGAGCATAAGCCTGCTTATAACAATGGCGGGAGCGCTAACGCTCTGGTCGGGGATTATGGAAATCGCCGACAAAGGCGGCGTTACAAAGGCGCTCAGCCGTATTTTATCGCCCGTGCTTAGCCTTTTATTCAAAAACGTAGATAAGGACAGCAAGGCGTTTAAATACATAAGTATGAACGTCAGCGCTAATTTGCTCGGGCTCGGAAACGCCGCTACGCCGTTCGGAATAAGCGCGGTTAAGGAGCTGAAAAAGCACTCGCCCGAAAGCGAAAAAGCATCGGACGATATGGTGACCTTTGTCGTTATGAACACCGCGTCTATCCAGATTATGCCGACTATGGTCGGGGTACTAAGGCAAACCTACGGCAGCTCTCAGCCGTTTTCAATTCTACCGTGCGTATGGATAAGCTCAGCCTGCGCGCTTATGGTAGGGCTCGGACTTTCTAAGCTTTTAAGCCGAGAGGGTAAATATGACGGTTGAGATATTTATGCCCGCGTTTATAGCGGTGGTAATTATTTTCGGGCTTATTAAAAAAGTTCCCGTTTTCGATACATTCGCGGCAGGCGCTAAAGAAGGTTTTAAAACACTCTACTCGCTCGCGCCAACCTTAGTGGGGTTAATCGTCGCCGTAAATATGCTTAAATCAAGCGGAGCCACGGACATAATCTGTAACGCGGTAAGTCCGTTAGCCGAAAGCCTGGGATTCCCAAAAGAAATAGTTCCGATGATACTGCTTCGTCCCGTTTCAGGAGGAGGTTCAACCGCACTGCTCACGGGAATTTATAAAGATTACGGTCCCGACAGCTTCGCGGGGATGACGGCATCGGTGCTGGCGGGCTCAACGGAAACGACGTTTTATGCTATAGCGGTTTATTTTTCGAGCGCGGGAATCAAAAAAATCCGCCATACGCTTATAGCGGCGCTGGCGGCGGATTTTACCGCAGCAATTCTGGCGGTAATTACGGTAAAATTAACAGTTAACTATTAATTGCTTTTTTATTTCACTTTAATTTTGCACTTTAATTTTATACCGTTTGTTTTAACGGTGATTACGGCTTTGCCCGATTTAAGCCCCTTAAACTTTCCGTTTTTAGAGTTCACTTTAAGCACCTTTTTATTGCTCGAAGTAAACTTAGGCGTTCCTACCTTACCCTTTATCTTCAGCTGATAGATTTTATTCGGCTTAATCGTTTTAGCGCTTATATTCAGGCTCGGCTTTTTTACCGTTACGGTAAAGGTCTTTTTAACGCCGTTATTAGTGACGGTTATTTTAGTTTTGCCCGCTTTAATACCCGTTAACTTGCCCGAGGAATTAACCTTCGCCACATCGGTATCGGCTGATTTATAGGTCGTTTTACCGAACGGGTTCTTAACATCAGCGCTAATATTTAAACTACCCTTAATATATATCGTACCCGAAGACTTCGTGAGAGTTAATGTGGTAGTGTACATATCCTTGAATTTAAAGCTGTGTTTTTCGGCGTAGCTTTTAGCGGCTGAATCCTTAGCGCCGCCTACAACAAAGCCGTCGTAAGGCACTTCCAATCCATTATCATAGCAATAACCGAGCGCGCAGTCGCCTATAGAAGTTACCGAAGGCGGAATCTTTATACTGCCTAGGCTTTCGCAGCTTCCGAAAGCCCACTCCCCTATTCTTACAACGGTTTCGGGAATAACGACATCCCTTATACCCGCGGCAAAAAAGGCGTAGCCGCCTATTGACGTAACGGTATAACCGCCGACCTTAGACGGAATAGACGGAGTATATGATGTGCCCGCGTAGGCTATAAGCTCGGCTTCGGAGTTTTCAATAAAGAAATCCATACCTCCCGAGGTTACGGCGTTAAAGCCCGAGGACAAGTCGTAAAAGTCTACTTTATGGCTCAGGCTGTATGTATAAGCTTCAGAATCATTGTATCCTAAAATCCTGAAATCCGACCTTTTAAAGTCATAGTATTTTTTATCGGCGTCGCTGTCGTAATAATATCCCAGCGCGCAGTAGCCTATTACCTCTACGGAAGCAGGAATAATCGCGTACGACATATCCCAGCAATTCTCGAACGCGGAATTGCCTATTTCTCTCAGTCCCTCGGGGAAACGCAGAGCCGAGGATAGATCCTCGCAGTTATAAAACGCGGTATTTCCGATGCTTTCGAGTGACGAAGAAAACTGAACCGTTGTAAGCGAGGCGCAGTCGGCAAACGCGCTTTTTTTAATCGTCTTTACGGTGTCGGGCATAGAAACGCTCTTTAAGCCGTTCTTCCGAAACGCGTCCTCGCCGATTGACGTAACCTTAAAGCCCGCGAGGGTTTCGGGAATATCAACATCAGCGGCGCTGCCGTTATAGGCTGTAACCTCAGCCGAGCCGTCGGTTATTTCAAACTCGAAATCTCCGCCCGCGGCTGAAACATCGAAACAAACTACGCTTAAAAGCACAGCAAAGGAAAGCGCTATGCTTATTATTCTATTCAGTTTCATAACGCCACTCCTTTCTTATTTTAATCGGTATCGAGTTTAAGTACCGCCATAAACGCTTCCTGCGGAACCTCAACCGTTCCGAGCTGGCGCATACGTTTTTTACCTTCCTTCTGCTTTTCGAGCAGCTTCTTCTTACGGCTTATATCACCGCCGTAGCACTTGGCGAGTACGTCCTTACGCATAGCCTTAACCGTTTCACGGGCGATAATCTTACCACCGATACAAGCCTGGATTGGAACCTCGAAGAGCTGGCGGGGAATTTTCTCCTTTAGCTTCTCAGCCATTTTACGCGCGCGCGGATAGGCTTTGTCCTTATGGATAATAAAGCTAAGCGCGTCAACAATCTCGCCGTTCAGCATAATATCAAGCTTAACAAGCTCCGATCTGACATACTCGGCGAGCTCGTAGTCAAACGAAGCGTAGCCTCTTGTACGCGATTTCAGCGTATCGAAGAAGTCGTAGATAATCTCGGCAAGCGGGAGCTTATAATGGATATCAACTCGGTCGGAGTCGATATAATCCATTCCGACAAACACACCTCGCCTGTCCTGACAAAGCTCCATAATATTTCCCACGTAATCGGCGGGCGAATAAATATGGGCGTCGGTCATCGGTTCCTCGGCGTAATCGATAAGCGCGGGGTCGGGATAGTTAGTCGGGTTGTCTATATTTTCAACCGTGCCGTCGGTTTTATGGATTTTATAAATAACGCTCGGCGCGGTGGTAATAAGGTCGAGGTTATACTCTCTTTCCAAACGCTCCTGGATAATCTCCATATGGAGAAGTCCTAAGAATCCGCAACGATAGCCGAAGCCTAAGGCTACGGAGGTTTCGGGCTCGAAGGTAAGCGAAGCGTCGTTGAGCTTAAGCTTCTCGAGAGCGTCCTTTAAGTCGCCGTACTTAGCGCCGTCGAGCGGATAAATTCCGCAGAACACCATCGACTGCGCCTCCCTGTAGCCAGGGAGAGGTTCATCGGCGGGATTATTAACGAGCGTAATAGTATCGCCGACCTGAGCGTCCGAAAGCGACTTAATCGAAGCCGCGATATATCCGACCTCGCCCGCGTAAAGCGCGTCGGTCTGCTCTAAAGATGTAGCGTGCATAAGTCCGCACTCCACCACATTAAACGACGAACCCGTTGCCATAAGCTTAAAGTCGTCGCCGGGGTGAATCTGACCTTCCATTAATCGGACATATATAATAACGCCCTTGTAGGAATCGTAGTAGCTGTCGAAAATCAGTCCTCGAAGCGGAGCGTTTATATCGCCTGTCGGCGCGGGAATATCGGTAACGATTTTCTCGAGCACATCGTGGATATTCAAGCCCTGCTTAGCGGAGATACGCGGAGCGTCCTCGGCGGGAATACCGATAACGTCCTCAATCTCGTTTATTACCCTGTCGGGGTCGGCGGAAACCAAGTCTATCTTATTGACAACAGGTACAATCTCGAGCCCGCTGTCTACGGCGAGATAGGTATTCGCCAGAGTCTGTGCCTCAATACCCTGCGAAGCGTCAACAACAAGCACCGCGCCCTCGCACGCCGCGAGAGAACGGCTGACCTCGTAGTTAAAGTCAACGTGACCGGGGGTGTCGATAAGGTTTAAAAGATACTCGTTGCCGTCGTCAGCCTTATACATCGTGGTAACGGCTCTCGCCTTTATAGTAATTCCACGCTCGCGCTCAAGCTCCATATCGTCGAGAATCTGAGCCTCCATATCACGCACGGCGACGCTTTTCGTAAGCTCTAGGATACGGTCGGCAAGCGTGCTTTTTCCGTGGTCAATATGGGCGATAATGGAAAAATTTCTAATTTTATCCTGTTCAAATTTCAATTCTATCACCTGAATATATTTTATCAGTTTATTATAACACAATTAAATATTTATCGTCAATATTTTTTATTATCCTCTCTCCATTCTTCACTCTTCACTCTTCGCTCAAAAAAACGGGAGAGCCTAAGCCCTCCCGATTTCTATTATTTAATTAGCGGCTATCGGCTGCGGAGTATGCTTATAAGGAATACACAGCGCAACCTTTGTAGCGTGGTCGCTGATTCTCTCCAGGTTCGTAATAATTTCTATAAATACGATACCCGCTTCAGCGTTACATTCGCCTGTTTCAAGACGTTTAATATGGTTCTGTCTAAACAGCTCGCAGTACTCGTCAATCTGATCCTCGGCTTTCATTACCGCTTCGGTCAGGTTAGGATCCTTGCTCTGGTTAGCGAACATATAGAAGCTGTCCTCGACAATCTGCTGAACCGCTTCGAACATCGTCTTTAATTCTTTTACCGCCTTATCCGAGAACGTTACATCGCCGTTTATTATCTCCTTAGCGGATGAACAGATATTCTCGCTTCGGTCGCCGATACGCTCCAAATCCTGGATAGCGTTATACATCGCGCCCATAACCTTTCGGTCATAGTCCATAATATCCAAGCCGTTGATTTTAACGATATACTTAGTGATACTATGCGTAAGCTTATCGAGTACAACCTCGTTCTCCTCGACCTTTTTAATCGCCTTGGAATCTTGATCAAGCACCGCTTCAAGCGACCACTCGAAGCTCTCCTTAGCGAGCTCGGCTAAACGAGCGCATTCCTTCTCGGTCTGCTGTACAGCCATAGGAGGTGTGGTAAGAATACGGGAATCGAGGTATACTGTAACGCCGTCGTCCTCCTCGGCCTTATCGGGCATAATAAGCTTGGTAAGCTTAATAAGAAGTCCTGTAAACGGCATCATCATCAGCGTTCTTACGATATTGAATACGATATGTACCGCTGAAATCTGACCTGGTACGTTATGTCTGAGACCAGGGATATTTGTAAAGATATTTACTACCGAGAACGGAGTCGAAGAAATAGCTATTGTAACTCCCATAAGGATTACCGCGCCGATAAAGCACATTATGAAGTTAAACAGCGCCGCCTGCTTAGCCTGGCGGTTAGCGCCGGCCGCGCTAAGGAATACGGGCATACAAGCGCCGACGTTCATTCCGTAGATTATATATACACAGCTGTCAAGCGAAATCGCGCCGCTCATTCCGAGCGCCATAAGAATACCGACTGTCGCCGATGAACTCTGCATAATTCCTGTAATTATCAATCCGAGTAAGAATCCTAAAATCGGGGACTGGATCGTACTGATAAAATTGAGGAAAGGCGGAGAGTTTTTAAGTCCCTCGAAGCTTTCACTCATAAAGGTCATACCCATAAAGAGTATACCGAAGCCCGCGGCAATCTGGGCATAGTATCTGTAGTTGTTTTTCTTAACAAATACAATAACCGCAACGCCGATAAAGGTAAATATCGGAACTATCTCTTTAATATTAATAGAGAGCAACAGCGAGGTTGCCGTAGTACCGATTTTAGAACCGAACAAAATACCTGTGGACTGTCCTAAGTCCATAAGCCCCGCGTTTACAAAACCGATTACCATCGCGTCCGTAGCGGCTGAACTCTGAATTACCGCCGTTACCATTACGCCTACAAGCATAGCGATAAAACGCTTGCTGGTAATTTTTTCCAGTAACACACGAAGCTTTGCGCCTGCCGCGAGTTCAAGTCCTTCTCCCATAAATTTCATTCCGAATAGGAAAAGTCCTAAACCGCCCAGGACGCCTATTACATCATAAACTGACATAATGTCCTCCTGTCGGATACCCCGACTGCCGATAATACTCGGATTTCCCGAACTATATCGGCAATGATAAAATTTTTTAAAGTAAAAATTTCACATTTTTACCATTCCCATAATAATATATTATTTGTCAAATTTTATTCTTTTATGGAATTTTAAAAAATATTTATATCGTTATTGGATTTTCAGCTTTCGGGAAGCTCGGGATCGACATACACAGTGCGGTTATTTACGAAGATAACCATACCTGGTTTAGCGCCGTTAGGCTTGCTTACATTCTTAATCAAGGTGTAATCGACGGGTACATTTGTACTCTCCTTAGCCTTGCTGTGGAAAGCCGCTATCCGCGCCGCCTCAATTACGGCGGTCTCGGTTATTTCTTTTCCGTCCGAGATAACGATAGTATGCGAGCCGGGGATATCCTTGGTATGGAACCACCAATCGCGCTTGGAAGCGGTTTTCATAGTAAGGGTATCGTTCTGCTTATTATTCCTGCCGACCAATACCTTAAATCCGTCGGAGGTTGTATACTCCAACGGCGGTAAAACCGCGGGCTTTTGGCGGGCGTTTTTATTGCGCTTGATATATCCCTGTTCCATACACTCTAGCCGAATCTGGGAAAGCTCCTTTTCCGAGGACGCTCTCGTTAAAGAGTCCTTTAAGGTCTCGAGATACGTAAGCTCCTCCTCGCCCTTTTTAATCTGTTCGGTAAGAACCTGCTCGGCATTCTTAGCCTTATTATAGTCCTTATAAAACTTCTGCGCGTTCTGCGCGGGCGATAACGCGGGGTTGAGCATTATTTCCATAGGCTCGTTATTATCGTAGAAATTCTCCACAGTCACGCTCTCCGCTCCGCGCTCAATACGGTAAAGATTAGCCTGGAGCAAATCCCCCTTAATCCTAAGCGGTTCACGGTCAACGCAATTTTCGAGCTCCGTTTTCTGAATATTGATCCTGTTCGACGTTCTGTTTATGAGGTTGTTTATAACCTTGGACAGAGTGGCGGACTTAACCCTCATTCTGTCTATGCTGTCACGCTCGACATAAAAATTGTCTATAAGCTCGCAAAAGCTGTTGTAGCGCTTACTTTCGCACAGCGAGCCGTACTGGTCAATGTCAACAAACGAAGTCTCGAACGGCTTTTTATCGCCCTTATGATAGAGCATATTTGCCTTTCCCGAGCAGGTTAGCACGGTATCCGAGAGCTTTTCTATTTCGAGCTTCAACCTCTCTATACTCTCATCGCTAAGATTTTTATTGCTGACTGTATTATCGCCGAAAGCCCTGTGCACAAGCTCACGGCAGATTATCGGCGAGATACCCTCGACAGCGCCGAGAATAGCTTTATTCAGGGGCTTTTCCGCGGGAGTATTTATTATTCTTTCCACCACTTCATCGGAGTTGTGAAGCAGGATATTAAGCTTATCCTGCGGCGTCGGAAGCTCGTATTTAATATTAGGAAGCACCAGCCTTTGTGACGACATTGTCATATCGACGCGCTTTAAGGCGTCAATAATAACTCCCTCGCCGTCGGTCAGAATCACGTTGCTGTACTTGCCCATTATCTCGCATATTACATTTATAGTCACCTTATCGCCGAGCTCGTTTACACACTCGAACTCGAACGTAACTATTCTGTCAAGTCCGTTCTGGCGTATATCGACAAGCTTTCCCGAGCCGAGACGTTTTCTCATAAGCATACAGAGCATCGGCGGTGTGGCGGGGTTTTCGACGCTGAACTCGGTAAAATGCACGCGCGGAGAATTAGCCCTTGTCGAGAGCAAGAGCTTTCTGTTTCCGTTTAAAGAACGGAGATTTATTATTATTTCTTCACGATTCGGCTGATATATCTGTGAAATCCTCGCGCCTAAAGCCTGAGTTTTAAGCTCATTCACGATATGATGCAGCATCATTCCATCCATCGCCATCTTTTTAATTGTCCACGTCAGGCGTGGACGTTCCTTTCTTAAATGTGCTATCCCCCGTACGTTAGTGCCTCTGTCAAGTTTTGGATATAGAGGATACGTTCATCATTTAGTTCTCAGTTCACAGTTCTCAGTTCTCAGTGCTTTAGTCGAGCAGACAGAATAGAAAAAAATCGCCTTAACTGCCCGACAAAATTTATATGCAAGCTCCGCTTGCGGAGCATATTAATACCGTCAGGATACCGTTGTTGTTATCAAATCCGTTCTATCTGCCCGACCATCACTGACCACTGAATACTGACCACTGATCACTGAATACTGTCCACTGATCACTGAATACTGCCCACTCATTTATGGTACTTCCCGTTATTATTTATCTCAAACGCCCGATAAATCTGTTCGGTTAAAACAACCCTCGCCATCTGGTGCGGGAAAGTCATTTTACTCATCGACAATTTAAAATTGCTCTTACTCTTAACCTCGTCGCTCAAGCCCCAGCTGCCGCCGATTATAAAATCAACCGTACTGTAACCGAGCGAAATATCTCCGAGCTTATCCGCAAGCTCGGGCGAGCTCAGCTGTTTACCCTCGATACACATCGGAATAACATACGAGCCCTTGGAAAGCGCGCCGATAATTCTTTTACCCTCGGCGTTTAAAATCGCGCTGATTTGCGACTCGTTCGGATTATTAAAGGTCTTTTCCTCGTCAAGCTCAACGATACTGAACTTACAAAACGCGCCAAGGCGTTTTTTATACTCGGCAATCGCGTCCGTCCAATATCTTTCCTTTATTTTTCCGATACAAATTATATTAACACTAAGCATAATTACCTCAAAAAACTACCGACTTACCTATTGTTTCGGCAGGCACGACCTCGAGCGTATAGTCAATTCCCGATTTCATCCCGAGCTCGGAGAGCGCGTTAACGCTTGTATTAAGCGCGAGCGTCGGAGTATTGTTATTCTCCGAAATATGCCCGAGCATAAGCCTGAAATTGCCGTTTCTTATAAAACCCGCGAGCTCATCCGCGCAGGCTTCGTTACAAAGATGTCCCCTATCGGACAGTATTCTTTGCTTTACGTTATAAGGATAGCCTCCGAGCTTCAGCATCCTAACATCATGGTTAGACTCCACCACGGCAAAATCGCTTGTACTAATCAGTTTTCTGACGCCATCGGTCATAATTCCCATATCAGTCGCGACAGTAGCGGTTCTACCGTCGGAAGTATAAACCTTATAACAACAGCTCTCTCTCGCGTCATGCGGAGTATCGCAACGCTCGACCTGCATATTACCAACAGCGATTTTATCCTCGATAACCTCAACGGTATTCTCGGGACAGATTAAATTCTTTTCCGCCATAGCCTCTAAGGTACCCGCGGACGCGTAAATCTTTATTTTATTTTTCTTAGCGAAAACTCTTAATCCCTGACAATGGTCAACGTGCTCGTGCGTAATAAACACCGCGCCGATTGAGCTAATATCAATACTATTAAGCGAAAGCGCGTTTTCAATCTGTTTACAGCTTCTGCCGACGTCAATTAAAACGCCCTCGCCGGACGAGCCTATATAATAGCTGTTGCCTTTACTTCCCGAAAAAAGCGGAACTACCTTTGCCAAATTTATCACCCCGATATAATCTCCCTGTATTATAACATAGTACAGGGAGATTGTAAATTGAGAATTGAGAATAAATGTCGTGTAGACAGGCTGTTAAGATTCTCAACCAATGTATCCCGACCGAATTAATACCGCTATATCATTATTAATACAATCGGGAAAATAAGTTCTATAATATATAATTCTTTCTTCCCGACTGAAATTCTCAATTATCAATTTTTAACTTCCAACTAACCAAAAAACGGTTGCCAAAAGGCAACCGTTTCAGTCGTGCTTTTCATGAGCTAAGTAAATAGGAACGCATGCTACCGCCACGAACAAAAGCAGCATAAGCGGGCCCGCGCTTCCGATACCGCCGCTTATAATCCCGGCGATAAAAAACATTACTGCAATAAGGCAGAGGACCAGCACAAGACTCACTGCCTTAATATGTTTTTGAAACATATTCTTTTTTCCTCCGTTTTTTCACACACATCATCCAAATTGGAACTTAATTATAATTCGCACGGAGAAAAAAGTCAAGCGCAATTACAACAATTTTTTACAACGTAACAAATTTGTAAAAAAGAATTATAATTTCAATAAAGAAAAATAATTATTTGTAACCATTTTTATTATGGCTCTGCCAGTTCCAGCTGTCACGGCACATATCGTCTAAATTCTTTTCAGCCTTCCAGCCGAGAACCTTTTCCGCTTTCTCAGGATTGGCGTAACACTCGGCGACATCACCGCTTCTTCTGGGCTTAATCGTATACGGAATAGTGAGGTTATTTACTCTTATAAATGTGTTTACGATATCGAGCACGCTGTAGCCTGTACCCGTACCGATATTAAAAATTTCCGTACCCTTATGCTCGGCGGCGTAGTCGAGCGCCTTAACGTGAGCCTTGGCTAAATCGACAACGTGGATATAATCACGTACGCCCGTACCGTCAGGAGTCGGGTAATCGTCGCCGAAAACGCCGAGCTCTTTAAGCTTACCCGCGGCAACCTGGGTAATATACGGCATAAGGTTATTGGGAATACCGTTCGGATCCTCGCCGATACGACCGCTCTCGTGAGCGCCGATAGGATTGAAGTATCTCAGAAGAACCACGGATAGATTCTTATTGGCGACGGATGTATCGGTTAAAATCTGCTCATTCATTAATTTAGTCCAGCCGTAGGGATTTGTACATCCCGTGGGCATACCCTCAACGAGCGGAACGGTCTCGGGAACGCCGTAAACCGTAGCCGACGAACTGAATACAAAATTAGCCACGCCGTACTTTTCCATAGCCTCCAATAAAACTATAGTAGAGTCGAGATTGTTGCGGTAATATCTAAGCGGAATTTCACAGCTCTCGCCGACAGCTTTTAAGCCCGCGAAATGGATAACCGCGTCAAAATCGTTCTCGCTGAACATCTTATCAACGGCGGCTCTGTCGCATACGTCTATCTCGTAAACGGGAACTTTTTTACCTGTAATTTCCTCGATTCTGTTAACAGCCTCGGGACAGCTGTTGTCGTAATTATCCGCGATAACGGGAGTATGTCCCGCGTTAATAAGCTCAACGCAGGTATGGGAGCCGATATAACCCGCTCCGCCTGTTAGTAAAACAAACATATTTTTAATTGTCCACGTCAATCCGTGCATTCCCTCTCTGAAATGTCATATCCCCCGCGCCTTTGACGCTTTATCAGGTTTTGGATACATTGGATGGGTTCTGCGTTATGGTTTAGTGCGTGGACGCTCCTTTCTGATTTTTATACTATTAAGTATTTAGTTCTCAGTTCTCAGTTCTCGGCATTGGTCGTGTAGAAAAGGTGATATAGAAAAAATGTCTGTTCCCGACCGTATAAATAAAGATAAAGCAATATTTATACATTCGGGTGACGCGGTCGGTTCTATATCAGGGCTATCTGCACGACAATGACTGCAAACTGACTACTGTGAACTGTTAACTGATTTTAAACTTTCTCAGGTTCGGGATAGTCCACGCCGAAGGTTTCGACGGTAACTTCCTCCATAACCTGCGGATCTAAGGGCTTATCCGCGAAGTCGGTATCGCATTCGGCGATTTCGTTTACAACGTCCATACCCTCGATAACCTTACCGAAAGCGGCGTACTGACCGTCGAGGTGCGGAGCTAATTTGTGCATAATAAAGAACTGTGAACCGGCGCTGTCGGGCATCATCGAACGAGCCATAGACAGCACACCCTCGGTATGCTTCAAGTCGTTCTTAAAGCCGTTGCCGAGGAACTCTCCTCTAATTGAGTAGCCGGGATTACCCATACCCGTACCGTCGGGACATCCTCCCTGAATCATAAATCCGTAGATTACACGGTGGAAGGTAAGTCCGTTATAAAAGCCTTTTTTAACGAGGCTTACGAAATTATTAACGGTATTCGGAGCGATTTCGGGATAAAGCTCCGCCTTAATAACCTTACCGCTGTTCATTTTTATTGTTACAATCGGATTGCTCATAATAATCATCCTTTCATTTGTTTAGTGGTCAGTGGCTAGTGGTCAGTGGTCAGTGAACGTCGTGCAGAAAGAACGGATAAAAAAACACCACGGTAGCCCGATTGTATTAATATAGATATATCCTTATTTATACAGTCGGGTTGATATGTTCTATAATATATCAAGCTATATACTCGACCTTCACTGTCCACTGCTCACTGATTACTGCTCACTGTTTTACGTCAGTCTATCACAATATTATTACTGCGCAGCATAAAATAATCGCAGTCGATTAATTATATATATAATAAACTATTTTATAAAATATATCAAGTTATAATTGTATTTTTATAAAATATATGTTATGATAGTTATATTAAACTAACCAAAGAGGTGTAACGACAGTGAAAATTCAGGAAAGCGCCGAGGATTATCTGGAAAACATACTGATTCTAAGCGAAACTAAAGAAAAGGTGCGCTCTATAGATATTGTTAAGAAAATGAACCTCAGCAAGCCGAGCGTCAGCGTGGCTATGAAAAAGCTAAGAGAGAACGGCTACATCAATATGGACTCCGACGGCTATATTACTCTCGCCGATGAGGGACGTAAAATCGCCGAAAAAATCTACGAACGCCACGTATTTATCAGCCAATGGCTCGAGGATTTAGGCGTGCAGAAGGACGTCGCTATGAACGACGCGTGCAGAATCGAGCACGTACTCTCGGACGAAACCTTTAACGCAATCAAGAAAAAGTACGGCGGCGGTATATGCAAGGACTGCGACGGGTGTACGGAATAGTTAATAGTTCTCAGTTCACAGCTCTCAGTAATCAACCGCTCAAAACTACATAAAAAATTAACGTCAGTATCAGGGATAGACCTTAATACTGACGTTTTGTTATGTTTTATGCCGCAAGCAAATCAAATTTGCAGCTAATAGCTATATGTAAAATGAGTACATTGCGAACCATCTTTAAACTTTATTGTAAAAAAGATATGCTCCATTATATTCTTGCTCTTTTTATGGCGGGTAACTATTCCTTTTTTATCTACCGATAAAACATCCGGGTAATAAGATTTATAAGTTATTTTATAATCGGTTGACTTATAATCGGATAAATAATAATCCACAATTTTTTCCTTTAAATTGCATTTATTATTCTTAAACTTCGGCATATAACAGATTCCGTCGTCCGTTATAAATATGAGCCATTTTACGTGATCCGCGGCTTTACCTTTTACCGCCTTTAGAATAAAAGTTCCGACAGTTCTTTTCTTACCCTTATAGGTTTCGTAGACCGTCACCTTTATTTTGCCAATTTTCCTTGGCAAGACCCTAAAGAACTCGTCATGGTTATCGTCGCTCCACCACGTTGTGTCAGCCTCTTTCTTGTCTGCAACCGACGCGGTATATTTAGCTTTAAGCAACGGATTCTCAACAACACCCTCTACCGCTACGGCAAAATCATAAGAAGACATATTTATTTTTAGTGTTTTGTACTTCTTTTTTATTCTCGGTTTTATATTCTTTACCTTAACCTTAAAGCTTCCAAGCTTAATCTTGGGCGATTTCTGCCAGATGGTAATTCTTGTTGTACCTTTTTTCAATCCTTTTATGCCGCTACGATCATTTTCACTGTCCAGATAATAACCTACACGCGGAGATTTTATATATCCATATCTACGAATAAACTTAGCGATGCCCTTCTTAGAATAAGTAATTTTGATACTCTTTGTATAATCGGGAATTTTTATCGGTTTTATGCCGCCCTTTCTTACAGTTAGATTTTTTTGCTTAAACTTTTTAGCCTTTTTAACGGTAAAAACAAACTTTTTATACTTAACCTTTTTAGTATCGGACTTATACTCATAAACGGTAACCGCAGGCTTTTTATCATCTGTAGTCACCTTAGCGCCCGATACTGTAAAATAATAGCCGTCATCACCGTCAGAGTAATACGTATCATCATCTAAATACTCAGCGTTTTCAACCTCATAGTCGTACGTTTTACCAAACTTACCACCATACAAGGTGAATTCAGAGTTAAGATAAATAGTCTTATTAATTACCGGTACGCTTTCAGTGCTTGCGGAGATACTTGAGGAAAACGGCACTGCGGAAAGCACAATTAAAAAAGATAATAACATAGTCATTATAATTCTTCTGTTTTTCATTTTCAAAACCTCCTTATTAATATAGACGAAATAAACTCAGGTTTAAATACCTGTTTTCTAAAAATTTTTCTTTCACTATAGTAGTGTCAAAAACCCGTAAAAAAGTTTCAAAAAACACTAAAAAATATTATAACACAATTACTTTCTGCGATGTGCACAAATATCGGGGTTGGGAATTGTGCAAGGTGACGGTGTTTTATGTTTAATTATAGTGAAATTCACCTTAACTAACAATTCGCAATTCGAAATGCGCAATTCGCAATTAATAAACAATTAACGTCAGTATCAGGGATAGACCTTAATACTGACGTTTTTGTTATAACTATATTTTGTTTATCTTAAATTTCGATTATCTATTACTTAATTATGCTATCCCTATTGTTTTTTGTATTTTTATAATGCTTAGGACTGGTAAGTTTCTGACCGTTAGTATGTTTATTCAAGTAATCATTAAACTCCTGTTCGGTAATGTTACCGTTCTTATTTCCGTAAAAAGAAGGCGAACTGTACCCGACGTCAATTTCACAATAAATATCCAAAGTCTTCACTTTACCATTTTCCAATTTATTATAATATACTTTATACCAACCGCCTGTCGGACCACCGTCATACCAATCGCTTGATTTATAAACGCCTGTCTTTTCATAGTAACAGAACTCGTGCTCTACCATCTCAATAAGAGCAACAAAGTCGATTTCCTTTACAGCGGTATCATAGTAGGTATAGATATATGATTCCGTTATATCATTATCGTAAACTACTAATTCAGGGACATCGTTGTTATCAAGATTAATCAGCGAAAAATGGCGATACTTTTTCGGGTGATTTTGTAATATCTTTTTGTATGCCGTCAAAGCTTCTTTTTTGTCATCAATCTCTTTAAAAGTAAAACCGTTACTGTAAGCGTACTTCTCTGCGGCTGAACCTTTATAGCCTTTGATTGTGAAATTATCGTATTTCGTGTTATAGTCCTTGTATCCAAAAGCTACATCTTCTATCTTTGATACGCTTTTAGGAATTGTAACTGATTTTAAATTCGGGCATTTATAAAACATACCGTACGGTATTTTCTTTACACCTGATTTAATCGTAACCTTTTTTAGCTTTTTATTATGGCTAAAAGAATTTTCTCCGTAACTTTTTATCTTTTCTACAGTAACGCTCGTTAAACTCGGTAAATGAGCAAATGTACCTGAATGGACTTTTAAGTTACTGTTCTTTTTAATAGTAATCTCGGAAAGCTTATTACATTCGCTGAACGCATCCGAACTCACTTTTTTTAACGAGGACGGTAGCGTAACGCTGCTCAATTTTTTCGCACCCTCAAAGGCATATTCTTTTATTGATTTTAATTTTTTGTTAAACTTTATTTTTGTTACGTTTCTATTGTGATAAAAAGATTGTTCTTCAATACACGTTACCGTCTTAGGAAGCTTAAATGTTTTCCCTTTTTTATTGGGCGGATAATACACTAAGGATGTTTTCTTTTTATTATAAAGCACGCCTTTTTCAGCCTTGTATGATGAATTATACTTGCTGACTTTTATACAAGACAGAGTATCTTTTTTATCGGCACTCGGAACGTTAAACCAACCAAGATCCTTTACGCGTTTTCCGAAATATACTTTTTTCGTCTTTACTCCGTCAAACGCGTGTAAGCCTATATTCTCTACTGTATCGGGAACAATGATTTCGGAAAACGACCTGCCTTTCCAATGCCAAAACGCATTTTTAGCAATTTTGGTAACACGTTTACCGTTTATATAGGACGGAATTATTAGCTTTTTAGCTTTCCCTGTATAGCCTGTAATTGTTACCTTTTGGCTGTTAACTTTATACTTGAAGCCTTTATATGTTTTGGCTTGCGCCGTATCAGGTATAACAAGAATACTAAACGCTATTATGAACACAAGTGTTGTTGAAAGTAATTTTTTCATATTAAAAACCCCCTTTACCTAACCCAACGCTTTGAACTCAAACTTATTATCCTTAGCGTACTTCTCCGCGGCTGAACCTTTGTAGCCTTTTATTGTGAAACCTTTAATTCGCTTTCCGTTTAAATACCCAAAAGCGTGTCCGCCTATTTTTTTAACAGATTCCGGGATTGTAACCGTAGTAAAAGTACATTGTCCGAACGCATCATGTCCTATTGTTTCCAATTTCTCGGGTAAGTTTACCTTCTCAATTTCGGGGCAGGCATAAAATGCCATATCATCAATTTTCTTCAAGGATTTCGGAAATTTAATATGCTTCAGCTTTTTACATCCCGCAAAAGCGTAAAAGGATATTGTAACTGTATTATCGCCTATATTTACTCTCTCTAAAGCAGCGCACTCGCTAAGCACTCTTGAATTTACCTTTACAATTTTATCGGGAAATGTAAATTCCTTTAATGAACCGCATAATTCAAAAGCGCCGTCTTCAATACTCGAAACGCTGTCGGGAATATTTATTATCTTAAGACTAATACAATTCCAAAACGCTGAATTACCGATTTTTTTAATCGTATCAGGGAGCTTGACCTCTTTTACATATTGTGTGCACCATGTAGGTTCACCTGTATTACCGTTAATCCCTGCATGAAAAACTCCTGCCTCTACATCCGTCACGCCTTTTTTAATAATAATACGTCTTATATTGTCGTCCCATTTAGAAAAGTCGTCCGCATTGATTTTCATCGGACCGTTTCCTGAGATTACTGCTGTTCCGCTTTTAGTATCATATTCACATTTACTATATCGTGTCGCAGTGACAGCGGTGCTTGCCTTTTTATTCCCACCCGTATTATCCGAACACGCGCAGGCTAGTAAAACAATCAATATAGAAAGCAGTAATGATAAAATCATTCTTCGGTTTTTCATTTTCAAAACCCCCTTATTAATATAGACGAAAGAAACTCAGGTTTTCATACCTGTTTTCTAAAAATTTTTCTTTCACTTTAGTAGTGTCAAAAACCAGTAAAAAAGTTTCAAAAATAACTAAAAAATATTATAACACAATTACTTTCTGCGATGTGCACAAATATCGGGGGTTGGGAATTGTGCAACTTTACCTTAGCGTTGTATAGAAGCACAGCAAAAAAACGCCCTTTCGGACGTTTTTATTTTGGTCTGTTTTCTTTCATAATTATTCTCTTTTTTTAATGAAGTAATGAAGTGAAATGAAGTTTTCCGCTTTGCGGAAAGTGAAGTTAAGTGTTCCGATACCTCTCACTAATAATTTCTTCATTGCGCAGCAACTTAATTAGCGCAGCGGCTTCATGTTCCGTTAGGAACACTTAATTACTTTTATTGCCTTTAGCTGTATTAATTGATGAAATCAACATAACTCTTATAGTTGTACAATTCGAATTAATCTCATCATACTTTTTATTATCAATATAACCCGTTTTTAATAGTAGCTCCAACCAATAGGCAGTTTCGTTATTCTCCTTTAAAGCTATTTGCAGCTTAGATATAAAATCCGCTTTACTTTGAGCATATTGCGCTTCACGTATATTTGCTCCTATTGATGTCCCGCTTCTACCTATTTGGCTTGAAATTATACTTTCTCTTTTCGTTTTTAATTCTTTAACCAGTTCTATAATTTGAACAGCAAAATCAGTCGACATTTCTTTTAGTTTGTTTTCTTTCATAATTATTCTCCTTTTTAATGAAGTAATGAAGTGAAATGAAGTTTTCCGCTTCGCGGAAAGTGAAGTTAAGTGTTCCGATATCTCTCACTATTAATTTCTTCATTGCGCAGCAACTTCATTAGCGCAGCGACTTCACGTTCCAACAGGAACACTTAATTGCAAAAACGCTTGCATCGCAAGCGTTTTTGCATGGTCTGCCCGACGGGATTCGAACCCACGATCTACAGAGTCGGAGTCTGTTGCATTATCCAGCTGTGCTACGGGCAGGTATTTTATTTTTCCACGTCAGACGTGTACGTTCCTTTCTGTATATTCATATCCCCCGTACGTTTAATATCCTATGAAGTTTTGGATATAGAGGATAGGTTCATCTATATACTAGTGGCTGGTAATTCTTCATATAATTACGCATTACGCATTGCGAATTGCGCATTAATAAAATATTACACTATAATCCAAAAATTGTCCAGTATTTATTCCGAAGTCAGCTCTTCCCAACTCTCGTACGCTTTTTCGAGCTCGGACTGTTTTTCTTCAAGCTGCTGTGTTAGCTCGGTAAGCTTTTCGTAGTCGCTTACGACCTCGTCGCTTTGGAGCAGATTATTAAGCTCCTCAATTTCGCCGTCGAGCGTTTCGATAAGCGCCTCGGCTTTCTTTATATCATTCTGTTTCTTACGTTCCTTAGCTCGGCGCTGTTTTTCGAGCGTATAGTCGTTAGGCTTTTTCTGGGATTTCTCCGTTGATTTTAATTCTATATTAGAATTATTATCAGCCGAAGTACGCTCTAAATAATAATCATAATCGCCGATATACTCGGTTACGCCGTTCTCCCCGAGCGCGAGGATACGCGTAGCGAGCTTATTTATAAAGTAACGGTCGTGGCTGATTATCAGCATTGTGCCGTCGTAATTCTGAAGCGTATTTTCGAGCTGTTCGCGCGAGGAGCTGTCGAGGTGGTTAGTCGGCTCGTCAAGAAGCAGAAGATTAGAGCCCTCGAGCATAAGCTTTAAAAGGCTTACTCTCGCGCGCTCGCCGCCGCTCATTTTACTAAGCGGTTTAAAGACCTCGTCGCCCTTAAACAGAAAACTTCCGAGCGCCGTTCTAAGCCTCGTTTCGGTCATATCGGGGAAGGTATCCCATATCTCGTCCAGCGCGGTTTTATCGAGGTTGAGGTTAGACTGCATCTGGTCGAAGTAGCCGACGTCAACCTGCGCGCCGTAGTCAACCATACCGCTGTCGAACGCCATACGACCTAAAAGCATATTAAACAGCGTGGTTTTTCCGCAGCCGTTATCGCCGATAATAAACACGCGCTCGCCCCTGCGGATATGGAAATTCACGTTAGAAAAGAGATGATTTTCGCCGAAGCTTTTCGAGAGGTTCTCGGCGATAATAACGTCGTCGCCGCTGACACGTTTAGGCTCAAATCGCATATGTATTCTCTCGAGCTCCTTTTCGGGAGCGACTAACTGCGCCTTAATCCTGTCCGCCTGCTTCTGCTTACTCGCGGCGGTTATAAAATTGCGTTCCCTGCCCCAGCGTTTCTGCTGTTCGACAATCCCCTCAATACGCTTGATCTCTTTTAAATCATTCTCGTACTTATTAGTCAGGCTCTCGACATACGCCTGCTTTTTCTTCTTGAACTCAGTATAGCTGCCCTTATACATCATCGTTTTGCGATGCTCAAGCTCTATCGTTTTATTCGTCACATTATCGAGGAAATAACGGTCGTGGCTGATTATAAGCATCGAGCCCTTAAAATCCTTAATAAAGCTCTCGAGCCAGCTTACCGAACTTAAATCGAGGTGGTTAGTCGGCTCGTCTAAAAGCAGGAAATTAGAGCGTGACAACAAAAGCTTTAAGAGGCTGAGCTTAGAGCGCTGACCTCCCGAGAGCTTTCCCGTAGGCATTGTGAAATCCTTTTCCTCAAATCCGAATCCGATCAGCGCTGAACGCGTTCTCGCCTTATATGTAAGACCGCCTTTTCTTTCGAACTCGTCGATAAGCGCGGTCTGTTTTTCTATTTTCTCAGCCGTCGGCGACTTTTCAACCTCGGCGTTAAGCTCCTCGATTTCCTTTTCCGTAGAAATAAGGTAGTCAAAAACCGAGACAAGCTCATCATAAATACTTCTTTCGGGATGGTTGCAGGCGTGCTGTTCCATATAGCCGAGATTTACTTCCGACGAGGTAAAGACGTTACCGCTGTCGGCGTCAAGCTCGCCGTTAATAATCTTAAAGAGCGTAG
Source organism: Ruminococcaceae bacterium UBA2854 (assembly GCA_002350765.1). Lineage (GTDB taxonomy): Bacteria > Bacillota > Clostridia > Oscillospirales > Acutalibacteraceae > Ruminococcoides. The sequence goes on from DEFK01000015.1 coordinate 120,371, forward strand.
TTTTACCCGTGCCGTTAGCGCCGATAAAGCCGACCTTGTCGCCCTTTTCGATATCGAAAGTAACGCCGTCAAAAAGCACACGCTCGATAAACGACTTTTTTAAATTATGAACACTGAGAACAGGCATTTTTTTATATTGTCCACGTCAGTCCGTGCATTCCCTCTCTAAAATGTCATATCCCCCGCACCTTTGAGGCTTTATCAGGGTTTGTATACATTGGATAGGTTCTGCGTTATGGTTTAATGAGTGGGCGTTCCTTTCGTTAGATTAGTGAGCAGTAAACAGTGGGCAGTGAGCAGTTATTGTCGAGTAAAAAGAACGGACTTAAAATAATCCGCGGTATCCCGACAGTATCAGTGTTTCGCTTGCGCGAAGCGCTTATTAATTTGGTCGGGCAGATAAGGTAGCTTTTCTATCTATTCTATCTACACGACATTCACTGTACACTGAACACTGATCACTGAAAACTATTTTACATCGTACTATAAAGACTTACAAAATTAATAATATGAACTACTATAACCGCGGTATAGATAACAACTCCGCTGTAGATAACGATATTGGTAAACTTACTCTGTTCAAGCTTAAATATCTTATAAAACAGCCATATTAGAATACTTATCGCAAGCGGAAGTATACACTTAACGAAAAATCCCATTATAGGGAATTCCATTATCCACGCCATAATCGGATTAGCCTCGTGGAAACGTCCCGTATCAATCAGAACCTGCGTACAAAACCAATCGCACACATTTAAGAAATACAGGAAAAACAGCTTCGGCCCGAAGCCGTATCCGCGGACTTCACTCCGTTCGTTATAGCCTAAAACTAATTCTGACATAAAAACACCTCACCGATAGTATACCCGTGAGATGTTTATTTATTAGTTTTTCTTCCAGGCGGCAGGCATAAATATCAGAAGCATCGGATAAATTTCAAGTCTTCCCGCCAGCATATTGAAAATAAATACAATTTTTGAGAATATACTGAACGACGCGTAGTTGCCCGCCGAGCCTACTATTCCGAATCCGGGACCCGTGTTATTGAATGTCGCGAGCACACTCGTAAGATTCGTAGTAAAGTCATAGCCGTTAAGCGCGATAAGCGCCGTACTTACAACAACAATCAATATATAAACCATAAGGTAAACGCTTACGTTTCTAACTACCTCGTGGCTTACCTTTTTACCGCTGACCTTAACGGTCTGGATTGTACGGGGATGTACAAAAATTCTGAATTCCTTGCGGATTTCTTTAAGCAGGATAATAATTCTCGATACCTTAAATCCGCCGCCCGTACTGCCCGCGCAGGCTCCGATACAGGTGATTATACATATAATCGTCTGGCTTAACTGCGGCCACTCGTTGGTATCGTTTCCTAAACAGAAACCTGTACTCGACAGAATCGAGCTCGTGTAGAAAAAGCTCTGGTGGAAGGAATCGAACGCGTTATGGAAGTTGTTATAAATATTAAACGCGATTACGGTCGTAGAGAATACGACAATTCCGAGATACCACCATAATTCCTCTACCTTGAAGATTGATTTTATTTTCTTTGTAAGAATTAAAATATACACATAGAAGTTTACGCCGAACAGCATCATAAACACGGCTACAACACCCTGGAGATAATAGCTGTCGAAATAACCCATCGACTTATTGTACGCGGAGAATCCGCCCGTACCCGCGGTAGACATAGCGGTAGTAACGGCGTCGAAGAAATACATTCCTCCGCAAAGCAGCATTATAGTTTCGATAAACGTAAGTCCTATATAAATAGAATAGAGCGCGATGGCGTAGTTTCTAAGCTTAGGCATAGTCTTATCGACCTCAGGGCCCGTAGACTCAGCCTTCATAAGATTTATCCCCGCGTTGCCGCCGAGCTTCGGAATAAGCGCTAAAAGGAATACGATAACTCCCATACCGCCGAGGAAGTGGCTTACACTTCGCCAAAGCAGCATACACTTATCTAAAGCTTCGATATCCGTAAGAATCGTAGCTCCCGTAGTCGTAAAGCCCGATACCGACTCAAAAAACGCGTCGACAAAGCTCGGGATAGAGCCGCTCAGCCATAGCGGAAGCGCTCCCGTTCCAGAAAGCAAAATCCAGCTCAACGCGGTAGCCGCGAAGCCGTCCCTGCGTTCCATATGGAAACGCTTAGGCTTTCTCAGGACGATTATACCGCCTACGAGGATAAGCGCGAGACCTATAAGCAGAAAGTAGATATACGAGGCTTCTCTATACCATAAACCGCATATCGTACCCGACTGCATCGCAAGTCCCTCGATAAGAAGCACCCAGCCTAAAATATAAATAACAGTTCTTTTATTCATAAAATCACCTTATCAGAACAATACTCCTCTTGACTTAAAATAAGCCAGAATACACATTATAACGGTAAAAACAACAGTAGATAAAATACGTTCGCCGTAGTTAACGCCGTTGCTTTTCAACCCTATGCCGAGAGCGCTGTAATTGTGGAAAGTAACAACTGTGGTAACAATACAATAAAACGCGAAGGCTACCGAGCCTACGGCGACATAATAACTTACGTCGTAATGCTTTACAGCAAGCAGCATCAGACCTCCGTAAAGGAAAAAGCTGATTATAATAAAGAAGTTTACAATCGGTAGAATAATACCGATTTCCTTTATCGACTTCGTAAACAAAGTCCACTCGCCGAAGCCTCTGTAATGGCTTGTAATATAGCCTTTACTATGGTGGCTTCTCAGCATATCGTATTTCCAGCCGTTAATATCCAGCGCCTTAAACGCCAGAAGAAGTACCATTAAGACGAGAAGCGTCATCTTGTCACTCAAAAAAATTCACCTTATCCTAACGTAAGGATTCTACCTTACTTTAAAATATCCTTTAAGTCGAATAATCCCTTATGCTTAGTAACTACTACAACAGAGTCGCCGAGCTCGATAGAATCTTTACCGCTCGGAATAATTATACTTCCGTTTCGATTTATACAAGCAACCTGTAAATCGGGCTTTAAATTAAGCATAGAAAGCGGAACGCCGATAGCCATATTATCCTCTCTCGCCTTAAACTCAAGCGCCTCAGCCTGACCGTTACAAATCGAGTAGAGAGTTTCGATATTACTTCCGAACGAATTCTGCATAGCGCGGACGTAGCGGATAATATACTGACCTGTTAAGTGCTTGGGATGGATAACCGAATCGAGCGGAAGGCTGTCGATAATACTGAAGCTTATATTGTCGATTTCGGTAATAATCTTAGCGTCGGGGTTAACGTCCTTAGCGAACAGCGATACGATAATATTCTCCTCGTCGGTATCCATAAGCGCTACAATAGCGTCGGCGTGCTCAACGCCCTCGGAGATAAGAAGCTCCTGGTTCATACCGTTACCGTGGATAATTACGACGTCGTCTAAAATCTCGCTTAAATGCTCACATCTCGCGCGGTCGGTTTCAACGATCTTAACCTTAATACCCGTTTCGCTTAAAGACTTAGCGAGGTAGTACGCGATTTTACTTCCGCCTAAGATAAGCACATTACGGCTTTTCGCGTTAATAACGCCTAAGCTCTTAAAGAGTCTCGCGGCTGCTTTACTCTCGGAAATAATCGTAATAAGGTCGCCGGGTTTAATCTCGAAATCACCGTTCGGGATAAATCCTTCGTTGCCTCTTTCTACGGTGCATATACGCAGTCCGCTTTTAAAGAGGTTAGCGCAGTCAACCACCTTTTTATTGGCGAGCGCCGATTTATCATTTATTTTAACCTTAATAAGGTCAACTACTCCTTTGGCGAAGGAATCAATCTCCACAGCGCCGGGGAATTTTATAAGACGGCTAAGCTCGCGCGCGCAGGTCTGCTCGGGGTTAATCGCGAGAGAAAGTCCGAGCGCGTCTTTAAGGCGCGGAACGTCGTTGGTATAATGCGGATTTCTTACACGGGCGATAGTCCTCGGAGCGCCCGCGTTCTTAGCGATAAGACAGGCGTACAGATTAAGCTCGTCGGAAGCCGTAACGGCAATCATCAGATCAGAGCCCTTAACTCCCGCGTCCTTAAGAATTTCGTACGTCGCGCCGTTTCCGACAACGCCCATTACATTCTGTGTACCCGCTACCGACTGGAGCGCGTTAGCGTCGGTATCAATAACGGTAATGCTGTGTCCTTCGCGGTTAAGCTGGTCGGCGATTGTACGTCCGACACGGCCGCATCCTACAATAATAATTTTCATAAAGATTACCTCTTTAAATACTAAAAATCATAATTAAGGATATTATAATATATTTAGAGCGTAAAATCAATAGTTTTTTATTTTCCGCGTCAGTACGTTTTAATTGTCATAATACAACGTCACCTCATAACCGTAGGAGCGGTGCTATAACGTGTCATTCTGAGCCACTATACTGTCATCTTGAGCGGTCCGCAAAGCGGAATTTTGCGTTAGCAAAATAGTCGAAAGATCTTATACCGCCTATTGAATAATCCTATACCGCTTGTCATTCTGAGCGAAGCCGAAGAATCCTATACTTTAAGATCCTTCGATTATTCGCTGTCGCGAATTTTGCTACGCAAACCACTCAGGATGACAGTGTGGACTGAGAACCGGAAACTGCTCACTGTCCCCTGCTCACTGTCCCCTGCCCACTGGCTAACCACAAAAACGAAGCCCGCGGCAAATGCCGCGGGCGAAAACTAACTAGATCATTGGTCTATCCTCAACCTTTATTATTTTTTCAAAGTACAAGTCGAGTAAAAAATTAACTAGAACATTGGTCTATCCTCTTTAATATAATAAAAACAGTTTCTTAGTCTGCTCGAAGTCAAATTAAACAAATCATGGGACTATCCCCTATCTATAAAAATCTAAAACTCAAAATCTATAATTAAATATTACACCGGACCAGTCTCCGTAAAACTAATTTTAATTTTTATAAACTTCAATGATTTATTTTTAAGATGTGCGCCCACGTCGGGCGAAATCAGTTAGGCGGTAAACTCCGCTTGAGGTCTTTGATAGAAATAATATGTGGTCTATGTAACATCTTAAAAACCTCCTTTGTTTTTGTTGTCTATATTATATACTACTATTTTGCGTTTGTCAATACTTTTATTTAAATTTTTTAACTTTTTTAAAAACTTTTTTGTAATTTAACGTAAAAATAACTAAGTTTTAGTGAATAAGTAAACTTTATTCACTTTTTATTATTCATTTTCAGTTTTTTACTATAATTTATTAATTTTTCATTCTTCATTCTTCATTCTTCACTAAAATAGATTGCCCCTCGGCAATCCATCCGAGAGGCAAACATTGGGGAAATATAAAAAAGATATTGGAAAACAATTTTAATTATCCACGTCAATCCGTGCATTTCCTATTTAAAATGTGATGTCCCCCGCACGTTTCCTATCCTATGAAGTTTTGGATACATGGGGAACGTTCATCTATTTAGTTCTCAGTTTACAGTTCTCGGTTCTCAGCAAATGACGAGCAGATAGAATAGTTAAATTATATAGCTTCTGTTCCCGACCGAATTTATATACAAGCTCCGCTTGCAAAATATAAATATTTTCGGGAAACCGTTGCAGTTTCCTATTCCGAGCTATCTACTCGACATTCGCTGATCACTGACCACTGAATACTGATCACTACTTTACTTTAACCTTTAATTTTAACGCCACATTATTCACTACAACCTTAATTGTACTTGTGCCGCGCTTAATTCCCTGCACGCTGATCTTTTTAGCGGACTTTTTCGAAGTCACCTTAGCATACGAGGTATTCTTATATTTATTATTTACGTTTCCTGCTTTTCCCTTAATATAAACCTTGGCAGCCGCGCCGAGTTTAACGGAAACAGTTTTTATCTTTTTACCCTTTTTATTCGTAAGCTTGGGATTATTTTTTACAACAATCTTTTTATAAATCGGCTTTCCCTTTTTCGGGGTGAGCTTTACGGTCGCTTTGCCTTTTTTAAGACCGACAAATACATATCCTTTATTCTTAGAAACAAACTTTACAACCTTTTTATTGGATATAGTCATCTTCTTTACGCTTTTTAAGTCGAATTGATACGGACTTGTTTTCTCGCCCGCGCTGACATAATCCTCATTTTCATAAAGCGTAGGACAAAAATGCGTCTTTTTAGAAAGCTTATCAAGCAGCTCGGAAATCTTTTTAAGGTGCTTTTTAGTAATAATACTCTTTTCAAACGCGGTATCGAGAGCGTATTCCTTATAATTCCTATAATCGAAGATATACACGGCAGAGGGTTCATCGGTTACCCAGTACGTATATTTATCAATATTTATTCCATGTGAGCACATACTTACAGCCGCGTCTTTTTGGTGGGCTATATAGATACCGTCCTTTAGCTTCTCGAACATATCAAGCTCAAAGTTCTTTATCTTCTTGGATTTAAACTTAATATACGCTTTCTCGGGAGTAAGAGGAGCCGGAGTTATTTTTTTTACTTCAATATTCCCGTGACAGTTTCTAAGTTTAATACTTGCCATCCTATCCAAATCTTGATTGCTTATAACTTTTTTCTCATATGCTTCTTTTAAAGTATAGGCATAAGTATCATCAATAATATATAATCCGAGCGGATAGCCGTCGGTCGGATTCTCTGTTTTAAACTCGTAGCCCCCGAGCTTTTCGGTATAAGTCTTAGGAGAAACAGTTTTATCGGCGGCAGATATAACGAGGCGTCCGTTTACTGTACCGAGTTCAAAATAATAATCATTCTCCCCGAACTTATCAACCATAGCCTTATAAACTCTATAGCTTAAATCCTTTTTAACTTCATCCACGGCTTTAGCTTTTTTTACATCCTCGGCTATTTTATCAACATCGGAAGCTTTAATAATTCCGTCTGAATAAGCCTGCTTTAAGGTATACGCCCTAACACCCTTAACTACATACAAGCCCAGCTCGTACGCGCCGACCTGATTATTATTATAGAAAGTATAGTTTCCTATTCTCTCCGAATAATCCGCGTCATTAACCATATCATTACGCGCATAAACAAGATACGCTCCGCTGTACTCGCCGATTATGCCGTAATGGTCATGCTCGCCGAATTTTTTCTCTATAGCCTTATAACATTCCTCGCCGATTTCGCCGTCTTTATGTTTTACCGTAAAAGGTAACCAGCCGTTATACTCGTTTATAGTTTTACATACCGCTTTTATTCCAACAAGATATTTTTCTTTTACGGCGCTTTCAAGGGAATCAACACTTTTAACCGTCGCGCTTAACCTGTCTAAAGTCACAACATAAAGTCCAAGCGCGTCCGGGCATAAATAATGATTAGCGCTGAACACATAGCCGTCAATTTCCTTTCGATATTCCATATCCGCGGGGTCGCCTTTATAAGCATACACAAGCGCGTAAGTGTTGTAATCGCCTAAATAGCCTATTGTGCCGATGTACTTAGCGGAAGTAACTTCAACACCGTTTTCACTCATCAGCTTTACATAATCGAGATTGTTTTCGGGAGTGTTCGTATTAATATTCTTCGGGTCTATAATATTAAAGGTTTTAATTACCTCGCCCTTATAAGCGCCGATACCCGTTACAATAACCTTTCCCGTTCCTATATTTATATTATCCTCATAAGTTATGATATAGTCCTTGCCTTCTGTCAGCTTTTCGTCATAATTCGCTACATAAACCTCAGGCTTTATCTCGCTTCCAGTGAACGCGTAACCGCTTATATATATTCTGATATTATCCTTATACAAGCTTATATCGGATCTCATATCAGCTGTAGGAGTTGAAGCGGGTACGGTTGTTTCGGTCGGCTGGGTCGGTTCTACCAGCGCGTAGTTAATATACTTACACTCAATCGCGAGTTTTATAATTCTGCCGAGCTCGTCGCCGTTTATAACCTCATCATCATAGGCTTCCTTTAAGCTGTACGCCTTATCGCCGTCAATTACATAAAGTCCGAGCGGGTATGTATGAACATGGTTATTATTTTCGAATAGATTCAGCCCCAAAACCTCTTCGTATTCCGCTGGCTGTACTATTCTATTCGCGCAGTAAACGAGGTACTTATTCTCGCCTATCTCGCCGAGTATCTCCTGATAGTCGCTCGTGCCGAAGTCCTTTTCAACAGCGGCGGCGATTTTCTCGCCGAGCTCGCCGTCCTTATGCTCTACGGTAAAGCCTAGATAGCCCTTTTCCTTTTGAGCTTTCTTTATAGTGTGGTACACTTGTCTCATATTTACAAAGGCGTTTTCACCCGCGTTTTTTAAGGTGTCCACATACGATAAATACCAGCCGCTGCTTTCCGAGGTAGGCTTACCAGTGTATTTGGAAAACAATACCACATACAGTCCGAGCGCATCGGGCTTACTCATCGCGGATACGAATGTATAGTCGCCGATATCGGTATATTCCAAGCCCATTAAAACGGGGAAATCTGTAGCGTACACAAGAGCAAAGCAATCCTCTTCAGTTTCGCTGATTGTGCAGATATACTCAGCCTTTTCCGTTTTAAGAAGCGATTTATAATCGTAGGTTTCTACGTTAAAGGCTTTCGCCTCGTCATTAGTCGCGGGATTACCGCCCGCGGGGGCATTATCCTCGGCAAAAGCCGTTAAGGCTACGCTCGAGGATAATATTAATATAGATAACAAAACTCCTAAAAATTTTTTCATTGTTCTTTCCTCCTGTTTAATAACAGTTCTCAGTACTCGGTAATTATTAATTAACGTCAGTTTATTTCATTCGCGTAAGCGTATTTCATTAACGTCAGTTTATTTTATTCGCGCAAGCGTATTTCATTATTAATGAAATTATACTATCGTATAATGAAATTACTTTGTAATGAAATAACTACGTTATGAAATTCCGCAAGCGGAATTAATAATTATTATTTAACCTTAACCTTTATTTTCAACGCCACCTTATTAACAACAACCTTTATTGTTGTACTGCCGCGTTTAAGTCCTTTTACTCTAACGACCTTTTCGCTCTTTTTGGAAACGATCCTCGCGTACTCGGTATTTTTATACTTATTATTAACGCCTTTCGCCTTACCGATAATATTCACCGCGGCGGTCTTACCCTTTTTAACGGAAATACCGCTTTTCGACAGGCTCGGAGAGGACGTAACCTTAACGATACACCTAAGCGTTACGCTTCCGACCGTAACAAGCACCTTGGCTCTGCCCTTTTTAAGCGTAGTCACTACGCCGTTTTTATTAACGGAGGCTACCTTCTTAGCGGTCGATTTAAACGTAACCTTTCTGCCGTTTTTATGGTATACATTAATATTGAAACGCTTTCCGCATTTAAGCGTAGCGGTTTTAATATTCAGCCTCGGAGCGCTCGATGCGCTGGATTTCGCCTGGTTTTCGATAATCTTCGAATCGGTTTTCTTACCCGTCGGTTTAACTGTAGGCGCGCAGGTCACGACGGGAGCATGCGTATACTCGGTGGGATCGGGCTTAGGCTTTATATTCGGCAATGTAGGCGCTACGGTTTCAGGCGCGTCGGTAACTGGCGCAGTTGTAACGGGCTCGGTCTTAATCGGGATTACGGGAACATTCGGATCGGTCGCATATCTGCGGGTAGTCGGCTCGACTTCCACCCCCGGTTCAGCAGGGCTTGAATCGGGAATGCCCGCTCCGTTGTTTCTGAAGAGATACACATTCCCCGAATTAAACGGCTCTATTCCTTCATACGCGCCGTTTTCGAGCAGTCTGAACACTTCCGAAAAGCCGATCTCGTCAAATATATAATAGTAAGCCTCCTCAAGCGTAAATTCATCGCTGTCAAGCACCGCGTAAAACGGCAGGCTCTCGCTTTTTGTATAGAAATAGAAGTTGCCGAGCGTTATACAGTTATCGCTGTCGAGCCAGCTTTCGGGAGCCTTATATACAATCTGATAACCGCTAACCTCGCCGAAAACGTAATCGTATTTCGACTCGGGCTCGTCCAAAGTCGCTTCCGTCGCCGATACGTTAACGCAGGTTAAACACAGCATAAGCGCTGTTAAAATTGCCAATATCTTTTTCATAGCTTAACCCTCCCCGTCGGCTTTAGCGGACTTAGCGATTCTGAACATCTCGTCCCTGCTTAAAAAGCCTGTCATTTCGAAAACATATCCGTTCTTTTCCCAAACGAGCATAATCATCTTATCGTCGGAGGTTCTTATAATATAATCCTGTCCGTTGTCGCTAATTTTTTCGGGCGAAGAATACTCGCCGTCGGACGCGGAGGAATACTCATTCTTTACGAACTGCTGGAAGTCGATATAGTTATCGCCCTTAACATAGTAGAGCTCGCGGCTTACGTTATCCGAGGTGCTGTCCTCGAGCTTATAGCCCTCGGGAATATACGCGGGCGTAAATTTTCTTTCCAGCGATTTCGGATAAGCGGCGTCGTTTTCGTTATTATACTCGATAACGTCTACCTCGTTTCCCCGCGAGATAAAGAAGCCGAGTATACTCTCTCTTATAGAGGACACGCTCATCATAGAGGCGATTATTACTACCGCCGCCGCGAATACCGCGACAGCCTTTCTCGCCTTAGTCAGAGTCAGCTTATAATAATAATTGTTCTGCGATTTAATAAGCTTTTCCATTCTACTGTCAAAGCCGTCGGACGGGGTATATTCTTTTAAATTTTCGTAATCCTCAAAACGCTTTTCCTCGTAGAGTTCGAGCGCCTTAGCCAGCATTTCGTTACTTATAGCTTTATTCAAAAGAAACACCTCCTAATAGTTTACTAAGTCTTTCCCTGGCGCGCTGAGTACGTTTTCTTACAGCGGCTGACGATATTCCGAGCGACGAGGCTATCTCGCCGTCGCTCAATCCGTTTAAGAATTTAAGCACGAGAATATCGCGGTATTTTTCGGGAAGCTCGGCGATTTTCTTTGCGGCTGCCTCAGCCGTAAGCTTGAGCTCCGTAGCCCGCTCGACATTCGAGTTATCGGGAATACTTTCGTCGAGCTCGTAAATCTTCTGTTTACCGCGTTTTACGTACATTGTCTTAGCCGTGTTCTCGAGCACCACCATAACGTAAGCCTTGGTTTTTGTGCTGTCGGGATCGTCAAGCTTTTCGATATTTTTAAGTATTCGCACAAAGGCGTTATGCGCGGCGTCCTCGGCGAGAGCGCCGTCCTTTAGTATCTCGTAAGCGCGGCTTAGCATAAGCGCGCGGTAGTTCATATATATTTTTTCAAATTTTCCCTTGTCATTTTCGCCGCTAAGCGACGAAAGATAGAATGCTAACATTTTATCTCCTTATATATCCCTCTATATACTTAAACTCCGATTTTTAAGAGTTGTGACAGGTTTTTTTATTTTTTAGTGGTCAGTAGTCAGTTCTCAGTAGTCAGTTCTCAGTTCTCAGTGAATGTCGGGTAGAAAGATTGATATATTATAGAACATATCAACCCGACTGTATAAATAAAGATATAGCAATATTAATACGGTCGGGCTACCGTGGCTGTTTATCAGTCCGCACTTTCTTCACGACCTCAACTGAGAACTGAGAACTGTCAACTGCTCACTGCCCCTTTCCCCTTAATCCTAATTATACATCATCTTTCACAGTTTTTAAAGGGGTGAAAAAAACTCGCCCGCTATTAATTGACTAAATACTGTAATAATGGTATTATATAGGGTAGCGAAAATAACATTTAATCTATATTTAGTTTAACTATTAAAACAGTAGTCAGTTCGCAACAGGCAGTTTTCAGTTGTGGTCGAGAAGACAGAACGGGCTGATTTACAGCCTCGCCTTCCCGACAGTGTTAATAATGGCTAAGGCGAAACAAGCAAACGTCACCTCATCACCGTAGGGGCGGTGCTCCGACACCGCCCGAGATACGTTAGTCGCCCGTATTCGAAAACTTCCTCCTGCCGATGGCAGGAATATGGCGGTTATGTATAATCGTTTCGCTCCCGCGAAAGGATAGGGCAAATACGTTTGGTAAAGTGCCTCGGGCGGACACGGAGGTGTACGGCAGTCGCCCAGACCCCCTCAATCCCCCTATTAGGGGGCAGAAACGCCCCTACGATGTTAAGGTTACGTAACACTGACCACTGCTCACTGACCACTGCTCACTGACCACTGAGAACTGAGAACTGTAAACTGAGAACTAAATAGATGAACCTATCCTCCCTATCCAAAACCTCACAGAGAATAAAAGGTTAGGGGGATAGCACATTTAAGAAAGGAACGCCCACGCTTGACGTGGACAATTAAAAAAATGAGAATTGTTATTAAAGTCGGCACATCTACTCTCGCCCACGAAACAGGACTTCTGAATATAAAGCGGGTTGAGCAGATGTGCAAGGTTATCTCCGATTTAAAGAACGCGGGTCACGAAATTGCTTTAGTCAGCTCGGGAGCTATCGGAATGGGGCTCGGAAAAATCGGCTACACCGAACGTCCCGACGACATCCCGACCAACCAGGCTGCCGCGGCTATCGGTCAGTGCGAGCTGATGTACACCTACGACAAGCTCTTCGGCGAGTATAACCATACCGTAGCCCAGATTCTTATGACGGGCGCGTATGTAGCTCTCGAGGACTACGGAAAGAACCTCAACAACACGCTTTTCAGGCTGTTGGAGCTCGGGGTTATCCCGATAATAAACGAGAACGATACCGTCACAACCGACGAAATCGTAATCGGCGACAACGATACGCTGGGCGCGACTATCGCGCTTACGCTAAAAGCCGATTTACTTATTCTGCTTTCGGATATCGACGGGCTGTTTACCGACGACCCGAATAAGAACCCCGACGCTAAACGCATTGACGTAGTCGAGGAGATAACGGAGGAAATCGAAGGCCTCGCGGGAAAGAAAGGCTCGGTGCTCGGTACAGGCGGTATGATTACCAAAATCAGCGCCGCTAAGATGGTAACGGAAAAGGGCATTGAAATGGTAATCGCCAACGGCAAGAATCCCGAGATACTGTACGATATCCTCGACGGCACGGCGAAGTGTACGAGGTTTATAGCGAAGAAGTGATCAGTTCTCAGTATTCAGTTCTCAGCTGCGGTCGAGCAGACAGAATGGACTGAGTTACAACTTCGGCTTCCCGACAGTATTAATAAGGATTAAGGGCTAAGGATTTAGGATTTAGGGAATGTCGGGAAGAAAGAACGGACTGATAAACAGCCGCGGTATCCCGACTGTATAAATAAAGATATATCAATATTAATACGGTCGGGAATTGAAGTAGTAGACTTAAACTATACTTTCTGCACGACCATCCCTACATCCTACATCCTAAACCCTACACCCTAATCACGCAAGCGGAGCTTGTATATTAAATCGGTCGGGAACAGAAGTTATATATTTTAACTATTCTATCTGCCCGTCATTTGCTGAGAACTGAGAACTGTAAACTGAGAACTAAATAGATGAACCTATCCTCCCTATCCAAAACTTCATAGGAGTTGAAACGTACGGGGGATATGAATATACAGAAAGGAACGTTCACGCTTGACGTGGACAATTAAAAAAATGACAACAAAGGAACTGCTTATTAAAGCAAAGAACGCTAAGGCGGAGTTAACCGCCGTATCGGTAGAAGAAATCAACAACGCCTTAAACGCGATGGCGCAGGCGCTTATTGACAACACAGACAAAATCTTAGAGGCTAACGCTAAGGACGTAGAGAAATCCAGAGGCGTTGTAAGCGATGTTATGATAGACAGGCTCTCGCTTTCCGAGGAGAGAATCGAGGGTATGGCTACGGGCGTAAGGGATGTAGCGAAGCTCCCCTCACCCGTGGGCAAGGTGTTAAAGAGAAACGAGCCTATTAAGGGGCTTGTTGTCGAGAAAACCTCGGTGGCTTTAGGCGTAGTGGCTATTATCTACGAAAGCCGTCCTAACGTAACCTCCGACGCGGCGGCGCTCGCGTTAAAGAGCGGTAACGTCTGCGTACTACGCTGCGGTAAAGAGGCTCACTCAAGCGCTTCGGCTATTGTTGACGCGTTACAGAGCGGTCTCGAGAGCGTAGGCTTGAGCAAGGATTTAGTCCTTCTCGTAGAGGACATTACACGTCAGAGCGCTAACGAGCTTATGACAGCCGACGGATATGTTGACCTGCTTATTCCGAGAGGCGGAAAAGGCCTTATCACAGCCTGCTTAAAGAACGCCACCGTTCCCTGCATCCAGACAGGCACGGGCATCTGCCACATTTACGTGGACGAGAGCGCGGATATTGATATGGCGCTGAATATTGTTGAGAACGCCAAGACCAGCCGTCCGTCCGTATGTAACGCGGAGGAGGTATTGGTTGTAAATAAGAATATCGCGGGCGAGTTCTTACCGAAGTTAAAGGAAAGAATCGTAGACAACCGCAAGGAAAATCCCGTTGAGCTCAGGCTTGACGAGGAAGCGCAGAAGATTATCGACGGTACTCCCGCGGGCGCTGACGACTTCGACACGGAGTTCCTCGACTACATCTTAGCGGTTAAGATCGTTGATAACGTGGACGAGGCGATTGAGCATATTAACACTCATTCCACAGGTCACAGCGAGGCAATAGTTACCTCCGACAGCGTATCAGCCGAGAAGTTCACCAAGGGTATCGACAGCTCGTCCGTTTACGTTAACGCGAGCACACGCTTTACCGACGGCGGAGAGTTCGGATTAGGCTGTGAGATGGGTATTTCTACCCAGAAGCTCCACGCCAGAGGCCCGATGGGGCTTGAGGAGCTTAATACTTATAAGTATATTATCAGAGGCGAGGGTAACATAAGATAAGCGAAGCTTATCTGATGTTACAGTTGACAGTGGACGGTGGACAGTGAAGGTCGCGCAGATAGAGCGGACTTGAAAACAACAACGGTTTCCCGACTGTATTAATAAGTGGTAAAGCGAAACAAGTAAACGTCACCTCATCACCGTAGGGGCGGTGCTCCGACACCGCCCGAGGCACTTATCCTTACGTATTTGCCCTATCCTTTCGCGGGAGCGAAACAATTAAAGATAACCGCCATATTCCTGCCATCGGCAGGAGGAAGTTTTCGAATACGAACGACTAACGTATCTCGGGCGGACACGGAGGTCCGCCCCTACGATGTCACGGTTTCGTTGAACTGACCACTGACCACTGCTCACTGACCACTGAGAACCGAGAACTGACTACTGAGAACTAAATAGATGAACCTATCCTCCCTATCCAAAACTTGACAGAGAATAAAAGGTTAGGGGGATATGGTTTAGTTAAGAGTTAAAAGGTAAAAGGTAAAAATATATAGATGAACGTATCCTCTTTATCCAAAACTTCATAGGACAATAGACGTACGGGGGATAACACATTTTAAATAGGAACGAAAAAACTTGACGAGGAGAATTAAAAAAATGAAATTTGGATTTATCGGCGCGGGAAATATGGGCGGAGCGTTATGCAAAGCCGTTTCCAAGAGCACCAAAGAAATTTTGATTGCGGACTTTTTCGCTGAGAAAGCGGAGAAGCTCGCTGAGATTACAGGCGGAAAAACCGCCGACAACACTACAATAGCCGAGAACTGCGACTACATCTTCCTCGGCGTTAAACCGCAGATGATGGCGGAAATGCTCGGCGGTATCAAGGACAGCCTTAATAATAACAAGGACGTCGTGCTCGTCACAATGGCGGCAGGGCTTAAAATCTCCACGATACAGGAAATGGCTGGCGGAGAGTACAAGGTTATCCGCATTATGCCCAACACTCCCGTCGAGGTCGGCGAGGGTGAAATCCTCTACACAAAGGGCGATAAAGTAACCGACAGCGAGCTCGAAACCTTCCTTACGAATATGAAGTTCGCGGGCAAGCTCAACGCTATCCCCGAGAGCCTTATGGACGCGGGATGTTCGGTATCGGGCTGCGGACCCGCGTTCGTGTATATGTTTATAAGAAGTCTTGCCGAGGGCGGTATGGAATGTGGAATTGACGAGGAAACCGCCTTGCAGATGGCGGCTCAGACCGTAATCGGAAGCGCTAAGCTCCTTATGGAAAGCGGCGAAAATCCCGCTGATTTAATAGAAAAGGTCTGCTCCCCCGGCGGAAGTACGATCGAGGGCGTTAAGTCGCTCGATAACGATAACCTCGCGGACGTTGTCGTAAACGCCGTCAAAGCCGCGTATAAGAGAAATGTGGAGCTTGGGAAATCGTAGATTTTAATAAGGGCTAAGGCTAAACAATTAAACGCCACCTTAACAACGTAGGGGCGGTGCTCCGACACCGCCCGTGATACGTTAGTCGTTCGTATTCGAAAACTTCCTCCTGCCGATGGCAGGAATATGGCGGTTATGTTTAATTGTTTCGCTCCCGCGAAAGGATAGGGCAAATACGTAAGGATAAGTGCCTCGGGCGGACACGGAGGTCCGCCCCTACGATACGGCGAAACAAGTAAACGTCACCTCATATCGAAACTACGGCGCGAGGGATAGCACATTTAAAACAGGAACGAACACGACTGACGCGGACACTTAAAAAATTAAAAAGTTGTCATAATTATTGATATAGCGCGGCTTTCTATGCTATAATAATATGAATATAATTATCTATACATTTCACGAGAAAAAGAAGTGTACGGAGGACTAAAATGGAAATGACGGAAAAGATTATTACATTCGCGGTACCCTGTTACAATTCCGCGGAATATATGGACCATTGTATAAGCACCCTGCTGTCAGTCGGCGAGGACGCGGAGATTATTCTCGTAGACGATGGCTCTACCAAGGATAATACTCCCGAAATCTGCGACCGTTACGCCGAGAAATACCCGAACATCGTTAAGGTAATCCACCAGGAAAACGGCGGTCACGGCGAAGGCGTTAACCAGGGCTTGCGCCACGCTACAGGTACATACTACAAGGTTGTAGACAGCGACGACTGGCTCGATATTGACTGTTTAAGACAGGTTCTCGTTAAGCTCAAGGAGCTCGAGAACAAGAACCTCGATATGATGATTTGCAACTACGTTTACGAGCACGTCGAGGATAACACCACCCATACTATGCACTACAAAAACGTTTTCCCGCAGAACACCATTTTCGGCTGGGATGACATAAGCGGGTTCAGCATTTCGCAATGTCTTTTAATGCACAGCGTAATCTACCGCACAGAGCTCTTAAAGGAATGTGGAGTTGTGCTGCCGAAGCACACATTCTACGTAGACAATATCTTCGTATACACCCCGCTTCCCTACGTCAAGAACATCTACTATATGGACTTAGACCTCTACCGTTACTTTATCGGTCGTGAGGATCAGAGCGTTAACGAGCAGGTTATGGCTTCGAGAATCGACCAGCAGCTTCGTGTTACGTTCGCGATGATTGACGCGCACAAAATTGACGACGTGTTCAAGGTAAGCAAGAAGCTCGGTAAGTATATGAGAAAGTACATCGCGATGATGATGACGATTTCGACCATCTTCTGTGAGCTTTGCGAGTACGAGGATAAGGACGAAAAGCGCAAGGGCTTGTGGAAGTATCTTCGCGACCGCGACGAAAAGCTGTATAAGCACGTAAGATACCGCACAATCTGGGGAATTGCTTGTATGCAGCATAAACCCGGACGTAAGCTCGCCGTGTTCCTCTATAGAATAGCAAGAAAAATTTATAAGTTTAACTAGTACAAAGGACTGCTTCGGCAGTCCTTTTTTTAGTTGACAGTTGACAGTGGTCAGTGGACAGTTCTCAGTAGTCAGTTCTCAGTTCTCAGTGAATGTCGAGTAGATAGAGTTTTTATATTATAGAACTTCTATTCCCGACCGTATAAATAAAGATAAAGAAATATTAATTCGGTCGGGCGGTAAAGGTAAATCATTTATTCATTCTATCTACCCGACCATAACTGTCCACTGACCACTGTCCACTGCCCACTATTTTTTCAAAAGTTGCATAAATCTATGCAATTTTTTCTCTTTTTGCGTTTATATGTGAAAGGGGAATTTTTTATGACAAAATACAACTGGAAAAAAATACTTTCACACTCAGTCGAGGAAGCCGACGCTATAAAAAACCTCTCCACCCACCAACAGGCGTTCGACAACCTCTACAACTTCGAGGGCAGGATTGAGCTTGACGGCGAGAAATACTCCGTCGATATGCTGAAACTGCTCTATCTCACGGCGATTGAGAATGTCTGCTCGCCCGCGATAATCGACTTCCTTACCTCGCTCGACAATCAAAAGACCGCCGAGGAGCTCGTGGACGAGGTACTGCTCGACATCTCGATAAATCAGCACAAAAAAACCCGCTTTCTAAGCGAGTTCAACAAGGCGGTAAGCCGTAAAAAGCGTGAGCAGAGCTACACTCCCGCGCCGAAAAAGCTGTGCCAGTACGTAGTCGAGGACGCGCTTATGCAGCTTGACTTAAAGCTAAGGCTCAACCTCGTGACGAAGAAAATCGAGGTCACGGGCTACGGCGCAGAGGCGCTTTTAGAGCTCTACTCGCAGTCGAATATCCTCAACATCCTGCCGAGCCTGCTGCTCGACCGACTGCGCTCGGACGAGATAAAATGCCTCGGTCACGGCACGTCGCAGATCGAAAAGTACATTTTCAATATCGCGGATATGAACCGCTATAATCCTATCCAGGAAATGCTCGAGGCAAATGAGAACGACGACGAGGGCAATATGGAAGTCCTGTACTCGATACTCGGGCTCACGGACGAGCTCGACCGAACGCTCGTTAAGAAGTGGTTTATCCAGACCGCGGCGCTGGCGTTCAATGACTTTGACAAGCAGATTTCCACCGAGGGAGTGCTTGTATTGCAGGGCGCGCAGGGTTGCGGAAAGACCTCGTTTTTCAGAAAAATGGCGCTTAAACCCGAGTGGTTTACCGAGGGCGCGGTTATCGACGTCAAGAACAAGGACAGCATTATCACGGCTATCGGCACGTGGATTTGCGAGCTCGGCGAAATCGACAGCACGCTAAAGCGTGAGCAGAGCGCCTTAAAGGCTTTTATAACCCGACCGCTCGACAGAATACGCTTTCCCTACGCGGCGGCTGAATCGGAGCTCCCGCGCGCTACGAGTATGTGCGGTACGGTTAACCCTGATAAGTTCCTCAACGACCCCACGGGCGCAAGGCGGTACTGGATAGTCAGCGTGGACAATATCGCGAAGAACACGCTCTTTTCCTTAGAGGACGAGCAGATAAAGTGGATTTGGGGCTACGCATACCATCTTTATAAGGAAAACCCCGCCAGCTTCCGACTTTCGGACAGCGACCTCGAAGCGCTCGAAAGGCGTAACCGAGGATTTAACTGCGAGCTGAAATATGAAGCCGAGGTGCTCGAGCTGCTCGATTTCAATTTGCCCGTTAAGGATTGGAGCGAAATCACCCCCGCGAGATTGGCGGGATTTTTAGGCGGTAAGGTGACGGCTAATCAGGTTGGTAGAATACTTACCAAACTGGCTATTGATGATGAGAGGATTGGAAAGAAGAAAGGTAAATATATAAGAGAATATATTATTCCTATAAAGAAATATTATAAGGTTAATATGTAATTTTATCAAAAAGTAGACAGCAAGTAGACAACAAATCAAAATTTGTTGTCTACCGTCAAACTCAGTATTTATGCGGGTTTCAGAGCTTGGTGACAACAATGACAACGAATTTCCTATAATTATGTAATTAAATAAAAAATATAATTATTTTTTATTTTAGGATTTAGCGTTTAGGATATAAGATTTAGTGATGGTCGTGCAGATAGAATAAGTTTAAGGTCGGAAGCATTAAAACTCCGACCTTTTTAATGAAATATTATTGACTAAAACGAACGTATGTATTATAATTAAAGTGTGAGCTATCCAAAAACGGAAGCGGTTAGCCTTCTCACGAGGTACTGATAACCTTGTTTTACATAGAACCCTCACGGGAATATGTTAAGAGAGGGTGATTGTAATGACCGAGTATTTACTATGTCTTACAATTATTTTCTTAATAATTTACTATATTAAAGAAAAATAACCGCCATCTGTCCCTCGGCGGTTATTTTTAACATAACTGACTTGGGCTAACCGTTTCTCGGATAGCTCACTTCCTATAATTATTATAGCATATTTTATGTAGTTGTCAAGCAATATAAACACTTACCACTTTTTTACGCGCAAGCGTATTTCAATAACTTCAGTTCATTTCATTCGCGTAAGCGTATTTCATTAAATTATAAATGAAATTTTACTATCGTAAAATGAAATAACTTCGTAATGAAATATTTTCGTTATGAATTTCCGCAAGCGGAATTAAAAATTACCCCTCACTTACCACTAAAAAAGGCTTCCCGAAGGAAGCCTTTTCTATTAAAATAAACTATTCGTTAATAGCGATAACTGCGCCTGAACCTACTGTTCTACCGCCTTCACGGATAGCGAAACGAAGACCAACTTCGATAGCGATAGGAGTAATAAGCTCAACGTCCATCTCTACGTTATCACCAGGCATACACATCTCTGTGCCCTCGGGGAGAGAGATTGTACCTGTAACGTCAGTTGTTCTGAAATAGAACTGGGGACGATAGTTGTTAAAGAACGGAGTATGACGGCCGCCCTCGTCCTTAGTAAGAACGTAAACCTGGCCACGGAACTTTGTATGGGGGTGGATTGAACCGGGCTTAGCAAGAACCTGACCTCTTTCGATCTCAGTTCTCTGAACACCACGGAGGAGCGCGCCTACGTTGTCGCCTGCCTCAGCATAGTCAAGAGTCTTTCTGAACATCTCAAGACCTGTAACAACAACCTTACGTTTCTCGTCTGTAAGACCAACGATTTCAACCTCGTCGTTAGTGTTAATCTTTCCTCTTTCTACTCTACCTGTAGCAACAGTACCACGACCTGTGATAGTGAATACGTCCTCTACGGGCATAATGAAGGGAAGGTCAGACTTTCTCTCAGGAGTAGGAATGTACTCGTCAACAGCGTCCATAAGCTCGTGAATGCACTTGTACTCAGGAGCGTTAGGATCTGTAGATGTGCTTGTAAGAGCAACATAAGCTGAACCCTGGATGATAGGTGTATCGTCGCCGGGGAACTCATACTCGTTGAGGATATCTCTGATTTCCATCTCTACGAGCTCGAGAAGCTCGGGATCGTCAACCTGGTCAGTCTTGTTCATAAATACAACGATGTAGGGAACGCCAACCTGACGGGAAAGAAGGATATGCTCTCTTGTCTG
>DEFK01000015.1:141631-195326 GCA_002350765.1 Ruminococcaceae bacterium UBA2854
TCTCTCTCTTCGGGAGCCTTATCGATATTAGCGTAATCAACGAAGTCAGCAGCATTGGAGTCGCCGAGAGCGAGCACCTTTGTGATAGCGGCTGTAAGTGTAGTTTTACCATGGTCAACGTGACCGATAGTACCAATGTTTACGTGCGGTTTATTTCTTTCAAATTTCTCTCTTGCCATTTGAAAAAATCCTCCTTTAAAAATTTTACATAGTTATTTTAGCAACTTTATATAAAAATTGCAATAGTTTTTTTAAGAAAGTTTAGTCTTTCTTTGTCTTTTCAGACATAATTTTCTCCGCGATGCTTCTCGGAACCTCAGCATAGGTATCGGGCTCCATTACGTACTGGCCTCTACCCTGTGTGATAGAACGCATATCGGTAGCGTAACCGAACATCTCGGAAAGCGGAACCTGAGCGGTAATTCTGTCTGTACCGTTCTCGGATTCAGTACCCTGTACCATACCGCGGCGGCTGTTGAGGTCGCCGATAACTCCGCCCATATACTCGTCGGGTACGATAACCGTAACCTTCATTAAGGGCTCTAAGAGTACGGGGTCAGCCTTCTTCATAGCGTCCTTGAACGCCATAGAACCCGCGATCTTAAACGCCATTTCGGATGAGTCAACTTCGTGGTAAGAACCGTCGTAGAGCTCAACCTTACAGTCAACTACGTTGTAGCCTGCTACAACACCGCTCTGCATAGCGCCCTGGATACCCTGGTCAACAGCGGGGATGTACTCCTTGGGAATAGCGCCGCCGACAACCTTGTTCTCGAACACATAGCCCTCGCCGGGGTTCGGGAATACGTTGATCTTAACGTGACCGTACTGACCCTTACCGCCTGACTGACGAGCGTACTTGCAGTCAACCGTAGCTTCCTTGCGGATTGTCTCCTTGTAAGCAACCTGGGGCTTACCGATGTTAGCCTCAACCTTGAACTCACGAAGAAGTCTGTCAACAATAATTTCGAGGTGTAACTCACCCATACCCGCGATAATAGTCTGGCCTGTCTCCTCGTCGGTGTAAGCCTTGAAGGTCGGATCTTCCTCGGCGAGCTTCGCGAGGGCGATACCCATCTTCTCCTGGCCGGCCTTAGTCTTAGGCTCGATAGCTACACGGATAACGGGATCGGGGAATTCCATAGACTCTAAGATTACGGGGTGATCCTCGTCACAGAGGGTGTCACCTGTAGTAGTATTTTTAAGACCAACGGCAGCCGCGATGTCGCCCGAATAAACGATATCGAGGTCTTTTCTGTCGTTAGCGTGCATCTGAAGAATACGTCCTACTCTCTCGCGGTTGCCCTTTACGGAGTTGTAAACGGCTGAACCCTTCTGGAGAGTACCCGAGTAAACTCTGAAGAAGCAGAGCTTACCAACATACGGGTCAGTTGCGATTTTGAACGCTAAAGCCGCGAACGGCTCGTCGTCGGAAGAAGGTCTCTCAACCTCTTCTTCCGTATCGGGGTCAATACCCTTGATAGCGGGAACGTCGGTCGGAGCGGGCATATAATCTACAATTGCGTCAAGTAACTTCTGAACGCCCTTGTTACGGTAGGAAGTACCGCAGGTTACGGGCACCATTGTGTTATTGATTGTGCATTTACGGATTGTAGCCTTAATCTCTTCTTCTGAAAGCTCCTCGCCGTTGAAGTATTTCTCCATAAGCTCCTCGTCCTGCTCTGCAACAGACTCGATAAGAGCGTCATGGTACTCCTGAGCGATGTCTTTCATATCCTCGGGGATTTCTTCCTCTCTCATATCCTTACCGAGCTCATCATAATAAACTTCGGCTTTCATAGTTACGAGGTCGATAATACCCTTAAAGGTATCTTCTACACCGATAGGCAGCTGAATCGGAACAGCGTTACATTTAAGTCTGTCCTTCATCATCTGTACAACATGATAGAAGTCAGCGCCCATAATGTCCATCTTATTAACATAGACCATTCTGGGGACACCGTAGGTGTCAGCCTGACGCCATACTGTTTCCGACTGGGGCTCAACTCCGCCCTTAGCGCAGAGAACAGTTACGGAACCGTCAAGAACTCTTAATGAACGCTCAACCTCAACCGTGAAGTCAACGTGTCCCGGTGTATCGATAATATTAATTCTTACGTCGTCGTTTTTACTGTCTTTCCAGAAACAAGTTGTAGCGGCGGAGGTAATTGTAATACCTCTCTCCTGCTCCTGCTCCATCCAGTCCATCGTAGAAGCTCCGTCGTGAGTTTCGCCGATTTTGTGGTTGATACCAGTGTAGAACAGGATACGCTCTGTTGTAGTGGTCTTACCTGCGTCGATATGCGCCATAATACCAATGTTTCTGGTCTGTTCGAGTGATACTTGCCTTGACATTAAATATCCTCCTAATTACCAAAGATACATAACTAAATTACCATCTGTAATGTGCGAAAGCCTTGTTAGCTTCAGCCATCTTATGGGTGTCTTCACGCTTCTTGAACGCGGAACCTGTGCTGTTAACAGCGTCTAAGATTTCGCCGGCAAGTCTTTCTTTCATTGTTTTCTCGCTGCGGGTTCTCGAATATGTTGTTATCCAACGAAGACCGAGTGTCTGACGTCTTGCGGGACGAACCTCAATCGGAACCTGGTAAGTAGCACCGCCGACACGGCGAGCCTTTACCTCGAGGACAGGCATTACGTTTTCCATAGCCTGCTCAAAAACCTCTAACGGGTCTTTGCCTGTCTTTTCAGCAATAATATCGAACGCTCCGTAAACGATCTTCTGAGCTACGCCCTTTTTACCGTCGAGCATAATATTGTTGATAAGACGAGTTACTAATTTTGAATTATAAAGCGGATCAGGTAATACATCACGCTTTGCAATAGAACCTCTTCTTGGCACTTTGCTTCCCTCCTTCACAATAATTGAGATATCATAGGTACTCGAAAGCGACAAACTCCCGTATGCCAACAAGACATCCTACTCTATATATGAATATCTTGCAGCAATACAAGTTAATTACTTTAACTAACGGTTTGTCATTTCCTTATTTTTTACCTGCTTTTGGGCGCTTAGCGCCATACTTTGAACGAGCCTGCATACGTCCCGATACACCCTGAGTATCAAGCGTACCTCTGATGATATGGTAACGTACACCAGGTAAGTCCTTAACACGGCCGCCTCTTATAAGAACAACGGAGTGCTCCTGAAGATTGTGACCAACGCCGGGAATATAGGAACTGACTTCGATACCGTTGGAAAGTCTTACTCTGGCGATCTTACGAAGCGCTGAGTTAGGTTTCTTAGGGGTAGCTGTCTTTACAGCAGTACATACGCCTCTCTTCTGCGGGGAAGTCTGTTCAATAGGTCTGTTCTTCTGTGAGTTCCAACCCCTTAAAAGCGCGGGCGCCTTTGCCTTCTTCTCAGATACCTGTCTGCCCTTGCGAACAAGCTGGTTAAATGTTGGCATATTTCTCCTCCTTCTTTATAAAATTTTTATTATATCGGCTAAGGAAATAAGCCGAGTAATAAACAAGTTAAAATATACAATAAAATGTATATTTAATCGGATATTTCGGATAGTTTTAATAGCAAAAATCGTGCACCAACTCACAATATCCGACAATAAAATATTTTATCAAAATCCTCCTGATTTGTCAAGCTTTTTTTGCTTTTGAAGAAAGCAAAAAAGTTGACAGTTGACAGTTGACAGTTGACAGTTGATGTCGTGCAGATAGAATTAATAAACGATTTACCTTTTCCTCCCGACCGAATTAATATTGTCATCCTGAGTGGTTTGCGTAGCAAAATTCGCGACAGCGAATAATCGAAGGAGCTTAAAGGTAAAAGATTCTTCGGCAAGCTCAGAATGACACGTTATAGACTCGGGCGGAGTCGGAGCTGTACGGCAGTCGCCCAGACCCCCTCAATCCCCCTATTAGGGGGCAGAAACGCCCCTACCCTCACAACTGCTCACTGACCACTGCCCCCTGACCACTGAGAACTGAGAACTGAGAACTAAAAACGCCGATGTGTTTCCAACACCGACGTTTGTTACTCCTGACTGTCTCCGATAGCCTGCTATCCGTTTACAAATAGGACTTCATCTCCTCGATATTCGCCTGCTGGGTACTCATAAGCTTATCGGCGAGCGAGTTCACAAGCTCGTTATCGCCGTTGTACTGACGCATATGTTGGGCGATTTTCCGCACTCCCATCGTGTTGCCCTGAATCATCATCTCGGCGATATGGGAATCCGAGTCGTCGTTCTTCATCTCGCGCTTAGCCTTGGCGCTCGTTACCGCCGCAATAAAGCGGTTCAGCTTAGCGGGCGAATATCCGCGGTTTTTCAGGATATTATAGGCGTTGTGGTAGATATGGCCGTACTCGAGGTTCTGCGAACGCAGGGCGTTTCTTATCTCCGCGTCACTCGCGTAGGGCTTTACCTCGTTGATACCGAGACATCCCATCGCCGCGTTTTTCATTATAAATTGCAGCATTTTTTCATCGTTAATCATAGTTACCTCCATATTTTAGTTGACAGTTGACAGTTGATAGTTTCGGTCGAGTAGAAAAAACGGATTAATAAAAAACCACGGTTTCCCGAATGTATTATTAAGGATTAAGGGCTAAGGATTTAGGATTTAGGGAATGTCGGGAAGAAAGAACGGACTGATAAACAGCCGCGGTATCCCGACTATATAAATAAAGATATATCAATATTAATACGGTCGGGAATTGAAGTAGTAGACTTAAACTATACTTTCTGCACGACCATCCCTACATCCTACATCCTAAACCCTACACCCTAATCACGCAAGCGAAGCTTGCATACCAATTCGGTCGGGAATAGAAGTTTTATAATATAAGAATTCTATCTTCACGACATCAACTTTCAACTTTCAACTTTCAACTTTCCATTGTCAACTGTCAACTGCTCACTGCCCCTTTTTAAATATTATTCACTTTTTGTACATTGATATACATCCCGAATAGTATTATAATGTAACCGAGGTGAGATGATGAAATTCAAACGATATACGATCGGTGAGGAGATATTCAGCTCCGTAACGCACGGCATCGGCACGTTGCTCGCCGTAGGCGGAACGGCGGTATTAATTGTGCTTTCCGCTATTTACAGCGACGTATGGTCGGTAGTCGGAAGCGCGATATTCGGCGCGAGCCTTATCATCCTCTACTGTATGAGCACGCTTTACCACTCGATCACGAATGAAAAAGCGAAGAAGTTCTTCAGAATAATGGACCACAACACGATATTTTTCCTTATTGCGGGAACGTACACACCGATTACGATTTCGATTCTGCGCGGCTGGATAGGCTGGGTACTGTTCGGCATTGTATGGGGAGCGGCGATTATCGGAATTATCCTCAACTCAATCGACCTCGAAAAATTCCGCAAGCCCTCGGTTGTGTGCTATATCGCGATGGGCTGGGTAATAATCTTCGCAGTCAAGCCGCTTATGGACGCGATGAACAGCACAAGCCTGTGGCTTTTAATCGGCGGCGGAGTATTCTACACCGTCGGAGTTATCTTCTACGCGATTAAAAAGGTCAGGTACTTCCATTCAATCTGGCATATCTTCACCCTGCTCGGCAGCGTGTGCCATTATTTTTCGATACTTTTAGCGATAATTAAATAATATCGGCAATTTATCAGCTGCGGTCAAAAAGACCGCAGTTTTTTACAAAAACACTTGACAAGTATACTTGGCAGAGTTATAATAATATTGCAAAGTAAACTTGGCAGGAGGTTTAGTTATGAATAAAAATGAAATTTTAGAAAAAAGCCGTAAGGAAAACAGCGGCAAGGACTTAGCGGAAATAGAGGAAATAAATAGAGCGTCAAAGTTTTCATTCATTACACTCGGAATTTTAACGATAATTTTTTCAATAATTATAAGTCTTAGAATTAAATCTTTTTACCCGACTGAATTTATGTTATCCGCAACATGGCTAAGTCAATCTGTTTTTCGATTAATCAAATACTTTAACAATAAAAAACGCTCAGAAATACTTGCGTCAGTCATATTACTTTTTTGCGGAATAGGATTCTTTGTAAACGCTCTAATGGATTTTTTGGATTAAATACAATTATGGACAATAAACTTATACTAAAAAACAACCTAAAAGAAATCAGGTCACGGGCTGGTCTTTCACAACAGGCTCTTGCGAGTATTGTCGGCGTGTCGCGCAATACAATAAGCTCAATTGAAACAGGACAGTTCAACCCTACCGCGAAATTAGCTCTCATATCAGGAGGTTTAGTTATGAATAAAAAAGAAATACTTGAAAAAAGCAGGCAGGAAAACAAGGGCACCGATCTTTTTGAAAGAGACGCGATGAACTCGGCAAGTCACAAGGCGATTGCCGTCGGAGGACTTGTTTGTATGTTCCTATCGTTTATGGATATATTCCTCAGCGGCTCATTTAATTATACGCTGTGGGGAGTGTATCTTTCCATGACGGGCACAACTCTGCTAGTCAAATACTTTCACCTCAAAAAGATTCACGAGTTGATTTTCGGCATTATCGAACTTCTGTTGGCTATAGCATTTATCGTAATGCATTTTTTACGTTATAACGCAAGGTAAAAGCTATGGATGACAAACTGGTTCTCAAAAACAACCTCAAACAAATCCGCTCGGAAGCGGGATTATCTCAACAGGCGCTCGCCGATATTGTCGGTGTATCGCGCAATACAATAAGCTCAATTGAAACAGGTCAATTTAACCCTACCGCGAAATTAGCTCTCATATTATGTATAGCTCTCGATAAAAAATTCGAGGATGTTTTTTATTTTGAATAGAGTTGACTTTAGAATATAATATGCTATAATATATATAGAAATCGGAGCTGTCCGAAGAAACGGTCAGCCCCAGATTGATTAAGTCATTTTAGTAACGACCGCATCTTGTGAGGACAGCGGTCGTTACTCTTTTATCTGTTATCCTTGGATAACAATATTATTAAGAGTACAATTGTTAAGTACAGAATAATCTCGTACATAGCAATCCCCTCCCAATACATATTCCCTATTGGGTTTCTATGTAAACGAGGTTCACAGTACCTCGTG
Organism: Ruminococcaceae bacterium UBA2854; assembly: GCA_002350765.1. Lineage (GTDB taxonomy): Bacteria > Bacillota > Clostridia > Oscillospirales > Acutalibacteraceae > Ruminococcoides. The sequence continues at coordinate 148,687 of DEFK01000015.1, forward strand.
GGAAAGGCCGATCGCTCCGTTGTATCGAACAACTCCTTAGTAATATTTTAACACATATGTTCACTATAGTCAATAAAAAACGGTCGGGAAAATAACTTTGATAATACATCAAGCTATCTTCCCGACCGAAATTATTCATTATTCACTATTCATTATTCATTAAACAATGATCTCGCCCTCGACGTTGCCCGCGATACCCGCGGCGTTAGCCTCGTCGGTGTCGATGTGCATAGCGGGAGCGTATTTCTCGCTTACACGGCATACAACGTCGCCGAAAATTGTCTCACGAGCGCCTGGAGTTCCAACCTTAACGGAAACGATCTGCTTCTCTTTAAGTCCCATTTCCTCGGCGTCCTTGGGAGTAAGGTGAATATGTCTTTTCGCTACGATAACACCGCAGTCAACCTCGACCTCGCCCTCGGGACCTACGAGCTTACATCCCGGTGAACCGGCGATATCGCCCGACTCGCGTACGGGAGGTACGATACCGAGCTTACGAGCGTCGGTATAGGAAACTTCAATCTGGGTATCGGGACGCTCGGGACCTAAGATAGACATATTGAGCTCGCCCTTAGGACCTACTACGGTAACTCTCTCGAAGCAGGCGAACTGTCCCGGCTGGGATAAGTCCTTCTTATTAGTAAGCTGTGCGTCTTTTCCGAAAAGAACCTCGAAGTCCGCGCGGGAAACGTGGAGATGACGGGCTGAGGTTTCAACTAAAATCTTCATAAAACTAACCACCAATCAAATATTTTCCGTAAAAACGGTCTATAGTTATTTTAACTCATTATAGATTAAATTTCAAGGGGTATAATAGAATTGCTCTTTGAGCAATTCTATTAAATGGAGAATTGAGAATTGAGAATGGAGAATGGCGGTCGAGTAGAGAGAACGATAAAAACCAGAACTTTAATTCCCGATTGTATAAATATAGCAATATTAATACGGTCGGGATACCGTCGTGATTAATTTGTCCGAGCTGTCTGCACGACATTCATTCTCAATTCTCCATTCTCAATTCTCAATTTAGAAATACTCAATTCAAAAATCGGAGGTATATATATGTACTCTAGCTTTTCCGAGCTTAAAGAAGCGTGTTCAAACTGCCGCAAGTGCGGGCTGTGCGAAACGCGTAACAATGTTGTTGTCGGCGTCGGCAACGAGAACGCCGATGTGCTTTTTATCGGCGAAGGTCCCGGCGAAAACGAGGATTTACAGGGCGAGCCGTTCGTAGGTCGAGGAGGAAAGCTGCTCGACAAAATGCTCAACGCCGTCGATTTAGACCGCAACAAAAATATTTACATAGCGAATATCGTAAAATGCCGTCCTCCCCGCAACCGCGATCCCAAGCCCGAGGAGCAGGAGATGTGCATTAACTGGCTGAGAAATCAGGTTAAGCTTATCGACCCGAAGATCATCGTCTGTCTCGGCAGAATTTCTGCGCAGAAGCTTATAAAAGAGGATTTAAGAATTACCAAGGAGCACGGATTATTTTTCCAAAAAGGAAAATTCCTTATGATGCCGATGTTCCACCCCGCGGCAATTCTCCGCAACCCCAACCAGAAACCCGCCGCGTTTAATGACTTTTTGATACTCAGGGAGAAAATCAAGGAAATTTGTCCCGAGACTTACAGCAGTTGACAGTTGACATTTATTTATAATATGATATAATGAATATAGAAAAGGAGCTATCCAAGAAACGGTTAGCCCGAGTATAGTTATTTATGCAAATAACCGCCTAAGGCTAGTGGGCGGTTATTTCTCTTTTATATAATACAATATAAAGAAAATAATCGTAAGACATAATAAATATTCAGTCATTACAATCACCCTCTTTTAACATATTCCCAAATGGGTTCTATGTAAACAGGAATCACAGTTTCCTGATAGAGGGCTAACCGCTTCCGTTTTAGGATAGCTCACGCTTATACTATAACACGTACGTTCGAATAAGTCAAGATAGTAGAGAGACTTACAGCGGTTGCTAGTTCTCAGTGGTCAGTGGACAGTTGATAGTTGATAGTTGATAGTTGTGGTCGGGTAGATAGCTCGGAATTAAAAACAAAAACGGTTTCCCGACTGTATTTATAGGATTAAGGGCTAAGGATTTAGGATTTAGGGAATGTCGGGAAGAAAGAACGGACTGATAAACAGCCGCGGTATCCCGACTATATAAATAAAGATATATCAATATTAATACGGTCGGGAATTGAAGTAGTAGACTTAAGCTATACTTTCTGCACGACCATCCCTACATCCTACATCCTAAACCCTACACCCTAATCACGCAAGCGGAGCTTGCATATTAATTCGGTCGGGCGGTAAAGGTAAATCATTTATTTATTCTATCTGCACGACATCAACTGTCCACTGTCAACTGTCAACTGTCAACTAAAAAAAGGACTGCCGAAGCAGTCCTTTTTCTTATGTCATTAATTATTCAGTTCTCTTTCTGCGTGTTACATAGATAACGCCTGCAGCCGCGAGCATAACGCCGAGGAGGATAAAGAGGATTGTATCTTCTTCACCGTCGGAGCCTGAGCCTGAGCTGTTGGAAGATGAGCTTCCTGAATAGCTGCTGCCGCCGCTTGAGCTTGAGGAAGAAGCAGCGCTTGAGCTTGAGGAGATATGTCCGCCGTTAGAGGAAATCTGCTTAGCTTCGTTTTTAGCCTTGCCCTCGTCAATCTTAGCCTCGTTCTTCTTAGCGGGATAAGCCTTAGCGAAAGCGTCTTCGAGCATCTTCTTCATAGCCTTCTCATCTTCGCCTGTCTTCTTGGAGATGATGTAAGCGTAGATGTCCTGAATCTGGCTTGCTGATGTGATACCGAATTTCGGAAAAGCCTTTGCGAGAGCGGGAACAGCCTTTACGAACTTGCTCTTGTAGTAAGTCGGGAGCCAGTCACCGATAACCTCTGTGCCTTTCTCATTTGGGCAGAGCTTGGAACCTACGATGTTACCGATAGATGTGAACGCGAGGTGAGGACCGTAAGAACCGCTGTTCTTGCTCCATACAGCCTCGTCAGCCTTCTTCTCGGAGTCAACGGGGTTCTCGATGAGCTTGCCTGTGAGCTTTAATGTATCGCCTACGCAAGCCTTGGAGAAGGTTGCGTCGTAAGTCTGCTTACCTGTCTGAGCCGAGAAGATGATACAATAATCTTCGCCGCTCTTTAAGCCGCCGCTCATTGTTGTAGAAGCGTCTAAGTTAGCAAGGTCATAGCTCCACTTGTTGCCGCTAACCTTCTTACAAGCTTCTTTCTTTAACTGCCAGCCGATAAAAGCGTCGCCGCCTCTTTTCCAGATATGGCAGTAAACCATTGTTACATTTTTCCAACCGCTGGCGTCAAAGTAAACTAAGTCGCCTGAGCCAGTTGTTGAGCTGGAAGTATCAGCACCTGCTGAGTTATTGCTGTCAGCGCCGACAGGGTTGCTAACCTCAGCCGCGGAAACCGCTACTACAGCTACCGATAAAACCATAACTAATGCTAAAGCAATAGAAATAATTCTTTTCATCTTGAAAATCTCCTTTAAAAAAATAAATTAAGACATATTAAGACATAGGTCTTGTTAAATACATTATACAATATTGGTTACAATTTCGCAATAAAAATATTTTCAAAATCTAACGTCATTTTGCACAAAGATTTGGTTGCTTATTTGTGCAATCTACACAAATAGGGACTGCTTCTTTTTAATCGTTATTCTTTTAAACAAAAAAACGGATAAACAGCTTTATAAATTTAGCTGTTTATCCGAATTGAGTTTTATTCTTTTGTAAGCGGATTATTCCGTCTTATCGGCGGTATCTTCCTGCTTCTTTGAGAAATGGCTTCTCAGAATTACAACAATAACGATCGCGATTACCGCGGCTACAATACCGAGGATCACGAGAATAGTCGAAATCGGAGTGCCGCCGCCCTTAGTAACGTCTACGGGCTCGGAAGCCGCTCTCAGCACGGGGGTTGTAGTTACGCCCGTAACCTGGATATGGTTATCGCCTTTTCCGTTTTCTTCACCCTTACCGTCGGAGTAGTTTATAAACGAACCCTGGTACTGGTTATTTAAAGAAGAATCTGTGCTTAACTTCGGCGGCTTATTCTTAATAACCTTCTTACCGTTTAAGGAAATGTCGCTTGTTAAAGTATAGGATTTAAGATTCGGCATATCCTGTCCGCCGCTGTACATTTCGGTGATAAAATAGGTTATATCCGTTTTACCGGGGCTTTGAACCTTAAAATCAACCGTCATAAGAGTTTTTGTTTTGCTGAAATCTACGGGAGAAGTCGCGCTTGTCCAGTTAAAGGCGATACCGTCTTTATAAGCGATATTCTTAACTACTCCGTCAAGCGACGGGAAAACTACCGAGCTCGGCTGAACCTTGAGGAACTTTTTGTCGAAGAACACGTACATTTGTATTCCTTCGAGCTTTTCTTTACAATCGCCAAGCTTCAGAGTATACGTTACGGTATCTCCGTTCTTAGCCTTTACCTTATCATTTATAAGAGTCTCCTGAGCCGCGAACGCCGACACGCTCGACACAGCGATAACAGCGGCGGTCATTAATACTGCGAGAAAAATTTTTAATCCCTTTTTCATAGTCAATTCCATAACCTTTCATATATTAAAATTATACGTTATTTATTATATACTATAACTCCCAAAATTTCAACAATTTTTTAATGTCTTCGTTTGGCGTGGACGTTCCTATCAGGAATGTGATATCCCCCGTACCTTAGTGCCTCTATTAAACTTTGGATATAGAGGATAGGTTCTGCTCCTTGGTTTATACCTGGCGTGGACGTTCCTATCAGGAATGTGATATCCCCCGTACGTTTAGTGTACTATGAAGTTTTGGATATGGAGGATAGTCAGTTCTCAGTGGTCAGTGAGCAGTGGTCAGTTCAACGTAACCTTAACATCGTAGGGGCGGTGCTCCTGACACCGCCCGAGGCACTTTACCAAACGTATTTGCCCTATCCTTTCGCGGGAGCGAAACGATTATACATAACCGCCATATTCCTGCCATCGGCAGGAGGAAGTTTTCGAATACGGGCGACTAACGCATCACAGGTAGCGTTGCGACCACCGCCTGTGGCGGATTAAGGGAGCAAAAGCGCTGTGTAAAATAAGGAGTACGACGAGCTCGCTCTTAGAGCGAGGCGGACGACTATATTTTGGACTGGGAAAAGTCGGAGCACCGCCCCTACGGTGATGAGGTGGCGTTTGCTTGTTTTGCCGTAGTGCTTTATTAATACATTCGGGAAACCGTTGTTGTTTCAAAGTCCGTTCTTTCTGCCCGACTACAGCACTTCCCACTTCCAACTTCCCACTTCCCACTCCACAATATTAATACAGTCGGGAAACCGTTGTTGTTTCTTATTCCGAGCTATCTGCTCGACCACAACTGAGAACTGACTACTGAGAACTGAGAACTAAAAAAGGTCGGCTGAGCCGACCTTTTTAAATCAATTAAAGTTTTTCGCAAACCGCGTCAATCTCGCTGGGGATATCCTCCTCCGCGGCGGAGATAAGAACAACGAAATTAGCGTCCGAGTTCTCGCTTAAATCCTGGAGCTTCTTAGTAAATATCTCCAGACCGTCGATAGCCTCGGGGCAGATTTTAAATGTTGAGTCAATTAAAATATCCGTAACATCATAGTTGCCCGCGCAAATTCCGCTTAAGAATCCGAACAACATATCGTAACCTTTAATAGCGTACTGGTCAGTATCAATAAGGCGCGCTTTAGAAGTAATATCGTAAGTGAGCTTAGCTCCCTTTTCTACAACTACTACGTTGCCCTGAGACGCCGCCACAGCTTCGTTAGCGAGCTGAATCAGCTTCTTTGTTTTTCCTGAACCTTTTTTTCCGATAAGTAAAGTAACCATACTTTTACTCCTCCTTATGTTTATACTTTTAGAAATTACTTTAATCTCGCCTCGAGCTCAGCCTTAGCGTCCTCGTATCCCGGTTTACCGAGAAGCGCGAACATATTCTTCTTGTAGCTCTCAACACCGGGCTGGTTAAACGGATTTACTCCGAGCACATATCCCGAAATAGCGCAAGCCTTCTCGAGGAAGTAGATAAGATAACCTAAGTTATCCTCGTTCATTTCCTCAACGTCAAGCACAATATTCGGCACGCCGCCGTCGTTATGAGCAAGAACAGTTCCCTCGAACGCTTTCTGATTTACAAAGCCCATAGTCTTGCCCGAAAGGAAGTTAAGACCATCAACATTTGTCGGATCTTCGCCGAGTGTAATTTCTTTTTTACATTTATCAAAGAGAACAACAGTCTCGAATAAATTACGTCTGCCGTCCTGAATGTACTGACCGAGAGAATGGAGGTCTGTCGAGAAGATAACGCTCGCGGGGAAAATACCCTTTCTGTCCTTACCCTCACTCTCGCCGTAGAGCTGCTTAAACCACTCGTTCATAAGAGTATAAGCGGGCTCGTAGCTAACCATAATTTCGGTTGTATATCCCTTATTATAGAGAATGTTACGAATAGCGGCGTATTTATAACAGTCGTTAGTCGCTAAATCGTCGTTATTAAACTCGTCCTGAGCCTTTTTAGCTCCCGCCATAAGCGCGTCGATATCAGCGCCCGCGACAGCTATCGGAAGAAGTCCTACCGCTGTAAGCACGGAGAAACGTCCGCCTACATCGTCGGGAACTACGAAAGTCTCGTAGCCTTCCTTATCGGCGAGCTCCTTTAAGGTTCCTCTCGCCTTATCGGTTGTACAGTAGATACGCTCCTTGGCGCCGTCCTTACCGTACTTTTTCTCGAGCATTTCAAGGAATACGCGGAACGCGATAGCGGGCTCGGTAGTTGTACCCGACTTGGAAATCATATTAATAGAAACGTCTTTACCCTCGCAAAGCTCGATAATATCAGCTAATGCCGAGGAGCTTATTGAATTACCCGTAAAGTAAATCTGCGGAGTATCCTTAGCGAGCGCGTTATAGTTAGGCGAAGTTAAAAACTCAATCGCCGCTCTCGCGCCGAGATACGAACCGCCGATACCGATAACGATAAACACGTCGGTATCGTTCTTAATCTTTTCAGCCGCTTTCTTAATGCGCGAAAATTCTTCCTTATCATAATTTGTAGGAAGGTCTACCCAGCCGATAAAATCATTACCTAAGCCTGTACCATCGTGGAGAGCCTTATGAGCGTTTTTAACCTGAGCTTCAATACCCTTGTACTCATCCTCGCCTACAAATCCGTTTAAATATTTGTCAATTAATTTAGTTGACATAACTTAACCCCCTGACAAATCATACAGTTGCCCTGTATAACATATTGATAGATTTATTTTAACATAAAATATAAGGGTATGCAACCTTTTTTTGAAATTTAGAAATGAGCATTTCTCGCAGTCTGTTCGTGCCTTAGTTGTCAGCTCTCGGTAATCAGTTCTCAGTGGTCAGTGAGCAGTGGTCAGTTCTCAGTGGACAGTTGATGTCGTGCAGATAGAATAAACAAATGATTTACCTTTACCGCCCGACCGAATTGGTATGCAAGCTTCGCTTGCGTGATTAGGGTGTAGGGTTTAGGATGTAGGATGTAGGGATGGTCGTGCAGAAAGTATAGTTTAAGTCTACTACTTCAATTCCCGACCGTATTAATATTGATATATCTTTATTTATATAGTCGGGATACCGCGGCTGTTTATCAGTCCGTTCTTTCTTCCCGACATTCCCTAAATCCTAAATCCTTAGCCCTTAATCCTTATTAATACGGTCGGGATACCGTGGTGTTTTTTTAATCCGCTCTATATTCCCGACCACAACTGAGAACTGTGTACTGAGAACTGTATACTGTAAATTGAGGACTGAAAACTTACAACTTAATAATCTTTTTACAAAGCGCGCCTAATACCGAATTAAAAGTCATCTTCTCTATTGTATTTTTCGCGGTTATTTTACATTTCTTCAATAATTCTTTTCCAGAATAATAATTGACCTCGCCTATAGTATCCCCCGCTTTAACGGGAGCTATTATATCTTTTTTCACTTTACATTCTGTTAAAAGCTTTTCACCCGCGGTACGCCTTACTATCATAGTCCCAGGCTTTTCACAGCGGAGATAGAGCGTATCCCGCATACCGCCCTTAACCTTAACGGGCTTTTCGGCGTTTTTCGGGAGAGCGAGTTCCTTAACCGTATACTCCGCGAAGCCGTAATCGAGTAAAGCGGCGCAGTCTCCGAAACGCTTAGTACCGTTATCACAGCCTAAAACCACCGCTATTAACGACAAGCCGTCACGCTCGGCGCTCGCGCTCATACAACAGCCCGCGTCGTCGGTCGTACCCGTCTTTAAACCCGTAATACCCTTATAGCTTTTCAGAAGCTTATTTGTATTTACAATCTGGGTTTTGCCGCCGCGCAGCTCGTCAATCCATATCGACGTATACTTAAAAATCTTCTTATGCTTTATAAGCTCCGAGGACATCAGCGCTACGTCATAGGCGCAGGTAATGTGGCCTTTCTCGTCGAGCCCGTTGCAGTTTTTAAACACGGTATGGTTCATTCCGAGCTCCTTAGCTCTCTTGTTCATTTCCGCGACAAAGGTCTTTTCGCTCCCGCAGAGCGCTTCGGCGAGTACCACAGCGGCGTCGTTCGCGGAGGCTACGGCGGTAGCCTTTATAAGGTCGTCTACCGACATCTTCTCGCCCTCCTCGAGCCAGATATCCGAGCCTCCCATAGAAGCGGCGTGAGCCGAGGCGGTCAGGGTATCGGTGATACTTAGCTTTCCGCTGTCGAGCGCTTCCATAACGAGCAGCAACGTCATAACCTTTGTTACCGAAGCGCAGGCGCGCTGTTCGTGGGGATTTTTTTCGGAGAGCACCTTTTTACTCTCGGCTTCTATAAGCACCGCCGACGGCGCGGTGACGTCCACCTTACTTTCGGCGCTTACGACCGCCGTAAACGGTACGGCTAAAAGCAGGCACAATAAAATTGATAATACATTTTTAAACATAAAAAACACCTCGTTCAAAAATATGAACGGGTGTTTAAAAATATGCTGCGCGTATTTTGAATTGAGAATTGAGAATGGAGAATTGAGAATGAATCGCTTCGCGATTTATTTCATAATGCAAAGCATTATTTCATTACGAAGTAATTTCATTATACGTAGTATTATTTCATCTTTTATTAAATGAAATACGCTTACGTGAATGAAATGTTAACATATTATTTATACGGTCGGGAAATAAACGTCGGAAATTTATTAAGCTCTCTACACGACATTCACTATCAACTATCAACTGTCAACTGTCAACTGATAAGGCATACAGCGTGCGCGGATATTCCCTCGCCCGAGCCCGTAAAGCCGAGCTTTTCCTCGGTAGTGGCTTTTACGCTCACCCTCGAAATATCGATCCCGCAGGCGTCGGCGATATTTTCGCGCATACTATTTATATAGTCCTTCAGCTTTGGCTTCTGGGCGATAACAGTCGAGTCGATATTTTCGATTTCATATCCGTTATCGGAAAGCACCGAGCAGACTTCCTTTAATAAAAGTATACTGTCCGCGCCCTTAAAGCGTTCGTCCGTATCGGGGAACAGCTTGCCGATATCTCCAAGCGCCGCCGCTCCGAGCAACGCGTCCATTACAGCGTGCAAAAGCACATCCGCGTCGCTGTGGCCGAGCAGACCTTTCTCGTACGGAATATCCACCCCGCCGAGTATAAGCTTTCTGTTTTCTACCAATTTATGTACATCATATCCGTGACCAATACGCATTTTCTCAATCCTTTCGAAAATAGTTCTCAGTTCTCGGTTCTCAGTTCTCAGTTATTGCTACAAAAAACGTTTCCGAAAACCACAATACTATTTTTCTCTTAACGATTCAATAAGCTTTGTTATCATTTTCCCGATTTCCGCAAGCAACTCCATAACGGGCTTAACTTGTTCTTTTTCCAGCAGATTTAGTCTTAAACAAATGTAACATTGTGTTTGCAGTTCAGCTTTTGAACCCTTAGCAATATACAAAAAGTTTATAAACTCTTTTTCTGAATTTCTCTGTTGACCCTCGGCAATATTAGACGGAATAGAAATCGCCGCCCGACGCATCTGGCTCGAAAGCACATAACGCTCATCATCAGGAAACAACTTTACTAACTCATATATTTGCTCAACTAAATCAATAGATTTCTGCCAAACGATAAGATCTTTAAAACTTTTATTATCCATACCAACATTTCCTTTTACATTTCTGAGAACTGACTACTGAGAACTGTCAACTAATTAGCGCCTGCGCTAATTTAATATCGTTTTGCGTAGTGAGCTTAATATTCGTTTCGCTGCCGAGGACTATTCTTACCTTTTCGCCTAAGCTTTCGATAAGCTTGCAGTCGTCGGTAACGGGCTCATTATTATTGACCGCGTTCTCAAGCGCGTGTAAATACAGTTCTTTCTCGAAAACCTGCGGAGTTTGTACCGCTCGAAGCTCACTCCGCGCGGGTGTGGAAATAATCTCGTTATTCTCGTTTACGACCTTAATCGTATCGGTGACGTATGTACCGAGCGCCGCGGCGCTGCATTTAAACGCCTCGTTCACCACGGCGGTAATATCCTCGCCCGAAATAAGCGGACGGGCTCCGTCGTGGATAGCGTAATGCGTCGTTCTTTCGTCACATTCGGCTATACCGTTTTTAACGCTGTCGGCGCGTTCAGCTCCGCCGTGCGTTAAAGCTCTTACCTTTTTATAGCCTTTTTCATTAATTATCTTTTCAATCTCCGCTCTGTCAACCTCACGACATACCACGACTACGCTGTCGATTACGGGAGATTTTTCGAAGACGTTAAGCGTTCTCGATATTACGGGCTCGCCGAGCAGATCGATAAACTGTTTACTCTTACCAAGCCCCATTCGGCTGGAATTACCCGCGGCTACAATTACCGCGCTCACAAAATACTTGCTCATAATTACGTAAACAGCGATTTAATAAACGCCGTTATAAAATCAGTACTGTAAATAACCAGCGCGAGTACCACTACGAATAGTATAGCGGTGACGATTTTTACTGCCGTACGTTTCGAGTTCGACATTTCCTCGAATTCCTCGTCAGCCTGCGCGCTTTCGTCATCCTCTATAATCTCCTCGCCCTCGAGCTTTATAGCGCCGATACCGACGGCGACGTCGTACGCTTTCTCGTAGAGCTCGTAAGGCACGAGTATATCGAACATATCGAAATCCATACCCGTTACGATCTGGGAATTACCCGTCACCATATGGCGCGCGTAAACGCTCGGAATCCCGCTGTCCTCAAGCGCCGCCTGTACGCGGTCACGCTCGATAACATCTCCGTGGCAGAGATAAACCGAGGTCGTCTCATCTTCTATAGTTTTCAAAGCCTTATTCTTACATTCGGCGCAGGTGCAGTTAGTATACGCGTCGTAATACATCTTTTTACATTTAGGACAATATTTCATAGCTTAGCCCTCCTTGCTTATGATTATAACAAAGAGGGCAATTTTTTTCAACTTTTTTATTTGTCCACGTCAATCCGTGCATTTCCTATTTTAAATTCTTATCCCCCGTACGTTCAATTCCTGTGAAGTTTTGGATATGGAGGATAGGTTCATCTATTTAGTTCTCAGTTTACAGTTCTCAGTTCTCAGTACGTACTGTCATCCTGAGTGGTTTGCGGAGCAAAATTCGCGATAGCGAATAATCGAAGGATCTTAAAGGTAAAAGATTCTTCGGCAAGCTCAGAATGACAGGCGGTAAAGATCCTTCGACACGGCACTTCGCGCCTGCTCAGGATGACACTTACCACTTACCACTTATCACTTATCACTTACCACTTCCCACTTCCTACTTCTCACTTCCCACTTCCTACTCCCTACTTCCTACTTAAAAATGGGCTGAACCTGATTTCCGTTCAGCGCTTTTTCCACGCAGTCGGGTATAAGTTCAAAATCGCCGACCATTGATTTAGGCTTATTCAAAAAATCGTCCTGATTCATCGGCACGAAATAAATATTCTTCGTGTTTATCAGTCCGCCGATATTCTTAGCGGAAGCGCCTAAGGCGTCGTTAGTCGCCGCGCAAATCAGCACGGGACGGTTTATTCTTAAATGCGACTTTACCGCCATTGTCACGGCGGTGTCGGTTATTCCGTTGTTAAGCTTCGCGAGCGTATTGCCCGTACAGGGCGCGACTACTAAAAGGTCGCACATTTTCTTAGGACCCAAGGGCTCGGCGCTGCTTATCGAGCTTATAATTCTGTTTCCTGTTATACTTTCTATTCTATTTATAAAACCCACGGCTGTTCCGAAACGCGTATCGGTAGAATAAGCGGTTTCGGACAAAATCGGGATAACATTATAGCCCTCGTTTACGAGCTTTTCCATTTCGCGGATAGCTTTTTCAAAGGTACAAAAAGATCCGCACATAGCAAATCCTATATTCGCTTTCACAGGCATTTTTCCTCCCTGAGAATTGTTAATACGGTGTCCGCTATAATTTCTCCCGCCGTCATCGGCGAATACTGTCCCGGGAGCGCCGACGCCATAAAAGCGGTAAAGCCGAGCTTTTCGGCGGCGTTAAAATCCACTCCCCCGGGGTACGAGGCTAAATCTATAATCAGCGTATCGCTGTCGCTGTTACTTAGAATCTCAGCGGTGATCGTCAAAGCGTCGGCGGTATTGAACACGATATCAAATCCACTCAGCGTTTTAAGCTCCGAATAATATACCGCTCGGTTGGCGTCGGATTTAATACGGGCGAATTTATCGGCGCTTCGGGTAGAAACAGTAACCTCGGCTCCGAGAGCTCGGAGAGTTCTCGAAAGGAGCGCGCCTATTCTGCCGTATCCCGTTACGAGGATTTTTGAGCCCGAAATAGTTTTTTCGTAGCTTTTTACCGCTACGCACAGCGCTCCCTCGACAGTCGGCACGGCGTTTAAGACCGCGAAGTCCTCGCGCTCCAGCAAATCGAAAGAGCTTATCCCCTTTAAGGACGAAGAACGCCCCATAAAAACAGGCTTATCGGAAAGCGCTTCTCTAAATCTGTTATCTATTTTTATTTCTTTATCAGAAAAATAACAAGGTATTTGTCCGCCCTTTACCCCCGTAATCGGAAGCATAAAGGCGTCCGCCTCCGATAAGGCGGTATCCAAATCAACAAGCTTCAAAAAGCCGTAGCTGTCGAGCAAATCAAATCCCGCGAGCATAACCTCGAAGCCTTTATCATAAAGCGCCTTAGCGCAGAAAAGCTGGCGTTTATCTCCGCCGATCAACGCGATAGTATCTATATTCATAGGAACACCTTTTTTGTAAATTGTATTACCTTTATATACTATGGAAAATAAACGCTTAGGTGCAAGAAAGCGCGCTGTTGAATCGGTTCGAGTTATTTCATATAGAAAAAAGGACGGCATTACGCCGCCCTTATACTTAGTAAATATTATTTTTTAACAGAATCGGTTTTATAGATAAAGTCAACCTTACCGTCCATACCGTTTCCTAAACCGCTGAACGATTTATAGCGCTTGCTTACCGCCGAAATAGCTTTCAGCCTGTTAACAAGTCCCTTAACATCGCCGTCAACCGCCTTAACGAGAACCTTAACGCCTTGTTCCTTATAGGTTTTCAGTCCCGAATTAAGCGAGAGCGAGCCGTCCTTTAGCTTTTTAACTCCGCTCTTCAATACGCCTGTACCCATATCCAGCTTTTCTACTCCGAGCACAAGCTTTTTCGTACCATCGGAAAGTGTTTTAGTTCCCTTTTTCAAAGCGCTTGTGCCTTTCTTCATAGCCTTAGCGCCTGATTTAAGATCCTTCGAGCCCTTTACAATCTGTTTCGAGCCCGTGTTCAGCTTATCCGCGCCAGACTTAACGCTGTCCACGCCCGAGGTATAGGAAAGTACACCCTTATAGAATTCGTTATAGGAGTTAAGCTGTTTTTTAAGCGCGCTTATAGCGCCCGCGCCCGACTTTCCTTTTTCAACGGCGTCGCTGATTTGCTTTTTAACGCTGTCGCTGTTCATATTCTCGTCGATAAGCGACTTTATCTGCTGTTCGGTTTTTGTGTTTATTGTAGATTTAATATCGTCGCTGTTCATCTGCTGCTCTACAGCGCCCTCGATCTGAGCCTTAACCTCGTCGTCTATCTTTCCAGCGGCGAGCGCCTGGTTGTATTCATCAACACTCATTCCGAGACCCGACTGCTTTAATACGCCGTCGAGAACCTGCTGTTTAACAGCCGCCTCAACCTGGGATTTTATAAGGCTTTCCTGAGCCTTTACGGTATTCGTAACCGTTTCGAGAGCTGTGTTATAAGCGAGCTTATATACCGAATCATCGGACAGGGAGTCCTCTATACCCGAGAGCACCTTGGAATAATTCTCTATCGTGAGCTTGTCGGCTTTTATTCCCGCCGCGGCAATCTGAGCGTCCGCCGTAGCAAGCAGCGACTCGAATACCTGCTTCGCGCCCGAATTAAGGGTGGAGCTGTTTTTCGATAGAGTTCCGAGACCTGTCGCCAGCTGGACGATACCCGACTGTAGGGTAGACATTCCGAGACTTAAAGTATTGGTTCCTTTTTTCAGCTTACCTGTCGCGGAATCGAGCTTACCCGCGCCTTTATCGAGCGTAGACGCTCCGCTTTGCAGCTGTTTAGCGCCCTTAACGAGAGTTTTTACGCCCGAGATAAGCGTACCCGATTTATTAAGCAGAGTTGAAATTCCGCCGTAGAGCTTGGACGAGCCGTCGATTAATTTATCGGTAGCGTCCGTAAGCTTATCGAGCTTTTTATCGAGCTCGTCGATTTTTTTATCCGCTTTCGAGAAGTCAATATCGTTGAATACGTCGTTTGTCGCGAGCGTCATTGTCGTAGTCAGCTCGAAGTCCTTAACGTCGGCGCTAATCTCAACATAGTTCGGGAAGTTTATTTCCTCGCTCTCGAGCGCAAGATCCTCCTCGAGCCCCGGAGTAGCGAAGCCCGCTACAATAGTACGGTTTCCGTCGTTTATAACCTTTCCGTTATTAACGGTTACGTTGGAGCATTTATCGTTATCGAGCATCATTCCCGTAAGCATAACGAAAGGAACGTATATCTTGGTTTTCTTTCCGTTAACTACGACCTTTTCGTACTGATTGTTTTTATAATCAAAACGGATAGTAACCCTGCCGCTCTTACCCGCGAGCTCCTTAGGGGAGATCGCTTCGCCGTCAAGACGGTAGCTTACGCTTAAATCGACAGGTAAATCCTTTTTGGATGTGCCCTGGTAATAAATATCGTTGCCCTTAGCATCCCAGATACACATATTATCCTCGTTAAGGGTATATTTTTCATCGCCTTTAAGGTTCTTTATATCGCTAAGCGTGGACTTATCCTCGATTTTATCGAGCTTTCCCGTATTCTTGATCCAGTCGCTGACGATAACCTTATTCGGCTCGCCCTGTGAGTCGGCGATTACGTAGACCGTTTCTGTCTTAAACAGCTTATTATCCTTATCGGATACCGTTTTAGCGCCCGAGCTCTCGGCGCCCGCGGTATAAGCGGTTGTCGCCGTTAAGGAACAGATAATCGTAAGAGCAAGCAGAAGGCTTAAAACCTTCGGCGCGTTTCTTTTAATTCTATCCATTCTGTTTTCCTCCCTTATTAAATCCGAGTGTGGTTTTTGCTATCACTTTATCAAACAGCATAAACATAGCGGGTAACACCAGTATTACGCAGAACATACTTACAATCGCGCCTCTCGCGAGCAGCATACACAGCGAGCCTATCATATCGACATCCGAGTAAACCGCTACTCCGAAGGTCGCGGCGAAAAGTCCGAGCGCGCTGACGAATATTGACGGTATCGAGGTCGAAAGCGCCGTAATTACCGACGTTCGTTTATCGTTTCCGAGAGAACGCTCCTTTTTATACCTCGTCGTCATAAGTATCGCGTAATCGACCGTCGCTCCGAGCTGAATCGTACTTATACATATCGGCGCGATAAACGGCAGGTGGGCTCCGAGCACATGCGAAAGCGCCAGATTTATAAATATCGCGAGCTCGATCACCGCTACGAGAATTACAGGTAAGGTTATACTCTTTTCGACAATCAATATAATAATAAAGATAGCGAAAATAGAGATTATATTAACTACCTTAAAGTCGATATCGGTTATATCTATCATATCCTGTATACAGGAAGCCTCGCCGATAAGAAGCGCCTTACTGTCGTACTTTTTAATAATAGTATTAATAGATTTAATCTGTTCCTCGACATTATCGGTGGCGGGCTTATATTCGGAGTTTATAAGAATAAGCTCCCAGTTATCGCTTTTCAGCTTACTGATAAGCTCCTTGGGAATCATTTCCTCGGGAACCGTCGAGCCGATTAAGCTTTTAAGTCCGAGAACGTATTTTACGCCCTTAACCTTTTTCAGCTCATCCACCATCTTATAGCCCTTTTTAGCGTCGAGCTTAGAATCGGAGAGAAGCATATGGGTTGTGCCGACTCCGAAATCATCCTGGAGCTTTGTATTCGCGATCACGTTAGCCATATCGTCGGGCAGGCTCTCAGAGAAATTATAATAAACCTCGCTGTTGGTTTTCTGGTAGCCCATAAACGCGGGTACTATTACAAGCGCGAATATTATAAGAAATAAGGGGAAGATTTTTACAATTCCCTTAGCGAACTTCCTTGTATCGGGAATAAGCGGACGGTGCGCGGTTTTCTCGAGCGGTTTATCGAAAAAGAGTATAATCGACGGAAGAACCGTAACGCAACCGAATACGCCGAGCAGTACGCCCTTAGCCATTACAATACCCAAATCGCGTCCGAGCGTAAACGTCATAAAGCAAAGCGCGATAAAGCCCGCTACAGTTGTAATGGAGCTTCCGAATACGGAAAGTATCGTTTCGCTTATCGCTTTCGCCATAGCCTCCTTGTGGTCGGATATATGACGTTTCTCCTCCTCGTAGCTATGCCAAAGGAAAATCGAATAGTCCATCGTAACGGCGAGCTGCAGTACCGCCGCGAGCGCTTTCGTAATATACGAAATCTCGCCGAGGAAATAGTTGGATCCCATATTAAACAGTATAGACATTCCTATACTCGCGAGGAAGATAAACGGAATTATGTAGCTGTCCATAAACAGCATCATTACAATTACCGCGAGAACTACCGCGATAGCGACGTAGATTATTTCTTCTCTTTCGGCGAGCAATCTTAAATCGCAAATCATAGCCGACATTCCCGAAACGAAGCACTGTTTGTTCGTTATATCACGTATTTCGGCAATAGCGTCCATCGTCGCGTCGGACGAGGTCGAGCTGTCGAAGAACACGGCTATCATAGTCTCGTCGCCCGCGTTAAACGCGTTCTTGACATCGTCGGGAAGCAGCTCCATCGGCAAAGAAACATCGGCGACATCAGCGTACCACAAAACCGTATCTACGTGGTCGACTTTTTTTATCTTTTTCTCCAGCTCAACTATATCCTTCTCCTCCATACCGTCTACAATAATAAAGGAAAAGGCTCCCTTTCCGAAATCCTTTAGAAGGTATTCCTGGCCTTTTACGGTATCGAGGTCGTCGGGAAGATAGCTTAGCATATCGTAGTTTACACGGGTAAAAATCATTCCCAGTACGGACGGAACTAATAGCGCCAGCGCTACGATAAGAATTATAACGCGGCTCTTAACAACTGCTTTTCCGAATCGCATACACATTACCCCCATTTTTTATATCTGATTAAAGTATATAATCGCGGGGAGAAATTTTAAATAGCTAAAAAATATTCACGTGTTCGAAAAATAGGCACTTCCTAAGAAGTGCCTAAATTATCCTATATGCTATTTTAACTTTATCCGCGTCGAAGCGCTTCTTCCATAGCGCCGTCGAATAAATAGCAGATTATCCTGAACTTATCCTGGAGCTCGTACTGCATTCCGCTAAGAAGCCAGTCGATAACAACGCCCATAGTCAGGCTCTTGTAATACTGGACAATCGCCTTTTTATTATTTTCGCTCGTATTATACTCGACCGCTTTTTTATCTATCAAATCGGTGATAGCCTTTTCGGAAATACGCTCGAGGTAAATCTCGAACATCTCGCGGTTAGCGGATTTAAAAATATGGTACACAGCGGTTTTATTCTCTATAGCGAAATCGAGCGCGTACATTATAAGCTCGTAGATAGAAGCGCCCTCCTCGGTTCTTACAATCTGCTCCGCCTGCTCGGTCAGAACCTCCTCGAGCAGCTCGGGAATACCGCCGAAATGGTAATAGAAGGTGTTTCGGTTTATTCCGCATTTTACGGAAATATCCTTTACCGTTATTTTATTTAGCGGCTTTTCGTTTAAAAGCAGCATAAACGTATCTTTTATAGCCTTTTCGGTAAAATTCGCCATACTCTCACCCCTGTGAACAATTATAACAAAAAGACGGGTGATTTTCAAGCGGAATAATTTTTGTCCGCGCAACCGCTTTATACACAAAAGGGAGAGCTTTCGCTCTCCCGTAATTTGTTATTTCGCAAAATCAACGGCTCTGGCTTCGCGGATGATGTTAACCTTAATCTGACCGGGATACTCGAGGTCTTCCTCGATTTTCTTACAGATTTCTCTTGCGAGCGGTACCATACCCTCGTCGCCGACAACCTCGGGCTTAACCATAATACGGATTTCTCTACCCGCCTGGATAGCGTAGGAGTTCTCAACGCCCTTAAAGGACGAAGCGACTTCCTCAAGCTTCTGGAGTCGTTTAATATAGTTTTCGAGATTCTCTCTTCTCGCTCCCGGACGTGCCGCGGAGATAGCGTCAGCCGCCTGTACGATACACGCAACGACGGTCTTAGCCTCAACATCGCCGTGGTGAGCCTGGATAGCGTGGATAACAGCGTCGCTTTCTTTATATTTACGCGCCGCCTCAACGCCGAGCTCAACGTGGCTTCCGTCAACCTCGTGGTCGAGCGCCTTACCGATATCGTGTAAGAGTCCCGCGCGCTTAGCAACTGTGGGATCCATACCGAGTTCGGAAGCAATCATACCCGAAATATACGCAACCTCTAAGCTGTGGTCGAGTACATTCTGTCCGTAGCTTGTACGATAGCGGAGCTTACCGAGAAGCTTAACAAGCTCTGGGTGTATACCTCTTACTCCCGTATCAAGAACGGCTCTCTCTCCCGCCTGTTTGATCTTCGAGTTAACCTCTCGGCGGGCTTTATCAATCATTTCCTCAATTCTCGCGGGGTGGATACGTCCGTCGGAAATAAGCTTTTCTAAAGCAACCCTCGCGATTTCACGTCTTACGGGCTCGAAGCTCGAAAGCGTAATAGCCTCGGGAGTATCGTCGATAATAAGGTCAACGCCCGTGGCGTTTTCGATAGCGCGGATATTTCTACCCTCTCTACCGATAATCCTACCCTTCATTTCGTCGTTGGGAAGGGCAACTACCGAAACCGTAGCCTCGGATACCTGTTCAGCGGCTAAGCGCTGAATCGAGAGCGATATAATCTTACGCGCGAGCTTTTCGCTGTCATCCTTCAGCTGCTCCTCGTACTCTAAAATCTTAACGCTCTTCTCGTGCGACAGCTCGTTGTCGAGCTGTTCGAGCAGATAGCTCTTAGCCTGTTCAGCCGTATAACCCGAGATTCTCTCGAGCATTTCGAACTGGCTCTTCTTAACCTGCTCAACCTCGGCTACCTTAGCCTCGGCTTCTTTAAGCTTTTTGCTTACCTTTTCTTCCTTTCGCTCAAGATTATTCATCTTTCGGTCAAGGTTTTCTTCCTTTTGCTGAATACGTCTTTCCTGACGCTGTACTTCTCGTCTGCGGTCGGCGAGTTCTTTTTCGCTTTCGGTTCTGAAGCGGTGAACCTCGTCCTTACCCTCAAGAATGGCTTCTTTTTTCTTAGCTTCAGCGGTTTTCATCGCTTCCGAAACTATCTTATTAGCCTCTTGTTCAGCACTGCCGATTTGTTTTTCAGCCACGTTTTTACGATAGGTTATTCCGATAAAGACACCTGCTACCCCAAATACAACCGCGGCCGCTACAATACCGATTATTGTAATTATCATCGGCTTTTTGACACCTCCTTGATTTAGTCTTTTAAAATCTAATTTTAACTAAAAACCAAGCTCGGCGCCGTTAGTAAGATATTAAGTTGTAAAATATGTTTGAACGTCCGTAGTTTTTTCGGACGTGGAGATAAATTGTCACTACAAAATATCTATATATAACGGCTCTTTCGAGTCTGATTAAAAAATGTAATGTAATATATACTAATACAGCCGATAAAGCTGGCTTATGTACATAAACATACACATATATCATAACTTATAAACGTAATAATGTCAAGAATTTAATTATAAAAAAGAATTAAGTTTGTGATATTTTTCCTATATTTTAATTCTTTTTCGGTAAAATGCAAAAAAACTGCCTTTAATTTCCTTTTTGTACTTGCAATTATAACAAAAATGCAATATAATGGTTATGACTAAAAATTGACTGGAGGAATTAATTATGTCAGTAAAAGTTGCTATTAATGGTTTCGGCCGTATCGGTCGTCTCGCGTTCAGACAGATGTTTGGCGCGGAGGGTTATGATGTTGTTGCTATCAACGACCTTACTAAACCCTCAATGCTCGCTAACCTTTTAAAGTATGATACAGCTCAGAAGGGTTATTGCGGCGTTATCGGCGAAGGTCTCCACACTGTAGAGGCTGACGACGATGCTAACACAATCACAGTAGACGGTAAGACACTTACTATCTACGCTGAGGCTGACGCTTCCAAGCTTCCTTGGGGCGAAATCGGCGTAGACGTAGTGCTCGAGTGCACAGGCTTCTATTGCTCAAAGGCTAAGAGCCAGGCTCATATCGACGCAGGCGCTAAGAAAGTTGTTATTTCCGCTCCCGCGGGCAACGACCTCCCCACAGTTGTATTCTCAGTTAACGAGAACGTTCTTACTCCCGACGATAAGATCATCTCCGCTGCTTCATGTACAACAAACTGCCTCGCTCCCATGGCTGATACTCTTAACAAGTATGCTCCCATCCAGAGCGGTATTATGAGCACAATCCACGCTTACACAGGCGACCAGATGATTCTCGACGGTCCTCACAGAAAGGGCGATATGAGAAGAGCTCGCGCAGGCGCGGCTAACATCGTTCCTAACTCAACAGGCGCTGCCAAGGCTATCGGTCTTGTTATCCCCGAGTTAAACGGTAAGCTCATCGGTTCAGCTCAGCGTGTACCTGTTCCCACAGGTTCAACAACAATCCTTACAGCTGTTGTAAAGGGTAAGGACGTAACTGTAGAAGGAATCAACGCCGCTATGAAGGCTGCCGCTTCCGCAAGCTACGGCTACAACGAGGATCCTATCGTTTCTTCCGATATCATCGGTATGACATACGGCTCACTCTTCGACGCTACACAGACAATGGTTGCTCCTATCGGCGACGACCTCTATGAGGTTCAGGTAGTTTCCTGGTATGATAACGAGAACAGCTACACAAGCCAGATGGTTAGAACAATCAAATACTTCGCTGAATTAGGCTAATACTTAATCAGATAAAATGAACGGCTTCCAAACGGAAGCCGTTATTTTTTTAGGATACAGGATTTAGGATATAGGATGTAGGATTTAGGGGATGACGAGTAGATAGTACGGTACAAGTAAAAACAACGGTTTCCCGACAGTATTTGTATTTCGCCCGCGCGAAGCGCATATTAATTCAAACGGGCAGCTAAGATAACTCATTTATAAATTCTATCTGCTCGACCTTCCCTAAATCCTAAACCCTAACCCCTAACCCCTATTTTATGTAAATTTAATAAAAAACTCTCTAAAAAAAGTAAAAAACTTTATAAATTGACTTGAAATTGATAATAATATTTGATATTATATATAATGTATATAAGTGTAACTACGTATGTTCGTAAAAATTTGGAAAATATGTAAAAAGGAGGCGGAATTTGGTATATGAACTATAACTTTAACGACGAACGTACCGCGCTTGAGTTATTCCACGACGGAGACTCCGTAAGAGCGCAGGAAATAATGGGCGCCCATTTAGTTAACTGGGACGGTCGCGAGGGTGTAGTTTTCCGCGTTTGGGCTCCGAATGCTTTAACGGTGTCCGTTATAGGTCCGTTTAACGACTGGAACAATATGAGCAACTATATGTATAAAGTCGGCGACAAGGGAGTTTGGGAACTATTTATCGAAGGCCTCGGAGAGTTTACAAGATATAAATTCTGTATTGAAACACCTTGGTTTGAGAAATTAGTAAAATCCGACCCCTACGCTTTCCATACCGAAACACGTCCCGACAATACGTCTATAGTATATAATCTCGACCGTTATCAGTGGAACGACGGCGAATGGGCGCAGTTCAGAAAAGATAATCCCCACAAAGAGCAGCCGATGAATATCTACGAAATTCACGCGGGCTCGTGGAGAAGATATGAGGACGGAAACTTTTTCAGCTATACGAAACTAGCCGACGAGCTTATCCCCTATGTTAAGGAAATGGGCTACAACTACATTGAGTTTATGCCGATTACGGAGTATCCGTTCGACGACAGCTGGGGCTATCAGGTTACGGGCTATTTCGCTCCGACCTCGCGCTACGGCGAACCCGACGATTTAAAATACTTTATTGATAAATGTCACCAGAATCAAATCGGCGTTATACTCGACTGGGTACCCGCGCATTTCCCTAAGGACGACCACGGACTGGCGCGTTTCGACGGAACCTGCTGTTACGAGTACGAGGGCGAACGCCGCGGTGAGCATAAGGAATGGGGAACCTATATCTTCAACTACGCGAGATACGAGGTTATAAGCTTCCTTATCTCGAGCGCTATGTTCTGGGTTGAGCAATACCACTTCGACGGAATAAGAGTTGACGCGGTAGCGTCGATGCTCTATCTCGACTACAACCGAAGCAAGGGCGAATGGGATCCCAACGAATTCGGCGGCAAGGAGAATATCGAGGCGGTTGAGTTTATCAGAGCTATGAACACCGCCGTGCATATGTATCATCCCGACGCGATGATGATTGCCGAGGAGAGCACCTCATGGCCTAACGTTTCCAAACCCGTAGACAAGGACGGCTTAGGCTTCGACTACAAATGGAATATGGGCTGGATGAACGATATGCTCCACTATATGTCGCTCGACCCGCTTTGGAGACCGTTTAACCACGACAGCCTTACATTCAGCTTTTTCTACGCTTTTTCCGAGAACTTTATCCTCCCCGTATCGCACGACGAGGTTGTTTACGGAAAACATTCGCTTATAGATAAGATGCCTGGAGATCCGCCGCAGAAGTACGCTTCGGTAAGAGCGTTTATCGCGTATATGATGGCGCACCCGGGTAAGAAGCTGCTCTTTATGGGCAGTGATATCGGACAGGAAAAGGAATGGGATTCCAATTCCGAGCTCGACTGGGCAATTCTCGCGGATGAAAACCACCGTATGCTCCACGATTTCTACCACGATGTAAACCGCTTCTATCTCAGCGAAAAAGCGCTTTACGAGGTCGATTTCAACTGGGAGGGCTTTAACTGGATTCACCACGACGATTACACAAAGAGCATTATCGCTTTCAGGCGTATCGCTAAAGACGGCGAGGAGCTTATTGTACTGTGTAACTTCCAGCCCGAAATTCACGAGGACTACTACATCGGCGTTCCCGAATACGGAATTTACGACGAAGTATTTAACTCGGACGACCCGCGTTACGGCGGCAGCGGAATTTCGAACGGCAAGAATATCGAAAGCGTCGATATAGCTATCCACGGATACAATCAGGCTATAAAGATTAAGATCCCCCCGCTATCGGTAAGCTTCATTAAGCTAAAGGAAAAGAAAGAACGTCCTAAGAAAGAAAAGACGGAGAAGAAAAAGGCGGCTAAAAAGCCCGCTAAGAAGCCAGCTAAAAAAGCGGTAAAAAAGTACCCGCAAAGGTTTCGAAACCGATAAAGAAAACAGATAAACCAAAGGATAATTAGGCAACAGGTAAAAGAATATCCTTAACCCTATGCCCTTTGCTATAAAACTATAAAATTTATATAAACGGAGGTAGTAATATGATACCTAAACAAAAGGTAGTAGCTATGGTCCTCGCGGGAGGCCAGGGCTCAAGACTCGGCGTACTTACAAAGAAGCTCGCCAAGCCCGCTGTTCCTTTCGGCGGAAAGTACAGAATAATCGACTTCCCTCTGTCAAACTGCGTTAACTCGGGAATCGAGGCTGTCGGAATACTCACCCAGTACCAGCCGCTCGTTTTAAACGAGTATATCGGCAACGGTCAGCCGTGGGATTTAGACGGTATGCACTCGGGAGCAAACTGCTTAAGCCCTTACGAGGCTAAGGGCGGTAAAGAATGGTACACGGGTACAGCCAACGCGATTTACCAGAACATCAGCTATATTGACAGATATAACCCCGATTACGTTCTGATTCTTTCGGGCGACCATATCTACAAGATGGATTATAACGATATGCTCGAATTCCATAAGAAGAACAACGCGGCTTGTACAATCGCCGCAATCGACGTTCCCAAGGAGGAAGCGTCGCGTTTCGGTATTCTTAATACCAATAAAGACGGTTCTATTTATGAATTTGATGAGAAACCCGAGCATCCTAAGAGCACAAACGCTTCTATGGGTATCTACATTTTCAGCTGGAAAGAGCTTAGAAAGTACCTTACAGAAGACGCTAACGATCCCGACTCCTCGAACGACTTCGGCAAGAACGTGCTCCCGACTATGCTCGACGCGGGCGAGAGAATGTTCGCTTATCCCTTCGAGGGATACTGGAAGGATGTCGGAACTATAGACAGCCTTTGGGAAGCGAATATGGATTTACTCGACCCGAACGTGTCTTTGGACTTAAACAACGTTTATTCGCGCAACCCGATGATGCCGCCTCACTATATCGCGGACGGAGTTATTACCCAGAATTCGCTTATCGCGGACGGATGTAACGTAAACGGTAATCTTGAATTCTCAATCCTCTTCGCGGGCGTTACTATCGGCAAGGGCGCTACAATCAACTCCTCGATTATTATGCCCGGGGCTGTAATTGAGGAAGGCGCCGAGGTTAACTTCGCCATCGTGGCTGAGAACGCCGTTATCGGCAAGAACGCCAAGATAGGCGCGAGCCCGAGCGACGTTAAAAACCGCGACGACTGGGGCGTAACCGTTATCGGCGATAATCTTAAAATCGGCGAGGGCGTTGTAGTACCTCCTAAGGCTATGATTGATAAGGATATGGAGGGTTAATGCTATGAAGAGTAATGATGTATTAGGAATTATTTTTTCAAATTCGTGTGAACAGACCTTAACCGAGCTCACCGCTCACCGCACCACAGCGTCGGTTCCTATCGGCGGAAAGTACAGAATGATTGACTTCGTACTCTCCAGCCTCGCGAACTCCAACGTTAACAACGTAGCTATTATAGCAAAAAGCGGATTTATGTCGCTTATGGACCATATCGGTTCAGGCTCGGCTTGGGATTTATCTAAAAAGAGAAGCGGAATTACAATTCTTCCGCCGTACGCGGGAGTAAGCTTCTCCAACAAGGTTGAAACTCTCTACCAGCTTCGCGGTTATTTCGCGGACGCGAAAGAGGATTACGTGCTCCTCTCCGAGAGTAATGTTATTTTAAACGTAGACTTTACGGAGCTATTCTATCTCCATTCCGTAAACAAGGCGGATATCACTCTTGTTTACAAGAATATGGCGGTTCCCGAGAAATACACTCCGATGACAATAAGCCACGATAACGTAGGCAAGGTTGAGAAGGTTCTTATTCAGCCTAACGTAAAGGGCAAGTGCAACCTTTATCTCGGTACGCTTATATTAAAGAGAGATTTATTCTTAGAGCTTATCGACAAGGCTATAAGCGAAAACGAGCTCGACTTCGATCGTCTTATCCAGAAATGGGTTGACGAGTACAGCGTATTCGCTTACGAATGTCCGGGCGCCTGCGCTTTAATCAGCTCGATGAACGAATACTACAGATTCAATATGGAGCTTATGGACGGAGATTTAAGAGCGGAGCTGTTTAAAGCCGACCGTCCGATTCTTACCAAGGTAAGAGACGACGCTCCGTGTAAGTACGGACTTACAAGCTCAGTTAAAAACTCGCTTGTATCCCAGGGCTGCTTTATCGACGGTGAGGTTGAGAACTGCGTTATCTCCAAGGGCGTTCATATCGCTAAGGGCGCTAAGGTATCTAACTGTATCATTATGCAGGACAGCGAAATCGGAGAAGGCTGTAACTTAAATTACCTCATTATCGACAAGGACGTAAAAATCGCGCCTAACAAATCTATGGCGGGCGCTGATTCATATCCGATTCATATCGAAAAGAAATCGGTTATTAAATAGGAGGAGATACTATTATGAGAATACTTTATTGTACATCAGAAGCCAATCCCTTCGCGGGCTCGGGCGGACTCGCAGATGTAGCGGGCTCACTCCCCCACGCGCTTTGTCGTAAGGGTCAGGACTGCCGAATTGTTATGCCGCTTTACGGTACAATTCCCCAGGACCTCAAAAACCAAATGAACTTTATCGCGAACTTTACGGTTCCCGTAGCGTG
Organism: Ruminococcaceae bacterium UBA2854; assembly: GCA_002350765.1. Lineage (GTDB taxonomy): Bacteria > Bacillota > Clostridia > Oscillospirales > Acutalibacteraceae > Ruminococcoides. The sequence goes on from DEFK01000015.1 coordinate 175,252, forward strand.
GAGACATCAGTACTGCGGACTTTTCTGGGCAAGATGGAATGACTGCACATACTATTTCCTCGACAACGAATACTACTTTAAGAGAGGTACGCTCTACGGCTCATACGACGACGCCGAGAGATTCGCCTTCTTCTCAAGAGCTATTCTCGAGATGCTCCCCTATATCGACTTCCATCCCGATATTATCCACACTAACGACTGGCAGACCGCGCTCGTTCCTACTTACTACTACCTTTTCTACTCCAAGAATCCGTGGTACGCTAACATAAAGAACATCTTCACCATCCATAACATTCAGTATCAGGGAATGTACGGCTGGGAAGTTAACACCGAGTGCGTTGGTATTCCCGCCGAGGAATGCGGTATACTCGAAATGGACGGCAAGCTCAATATGGTTAAGGGCGCTATCGAAACAGCGGTACGCGTTACCACAGTATCGCCCTCCTACGCGCTTGAAATCCGTGATCCGTGGTACAGCTTCGGTCTTTACAACGAGCTTAATCTCCGCCACTATAAACTCTGCGGCGTAAAGAACGGTATCGACCTCGAAAGCTATAACCCCGAAACCGACTACCAGCTCTACTGCAACTACTCCAAGGACGATATGAGCGGTAAGGGCGTTTGTAAACAGAAGCTTCAGGAGCGTCTGTGCTTAGAGCAGAGATGGGATATTCCTATCGTTGCTATGGTAACACGTCTTGTTGAGCATAAAGGTCTTGACCTCGTAAGAATGGGTCTCGAGGAGCTTATGAACACTGAGAATATGCAGTTCGTAATTCTCGGCTCGGGCGACGAGGAATACGAGCAGTTCTTCCGCGATATGCAGTGGAAGTATCCGGGCAGACTTTGCTTCTGCCACGGCTTCGTACCTGAGCTCGCGCGTAAGATTTACTCAGGCGCCGACATCTTCCTGATGCCGTCTAAGATGGAGCCCTGCGGACTTTCACAGATGATCGCTCTGCGTTACGGTACTATCCCCGTAGTTCGTGAGACAGGCGGACTTAAAGACTCTGTATTTGACAGCGCGGACGGTTACGGTAACGGATTTACATTCGCCAACTACTACACAGCTGATTTACAGGGCGCTGTAAGAAGAGCTCTCTGGGGTATTCAGGATAACGAAGGCTGGCATAAGCTTATGTGGAGAGCGATGATGAGCGATAACTCATGGGATCGTTCCGCTCAGGATTACCTCAACATCTATAACGATACCCTCAACTGGGCATAACGGCAAGCTGCCGTCTTCATAGCCGCCTTTGGATAGGTTTCATATATTGGAACACGTTCATCGACGGCGGGGCTTAAGTTCAGTTAAAGGTAACAATATAACAAACTAACTAAACTGATGGTTTGAAGTTTTGTTTTGAAATAAATATGGTCGGGAAGAAATATCTTCCCGACCGATTTTTTATGTTATTTAATTTAGACTCTTGAGCAAAGTGCAACCCCGCCGTTTATGGAGTTTTATATTTAACCAAACTTTTCCTAAGGCGGCATTGGCTCCCGCGGCTCGCGGGCGGCGGGGCTTAAGTTCAGTTACAGGTAATATTTTAAAAACCTGCAAAAACTTGTTTTAGAAGTTTTTAAATAAATATGGTCGGGAAGAAAATATCTTCCCGACCGATTTTTATTGTTTTATTCCAAGATTTTAATGAAATGACGCTTTGCGTCAATGAAATAAATTATTCAATTAATGAAGTTTTTCGGCAAGCCGAAAAATGAAGTTAAACCCGTAAACGGATTTAATTAAGACTGAATTCGTCAGTCTTAAGCCCAGGGGTCGTCTTTAACAGCAGGTCTTATTCCAACTAAAATCTGCTGTTCCAAGAGGTACCAAACGCCTGTCGAGGGCTTTAATCTAAGCCTGAACTGTCTCGGATTATCCGCTCCGCCGCTCTTAACATAAAGCGTCGCGAAATTCTCATTCTGGAACGAATACGGGTTAGACGAAATCGTAACGGTGAACGGCACATCAGGAGTATAGTTATTCTCGGGAACAGCTCCCTTAAAGTACGAAAACGGCACGAGCTTGCTTTCGCGGAATCTATCCCTTATAAAGCTCATTTCGTACGGTGACAAGGGCTCGGGACCTTTAAGGAAATTCATCATTTCCTTGCCGATATTTTCATCCGCCGCGTACGCGCATAGCGCTAACAGCGACAGCGCCGCTGTTTTATAAGGCGTATCCATAGACGCCTCGGGAAGCGCTTTAAGCTCGTCTAAGCTTTCGGGGAGTTTTTGGAAAGTAAAGGTATAGCTCTCGTTTCCTTTCGGCGGCTGAGCAGTCTGCTGTGAATTATTATTGTTTAAAATATTATCAAAAAGTCCCATTCTTATTCTCCTTATAACACTCTTGTCATTCTGAGCGATACCCGAAGGGTAAAATCGTGAAACGATTTAGTCGAAGAATCTTAAGATCTTTCGACTCCGCTGCGCTCCGCTCAAGATGACAGCATACAGTTTATAACTTCATTTTTATTCTACCACTTCGAAATGTATTTGTAAATCATATATTGTGAATAAACTTAAAATATGTTATAATTTTCTTACTAAGTTAAGAAAGACAGATTGAAATGATAAAAGCGCTTAAAAAATCATTTAAATACAGCTTACCCGTGCTTTTCGGGTACATACCGCTCGGATTCGCCTTCGGAGTTATGCTCGCCGATAAGGGCTACGGCGCCGAATGGGCGTTTTTTATGAGCATTTTTATTTTCTCGGGAACGGGACAGTATCTTATCGTACCGCTTCTCGCTAACGGCGCGAGTATTCCCTACGTTATCCTTATAACAACTCTGCTCCATTTCCGCTACTTCTTCTACGGGCTGTCGATGATAGACCGATACCACAATATCGGTAAGACAAAATGGTATCTTATTTTCGGGCTAACGGACGAGACCTACGCTATTCTCTCGACCGAAAATCCTCCCGAGGGAATAAGCAGGGCAGCGTTCTATACCGCGGTAACATTTCTGAACCACTGCTACTGGATAATCGGCTCGGTACTCGGCGCGGTTGTCGGGGGAATCCTCCCGTTCAGCACAAAGGGTATTGACTTTGTTATGACGGCGCTGTTTTCGGTGCTCGTGGTCGAACAGTGGAAAGCTCAGAAAAACCATATCCCCGCGTTAATCGGCTTCGCCCTGCCGATGCTAAGCCTTATTATCCTCGGCTCGGATAACTTCCTTATCCCCGCTTTGGCGGCGGTTTCGGTAACGCTTCTGTGTCTTAGACCTGTATTTGACAAGGAGGAACGATTATGAGTGATTTTTGGACAAGCGTAGGAATGATAGCGGCGATGGCGGGCATTACGGCGCTGACAAGATACGCTCCGTTTATCTTCTTCGGCAGAGGAAAAGAGCCCGCTAAATGGATAAAATACCTCGGCAAATATCTTCCGCCCGCGCTTATGAGCGCGCTGATAATCTACTGTTTAAGCACGGTAAACTTTTTAGACGGCAGCCACAGCATAACGGACACGGTCTGTATGCTGATATGTATAGCTGTCGCTATGGGCTTGCACGCGTGGAGAGGCAACGTGCTTCTGAGCATCGGCGTCAGCACTGTACTTTATATGGTGCTTGTACAAACGGTGTTTGCATAGTTAAAAGATATTGACAAATAAGTATAGTATGATATAATTAAGTATAGAAAAAGAGCTATCCCGGAAACGGTTAGCCCTAAGTATAATCGTTATTATGATAATAACCGCCTAGAGCAGAGGCGGTTATTTCTCTTTACCTAAGAAATATAATATAAAGAGAATAATCGTAAGATGCAATATAATATTAAAAACATTTATGAATAAGGTCGGGAAGATAAGTAGAACCATCTTCCCGACCTTAATATTATAATTCAGCTTTTTTATTATTATAAATAAACATAACAACCGCCATTGTAACGATAATCACATAGCCGATTACGGAGAATATATCGGGGATATCGCCGAACGCGAAAAAGCCGAGCGCCGAGGCGAAAATAATCTGGCTGTAATCGTAGACGGAAATCTCACGCGCGGGAGCGTAGGTATACGCGGCGGTAATCGAAAACTGTCCGCCCGCGGCTGATAATCCCGCCAAAAGCAAGTACGCAAGCTGCAACGGAGTAAACATTTTAAAGTCAAATAACATCATAGGTATCATCGTTATACAGCTGAATCCCGAGAAAAACAGAACAATAAAGCTGCCTTTCTCTCCCCTTATTCCGAGCGCTCGAACCATAGAATATGCCGCGCCAGCGGCTATTCCGCCGAACAATCCGCACAGCGACGGAAACAGCTCCGCGTTCGCGAAGGTTGGTTTTATAACGAATATTACGCCGATAAACGCGCCGATAAGGACGAGCACCTGGTACGTTTTTAATCTCTCTTTCAGGAATATAAGCGAGAACAATACCGCGAAGAACGGCGACATTTTATTCAATATCGAAGCGTCGCCGAGGGATGACATATTACTAACGGCGTAGAAGTTGCCGAGGATTCCGAGCGTACCCATCAGCGAGCGCCCGATTAAAAGCGGGAGGTTACGCTTTTGAAAATGGAAGCTTTCCCTGTCCTTAATCATAATAATGAGCGCGAATACAAACGCTACAAAATTACGGAAAAAGCCCTTTTCAGCCGTAGGTAAATCTCCCGACAGCCGCACGAACATATTCATCAGCGCAAAGCAAAACGCCGATATTATTATAAAAATTATTCCCTTGTACTTATTATTAGTTATCATTAGTTTCACCGATTTAATGATACCACAAGCGCGGAGATTTTTCAATAAAGCAGTATAAGTTCTTTCGACTTCGACAGAATTACGTTTATGATTATGACTTCATATAAAAAAGGCACGCTTGAGCGTGCCTTTTATAATTATTAAACTAACTCGATGATTGCCATTTCAGCGGCGTCGCCGCGGCGAGGACCGATTTTTGTGATACGAGTGTATCCGCCGTTTCTGTCCTTATACTTAGGAGCAATCTCGTCGAAGAGCTTCTTTGTTACGGTTTCTTTAGTAACGAACTTCATAACAAGACGCTTATTAGCGAGAGTGTCAACCTTAGCTATAGTGATCATTTTCTCAGCCATTGAGCTTACCTCTTTGGCGCGAGTAACTGTAGTTTCAATTTTGCCTTTTTCTAAAAGGAAAGTAACCATCGCGCGAAGCATCGCTGTACGCTGGGCGGTAGTTCTTCCGAGCTTTCTGGAACCGGGCATTATAATTCACTCCTTTTTCTTATTTAAAAGGGATCTTATTCGTCTTCCTTTTTCAGTCCGAAGCCGAGGGTTTCGAGCTTATACTCAACTTCCTCGAGCGACTTACGTCCAAGGTTACGAACTTTCATCATATCCTCTGTTGTTTTGTTTGTAAGGTCTTCAACCGTGTTGATACCCGCGCGCTTTAAGCAGTTGAATGAACGAACGGAAAGATCAAGCTCCTCGATAGTCATTTCGAGAACTTTCTCCTTACCCTTCTCGTCCTTCTCAACCATAATCTCGCTGTTTGTAACGCTGTCGGAGAGATTAACGAAGAGGTTAAGGTGCTCTGTAAGTACCTTAGCGGCTAAAGAAACCGCCTCCTGCGCGTTAATAACGCCGTTCGTCCAAACGTCGAGAGTCAGCTTATCGTAGTCGGTAATCTGACCTACACGAGTGTTATCTACGGTATAGTTAACCTTTAAAACAGGTGTATAAATCGAATCAATCGGTAAAACTCCGATTACATTATTGCCCGAAAGCTGCTTGTTGCGTTCTCCGGGAACGTAGCCTCTGCCTCTGTCGAGAGTGATTTCGATATTAAGCTTAGCGTCCTCGGCGAGAGTAGCAATATGGAGGTCGGGGTTGAGGATTTCAACCTCGGCGTCATGCTTAATATCGCCCGCTGTTACCTTGCAGGGACCTTCAGCGGCGATCTCAACTACCTTGGGAGCAGTTTCTACGAGCTTGGGGACAATGCTCTTGATATTTAAAGCGATTTCGGTAATATCTTCTTTAACACCGGGAAGTGTTGAAAACTCGTGGAGCACGCCGTCGATCTTGATTGATGTAACCGCGCATCCCTCGAGAGATGAGAGTAATACTCTTCTGAGGCTGTTGCCTAATGTATTACCAAAACCACGCTCAAGAGGTTCTACGACAAATCTGCCGTATTTTCCGTCATCGGTGAGTTCTTCTGTTTCTATTCTTGGTTTTTCTATCTCTATCATAACGAATCCTCCTTATTAGGCGGCTTGGGTTAAGCCGTCGCTTTGTAATCTGCCTTTAAAAAATATATGTCGATTACTTGGAGTACAACTCGACAATGAGATGTTCCTCTACAGGGAAGTCGATATCCTCTCTCTCGGGCTCGGCAATAACCTTGCCGCCGAGATTGTTAGAAGCTTTCTCGAGCCACTTGGGAGTAGCTGTAGAATTGTTCTCAGCGAGAGTCTTAAAGCGTGTAGAAGAAGCGCTGCTCTCTTTTACCTCGATTACATCGCCAACCTTAACGAGGTAAGAAGGAATATTAACCTTCTTGCCGTTTACTGTAAAGTGAGCGTGGCTTACGAGCTGACGAGCCTCACGGCGTGTGCCTGCGAGTCCGAGTCTGAAAACTACGTTGTCGAGTCTATGTTCAATAAGAGTGAGAAGCACGGAACCAGTCTTACCCTGAGCTTTTTCTGCCTTTTCATAGTAAGCGCGGAACTGCTTTTCCATAATACCGTAAATGAACTTAACCTTCTGCTTTTCTGTAAGCTGGAGGCTGTATTCACTTTTCTTTCTTCTTGAGTTACCGTTCGGGTTTCTAAAAGATGTCTTGCCCGAATAACCCATTACTGCAGGAGAAATACCGAGAGCTCTGCAGCGTTTAGCGATAGGCTGTCTGTTTTTTGCCATCTTAATTTTCCTCCTTTATATACTATACACGTCTTCTCTTCGGAGGACGACATCCGTTATGAGGAATCGGAGTTACGTCCTTAATCATTGTAACCTCGAGACCTGCGGACTGTAATGCTCTGATAGCTGCCTCACGACCCTGACCGGGGCCCTTAACATAAACCTCTACGCTCTTCATACCGAAGTCCATAGCGATTTTAGCGGCAGTCTCAGCCGCCGACTGAGCGGCGAACGGAGTGGATTTACGTGAGCCGCGGAAACCGAGTTCGCCCGCGCTTGCCCATGAAACCGCGTTGCCGTTTGTATCAGAAATAGTAACAATTGTATTGTTAAATGTAGACTGAATATGCGCGCTGCCTTTTTCAATATGCTTTTTCTCGCGGCGGCGGCGCGTAGTCTTCTTGCCTTTAGGTGCTGCCATATAAAGCTTCCTCCTTATTTCTTCTTATTGGCCATTGTCTTACGGGGGCCCTTACGGGTACGAGCGTTAGTCTTACTACGCTGACCTCTTACGGGGAGACCCTTTCTGTGGCGAACGCCACGATAACAACCAATTTCAATAAGTCTTTTGATATCAAAAGCGATGTCACGGCGAAGGTCACCCTCCACACGACAGTTCTTTTCAATATAGTCTCTTAATTTAGAAACATCATCTTCGGTTAAATCCCTTACACGAGTGTCAGGGTTAACACCTGTTGCAGCAATAATGTCTGTTGCAGTTTTACGTCCGATACCGTAGATATAAGTTAAACCGATTTCAACTCTTTTATCTCTGGGTAAGTCAACACCTGCTATACGAGCCATTTAAGTTGCACCTCCATTAAAAATCTTAATCAATAATTAACCCTGACGCTGTTTATGCTTGGGGTTTTCGCAGATTACGAGAATCTTGCCTTTTCTTTTAATTACTTTGCACTTTTCGCACATTTTCTTTACTGAAGGTCTGACTTTCATCTTCAATCATTCCTTTCTTAAAATCTAGTTTTTGAATTACTTGGTTCTCCAGGTAATTCTGCCTCTGGTTAAGTCATAGGGAGACATCTCCACAGTGACCTTGTCGCCGGGAAGAATTCTAATATAATTCATTCTCAGCTTTCCTGAAATAACAGCTAATATTACATGGCCGTTGGGAAGTTCTACCTTGAACTGAGCGTTAGGGAGAGCTTCAACGACTTTGCCCTCTACTTCGAGAACATCTTGTTTTGACATAGTTAATCCTCCTGAATAACTGTGCTGTAATCGGAAAGAAGCTTTCGCAAGCTTTTATCCGTTTTCGGTATACTGACGACCGTGTTGGTTTTCGCGAGGTGTTTAAGGTTTTTCTTCTTCGTGGAATTAAGCTTACGTTCTTTGCCGTCGGCAATATAAGCGTACCCGTCCTTAACCTCGGTAACTATAAAAAACCGTCCGTCGTCGTGACCTGCTTTCGACGCTGCGATTTGTCCTTTTTTTACGTCCATACTTCACCTTAGCCCGGGACGGTCATAATCTTGGGACCGTCGGGAGTTATAGCGACAGTATTTTCATAATGGGCGGCGAGCTTACCGTCACAAGTAACGGTAGTCCAGTCGTCCTCAAGGACGTCTACCTCGTAGCTTCCCTCGCACACCATCGGTTCGATCGCGATTGTCATGCCCGGAAGCAGCCGTACTCCTCGTCCCGCTTTACCGAAATTCGGAATACTTGGGTCCTCATGTAACTTCGCACCTACGCCGTGGCCGACGAAATCTCGTACCACCGAGTAACTGCGAGCTTCGACATACGTCTGAACAGCGTTGCCGATATCGCCTACGCGATTACCCGCGAGCGCCGCCTCGATTCCCTTATCAAGGCTGATTCTTGTCGCTTCCATAAGAGCGAGAGCGTTATCGCTTACCTTGCCGCAGGCGTAGGTAAAAGCGTTGTCGCCATGGTAGCCCTCGTAGAAAGCTCCGACATCTACGCTTACGATGTCGCCTTCTTTAAGAACCTGTTCTTTGCTTGGTATGCCATGGATAACCACATTGTTTACGGAAATACACGCGCTCGCGGGAAATCCGCCGTAACCGAGAAACGAAGGCGTAGCGCCCTGTTTCTCGATGTATTTACGGACTTTCTCGTCAATCTCCCAGGTAGTTATACCCGGCTTGACGTATTCTCCAGCCAAGCGCAGCGCGTTTGCGGAAATTCTGCAAGCGTCCATCATTTTGGATATTTCTCGCGCTGTCTTAACAATAACCATTATTAAACCTCGATTGCCTTAAACACCGCTTCGGTAGTAGCCTTTACGGTATCCTTTCCGACAACAACCTTGAGCTTACCCTGAGCCTTGTAATAATTTACGAGAGGCTCTGTTTCTTTGTGGTAAATATCAAGACGGTTCTTAATAGTATCTATCTGGTCATCCTTGCGCTGAACAAGGGCGCCGTTACAATCGTCGCAAACCCCGTCTACCTTCGGCTTTAAGCTTTCGATATGATAAGGTCTGCCGCAATTTTCACAAACGCGGCGTCCGGACAAACGGTTTACGATAACGTCGTCAGCGACTTCGATATCTATAACGCAGTCAATATCCGCGCCCATTTCATCCAGAGCCTCGGCCTGAGGAATGGTTCTCGGGAAGCCGTCAAGAATGTAACCGTTCTTGCAGTCGTCCTCCTGGAGACGGTCCTTTACGATACCGATAACAACCTCGTCGGGAACGAGCTGTCCCGCATCCATATAGGACTTAGCCTTTAAACCCATTTCAGTGCCGGTTCTCAGCGCTTCACGGATAATATTACCCGTGGAAATTGTGGGAATGTTTAAATGCTCGCAAAGCACGGCGGCCTGTGTGCCTTTACCCGCGCCGGGAGCGCCTAACATAATAATGTTCATAACTCTATCCTTTCATCAATCTTGATTATAATTAATCAAGGAAGCCCTTGTAGTGACGCATCATCATCTGAGATTCCATCTGCTTAGCGGTCTCGAGAGCAACGCCTACTACGATGATAATTGATGTACCACCCATCGAAAGTCCTGACATATCAGCTACAGCGCCGTAAATAAGCGGGAACTCAGCGATAAATCCGAGGAATAAACATCCGATAAGTGTGATTCTCGAAAGAATCTTTCTGATAAAGTCAGCAGTCGGGGCACCGGGACGAATACCCGGGATCGTGCCGTTGTTCTGCTTTAAGTTGTTAGCCATTTCAATCGGGTTGTACTGGATTGTTGTATAGAAGTAACCGAACATAATGATAAGAATAAAGTACAGTACCATATACAACCAGCCTGTCGGTCTCATCATCTCGAGGAAAGTTCCCCAGAAACCGCCGTTGGCTTTAACACCGAACGCCTCGATTGTACTCGGAATCGAGAGAATTGAAGAAGCGAAGATGATAGGAAGTACGCCGCCGAGCGCTACCTTGATCGGCAGGTGGCTTGACTGACCGCCGTACATCTTGCGTCCTACAACACGCTTAGCGTACTGAATAGGAATTCTTCTCTCACTATCCTGCATAAATGTGATAACCCATACAACTACGAGGAAGATGATTACCCAGAACGGAACTAAGATAAAGTATCTTGTGTCGCCGCTTAAAGCTAAGTTCCAGTATCTTCCGAGAGTATAGATTGTAAACGGGAAACGAGCTACGATACCCGCGAAGAGGAGTATCGAGATACCGTTACCGATACCTTTTTCGTTAATCTGCTCACCGAACCACATCATTATCGCGGTACCCGCGGTAAACGCGAGGATGATAATAATAGCGGAATACCAAAGACCGAAGCCGTCGTTGTAAGCAGTAACGCCCGATGCCTTTAAGTACCACCAGTAAGCGAAGCCCTGGATAAGTCCGAGACCTACGGTTACATATCGGGTGATAGTGGCTATCTTCTTTCTGCCTGCTTCTCCTTCTTTTGACATTCTCTCAAGAGCGGGAATGGCAACAGTAAGAAGCTGCATAATAATTGAACTATTGATATAAGGTGTAACACCCATCGCGAAGATTGTCGCGTTGGAAAACGCGCCGCCCGAAAGTGTATTCAGGTAAGCAAGCGCCGAGTCACCGTTAGTAACACCGTTGTTCTTCATAAGCTCTGTTAAAGCTGTCATATCAATGAACGGAACAGGTATTACGGAACCGATTCTGAAGAAGATAACAATCATAATAGTGAAGAGAATCTTTCTTCTTAAATCGGGAATAGTCCACGCGTTTCTAATTGTTTTAAACAATTAAATCACCTCTGCCTTTCCTCCGGCAGCCTCAATAGCAGCCTTTGCGGATTCTGAAAAAGCAGAAACCTTTACATTTAATTTCTTCTCAAGCTTTCCGTTGCCGAGCACCTTAACGGCGTCGAAGGAATTCTTGATAACACCTGCGTTTTTAAGAGCCTCTACGGTAACATCGGCTCCGTCCTCGAACTTTCTGTTCAGAGTAGAAAGGTTAACAGTAACAACTTTCTTGGCGAAAATGTTGTTGAATCCTCTCTTAGGGAGACGACGCTGGAGCGGCATCTGTCCGCCCTCGAAGCCGGGTCTGATGCTTCCGCCCGAACGGGATTTCTGTCCCTTCTGGCCTCTTGCGGAAGTTTTTCCCCAACCTGAAGCGTGTCCTCTACCTACTCTCTTTGTGGATTTCTTGGAACCCGCGGCAGGTGAAAGTTCATTTAACTTCATAATTTTCGCACCTCCTTATGCTTCTGTAACCTCTACGAGGTGATTGATTTTTGCTACCTTGCCCTTGGTCGCGGGATTGTCGGGCTGAGTTGTCTCGTCACCGATTTTCCTTAAACCTAAAGCCTGGGCGGTCGCGATCTGATCTTTCTTAGAACCGATAAGGCTCTTAACTAACTTAATCTTCATCGTGCGAACCTCCCTTATAATATTTCCTTAACGCTCTTACCGCGGATAGCGGCTACTTCCTCAGCTGTACGCAGAGTTGAGAGTCCCTGAAGGGTAGCTCTTACTACGTTGCAGGGGTTATTAGAACGTAAAGCCTTTGTACGGATATCTCTGATACCTACAGCCTCTACAACCGCACGTACGGGACCGCCCGCGATAACTCCTGTACCGGGAGCGGCGGGCTTCATAAGAACTCTGCCCGCGCCATATGCGCCGATTACCTCATGCGGAATTGTTGTGCCTCTTAAGGATACCTTAATGAGATTCTTCTTAGCGTCTTCGATACCTTTACGGATAGCGTCGGGAACTTCGCCCGCCTTACCGATACCGAAACCTACTGTACCTTCGCCGTCGCCTACAACTACGAGCGCGGCAAACTTATAGATACGACCGCCTTTTACTGTTTTAGAAACTCGGTTGATAGTTACAACTCTCTCCACGAGCTCTTTAGTTGTTTCTACATTTTTAGCCAAAGTAATTCCTCCCCTTCCTTAGAAATTGAGGCCGCCCTCACGGGCGCCTTCGGCCAATTCCTTAACACGGCCGTGATAGATGTTTCCGCCTCTGTCGAATACGACATCGGTGATTTTCTTCTCAGCTGCTCTTTCGGCAACGAGCTTGCCGACTGCTCTTGCAGCTTCTTTGTTTCCGCCGTTGCCTGTGATAGACTTATCAAGACTTGAAGCCTGGCAGAGAGTAACACCCTTTACGTCATCAATAATCTGAGCGTAGATGTTATTCTGGGAGCGGAAAACACATAAACGGGGGCGCTGAGCAGTGCCGCTGATTTTACCGCGAATTCTCTTATGTCTGTTCAGACGAGCTTTCTTAGTATCAGGTCTGTTTATCATTTGTTATTCACTCCTTTAATTATTTACCCTTACCGGCTTTGCCTTCCTTGCGGCGGATATATTCGTCAACGTACTTAATACCTTTACCCTTATAAGGCTCGGGCGGACGTTTTTCTCTAACCTCAGCGGCAAACTGACCTACCTTTTGCTTATCAATACCTGAGATTATGATTTTGTTGGGGTTAGGAACCTCGATTTTAATATCGTCGGTATCCTCAACAATTACCTTGTGAGAATATCCGAGGTTCATAACGCACTGCTTACCCTTCTTTTCAACACGGTAACCAACGCCGTTAACCTCGAGTTCCTTTTTGTAGCCTTCTGTTACGCCTGTTACCATATTGGCGATAAGCGAACGTGTCAGGCCGTGTAAAGAACGATTTACCTTATTGTCGTCAGGACGTGTAACGGTTATCTCTTCGCCCTTTACCTCAACCGTCATAGCGGGGTTGAATTTGAAGTCTAAGGTTCCCTTGGGACCCTTTACTTCGATTACACCGTTGTCTACTTTAACAGTAACACCGGCGGGAATATTTATAGGTTTTCTTCCAATTCGAGACATTTTCGCACCTCCTATTACCAGATATACGCGAGAATTTCGCCGCCGACATGCTCAGCTCTAGCCTTGCGGTCGGTCATAACACCCTTTGAGGTTGAAACGATAGCGACACCTAAGCCCTTCATAACCTTAGGCATATCCTCTACGTTACTGTATACTCGTAAACCGGGCTTTGATACGCGGCGAAGTCCTGTGATAATGGGAGTTTTACCCTCACCGTACTTAAGCGCAACCTTAATAACGCCCTGTTTACCATCCTCGATAACTGTGAAGCTCTTGATATAACCCTCGTCAACAAGAATCTGACAGATGTCTTTCTTTAAGTTAGAAGCGGGTATTTCAACAGTATCATGTTTCGCTGAGTTTGCATTACGGATTCTTGTAAGTAAATCAGCTATTGTATCTGTGATTTGCATACCTTTTTACCTCCCTTTTACCAGCTTGCTTTCTTTACGCCCGGGATTTCGCCTTTATAAGCGAGCTCACGGAAGCAAATACGGCAAACTCCGAATTTACGGAGGTAGGCGTGTGGTCTACCACAGATTTTACATCTTGAATAATTACGAGTAGAGAACTTCTGCTTTCTCTGCTGTTTAATTTTCATAGCAGTCTTAGCCACAACAATCCCTCCTTATCTTGCAAACGGCGCGCCCATAAGTGTTAATAACTCACGAGCCTCTTCGTCAGTTTTAGCGGTTGTGATAAAGCTGATATCCATACCACGAACCTTGTCTACCTTATCGTAGTCGATTTCAGGGAAGATAAGCTGCTCTTTAAGACCCATAGAGTAGTTGCCTCTACCGTCGAAAGAGTCAGGATTAATTCCTCTGAAGTCACGTACACGAGGGAGAGCTACGTTAAAGAGTCTGTCTAAGAACTCGTACATTCTCTCGCCTCTTAATGTTACCTTAGCGCCGATAGGCATACCCTCACGGAGCTTGAAGTTAGCGACAGATTTCTTAGCTCGGCAAACGAGAGCTTTCTGGCCTGTGATAATACCGAGGTCATTAACGATAGCGTCGATAACCTTAGCGTTTTCCTTAGCCTCGCCAGCGCCTACGTTTACAACGATTTTATCGAGCTTGGGAATCTGCATTACACTCTTATAGGAGAACTTCTTCATAAGAGCCGGTGCAACTTCGTCATTATAAAATTTCTTAAGTCTAGCCATTTCTTATATCCTCCTTAAATCACTTCGCCGCATTTTCTGCAGATACGGCCCTTGGAGCCGTCTTCGAAAATCTTGTGGCCAATTCTTGTCGGCTTCTTGCAGCGAGGACAAACAATCTGAACCTTATCGGCGTACATCGCTGCCTCAGCCTTGATGATACCGCCCGGCTCGCCCATTCTTCTGGGTTTAACGTGCTTGGAAACCATATTGATCTTCTCAACGATAACCTTACGCTCGCTGGGAGATACCGCTAATACAGTACCCTGTTTGCCCTTATCTTTACCGCTTAATACTACTACGGTGTCGCCTGTTTTTACATGAACCTTATTCATTATGTGACACCTCCATTAAAGTACTTCGGGAGCAAGGGATAAGATTTTAAGATAACCCTTATCACGAAGCTCTCTAGCGACAGGTCCGAAGATACGAGTACCCTTGGGGTCCTTATCTTCCTTGATAATAACTGCCGCGTTTTCATCGAAGCGGATGTAAGTACCGTCATCGCGGCGTACTCCCTTAGCAGTACGAACGATTACAGCCTTAACAACTTCGCCCTTCTTTGTAACACCGCCGGGAGCAGCCTTCTTTACGGAAGCAACTACAACATCGCCGATGTTAGCGTATCTTCTTCTTGTACCGCCGAGAACACGAATGCACATAAGTTCCTTTGCGCCTGTGTTGTCAGCGACTTTTAATAAAGTTTGTTGCTGTATCACAGTGTGTTCCTCCTTATTTAGCCTTTTCTACAATCTCGACGAGACGATATCTTTTATCCTTCGAAAGAGGACGTGTCTCCATAACCTTAACACGGTCGCCGATATGAGCCTCATTATTTTCGTCATGAGCCTTAAGACGACGGGAGCGCTTAACGACCTTATTATAAAGCTTGTGCTTTACGCTGTCCTCGATAACAACTACGATTGTCTTGTCCATTTTATCGGACGCGACTCTACCGATTACAGTTTTTCTCATATTTCTGTCAGCCATTGTTATGTCCTCCTTCCTTATTCTTCGCTCTCGGCAAGCTCGATCTCGCGGAGTACGGTTGATACTCTAGCGATATCCTTCTTAACCGCCTTGATGCGCGCCGGGTTTTCCAGCTGATTGATAGCGAGCTGGAAACGAAGGTTAAATAACTCTTCTTTCAGGTCCTTGAGCTTAGTTTCGAGCTCTTCTACAGGAATCTCTCTAAGTTCTGATGCTTTCATTACTGCTCAACCTCCTGATCTGATTTTCTAACAAATTTACATTTAATCGGGAGCTTAGTGGACGCGAGACGCATAGCTTCACGAGCTGTATCCTCGTCTACGCCGCCGCCGATCTCAAACATAACTCTGTCGGGTTTAACAACAGCTACCCAATACTCGGGAGCACCTTTACCTTTACCCATTCGGGTTTCGGCAGGTCTTGCTGTTACGGGCTTGTCGGGGAAGATTTTAATCCAAACCTTACCGACACGCTTGCAGTAACGTGTCATAGCGACACGGGCTGCTTCTATCTGGTTGGAAGTAATCCAGGCAGGCTCTAATGCCTGTAAGCCGAAATCACCGTAAGTAACCTTGTTACCGCGATACGCTCTGCCTGTCATACGACCTCTGTGAACACGTCTGTATTTCACACGCTTTGGCATCAGCATTATTTTCTGCCTCCTTCCTTACGAGGCTTTCTGTCTCTCTTCTCTCTTCTGTCGCCGCGTTCGCGTCTTTCGCGTCTGCCTTTATTCTCGTTAAGAACCTCGCCCTTATAAAGCCATACTTTAATACCTATCTTACCGTAGGTTGTATCAGCCTCGGCGAAGCCGTAATCGATGTCTGCGCGAAGTGTCTGAAGAGGAATTGTACCCTCGTGATAAGTTTCGCTTCTCGCGATTTCAGCGCCGTTAAGACGGCCTGAACACATAACCTTGATACCCTTAGCTCCGAGCTTCATAGCGTTTCTGATAGCCTGCTTCATAGCTCTACGATAAGCGATACGCTTTTCGAGCTGAGCCGCGATGCTCTCGGAAACGAGCTGAGCGTTTAAGTCAGGGTTTTTAATCTCTACAATATTGATAGCAACAGGCTTTTTGAGGAAGTTCTCGCACTGTACGCGGAGCTTCTCGATCTCAGAGCCGCCCTTACCGATAACCATACCGGGTTTGCCGCAGTGGATGTGGAGTCTTACTCTCTTGCCGTCACGTTCAATTTCGATTTTTGAAATTCCAGCGGGATAAAGCTGCTTTTTAAGAGTTTTACGGAGATTATAGTCCTCTACGAGGGTATCGCCGAAATCCTTCTTGTTAGCAAACCAACGGGAATCCCAATTTTTGATGATACCTACACGGAGACCGTGCGGATTAACTTTTTGTCCCATACTTTAAACCTCCCCTTATTCTTCTTTTTCCTTGAGCACAAGGGCAATGTGGGATGTTCTCTTGTTAATTCTAAAGGCTCTACCCTGTGCTCTGGGTCTGATTCTCTTAAGGATAGGACCTGCTGTCGCGTTAGCGTGCGCGATATAAAGTTTAGATACATCCATATCGTGGTTATTCTCTGCGTTAGCCATAGCGGACTTGAGCACCTTTAATATAGGAGTACAAGCGGCCTTGGGGGTATGCTTGAGAACAGCCTCAGCATAAGTTACATCCTTGCCTCTGATAAGACCGAGTACAAGGTTAACCTTGCGTGGTGACATACGGACATATTTTGCATATGCCTTTGCTTCCATTGCAATACTCTCCTTCCGCCTTATGATGTCTTGGAACCGGAATGTCCCTTAAAGGTTCTGGTGGGAGCAAACTCGCCGAGCTTGTGTCCTACCATATCCTCGGTAACATATACCGGAACGTGCTTGCGTCCGTCGTGGACCGCAAATGTATGGCCTACAAAATCAGGGAAAATTGTCGAGCTTCTCGACCAAGTCTTAAGAATTCTCTTTTCTCCCTTTTCGTTCATTTCCTGAACCCTTTTTAAAAGCTTAGGCTGGACAAAAGGGCCCTTTTTAGTACTTCTACTCATAATTAAGCTCCTTTCCTGCCTTACTTACCGTTTCTTCTGCGAACGATTAATCTATCGCTCTGCTTATGCTTCTTACGTGTCTTATAACCGAGAGCGGGTTTACCCCAGGGGGTAACAGGTCCCGGACGACCTACAGGTGACTTACCCTCACCACCGCCGTGGGGGTGATCGTTCGGGTTCATAACAGAACCGCGGACTGTGGGACGCCATCCCATATTTCTCTTACGACCGGCTTTACCGATCTTTACGTTCTCGTGGTCAGTGTTGCCGACCTGGCCGATTGTTGCCATACAGCCCTCAGGAACGTTACGAAGCTCTGAACTCGGAAGTCTTAAAAGAGCTAATCCGTTTTCTTTCGCCATTAACTGAGCCATATTACCTGCTGAACGGGCGAGCTGAGCGCCGCGTCCGGGATAAAGCTCTACGTTGTGGACGAATGTACCTACGGGGATGTTCTTAAGCGGAAGCGCGTTACCGGGCTTGATATCCGCGTCGGGACCGGCGACTACTGTATCGCCGACCTTTAATCCCTCGGGAGCAACAATATAAGCTTTCTCGCCGTCTGTATATTCAATTAAAGCGATGAAAGCCGAGCGGTTCGGATCGTACTCTAAAGTAGCGACCTTACCCTCTACGCCGAATTTCTGGCGTTTAAAATCAATTATACGGTACTTTCTGCGGTTACCGCCGCCTCTGTGGCGAACAGTAATTCTGCCGTAGCTGTTACGACCTGAATGCTTCTTTAAAGGAGCAAGTAAGCTCTTCTCGGGAGCGACCTTTGAAAGACCGGAGTAGTCAGTAACCGACTTATTTCTCATAGAGTTAATCGTCGGCTTGTAAACTTTAATAGCCATTTAATTCACTCTCCTCATGATGGCTTTGCGGGAATATGGCGATTCCCATACATTCATTGTGTCAAAACGCTTTATATATATAATGTATACAACCGAGGTTGTTTTAAAGCGATTTGAACAAGCGTTTAACAGCGTTCAAAATCGATTTGGATTTTCGAGAGAATTTTTTGTTGAGCAAGGACTAAACCGGAGAAAGGCTGGCGCCTTTCGAGGATTTAGGACGAAGCTCAGCGGAAAATAATCCGAAAAGGCAATTCGACTTTTGGGCGATGTTGAACGCTTACATCATGCCTTCAAAAAATTCGATATTTTTGCTGTCCTCAGTTAAGGTTACATAAGCCTTTTTCCAAGACCTTGTATAGCCTCCGTTATTCTGACCCTGACGACGGAAATGTCCGCGTACATTAACGGTATTAACCTTAGCTACTTTTACCTTAAAGAGTTCCTCGCAAGCTTTAGCGATTTCAATTTTGTTTGCTGTTTTAGCAACTTCAAAGGTGTACTTCTTGTCAACGGTGCCGAGCATACTTTTCTCGGTGATTACCGGACGAATGATAATATCCTGAGCTATCATGCGTATACCTCCTCGATTTTGCTTACCGCATCCTTAACGATAACGAGCTTCTCAGCGTTTAAGATATCATAAACATTAAGCTCGTTGACCTGAGCGGTTTTAACCCCCTGAATATTGGAAGCTGATTTAATAACCTTCTTGTCTACCTCGGGCAGAACGATTAAGGCTTTTCCGTCAGCGCCGATAGCCGAAAGCATTTCAACCATAACCTTGGTCTTGAACTCGTCGAGAGCGATAGCGTCTACAACGATAATCTCGCTGTCAGCAGCTTTTACGGAAAGAGCTGACTTCATAGCAAGTCTCTTAACTTTCTTGTTTACGGAGAAGCTGTAACTTCTCGGCTTGGGAGCGAATACTACGCCGCCGTGAGTCCACTGGGGAGCTCTTGTTGAGCCGTGACGAGCGCGTCCTGTACCCTTCTGTCTCCAGGGCTTCTTACCGCCGCCGGAAACCTCGGCTCTTGTGAGGGCTGACTGTGTGCCCTGACGCTGATTAGCGAGGTAGCTTACTACCATCTGGTGCATTACAGTTTCGTTAGGCTCAATACCGAAAACAGCGTCGTTTAAATCAACTGTACCTGTTTTCTTGCCTTTCATATCTACTACATTAACACTTGGCATTTAAAGTCCTCCCTTCTTACGCTTTAACGGCATCTTTAATAACTACGATGCCCTTGTTCGGTCCCGGGATAGCGCCCTTGATAGCGATTAAGTTGTTCTCAACGTCAACCTTTACTACTGTAAGGTTCTGAACAGTAACTTTCTCAGCTCCGAGGCGACCGTTCATCTTCTTGCCCTTGAATACTCTCGAGGGGGATGAACACATACCGATTGAACCGCCGTGACGTACGTTAGGACCTGTACCGTGTGTTTCTTTAAGTCTGTGGAAATTCCAGCGCTTAATAACACCTGCTGTACCTTTACCCTTGCTGGTACCTGTAACGTCAATCTTGTTTCCTGCTTCAAAGGTGTCAGCCTTAACGATATCGCCGATTGTATAAGCGTCTGTGTCGTCAAAACGGAATTCCTTTAAAACCTTCTTGGGAGCGACGTCGTTCTTAGCGAAGTGACCCGCGATAGGCTTCTTAACCTTGTTGGGCTTTAAATCACCGAAGCCAAGCTGAACTGCCGCGTAACCGTCGTTTTCTACTGTCTTCTTAGTAACTACGGCGCAGGGGCCTGCTTCTACTACAGTAACAGGAACGACGTTTCCTGCTTCGTCGAAAATCTGTGTCATACCGATTTTCTTTCCGATTAATGCTCTTTGCATTTTCTATTCCTCCTTATTAGGTTATTGGTCGGCTGTGCCGACATTTACCCTGTCTGCTTGTAGGTTGGT
>DEFK01000015.1:195360-198087 GCA_002350765.1 Ruminococcaceae bacterium UBA2854
ATAAGAGCCTCGACTGTCTTGTTGGACGGTCTTAAAATGTCGATAAGACGTTTATGAGTTCTCATCTCGAACTGCTCACGGCTGTCCTTGTACTTATGAACAGCGCGGAGAATAGTAACAACCTGCTTCTCTGTAGGGAGCGGAACGGGTCCCGATACACGAGCACCTGTTCTCTTAGCTGTCGCTACGATCTTCTCGGCGGAGCTATCCACCAGCTGATGATCATAACCCTTTAATCTTATACGAATTTTTTCTTTGACTGCCATTATCGTCGCCTCCTTAAAAAATTTGGCGGGCGTTCCTTGAAGTTTCCACAGAGCCGGGTGTTCCCAACCCTTGCGTTTTTAAAACCGATTAACTTTTCAGCCAACCGGTACTCCAAGACACAATTCAAGCTATAAGACGCCGCAACTCTTGCGTCCACGCTTAAAATACATATTCTTTCGCCCGGTTTAAAATCGGACATACTCCACGGAAAAACCGGCTAAAATCAGCCGCAACCTCCCGCTTCAACGCATATCATTTGCAGTCTTGACAGCGAAAAAAGCGCAGAATACCCCTTATTCGCAGTCGTGCTTGATAATTATACTATATAAAAGCGGATTTTTCAAGGAAAAACGGCAAAAAATATGTAATTTTTGTATGTAGAATATTACAGAAATTTTGTTACATGTTTTGTACAGTATGCACAAAATATACGAATTGAGAATTGAGAATGGAGAATGGAGAATGAATGTCGTGCAGATAGAGCGGATTAATAAAAAGCCACGTCACCCGATTGTATAAATAATGATATAGCGATATTTATACGGTCGGGAAAATTATGTTGTTATTATATCGAGCTGTCTGCTCGACCGAAATTCTCAATTTTCAATTCTCCATTCTCAATTAAATAAGGACGGCTTTCGCCGTCCTCAGAATCATTTTCCCGCGTAAAGCGCGACCAGCAGTATTGAACCCGCCATTAAAGCGGCGCATACTATCGCGACTACACGCACAAATATTTTACTTTTCTTATTCATAAGCTTACCCTTACGCCTTAAAGGTTATTTTGTAGGAGTATTTCTTACTTGAGCCTACAACCTTTGCGTTAATCTTAGCGGTAGCGCGCTTATGGCACTGTTTTATCCATAATGTACAGCTCGGGCTCCAGCGGATTATATCGTAGGGGGTGTAGCCTTTCTGCTCAAGCAGCCATCCGCAGAATATCGCGCACCAGTTAGCGGCGCCGTAGCAACCGTAAACCTCTTTCCACGCTTTAGTGTGGTTATAATAATTTCTTCCGCGCTTACCGATTTGCTTTTTAGCGAGGTTCGCGAGCGACTCGGCTGTCTCGCGTGTCATATATTCCGATAAATCAACAAATCCTACAATCTGGGAATTGCGCTTATAGTTCTTATAAACTCTCTTGGATACAACCGACTTACGGTAATCGTTAGCCTTAGTATTACCCTCGATAGTGATAACGTTTTTATCCGTTACCTTATAAACGATACCAACGTGGTTAGCGAGATAACCGTCGTTTTTGTACCAATGGAAAAGGATAAAGTCGCCCTTTTTAGGGGTATATCTTGTTCTGGCCTTAAAGGCGGAAACCTTTTTACAGGTTACGTTTCCGTAGGAAGATACGGACGCTGTCTTTGTACTGTTTGTAGAATACTTAACAGGCGTATGCTTAGAGGAGTTATCAACCTTAAAGTAGCTGTTTACAGAGTCCTTATAGTTCTTGAAATAAAGCTGACCCGCGTACTTTTTATTCTTCTTGTAACGTACAGTCTTGTTCTTAAAGCTGCCTGTGTTATTCTTAGCCTTAAAATACTTTACGTAGAAATCGCCCTTAACGGAATAAGCCTTAGCTTTCTTGGGATAGGAAGAAACCTTTTCAATTTCGGTTTTTTCCTTTTTATCGGCAAATACCGCCCACATACGCTCGTTGCCGACTTTAAGGTTCGCGATACCGCAGGCGTTGATGTCCTTTGACTTAGCGAAGGAGCTTTCCTTAAACTTATTATAAGCGCTTAAATATGTAGCGCCCTTAGTCAGAACGACGTTCTTGGGAAAGTCGGAAGCCTTCGCGGAAAGCTTTGTGCTGTAATTTACGGCGAGCATAGAAGCTCTGGCGTACGCCTTCTCGGTAAGCTCCTCGTCATTCTTCAGCTTCTTTAAGCCCTTGGAGCTTCTGTAGGAGTTTACAGCGTTAAGAACTTTTTTATTATAGAAATAAATTGTCGTTCCCTTTATCTTCAGCTTGGTAGTCGCCTTTTTCTTCTTAGTAGTTTTTTCATTCTCAGCGGGCTCGGTCTCCTTGGGAGTAGTTTCGGGCTCGGTGGTTTCCTGCTCAACTGTAGTTGTTTCCTCAGTTACGGATTCAGGCTCGGTGGTTTCTTCGGGATAGCTTGTCTCCTCTGTCACAGTAACAGGTTCCGTTGTCTCGGACGTTTCTTCGATAGCGGAGTACGGCGTTACATAGATAGCAGATATAATCATAACAGCCGCTATAAGAATCGAAAGCGTTCTTTTTAAATGCATTTTTTCACAACCTTAATCTTGTTTTTAATTTCAATTTTTCTTCCAAATTCACAATGGCTATACACGCCATCTTTTCTATTATATTACATTTAAAGAATTATTTCAAGGTTAAAAGTTCCGAAATTAGGGAGCTTATCGTTATAGAAGGTAGTAAAAATGTACGGTTTTAAGTGAAAACGGGGCTGTCGCACTAAGCCC
>DEFK01000003.1:0-16737 GCA_002350765.1 Ruminococcaceae bacterium UBA2854
TCAACAGTTGGTGTTGATGACGCCGGGGGTCCACCTGTTCCCATACCGAACACAGAAGTTAAGCCCTGTGGTGCCGAAGATAGTTGGCTGGCGACGGCCTGTGAAAATAGGGAAATGCCAACATCGGATAGTGAGTATTCTTCTTTTTTATCCATACATAAATTTAGCCAATCGTTTCACTTGAAACGATTGGCTTTAAAATTTTAGGAAAAGTAATTCACAATAATCAGCGTGCTATCATAATAACGAGGATATAAAAACAACGCTAAGTATTTCGTTACGAACCGTAAGTTTATCAACAGCTACTTATGTTACAATTATTTAATTTGATTTTTATCTCTATCAATGTTAGAATTAATTTAATATAGTGTATTAAACAGGAGAAGCTCATGTTCTATAAAATGATAGAGAAAAAGTGCAATGAGTGGTATAACTCGGATAATTGTACTGTAAAAAACATAGTTGAATATATTAAAAGAACGGGACAAATGCGTGACGCTCAAATTGAGGCAATCAGAATCTATTTATTTCTTAAAATAGCTCACAAAAATAAGCCTTTAAAAAAGTTATTTTGTGAGGGTGCATTCAATTCTCTTAATCTGCAAGAATTACCTTTATCAGTATCGACAAGAGAGTTTCTTGAAAAAACACCTGCCGCAGCAGCTTTATATGAGTATTCATGTATCACAAACGATAAAGGTGAACAAGTATCGGAGAAAGTTGCTGATAGAATAGAAAAAACTCCGTCTGAAATAGATTACGACGAAGTTTTTAAAAGAATCTTTTACGGTGTATCATACACAGATTATCTTTTCAGTTTACCTATGGGCGCAGGAAAGACATATCTCATGGCGGCGTTTATTTATCTTGATTTGTATTTTGCGATGAATGAACCTACTAACAAAGCGTTTGCGCATAACTTTATTATTTTCGCTCCGTCAGGGCTAAAAAGTTCAGTTGTGCCAAGTTTAAAAACAATTAAAAAGTTTAATCCTGCTTGGATTATTCCTGAACCGGCTGCAAGTGAGATTAAGCGTATTATTTCTTTTGAAGTTTTAGACCAAAACAAAACAGAAAAAAAGTCCAACAAAACAAAAAATCCTAATGTGCAAAAAATAGCTAATCATCAACCATTATCAGAATTATTCGGTTTAGTTGCAGTAACCAATGCTGAGAAAGTTATTCTCGACAGGATAAAAGAAAACAAAGGTATGGTAAGTCTGTTTGAAGAAAGCGAAGATGAAAAAGATAAGCAGGCTAATGAACTTAGAAATTTAATCGGGAAACTACCGTCCTTGTCAATTTTCATAGATGAGGTACATCATGCTGTAAGTGAAGAAATCAAACTGAGAGCAGTTGTTTCAAGATGGACAGAGAATGACACCATAAATTCTGTAATTGGCTTTTCAGGTACACCCTATTTACCAAAGTTGGAAAGAATTGAAGTTGCGAACAAGCTTAAAATCGCCAGCGGCGAAATCTCAAATATTGTATATTACTATCCGCTGATTAAAGGTGTTGGTAATTTTCTAAAACGACCTATAGTAAAAATAGCCGATAAAGCTGAAAGCAATATAATTATAGAGCGTGGCGTAAGAGAGTTTTTAGATACATATAAAGACAAAATCTACTCGGACGGTACAACCGCTAAGCTTGGTATTTATTGCGGAACTATTGAAAAACTGGAGGAAATAGTTTTTCCTTTGGTTTCCGAAATTGCGGCTAACTACGGTTTGAACTCCAATAGTATCCTAAAATTTCATAAAGGTAATAAACAATATCCTATGCCGGCTGATAGCCAACTTGAATTCGATACCTTGGATAAAGCGATTTCTACAAAAAGAATTGTTTTACTTGTTCAAATCGGCAAAGAAGGCTGGGATTGTCGCAGTCTTACCGGTATTATACTTTCACAAGAGGGCGATTGCCCTAAAAATATGGTTCTTCAAACTTCCTGCCGTTGTTTGCGACAGGTTGAAAAGGGTGCACCTGAAACTGCATTAATCTATCTCAATGACAGTAATGCTGAAAAACTTAATACTCAATTGCAACAGCAACAACATATATCAATAAAAGAATTTCAGGAAGCTGATAATCATAGCGTTACCCTCAACAGATATGACCGCACAAAGTATTTAAAGCTTCCCAAAATTGATTTTTATCAACTTAAAATTAACTATGATACGCTTGTAGTTGCTTCGGCGAATCCAAGTGCTGATATTCCATTCTCAACTATAGGAGCGGAAACAGAAGATATAAAAACTATAACAACCGATTTAGAAATGAAAAATTCCTCTGTTGCATTTGATACCGAGGAAAAAGGAAACGAATATACTACATTTAATTCTTGGCTATATAATATTTCAAAAGGTGGATTTGGTAATCCGTCAATGTCAGAGTTGTCAGCATATTCAGAGTTATTAAAAGATATCTTTATTACTATTACTTTCGAGAAAAATGGCAGTCGTTATTTTAGCTCTAAGTATAATCATAAAGAAGTAGAAGCGAATATAAGAAAAGCTTTTATTGATAAGCGAGATTTTAATACTTCAGAGGAAGTTATTCCCGAAAATGCTTCTCTCTTGAATATTTCAAACTTCAAATCTGAAATCAGCACGGATAATATAGATAAATACTATCCCGATCAAAACACCGTTGAAAATATTGTTTTGGATGATAAAGGTAAATTGAAAATAGACGCTAAATTACAGCAGACTATTAACTTGCTTAAAGAAACTGGTAACGTTAGTATGGCGGAGGATTTAATAAAGCAAAACTCCTCCCATCCGCAAAAAGACCGTTCATTCCATTATCTTCCTTATCGTACTGACAGCGGTTTTGAGCAGACTTTTTTATCAGAAGTATTGTCATTAGATGTTATTGAAAAGCTTGGTTTAGAGGTCTATTATAACGGCGATAAAGTACTTACTGAGTTTAAAATCAGATGTTATAAGAAGAACGGTTCAAAGTGGAGCTACATTGGAAAATATACTCCAGATTTTCTTATAATACAACGTAAAGATGGTGCTATTCATAAAGCTATTATTACTGAAACAAAAGGCGAGATTTACGCTAATGACCCTACGTTTATGGAAAAGCGTAACTTTATGGAAACCGAGTTTAAGAGTAAGAATAATACAGTGTTCGGATATGAGCGTTTCGATTATCTTTACTTAGAGGATACAATGTCAGAAAGTGATAGAGTAGCAACAACTTATAATAGAATAAAGGAGTTTTTTGTTAGTTAATATGAAAGAAATTGATTATAGGAAAAGACTAGGATTGGGATTCGATGATTATGATAAAGAAGTAGCTTTTATAAACAGAATGAAATTGTTTTTTCAGAAACCAAATTCAGTCCAATTCTATCCCGAAGACGAAAGAAGACTATGTTACGCATTGGGAGTTTCATGTTATTTGGATGATAATCAATACCATCCCAATATAGATAGAATAAAAGGAATCTCACGTGTTTGGGAGTATTTGAAAATATACGAAGATGAGTTTTATGATTTCTTAGTTTCTCTTGTCCTTTTTGTTAATACCTATGATGGGTATAAAAAAGATAAAAAAACTATGCTAACAGTAATAAAACGTGCGTTGAAAGATAGTTATATAGATTTCGAAGTAACGGAAGATAAAGACGGATGTTATTTTTTTCCGAAAGGAGCTAAAGAACTCGATAAAGCTTTAGTAAGTCAGCCTTTAGATTGGTTAATAGATTATCCCAAAACTCAAAAAGCTTTTTCAAAGGCATTAAAACAGTATTCAAATAAAAAATACACCAGAGATATAGCTGATAATTTTAGAAAAGCATTAGAAGAGTTTTTTAAAGAGTTTCTTAATAATGATAAGAACTTACATAATAATACACAAGAAATATTTATATATCTGAAAGAGAATAATGCTGAACCTGAGTTGGCAGGAATGATAAAATCATTATTAAATTCTTATGATAAATTAAACAATTCTGCGGTTAAACATAATGATAAACTTGATAAAACATATTTGGAGTTTATTATGTATCAAAAGGGTATTTTTATTAGGACGCTTATTGTGGTTAGACAACAGGAGAAATGGTATGAAACGTGATATGGATTTAATTAGATTGATTCTTTTAGAGATTGAAAAATCTGATGAAGAATATGTTACTAATATGATGATTGATGGTTATTCTTCGAAAGAAGTAGTATATAACGCAAAATTATTAAAACAGAATAATCTGATTGAAGTATGTAAAGAAGATATAATAGGCGATTATATTATTGGCTCGCTTACATGGTACGGATGTGATTATCTTGATAAAATACGAGATAACTCAAATTGGAAAAAAGTAAAGGATATTATAAAGGAAAAAGCGCTTCCTATGACGTTTGAAACAGTAAAATCAGTAGCAACAGCAATTATTTCTGCTGCAACTGAAGGTGCTGTTACAGCGTATCTTTATAACGGAGGGGAATTTTAAACAGAGGTTAAAAGGAAATGGATAGAAATAGAATTTTTGTTTTAGCATACATCTCATTTATCATTGTTAGTACCGTAGTTAGAGGATTTTGGATTTTTCCAATGTGGAAAAATCTTGTGGCGGCAGTAACATTTGCAAGTTTCTTTTTGGTGTTGTCAGATTGGTTCGCTTCTTCTTCGAAAAGTATTCTTGAATTATCGGAAAAGGGAGAAACTCAAGTTACACATCAAATTGAGCATGTAAACAATACTATTTTTTATATTAAAGTTATGATTCATAACAAATTGTATCCTGAAAAAAAGAGCGATTTAATTGATATAATTAAACGCCTTGAAAAAATATCAAAAGAAACAGAGAAAAGAAAAGATATTTTTGAACGTAACAAAAAAACACGCAGAAGCTTTAATATAGTAGCGTTTATTATGACTTTTGTAGCCTTTTTTATGTTTTTCTGTATTTTGTTTTTTGAACCTATAAGTGATTTTTTTATAAAAGGTCAAGATGTTTATACAATGATAGCGTTTTCGTCGGTATTATTATTACCTTTCTTTGATGATTGGCGAAAAAACAATAATGAGAAAATAATAAATATCATAAATAAATATGCTGATACAATATTAGAATTAGAAAAAGAGGTTAAAAAGGGGTTGATTGTGGATGCCGATTAAATATGTACCTTTTGTACCTGAGCCGATCGAGGGGCAGGCAGTATTAAATTTTAACAGAGTATTGAAATATAAGGGCGTTGATGATACATCAATGACCTTAGAGCGTGGTATGCCTTTATACGAGGTTGAGAAATTAGAAAGCGTCGGCGAGAATAAAGATAATAATATGGTGTTCCGTGGTGAGTGTATTACTACCTGTGCTTATCTTAAAGAACACGGTATAGAGGTTGATTTAGTTTACATAGACCCACCTTTTGCAAGCGGTGCTGACTACGCTAAAAAGATATACATTCGTCGTAATCCGAAAGTCG
The DNA here is from genome assembly GCA_002350765.1 of Ruminococcaceae bacterium UBA2854. Taxonomy (GTDB): domain Bacteria; phylum Bacillota; class Clostridia; order Oscillospirales; family Acutalibacteraceae; genus Ruminococcoides. The sequence continues at coordinate 5,445 of DEFK01000003.1, forward strand.
CAGAAGCTATCGCACAAGCAGAACAAGAGATTGATTCGGATGAGTTACGCGAATTCGAAGATAAAATGTACGGAGACTTTTGGGATAAAGAAAAATACCTTAACTGGGTGTATGAAAACCTTTTAGCGATAAAGTCGATAATGAGCGAAACCGCTTCAATTTATGTACATTTGGATTATCATATATGTCATTATGTTAAAATCCTTCTTGATGAGGTGTTTGGAGAAGAAAATTATAAAAATGAAATAGTATGGTGCTATAGAGGTATGGCTATAGCAACAGAGCATTACACAAGACGTCACGATAATATTTTGTTCTATACAAAGAATAAGCCTCATTGTTTTAATTGGGAAAAGATAACCGAGGAATTAGAAGAATCAACCAAAAAGAAATACTCTTATATTGAAGAAAGTACTGGTAGAAGATTTAGACTACATGGAAGAAACATAAGTGGAAGCCCAATTCAAAACAATACAGATATAGACATAAAATGGTTGAAAAGCAACCCAGAATTATGCCGGATTGATTACCTTGATGAAAAAATGGGGGTAAAACCGCGTGATTGGGTTGTAATGGATTATATCAATATCATGTCTACAGAAAGAGTAGATTATCCCACACAAAAGCCAGAAGCTCTGCTTGAAAGGATTATTAAAGCATCTTCAAACGAAAATATGATAGTTGCTGATTTCTTTGGTGGAAGCGGAGTGACTGCCGCTGTTGCAAATAAACTGAACAGAAGATTTATTACTTGCGATATTGGTATAAACTCTATTCAAACCATGCGTGATAGATTATCCGCTGACGGCGCAGAGTTTGACATTTACGAGATAAAAGACGGAGTACAGCTATACCGCAACCCTGTTCAGACTATGAATAAACTAAAAGCTTTAATCCCGGGATTAAAGAACGAAGATGCTCTCGATTCTTTTTGGGAGGGTGTTATTACCGATACCAAGAACGGCTCTATGCCTGTCTATATTCCGAATCTTATGGATAGCTCGTCAAAACTTCTCGATAAGGTTATGATGAACAGAATAATTCACGAGGCTATTCCCGATTTACCTGCTGATACAAAGAAAGTAATTGTATACTACGTCGACATCACAAGTGAAAAAGAAATCTATGACTTTATCAACGAAGATGACAGCACAGCTATTGAGATAGAGCTCAGAGATTTAAAGACGATTCTTGATGATGTTGTTATTGAGGATTACGTTGAATTCAAATTGTCTGAAAATGAAGATGATTTGATTAATAGGTTTAATATTTCGATTGATAGATTCTCAAGCGACAGAGTTTATGAAAAGATTAGAGAATTTAACAGTAAGAATTTGCTAAACGATAAGAAGAAAAACTTTAAACCAATTGAAATCAGTAACGAAGGTCTTGAAATGATAGAGTTCATAAGCCTTGATTGTGAGAACAGCGAAGGCGCGTGGACTTCATCCAGCGAGATTAAGATTGACAAGAATGGTTATGTTATTCTCAACGGCAATAAGACAAAAGAGTTTTGGGACGGAACAATAAAAAGCGAAAGAAAACCGCTTCGCCTTAAAATCCGCAATATCTGCGGCGACGAAACGGTATGGATGATAGGGGATGAATAAGTGGATTTTTTAGATTATAGAGAGAAACTCGGTATAGGGTTTAATGATGAAGGAAAGTTCCAATATTTTTTGAATAAAATATATAATATTATAAAGATAAAAGATGAATCCTCTCCGTTTTATCAAGTGGGTATAAAAAATTACTTGAATTTTTGCAATATGACAGGAACTCAAACAAATATAGAATTATTATATGTTATGGAAGATCCTTATGATGGTACTGATGACAATGGTGTTGAACGATATAGGCATTGCTTAAATGTACTTGATAATCACAAATCATATTTAGAAGAGTTTTTGGCATATTATATTGCATTTGTTAATTCTTTACCAATTAATAGTAACAAAAATTGCTGTAGGGAAGTTTTGATTGATGTTTTGAAAAATATGCTAACTGAATCTCATATTTCTTTCGAAGTCTTAAAAGATAACGAGGAATATTTTGTGTTTCCAAAAGGCGCCAAAGAGTTAGATGATGCTTTGGTTTCAGAACCTCTTATGTGGTTAGAATCTTACCCCAAAGCTCACTCAACTTTTTGTCGGGCATTAAAACAATATGCTGATGGTGAGCACACCCGTGATGTTGCTGATAATCTCAGAAAAGCATTGGAAGAATTCTTGCAGGAATATCTTGAAAATAATAAGAATTTAGAAACAAATAAAAACGAAGTGTGTAAGTTTTTGGGAGAAAAAGGTGTTGATGCAGAGTTTTGTTCAATGCTTCATTCCTTATTAAATACATATAAAACTATAAATGATAAATATGCTAAACATCATGACGCTTTAGATAAAAAGCTTTTAGAATTCATTATGTATCAAACTGGAGTATTTATAAGAATGCTTATTTCTGTAAAATGAGGTGCTAGGTTCTGAGAATAGAGGATTTACAATATGATTTTTCACCTAAGCCTCCCGTAGATGAAAAGAATTGTAATAAGGAGCAGTGGCTAAAAGAAAATCCTATAGATTATTACAAGATGATTTATGTTTTGAATCAAGCAGATAGTAGTGTTGCCCAGACAGAAGTATTTAAAACAATATATAAAATTGTGCGCCTATACATACCTCAAGTACTATTTAAATACTGTTCGTTGTCTGATAATGAAACATCAAATGATAAAAGGTTTAAAACATTATTAGAACGGAAGATTTTTATGGCGGATATCAAAAGTTTTAATGATCCATTTGACAGCAAGGGATTCTTTTATAAGTCCGAAGTATTAGCCGATATTGATCGATTGCAACACGTTAGAGGAAAAATGATTGATGACGCTACATCTTATATACGTGCTACATCACTCTCTGCAAATGGCGTTCAGTCTATGCCTATGTGGGCACATTACAGTAATAATCATGCAGGATATTGTGTTTCGTATAATATGAATGAGAATATGACACTAAGCGGCAATGCTTTTCCTGTGCAATATACCAACGAACGGTTGGATATCACGAGTTTTATGTATCAACAAGCAAAACAGCTCTGTCAAAACATTGACAATAATCTTGAAAACGGTGTGGCCGAACATGTGATTGATGATTTGCGGATAGTGTTTTTTCATCTTTTATTGTATAACCTGAAACATGAATCATGGAGTTATGAAAATGAGTTCCGATGTACTACTGCCACAAATGCAGAAAGTATGCCATATATTAAGGCGATTCCCAAGGAAATATATATTGGTATGAATTGTTCCGATAAAAACGCCCACCAACTTGTGGAAATAGGTAAGACACTGAATGTTCCTGTATATAAGATGTTTTTTGATGATTATGCCCCACAATACCAACTTAAATCTAAAAAAATGAATTGAAAAAGAAGTGAGATAAATGAAATCCTGCCACTGTACAAAAGGTCGAAATGGAGTTGTCGAAAAGTAAAAAAGATGGTAGCAGTTATTATTTTTGTGATTAGGAGATAATTAATATGAAATCATATTATCTAATTGCTAAATTCGGTAAACGAGAGCACCTCGAACAATTGTTGAAGGGGGAGATTTTTTTAAATAATATACAGTGCTACCGAGATGACGGTACAGATTTTCGAGGGGATTCTATGGAAGGGCGTATTCCGATTGATCCCACTAAAATACAAATTTTTGATAAGAACGGGAAAGGTATTTTGGAAAGTGTACCATATCCGACATCTGTTATTGAGTCTTTTCTAAATGATAATGATTTGTTAATGTTTTGTGCCGCAACTATAACCAAAGATATTTTAGAGTATCAGGGGAATAATACGTATTGTTTTAAAGATGAGTTTAAAAGTGCTATCAGAGAATTTGGGGATTATGCGTTGCTTACAAATACGAGTGATCTGTTAGACCATATCAGAGCTGTAACTGATGAGAGCGGTCAAAAGATAGCATGTGATTCAGGTAGGATTATATATAGAGATTTAAGCGATTTTAGCGATTATTCTCAATACAATACAACAGGAAGTCCACTTGACAGATATTTTGTTAAGTCAATTGAATACAAAAATCAAAATGAATGGAGATTAATAATCGATGGAGAAGAAAGAAAAATAACGCCAAATTGTGGTAAAGGATTTGTTTTGAAAACCAAACCGCTTGAACGTGCTACAATTATGAAAACTGAAGAACTTTTGAATTCAGAAATATGTTTATAATGAAAGCTTGGGTTGTTACATAGCACCCGAGCTTATTTTTATGTTGAAAATATTATTTTATTATGCTAAAATATAGTTGCGACATATCTTGAATAACTTATTTTTACCGTAACTGTGGGAGTGGTGCGTTTATTTGTGCTACCCTCGGGGAACACTTGTATTTGTAAAAATGCAAGCCCTATTGTTTCCTGAGCGCAAGTTACGGTTACAAGAGATATGTCGCAGTATCAGAGGCTTGTATTTTATGCGCAGTTCCTCGGAGCTGCGCTTTTTTTATTTTCTGCAGCATATGGAAAGAGAAAAAACGGCTGTTTTTATCGGTCATAGCAATTGTGATTTATCTATTGAAAAAATCTCCCCTGTAATAGAAGGGGAGATTAAGAACGGTGTAAAATATTTTCTAAACGGTGGACAAGGAGCGTTTGATAGGCTGTGTGCAAGAGCAGTGTATAATCTGAAATCAAAATATCCTGATATTAAGAATATTCTCGTTATACCATATAGCAATTTTAAGATATTTGATAAATCTCTGTTTGACGAGATAATATCACCTAATATAGACTATAATTCAAAAAAAGCCTATAAATCCGCCATACCACGACGGAATAAATATATGATAGAGAACGCCTGTACAGCGATTTGTTATATCAATCATATATCCGGCGGGGCCTATAAAACATATAAGCTTGCCGAAAAGAAAAACCTATTTGTTATTAATATAAGCATTGAGAAATAACATTAAATATACTAAATTAAAGGTTAAAAAATAATTCTCTAAAAGAATCAACAATAGGTGTTGACATTATAAAAAACTCGAGTTACAATATTTATAGAAAATAAAAAACGGCAGTTTTAAAGAGTTGGCGCTCTCTAAAACTTGCATGAGTGATAGCAGCACTCACACAGCGGACAATGTCCGCACCGTTAGGATAATTATAGCATTTATTGGAATTAGTTTCAATAGTATTGTTATAATATTTTGACGGAGTTTTTGTCATTTTAATTCGACAACCGTGTGATTGCGATCACACGGTTTTTTCTTTTCTAATAAATTGAAAGGAGTTTGTCCAATGCATTAGTCTACAGCTAAAACAATGTATTAAAACTTATTAAATTAGAAAGGAATTATTTAGAATGAAAAAATCAAAAATAACAACCTATGTTGAAAGACGTAAGGCAAAAGTCATTTTTTCGACAGTAAAAAATACAAATGGCGGTCAATCAACCAACTGTAAGATTTCTCTTCCTAAAGCTTGGATGGATGATATGAATATTTGTGTTCCTGATGAAAGAGAGATTTTTCTTGATTATGATCCTGAAAGAAAAATGATTACAATTTTCAAAGCAAACACTTTTGAAAAAGTAGTATTGCCACGAGAAGATCTAATCGAGCTTGGTTTATCGAAGATCGATCACCGAGCAAAATTTAAAGCAACTGTTGATAAAGAAAATCAAAGCGTTATCTTAGAAAAAACTGTATAAAAAGGAGAATATTTATGGATTTTTTTATTAAAACAAAACTATTACAAACTAAAATAGAAATGTTAGAAACGGAATATCACATTGACGTTTTGGATCATCTTAGAATGGCGAAAACGGTGAAATATAACTGCCTGTTATCCGCATGCTGTTTTAAAAACGATGATGAGTTTAATGTCGAACTTTTAAAGAAAATCAGCGAAATCTTCGGGTTAACTGACGAAGAATTTTTAGGAGCCGACGGCAATAAAGCATTTAAATATAGAAATAAATACAGTGAGTTTTTTGAATTATACGATGAATACTGTAAAAAAATCTATGAAGTTTCTAAAAATGCGCCTCGAGAGAGCGAGGTAGTAATTTCGTTTAATAGAATTTCTGAATTGATTCTGTGTTTTTCAGAACTTTTCAATAATTACAAGAAATTATTCTATAAGCTTTTACAAGGTGATCTGTCGACCGACGAAAGACATGAATTTGATTTTTTGGCACACTTCCTTGAAATGAAAGATATTTTAATCAGTGAGAACTTTCTTACCTATAAAGTGGTTCGGAAGCGTCGTGAATTGTACCTTGATGAGATAAAAAATTTCAAATTAAACAGTATTATTTATTCCGAAAGATTGTTTAATTTCCATCCTTGGAATTGTTTGGAATTTGGGGACGAAAAATCCGCAGTTAGCGAATTGGATAAAATCAATGTTTTCTGGATTCAAGAGTTTCGTGATATGATTATAAACTTGGAAAACGGCAGAAAATTTCATTTCTGCTTAGAAAACGAATTCGATATAAATTATATACCGGTAAAAAAATATTTAGATTTTGGCCCGGTTGATGATGATTTTTCTGATGATGATGCACTTGTCGTTACCGATTACGGTGAAAAGCTCAGAAACATTGATGCCTATTATGATGGAAACAAAGAAATCAACAGGGTTCATGTTACGATTTTCCCTGATGAAATTGGCCTCGAGCGTTTACATGCTCGTAATAGATTTCTTGAATAATAATTAAAAAATCACAGAGCCCTCGATTAATTTCGAGGGCTCGGTTTTTGTGTTAAAACGTGTTTTTCTTTCTTTAATTACAGCATATCAAATTATTCCATAAAATCTTTTATATAGTTGAGAAGTCAGTATGACAATAGCCGTTGTTCTTCACATCAAAATTTTATGAACAGAATATATAATACTATTTCGCTCGGAGTAAGTCCCATATCAAAAATATTATTTGGTACCGGAAAATAATCTTTGTAAAGTTCTCTTTTGATTTTATGTTTTTCCATATTATGGCGTCACTCGTTTTTATTGATATTCTAAACTTTAATTTATTTTAACACATATCAATAAAAATGTGTATGGTTTTTTATATTGGAATTGAAGCTGAGCTGATTTACGAGGCAGGTTCCCTGCTTCGTAAACGAAAAAATGAATGTGAGAGTGGGGTGCGTTGTTATAGTTTTTATGATAAGTTTCAGCAAGCAGAATAGACGGTTACACGTTTAGTCATGAACGGGTAAACGGCTATGTTGGATAAATAGCCGTTTGTTTCCCTGAAAGCGAGCAAGTTTGCACTGTTGGAAAGTTGTTGGTTGTGTTGAGTTTGTTGTGTTGATAAAGTTGAAAAAGGTTGTTGAGAAACGCCGAAGTTTTACTGAATGTAGAACTTCGGCGTTTTTTTAAATTTAATCACTACTTTATTTTACATAATAAATATAGTGATTGTTTTTTGTTTTATATGGAGTTTGAGCATTCCTTGAAAATAAAATATTTAAAACTATGTATTTAAGTTGTAAAACAATTTATGTTTTTTGTCACTACCCTGTTTTACATAATAATAGTAGTTTTAGTTTTATGTTTTCTATGGAGTGTATTTTCCCTTTTGGCTGTGGAGTTTTTGCCTGAGGGAAGAAACTCAACAACAGATGTTTTGATATTTTGGAGTTGTTTTTTGTTTTTTAAGTTTCTGTTGGTTGAGTTGTAGCGAAAATTTTTCGGAGAAAAATTTTCGCATCGGGTAGGTCATAATAAGAGATGACCTACTAAGACTGCTGTAAGCAGTACGTCAGACAAAGACTTTGGATAATGCAGCCGGCATTAAACCAAAGTCTGGATAAACAGGGGCGTTGCCCCGCCGAGTGTGTTTTGTTTTGATTCAGTTTTAACAATCCGCACATTTTCGTCCCGATTTAATCAAGTCCTGATTAATACCGATCTTCTTTGAGATTCTCCGAGAATCACGGATTGGACGTCTCTAAGTTTAACTATTAGCCTACAGTCAGGCTTAATTGATTGAAAAAGAATGGAAAGGGGATAACTATGTCCAGAAATAGAAAAAATCCAAGTTTAGTCAAACAGGTTTGTGATATTTTAGATCCAATGTTTGATAAGGGTTATTGCCAGTCAAAATTCAAAGATAAAAAGAATCATGATACTAAAGATAAAATTTATTCATATGAAACTCGTACTGATTATAAAAAAGCCTGTATACGTTTTGTTAAGTTTTGTAAAAAAGAGTACGGATGCCGCACACTAAAACAGTGTAGAAAATATGTAAACGAATATTTAGAATCTAGATTTCATTTATCCGTAAGCACTATTGCCCTTGATAAATGCGCAATTGCAAAATTGTATCAATGTTCTTCTGCTGAGTTTATTAAAACTCCGCCGAGAAGGCGTTCAGATATTAAAAGGTCTCGTCTTCCTGCGGTGCGTGATGCTCATTTTTCCGAAAAGAATAATGCAGATTATATTAATTTCTGTCGTTCGGTTGGCGGTCGTGTTTCAGAAATGATTGTATTGCGTGGTTCGGATTTAGAATTTATCAACGGAAAACCGTATATTTATTTTACACGCAATACGAAGGGCGGTCGTAAACGCTACACGCCAGTAATAAACCATGTTGATTTAGTCGTAAGTATGATGAAAAAAGCGGGGGATGGCAAAGTTTTTAAAAAGATTCCAAGTAACGCCGATACTCATTCTTATCGAGCAGATTACGCTAAATCCTTATACAATATGCTCGCCCGTCCTATTAATCAGATTCCATATGATCGTGTCAACAAAGGGACAGGTAGAAAGTATCAATCCGAAGTTTATGTATGCCGAGGTGACAAGAGAGGTATTAAATATGACCGTCGAGCTATGCTCCAAGTTTCAAGAGCGCTTGGCCATAATCGAGTATCTGTTATCGCATCAAATTACTTATATTAATCTGTGTTTTTTATCATTATTTTATTTTACATAATATATAGAAGAAGATTTTTAATCTTTTGAAATTTCTCGGTGAGGAGGCGATCAAAATGTTTGATACGTCATAAATTTTTAATTTTACTATTCTAATTTGTTAGCAAAAAAATATGTGCACACTAAGAATTTTATAGAAGAATTTGAAATTAAACCGAAAAAATCATAAAACAAAATATAATTAGGAATTCAAAAATAACTAAAAGCAACATTTAAATAATAAAAATAAAATAGGAAAAAGTTTAAAACGATAGATTGGAAATATGTGCGCCCGTTAAATTACGAGGTGATTCCTATTTATAATTCAATGATCAACCGTGATTACGTTGACAGAGAACACGTAATCGAAATCTGTGACAAAGTTAGGATTTTCTTCCTGAAAGAAGATGAAGAAAATCACAACGCTCTTGAAGATGTTGAGGAACTTTTAATGAAGTCCTATGAAGAGCGAGTTTTCAATAAGAATAATAACAATAAATAATACTTTTTAATACCGACACTATGGACTTATGATATAAAACAGGATATAATTGTATTATCCAAATTCAACGAAATAGTGTCGGTAGGAAAGAGAGGTAATAGATGTTAGTACCGACACAAAGACCCAAAATTGTATATGCTTTATATCGTGTTTCAACAAAAGGACAGGTCGATAAAGACGACATTCCAATGCAGAAACAAGCTTGCCGTGAATTTGCTGATCGGCAGGGTTGGGTTATAACAAAAGAATTTGTTGAAAAGGGTGTATCAGGCTATAAAGTGTCAGCAGATAACCGTGACGCAATTATTGAGCTCCGTGAAGCCGCTGAAAAACACGAATTCGATATTCTGCTTGTATTTATGTTTGATCGTCTGGGCCGTATTGAGGACGAAACTCCCGTTATAGTAAAGTGGTTTCACAATAAAGGAGTTGAGGTCTGGAGCGTTAAGGAAGGTCAGCGTCGTTTTGATAATCATACAGATGATCTTATCAACTATCTGACATTCTGGCAAGCCGAGGGTGAGAGTAAAAAAACGTCTGAACGAGTTAAAACCCGCCTTCGTCAGCTCGTTGAAGAAGGCGTATATACAGGTGGTTGCGCTCCGTTTGGCTATAATCTTGTTGACAGCGGTATTGTAAACAAGAAAGGCAAAGAGCTTAAAACACTTATAATTAATCTTGAAGAAGCTGAAATTGTCCGTGAGGTTTTTGAAAAGACAGTTTCTGACGGCTACGGTTCCTATGTTATGGCAGATTATCTAAATAAAAAGGGTATCAGAACTCACAACGGCGCAAAGTTTCAGCCCAACACTATAAACCGTATTCTTAGAAACGAGATGTACATAGGATATTATAACCGTGGCGGTGTAAAGTCGAAGAGGGTAGAGGAGCTTGTAATAATTGACGAAAGAACATTTAAAAAAGCTCAAAAAATACTCGATCAGCGTAAACTCAAGAATGACGAAAAAACTCAGATGGCGAGATTTACAAAATCTTCTACTCTTCTTGCAGGCAATATCTACTGCGCCCACTGTGGCAAGAGATTAACCCCGAATAGCTTTAATGACAAGTACACTACTAAAGACGGGAAAATGCATGAAGGCGGTCGTAGATATCGTTACTTGTGCACAGGCAAAGCGATGAGGCGAAATGAATGTGACGGCCAGTCTGTTTACACTGCGGAAAAAGTCGATGAGGTTGTTATTGATGCTGTACACAGTTGTTTTGATAGGTTAAAGTCAACGCCCCGAGATAAAGCTATAGAAAAGAAACTCAAGGCTCAGATTTCTGAAATCACCAAGGATATAAAGCGTATATCCAAAGAAAATGAATCACTAAAGAAAAAACTTGAAAGCCTTACAGCCGAGATTGCAAATGCTCTTTTAGGTGACAGCAAGTTTTCTCAAAATGATTTATCAGCAGCGATTTCTATAACAAAAGAAAAGATTGAGGATAATAATAAACTTCTGACAGATAAGCAAGAGTTGTTGAAAAATAGCAAGAATGAGCTTGATAATATTGATGTTTATTATGACGAGTTTTTATCTTGGGCTGCTGAGTTCGATGAATCAACACTCGAGAGAAAGCGTATGATTATCTGTTCACTCTTTAAAGAAATCAGCGTTGGAAAAGGCTATAAGGTAGACATCCTTATGGACACTACATACGAACAATTTATTAAATAAAATAATATAGGCGCACCACAGGTATATGAGTATACATTACCGAGAGCGCATGACTGTTAATCATGATGTCACTGGTTCGAGCCCAGTTGGGGGAGCCAAAAGGAAAAGAGTAGCAAAAGCTGCTCTTTTTCTTTTGTGTTTATCTTTATACAAAACTGGGCTCG
>DEFK01000003.1:16803-16938 GCA_002350765.1 Ruminococcaceae bacterium UBA2854
TTGGGATTGCAGAACGTAACCCATGGCAACACGCCGTACTGACCGCGGCAGGACTTTAATCCTTTATCAATTACAGTTGGGGGAGCCAAAAGAAAAAGAGTAGCAAAAGCTGCTCTTTTTCTTTTGTGTTCATCT
>DEFK01000003.1:17208-37184 GCA_002350765.1 Ruminococcaceae bacterium UBA2854
TTGGGATTGCAGAACGTAACCCACGGCAACACGCCGTGCTGACCGCGGCAGGACTTTAATCCTTTATCAACTACAGTTGAGGGAGCCAAGGAAAAACCTGCATAAATACTGATTTTCTCAGTGTTTATGTGGGTTTATTCTATTATAAAAAGTAGAATTATAGTAGAATAAAAGTAGGATTCCATAATTTCTACTCATTCCAAATAGACCTATTATAACTTTTTTCAGCATAAATATAATCTATTTTAAAACACAGAAAAAACTTGATTTTTTAAAACCGAGCCCTCGAAATAATCGAGGGCTCTGAGATTTTTTAATGATTATCCGAGAAAGCGTTTACGAGCATGTAAACGTTCGAGGCCAATTTCATCAGGGAAAATCGTAACATGAACCCTGTTGATTTCTTTATTTCATCATAATAAGCATATCTCTTCCTGAGTAACCGAGCAGCCATTGAGTATATCCGCAACGCCATGAAGCGTGTGCGTAAGAAGGAAAGCTCCGTGATTCTTGCTTCGCAGAATATCGAGGACTTTCTGCTTCCCGACATCAAGGAGTTCACAAAGCCATTGTTTTCCATTCCGACTCACCACTTCCTTTTCTATCCCGGCAACATCAACGCCAAGGACTATGAAGAGACGCTCATGGTCGAGCCGAATGAGTATCAGCTGATTCGTTTCAGCTCACAGGGTACTTGCCTATATCGATGCGGAAACGAGCGATATCTGCTCCAGGTCATCGCTCCGAAATACAAGTCGGCTCTGTTTGGTAAGGCAGGCGGCAGATAACAACAGAATCGTCCAAGAAAACCTCCGCATTTTTTTTCGGAGGTTTATGGACAAGGTGCTTTTTTTCTGGTATGATAATAACACATCGAAGGATAATAAAGGGGAGTATAGTAATGGGCGTTTCATTTAGGCATTCAGCTGGCTTTGGAAAAAGGATGGAATATAATCTGGTTGGAAAAATGTTGATGGAAGGATTAGATGTTTACTTGCCACTTGTGGACGATCATGGCGTTGATTGTGTAATAAAAAAGGAAGATGGAACGTTCATCGAAGTACAGATTAAGGCAAGATCTAACGAGGTTACAGATGGTGATGCTGCATTATTTTCTGCAATAACACATAGTTATACACCTAATTTTTACTTTGTGTTCTATTCGGAACGACTTAATCTGATGTGGATTATGTCATCCGAAGAGTTTTTAAAAGAATGCATAACTAATAAAAGCGGTAAGAATATAGGTAAACGCGGGATTTGGTTTAACGGCAACCGAATGGATAAGGAAACTGGAATAAAAAAAGAGTATTGCAAAAAGCAATTTGAGAAATATATTTGTCATGACTTTTCACGGTTTCACTGAATTACCAAATAGTAGATTAAAATAGAAGTGACGGGCGTGAAGATTGTACCCTTGAAAAAGCAAAGCAAAAAAAGAACAAAAGAAATACTATGCCCGCAGTCGCCGTGACTGGAACGGCTTGAAGCCGACTACAAGAGTGATTAAGAGCAAAAAGATTTACGACAGAAAGAAACTGCAAAAGCCGGATTATGAATAATAACATGAAACACAAGTTAAAGTTCTGTAGATAAAGTGAAAAATGAAGAGATTACCGAAAACGCTCAGTCTGTTTCTCACCTTTCTGAAAATCGGACTGGTTACCTTTGGCGGCGGTTACGCAATGATTCCGCTGATTCAGCGTGAGACCGTCGATCATAAAAAGTGGATAAGTGACAAGGATATCCTTGATATTGTCGCAATCGCGGAATCAACGCCGGGACCAATCGCTATCAATGCGGCTACTTTTATCGGCTATCGCGTCGGCGGCTTTTGGGGAGCAATGGCGGCGACTGTCGGCGTGGTGCTGCCGTCTTTTACTATCATCGCAGCGATTTCCTATGTCCTTGCGGCATTCCAAAATGTCGTCTGGATTCAGTATGCCTTTAACGGTATTCGAGCAGGCGTTTTGGCGTTAATCGTCAAAGCACTTTGGTCGATGTATAAGCAAAGTCCGAAAGGGATTTTTTCTTACCTGATTATGTTCGGCGCATTTGCCGTGACCGCGTTTTTACCTGTCAATGTCGTCTTTGTGATACTGTTCTGCGCGGCGGCGGGAATCGTGCAGGCGTTGATTGTCGGCAGGAGGGGCAAACAATGATTTACTTTGATTTGTTCCTCACCTTTCTGAAAATCGGGTTGTTTACATTTGGCGGCGGTTATGCCATGCTGCCGATGATTCAAGAGGAAGTTTCGGCACATAGCTGGTTGAACCAAAGTGAACTGATAGATTTTATAGCCGTAAGCGAGAGTACGCCGGGACCGTTTGCGGTAAATATCGCAACCTTTGTAGGCACACGAACCGGCGGCATATTCGGTGGCTTATGCGCAACATTTGGCGTGGTGCTGCCGTCATTTGTGATAATCCTGTTTGTAGCGCGGTTTTATCAAAAATTCAAAAGCAGCAAGCTCGTCGCGGGTGCGATGAACGGCTTGAAACCAGCTGTAGTCGGGTTGATAGCGGCGGCGCTGTTGTCGCTTTCGGTTACGGTATTTTTTCCGGCAGGACTGAACACGGCAGTTTTTAGTACAGCGCAGTTTTACGTTTCGCTCGGTATTTTCGCTGTGGCGGTTGTGCTGGCGTTCAAAAAGTTCCATCCGATTCTTATCATTCTGCTGTCAGCCGTTATCGGAGTCATAGCCGGCATGATCGGAACGGCTTGAAACCTACAACCGGAGTGGTTAAGAGCAAAAAGGTTTATGACAGAAAGAAATTGAAAAAGCCGGATTTTTAAGCGTGAATATGTGAAAAGGATAGTTGTATTATGAAAACCGAGAGAGAAAAAATGACAAATGCCGAGCCTTTTTTTACAAATGATCCGCAGCTCATGGAGGATAAGAAAAACGCCCGGATTTTATGCGCTCGATTTAACGATTCTCCCGAAGATGAAACTCTGAGAAGGTCTATTCTTAAGGAGTTGTTGGGGAGCTGCGGAGAAAGTATCGCCGTAAAGCCGCCGTTTCACTGCGACTATGGGTATAATATCTTTGTCGGCGATGATTTTTTTATGAACTTTGACTGTGTGTTTTTAGACGCCGCGCCTATCAGAATCGGCGAGCACTGTATGATTGGACCGAAAACATGCATCTACGCAATCGGTCACCCTCTGGACGCCGAAGGAAGAAGAAATAAAATCGGTATTCCAAAGCCTGTCAATATCGGCGATAACGTTTGGATTGGCGGAGGGGTAACGATACTTCCGGGCATTACCATAGGTGACGGAACTGTTATTGCTGCCGCTTCCGTTGTGACAAAATCGTTTCCCGATAATGTAGTAATTGCCGGGAATCCGGCACGGATTATTAAATATCTGAAAGAAAACAACGAGCAAGACAACACGGTTAGATATGAGGAAACATAATGAGTATATTTAATAAGAAGTACAAGGTGGACTAAAAAATTCAAGAAAGTCAAACTGGTTCTCTGTATCAGATATAAACCATCTAATCATGAATTTGGTGAACAGGATATATATAATAAAAAGGGCGCGTGAGATGAGCGCCGAAATTACATAACAATCAAATACATAATACTTTTATTATTTAAACTACGGAAAATTATTATGGACGAAAGATTAAAGAAACAGCTCGATTTCTCGCTTGAAATCGACAAGGAAAAGAATGTACTACGACAAACGCATTTATCCTTGCACGGACGGCGTGAGAATGACGCCGAGCACGCGTGGCATATGGCGGTAATGGCGTATGTTTTAAGGGAGTATTCCAACGAAAAAATTGATATAGCTAAGGTAATGCTTATGTGTCTTATTCACGACATAGTCGAGATCGACGCGGGCGATACCTACGCCTACGACGACGAAAATATAAAGACGCAAAAGCTAAGGGAAAATAAGGCTAAAGAGCGTATTTTCTCATTACTTCCCGACGACCAGAAAGCCGAGTTAACCGCGCTTTTCGAGGAGTTCGAGGCGTACGAGAGCGCCGAGTCAAAATTCGCTCACGCTATGGATAATCTCCAGCCGTTAATGCTGAATAATTCCAACGGCGGTGAGGATTGGAAAGAGCACGATGTCTCCGCCGAACAGGTCTACAGCCGCCAGACAAAAACACGTCTGGGTTCGGAAAAGCTATTCAAAGTAATAGACAAAATCATAAAAGAAAATATAGATAAAGGCAGTCTGAAAAGTGATAAATAAAACACTTTACCGCTTTAATATGATATAAAATTAAATTGCCTATTGACAAATACACTTTATTGTAGTAAAATGCTTTTAAACCGATGAGGAAGAGTGAGTAAATTCTGTAACTTCTCTCAAAGAGAGCCGTTGATGGTGAGAATACGGCAGGGAAAGCAGTCTTGAATGGGCTTCTGAGGGCGAGCAGAAACGATTTCGGAGTATGTGAGACGGAAAGGCTATCCGTATAATTAAGTCGGCGTATGTCAGTACGCGTTGAGCGGACGTTTAATAACGTCAAGCGAGGTGGCACCGCAGGTTAATTCCTGTCCTTGCATTATGCAGGGACAGGATTTTTATTTTTCAGGTGATTATTATGAAGCTATTTACAAAACGATGGTGAAACTAAAATTTAGCAGAAAATTATTATTCAGTTAAAATATACTTAAAGGAGAAAAACTATGTCAAACAATGAAACAAAAATCCCTTATAAAATTTATTTAAGCGAGGATGACATTCCTAAGAAATGGTATAACCTCAGAGCGGATATGAAGAACAAGCCCGCTCCGCTTCTTAACCCTGGCACAGGCAAGCCGCTTACCGCCGAGGAAATGAGCGGTATCTTCTGTGAGGAGCTCGTAGCTCAGGAGCTCGACGATACAACTCCCTACATCGACATCCCCCAGGAGATTCAGGACTTCTACAAAATGTACAGACCAGCTCCGCTTGTAAGAGCGTACTGCTTAGAGAAAGCACTCGATACACCCGCGAAGATTTATTATAAATTCGAGGGTAATAATACAAGCGGAAGCCATAAGCTTAACTCCGCTATCGCCCAGGCATATTACGCTAAAAAGCAGGGCTTAAAAGGCGTTACCACAGAAACAGGAGCAGGTCAGTGGGGCACAGCTCTCTCAATGGCGTGCGCTTACTTAGACCTCGACTTAAAGGTTTATATGGTTAAGGTAAGCTACGAGCAGAAGCCGTTCAGACGCGAGGTTATGCGTACCTACGGCGCTCAGGTAACACCTTCTCCGTCAACAACAACCGAAGTCGGCAGAAAGATTTTAGCCGAGTTCCCCGATACAACAGGAAGCTTAGGCTGCGCTATTTCCGAGGCTGTTGAGGTTGCCGTTAAGAACGACGGTTATCGTTACGTACTCGGTTCCGTACTGAACCAGGTTCTCCTGCACCAGTCTGTTATCGGTCTCGAAACAAAGACCGCTCTCGATAAATACGGCATTAAGCCCGATATGATTATCGGCTGCGCGGGCGGCGGCTCTAACCTCGGCGGACTTATCGCTCCGTTTATGGGCGAGAAGCTTCGAGGCGAGGCTGACTATCAGATTATCGCGGTTGAGCCCGCATCTTGTCCGAGCTTTACCCGCGGTACTTACGCTTACGACTTCTGCGATACAGGTATGATATGCCCGCTCGCTAAGATGTATACATTAGGTTCAAGCTTTATCCCCTCCGCTAACCACGCGGGCGGTTTAAGATTCCACGGTATGAGCTCTACATTAAGCCAGCTTTACGATGACGGTTTAATGGAGGCGCGTTCCGTAGAGCAGACAGAAGTATTTAAGGCTGCCGAGCAGTTTGCCCGTGTAGAGGGTATACTTCCCGCTCCCGAGAGCTCACACGCTATCCGTGTAGCTATTGACGAGGCGTTAAAGTGCAAGGAAACAGGCGAGGAAAAGACTATCGTATTCGGTCTTACAGGCACAGGCTACTTCGATATGGTGGCTTACGAGAAGTTTAACGACGGCGAAATGACCGATTATATCCCCACTGACGAGGATATCGCTAAGAGCATAGCTAAGTTACCTAAAGTTCCCGGTCAGGAATAATCCCCGATTCTTAATAATCCTTAAAAATATTTCAAAAATGTACACCCGCCGACGCGCTTACGTCGGCGGGATTTTTTTAGCTAAAGAGGGAAGTATTGCGTTCGTCTCTATGAGCGGTTCACGAAGGGCAAAATAGCTAAATGTGTCAAATGAGTTTAACAGACGTTAAAAAATACTAACGGCACAGATAGAGGAATGAGCGGTATAAATTAGTACCTGCTTACCGTATAAACGCCATATATTGCGATTTAACGTATTAGTCAGCTAAAGTAATCTCTGAAAATTAGTTAAATGTTTAACGAAAAAATGCACAAACGCCACCCTGTTTTTTATTGTCGCCTTGTGCAACATTTTCGGTTGACAATTTTTATAATAGCTATTTACACAACCGAAGGAGTATTACTTTCAACATAGTTGTAAAAACCTACAAATTTTCGAGAAAACTAGTAATGGCGCACAGAATTCAATTGAAAATTATGTGCAAAACTGCTATAATATTAATGTGTAATTATAATTGCTACAACTGCATTTAAATCGACTTTTTACGGTCTTTGTAATATCTATTTAGAAGTGAAATTTACAAGGGAAGAGAGATATTTTTTATGAAAAGGTTTTTTAAGGATAAATTTAACATCAGAGTAACATCGCTTATTATAGTGCTTGTGTTGATGTTTGAGTTGATCGCGGCTACGGTTTCCGCGGTGACGTATTATACTGTCCGAGTAAATTATTATTTTACAAACGGCAGTCACGCTCACGATCCCTATATAGCGACCTATTCCGTCGGAGAGGCTCTGAATTATGATGTAACTAATCCGAACGTTAACGGTTTTGAGCCGATGGCGCTTAGTAATTCTGAAAACGATCCTACCGAGCTTCCGACAGGCGGCGTTTCCGCGCCTACAACTCATATTGAGACCGTATCGCTTAACGGCGATATGACCTATAACGTTTATTACGTAGCGGGTCTTACCCACTACGCCGCGCGTTATTACTTACAGAATATTTACGACGATTTATATACTCTCGACCGTGAGCGTACTGACGCTAACCAGAACCGTCTCGGAAAAACGGGCACAGCTCCCGAAGACTTGGAAGCTGAGGAAATTCCGGGCTTTACGAGCCTTTTCCACGAGCCCGACGCTATCGCGGCGGACGGTTCTACGGTATTCCGCGTTTACTACGACCGAAACTACTATTCCGTAAACTTTGACCTCGGCGAGGGCGGTTACGGCGTAGAGCCTATTTACGCGAAGTTCGAGTCTGTTTACCGTATAGAAACGCCTACCCGTATGGGTTATACCTTCATCGGATGGGCGCGTACCGATAAGGATTCTTCCATAAATACATATGACGCCACAGGTGAAGATGAAGACGGCTGGCACTATATTGACTCAAACGGAAACATTATAACCGAAGCACAGGCGAAAGCCTCTCCCGTATCTCTCCAAGGTAACCAGACTGTCCCCGCTAAGAATACCTATTATAAGGCAATCTGGACGCCGGGCACAACCCACTTTACTGTTATGTACTGGCTCGAGAACATAGAGAACGACGGCTACTCCGCTCTTTTAGCGAAGGACGTAACTCAGGTATACGTTAACAATCAGCTGACGGATGTTACTGCAGGTATGACAATCACGCCCGAACATAAGATAAACAACGCGACGAAGTATGCGGTTGCCGACGGCGTTATTACGAGCAGTCAAGCTGGAAATAAAGCGAAATCGGAAAAGATTGTTGATTTATTTAATTTTAATCTCGGATACGCTAATCCTAATGACTCAAGAAACGATGAACTCGATCCTGACGACCCGAATTATAACCCCAGCTCTTTGAATTATAAATATAAATTTGAATACGATACTGCTTCGAACGCAAACGCAAATCATACCTGTGACAGGATCATCGATTTTAACGACATCAGCCCGGGTACCAGTAACGAGCTTGCGGGCTGCGGCGATTTCTTCGAAATGAATACTTCCGAAAACACTTCCGATCCGAGGTATATTACCGATACATCCGTTTCGGTTCGAGGCGACGGTACTACCCGCTTTAACGTATTTTTCAAGAGAAAAAGATTTACTCTTAAGTTCTATTATGCCCGTCAGGGATACACAAACGGCGAGCTTGATCCGAACAAGATCAGCCTGACAAATTCTACCAAGCAATTTAACAATCAGTCAACTGAAAAAGAATATCTGAAAACAACCAGTAAAAATGTACTGGAAGCGATAGCCATGGGTTCGTGGGAGCCGAATTCAGCTGAAACTTTGCCCACGGTCAAGGATGAATACAAACAGCGTGTGACCGAGGGATATGACGATTTTACAGACGCTCACTACGGCGGTTATTACCGATACTATTACTATCAGTTGCAGGCTAAATACAACGAGCCTTTGACGAATAAATGGCTGATCGACGCGCTCGATACGGTACACAGGAAGGGCTCGGGTGAGGCGGAAATATGTTATCCGGGCAGTATCGCGACTGAGTATTATAACAAGTATTACCAAGATCGTAAAAGCTCAGGTAACTATACCGTCAAGGGCATTTATGAAAAGCTCGACAAGGGTATTTTGTTTACAGACAGCGCCCGCAACACGATGAAGCAGAATAATATTGACTATACGAAACTGCACTTTTTGATATCGTGGACGAATACGAGTTATAATAATGGCTGGAACAGCAGTATACAAAATGTGTTGCACTTCAGGTATGAGAACTATGTAGAGCTGCTCCCCCGAGAAATCGAGATCATCGAAAACAACGGACAACAGGCGCTGCTCGCTGAGGGGAACTACACCGAAGTAAGACAATTCACGACCAAGGTCAAAGAAAACGGTTCTTATGTCACAAAAACAAAATGGTACGGCTTATCTACCGATCACGTTTACGAGACCATCGACTCCGGCAATCAGTATAACTATATATCTGACCCTTCCAAAAGATCGAATAATAACAACGCCGTTTATAAAAACCAGACGCCGACGTCTATGACGGGCTTCGAGCTGGAATACTATCGTGTGGTGAATGGGTTGATCACTCTTGATAACGACAATACCGAAATCGACTGGTCAGAGGATACCAAAAACTACCGCCGCTGCACGATAAAATTCTTCTACCGACGCCACGAGTATACGCTGAAATACCGTAACGGTAACCATAAGGACGAGAGCCGTACCCGTACGGTTATGTACGGCGCGCCTATAAACTCGACCTATCAGGTATCGGAAAACGGACACGAAGCGGGCGACTACCGTTATTACTGGTCAGATCCCGAATATTTCGACCCGAACCGTGCGGATTTCTATACGTTTGAAGGCTGGTATAACGACCCGCGTTATGAGAAGCCCTTCGATTTGGATACCCAGACTATGCCCGCCGATGACGCTACGTTATTCGCGAAATGGGTTCCGAAGTCGATCGACGTTATTTTCTACGACGATTATGACGACTTTTATATCGACCGAAAGGGAAATCATCCCGAAAAGAGGATAGTGCTCGGTAAGGACGAAGACGAGAACGATATCCGTAATATTAATGTTGACTACGGTACGTATGTGCCGCTGATGTCTATCCCTGTTGATGACGATAGTCCCGATAATCCGAGACCTAAGCTTAATCCTATCGCTGAGGGAGCTTCGTTCGCGGGATGGTACTATATCCGAAACCGTGTGCCCGTGCGTTTTGAGCCCGAGAACGTTCCCGTTACCGCGCTTAACGAAGAAGCGACAGGCGAAAACGGTAAGTTGCGTCTATTCGCGGAATGGGTAACAAAGGACGTTGCTAAGTACAAGGTAAAATACGTTAAGGCGGAGGATAATGATGTAGAAATAGCCCCGCCGACTACAGGCAGAGCGTACGTCTATAAGACTAAAACCTTTAACGCTAAATCTGGTAACGAGCTTTACGACGAGTATAAATGGGACGAAGAGAAAGAGGATGAAGGTACTAACTGGTGGCCTACTTCCAACTCCTCATCGATGGTTATAAAGGCGAATAATACGGATGATGAATACGCTCCAAACACTATTACATTCGAGTATATCCAAAAATCGAAGGTATGGTATAAGGTGCAATATCTCGACGCCTCCAGCCGTAAGCCATTATATGAAGAGGTTGTAAAGGATACTACTCATGCCTCCGTTAAGGAAGACGCGAGGATTATCCCGGGGTATGTAGCGAGAGAAGCTTCTCAGTCGCTCGTTCTTACCGCTTCAAATAATACTACTGACGATGATGAGGCAAAGGAGGAAGAGCTTAATTATAATGTTATCACCTTCCTTTATGATGAGAATAAGACCGAGTATATGTACGAGGTTGAGTATCTTACTCAGGACCTCGGAGCGGATACATACTCTAAATACTCCTCCGAAACGCTTACGATACCGATTGTTACTCAGGGTGAAGCGGTCAATTTATCGATTTCCGCGCTGATTAACAGAGAAATTCCGAATTATCTTATCAGCTCGGGCTATAATCGTGTAACAAACGGATGTAAATATACCGTAACCAACTCGGGCGGCGTGACAGATCCTACCGAAATTCCTGTAGCCGATAACGGAACTGTTTCGATTTCGAGTAACGATAAAAAGACCATTAAGATTTACTTTAACCGTAATTCCTATAAATATAAATATCAGTATATCGACCATACAGCCGAGAAGATTTATCTGAATTATTTAGAGGCGCATAAGGATGATCCCGACCCTGCCGCGGGAGCTCCGTGGGACGGTGTTATGCGTACGTTTGACAAAGACAGCAATGATCGGGACCTTACAGGTCAGGTAGAAGAGGAGATTACGATTAATCCCGAAACTGACATTACTGGTGTTGATCAAAACGACGGACAAACATATAATTATACCCGTATCACTAACTCCGACGGTGAGCTGAATCCCGTTAAACTGACGGTTCAGTCTACCGAGTCTTGGAACACAGTTAAGATTTATTACCGCAAGGATATTGAGCGCGAGCTTAGTTATAAAATGGTATGCGTGAATGATAACTCCGAGACCGATTATTATAATGACGGTACGCCGAAGTTCGGAAGACTGAATAAATCGATGCAGACGGTGCTCGAGTATGATGATATTCAAAACATCGTATTCCACGATACCAATAACGAAGTTGTGGACGATACTGACCCCGATCATCCCGAATATCTGCACCTGCACCGCTACACCTTCCTCGGATGGTATAATACGCCGAATTATGACAAGGATCATCCCGAGAACGGACGTATTACAACGAGCGCAACTCTCTCGAAGGATCTTTTGGGAACCAACGGCGCGCTACCCTCTAAGGACACTAAGTACTATGCCCTCGTAAAGCAGGATATGGTAAAGATGGACGTTATGTTCTATTATGTCGACGATTATACTGTTGACGGATTCAGAGCCGAGGATGAAGACAACGGCTTAACTGACCGTATACAGACAGCCGTAAATAACTATGATAACGAAAACGCGTCCGACAGCGAAAAAATCCATGATACAGGCGAGCATGTCGGAAAGCAGGTTACCTTTACCGCGCCTAACGGTTTTAAAAACCATAATGAAGTTCCTTGGCACCGTAACGACGGTTACTCGCTGAATATGGACGATTTAGACGAGCGTGTATATAAATACAAGTTCGCCGAGTGGTGGTCGGTCAACAAGAGCAGCAATAACGCGTTGATCAGACATGATAACTGGAACAGCGCCGACGGTTGGGATCCAGACGCGCTATCTCAGCAGCTCGCCAGAAATAAAGATCAGTACTTGATCGCTGTATACGCGCGGCGTACTGATGTTACCGAGCTTCCTTACAAGATTAATTATAAGTATACCGACCGCAAAGGCGTTGAACGTACTTACGTTAAGAAAGGTACGCTTACGGGCGCTGAGCTGGATGATACCTCACCGTCGAGTAAGATTACTAATGACGGCTACTATCGTTTAAAAAAGGACTTTATCATTTCACAGTCTCCTTACGAAAGCAACTACGGAGAAACCCTCAAGTGGAGCGATACGAGAGTAGAGACAACTTCGGTAAAGGGCGATCCCGACGCCGAGAAAGCATCGGATAAGGTAGACCATTTGGTGGCTACCGTAATCGCCGAGCAGGACAAAAAGAAGGTTTACGCTCATTACAGATTAAGCAATTCAGACGCGTATTCGATAGTCCAGGTTAATATGGGCGAAAGCCGAAAGGATAATAAGGCTCTCGATGTTATAGATTTACGCGGCAGCGAGAATGTAGAGAACTTCGGCTACTGGGCTATAAGAAAATCCGTGGACGGCGAGATTATCGCTAAATGCACCGATCCGTTCTTCTCCTACTGTATTATGGAAGACTACTGGATCAGCCCTGTGTTCAATGAAGCGGTTGAAACCGAGCCCGATATTAAGCTTGCGCATATTGACTATACCAGAAACCGTTGGACTGATGATGACGGTAACGATAATCCGAACGGTAGCACCGACCTGTTGTATTCCGACTTTGAAATAGCGTTCAGCGACGGCAATAATGTAATATACGGCGATACTTCCGAGTATCAGGTAGGTATGGTATTCGAGCTTTGCGCGACAATGCCTGACGGAGTGGATTTTGTAGAAGGCAAGGATTACAAAGCGGTAACTGATTACGACGCTCTTGAGACTGCTGTAAAGAATAACTCTGAATCATACTATTATAAACCAAACAAACAACGTTCAATTCAGGTGAAGTCGATTCCAACCGAGAATCTTACTAATATGAATCGTGTTGAATACGGCGCGAGCTACGTAAATAATTACACCGAAGATAACGAAGGAACCAGAACGTATACAAACGCTAACTATTTATTAAAAGCGACAGCGTATCTTATCGACAGCGAAGGTAATCTTACCTTCAGTAACTCGGTTTACGTTTGTCTTAAGGATGTATCGAAAAAAGACCTCGCTTCAGGCGAGATGAAAGTGATTACCACCAACGATTGATAATTGATTATGGAAAGGACGGGTGGAGTTATGAAAAAAGAATATAGCTCGCCCGAGTTCCATTTCTTAACGGTTGAGCTTCAGGGCGCGCTGCTTAGCAGTCCCGAGAGCTTCAACAGTTACGTTGATCCTGATCCCGGCGATTGGAATAATCCGATTATCGATCCCGACGACGATATACAGTGGTAAAAGGAGGAGCATATATGAGATTTTTTAAAAGAATTACAGCGTATGCGCTTTCAATGCTGCTTATTGCCTTTACACCGTGCGTTATGGCGACGGATTCGTATATCTCGATTGACGGCTTTTCTTTCACGATAAACGGCTCGGGCGAGGCGGTTATCCACGAATATGACGGCCGCTCTAAGGATGTAGTTATTCCGAATAAGCTTATGGGCGCCGTTGTCACGGAGATTGACGACTACGCGTTTTTCAGCCAGACTGAATTAACCTCCGTTTCGTTTGAGAACGCGACAGGCTTAAAAAGAATCGGCACAGACGCGTTTTACGGCTGTACAGGGTTTAAGAATATTACTATACCGTCTTTTATAACCGAGCTAGGCTTCGGCGCGTTTCAGGATTGTAAAGGGCTTGAAACGGCAACTATCGGAAGCGGTGTTACTACTCTTTCCAAGCAGCTCTTTTACGGCTGTACATCGCTCAGGAGAGTTATTCTCCCCGATACTATGCAGTCGCTGGACGAGATGTGCCTCGGAAATTGCGACGCTCTCGCGGAGGTTGAGATTCCCGACAGCGTTAACGCGATAGCGGATAACTTCTCTATCGGAAGCGATAAGCTCGTTTTGTTCTGCAACGAGGGCTCGTATACCGATACCTACGCTAACTCGAATGAACTTCCCGTAAAATATATCAGGGAATATGTACTCGGCGACGCGAATCTCGACGGCAGGTTCAATATCCTCGACGCGACGACTATCCAAAAATATAAAATCGGTCAGGCTGAAATCCCCCTGTTCCGCGGAAGAAACTACGCCGACGTTAACGGCGACGGTACGATTACTGTCCGCGACGCGACATTGATACAGATGAAGCTTGCCAAATTAATAACTGATTTCTAACAAAGATCATCCGAAAGGATGATCTTTTTGTTGAATATTTATCTCAATTGTGATATTATAAACAAGAAAAGGGGTGTCGTTATGAACAGAAACAAGCTATTGAGTATGTTGATTGCGTTTTCGATAATATGTATTCATTTTACATTATTAAGCTTTGTTAACGAGTTTATCTTTTTTAAAGTTTTAGCTGTTGTGTTTTTTATCGCGGTTTTAATCAGCGCCATTGCTTTTTTGGTGTTTTATTTTTCGGGTTCGTCAAAAGAGTTTGAATCAGAATATAAAAGTCAAACCGAAGATATGAAACTCAGTTTAAAAAAGACCGGAGAGTGTATTTATACGGTTAACGGTATCGAATACTACGGTGTATATTTTAAATCATCACCGAACGGATGGACTGTAAAAATAGATAGTTTCGGGGAACTTTTCAGCTTTCAATACGATAGGGAAAATCTTATTGTAAAAAGCGATGTTTACGAAAATGTTTTTGAAAGAATATCGTTATAGGAGGTTGAAATATGAAGTGCCCTACTTGTAAAAATGAAATTGGTAATGACCTGTTCTGTAAATATTGCGGTACAAAAATTGAGCCGGTATACAAACCGGAACCGAACGTTGAAGATGTTGTTTTAAAAAAAGCTGTCTTTTCTAAAAAACAGGAGTCATTCAGCGGTCAGATTAAAAAGATTAATCATAAGCTTTCGATTTTGAGAATAGTCGGTTATGTGTATACCGTATATTTGTTTTTTATTCTGCTGTTTATGCAGCTGGTGGTTTTTGACGATGATGGTGAAATTCAAAGTATTAAGATTGTTTTCTCAATAGTTTTCGCGATTTTCGGCGTGCTGTATTTATATATCCTTTCTTCCAAAAAAAGGATAGTTAAATTCAATCTTTTCTTTATTTTTTCGGTTTTGTTTTTGATATGCGCGTCATATTTTAACCCGTGTATTCAGGAATCCGCTTATTGGTTTTTTAACTTAATAAACTCAATTAGCTCGGCTGTTACCGTGGTGATATTTTTTGGGTTTATTATTTTAGGAATTGTATTTTTGATTGTGAATTACAGTTTTAATCTTACTTATAAAACATATTTAAGATTTTTATTTAATAAAGATACTATTGATTGATCATTCAGGGAGTTTTACAGCTCCCTGTTTTTTTATTTGAAAGCTTTTTTCTATTGCTTTTCATACGGGTATTTGATACAATAAAAATGTACAAATATTTTTTGTAAACGAGGTGTTTTTTGTGAAAAAATTCACGGTTAAATTAATAAGCGTTTTATGCGCGGTTTTGTTGTTAACGACGGTCGCGTTCTCGGCTGTGCCGATTATTTCGGCGGTTGATAATAGAGTTTATCTCCGCGGAACGTTCAACGCGTGGGAAACGGGCATTGGTTATCTGATGAGTGCCGACAATAATAACCATTACATAATTACAATTCACCTTAAAAAAGGCAGTTACGATTATAAGGCGGCGACTTCGGACTGGAGCACGTTTCAGGCTCCCGTCGAGGGTAACGAGAGTTTAACTCTCGACAGCGACTGTGAGGTTACCTTTGTCGCGGATAAGGGCAGTAATACTATCCAGGCGTTCCCGCATTCCTCGCTCGAGGCGGGCGTGAATAAGGTTGTTTTAAAATCAAAGTGGATGGAACACAGCGATTTAATTCTCGTTCAGAAGAACAGCAATGTTTCCTACAAGAGCGCGGTTTCTTCTTACCCCGATTCCGCGTATTGGAATATAATCTCAGACGGCAGCGGAGCGTATTACCTGCAGAATAATTCTACTAAGAATTACGCGGCGTTAAGCGGAACGGAGGTTGTATGCGTTTCGGATACAAGCGACGGCAACACAAGCTGGAATGTTGATACCTCAACAGGCGCGGCGCGTTTTATAAATACGATGAACGATAAGGCTGTAATAAATATCGAAAACCTGAGCGGTAACGCGAAGGCTTCCGAAGTTCCTATGTATTTCACAAGCTCGCAGTGGGGCTTCGAGTACAGCTCGTACGATTATTCTCTGAAACCCGACAAGGTTGTAGATACAGGCTATAACGCTTACGCTGACTCGGCGACGTCTATTACCTCGTATATGACAGGCTCGAGAAAAACCTGGACTAAATCGAAGGATTTATCCGCGTATCCTGTATTTAAGGCGGAGAACTCTCCGCTCGCGGCGGCGGTTTATAATTTGTCGCTGGAGGAATCTATAAAAAATATTTTTACGGAAAACAACACTCAGTATTTCCGCACGGGTACGAACTGGGATAAGGTTTGGACGCGCGATACCGCGCTGTCCGACCTCTACTCGCTGACATGGGTTTTCCCTGAAATCAGCTATAACTGCGAGAAGAAAAAAGTAAAGACAAGCGGAAATGTTTCGGTGTTCGAGCAGGATACGGGTACAGGCGGTTCTTACCCGGTTTCTACCGATAAGATTATTACCATGCTTTCCGTTTGGGAGAATTATCTTACCGATGGCAACAAGGAGCATTTAAGCTATTTCTACGACATCTGCAACAACACTATTATGCAGGATATGAACGTCGCTTACGAGAGCGGCGCGGGACTTTTCCGAGGCGAAACCTGCGGTCTTGACTGGCGTGACCAGACATATCCCGACTGGACAAGCGAAACCTACGACAGCGGACTCAGCGCTATCGCCGAGAGTAAAACGACTTCTGTGAACACCATTTATTGTCGTGTGCTCGAGATTATGAGCAAGGCGGCTAAGGTGCTCGGCAAGGGCGAAGAAACTGAGCAGGCTTGGGCTAATATGGCTCAGGATTTAAGCGAAAAAATAAAAGACAGACTTTGGGACGATGATATGGGACTTTACTCCTCCTGGGAGTATCCCGATTATATGGGAAATGTCCTCGCCAAAAAGACGGATGTTCTCGGAAACGGCTTCGCGCTTTGGTTTAATATCGGCAGCGAAAGCCAGCTCAACAGTATTATGGAGAACTATCCTCTCGTAAACTACGGCGCTGATACGGTTTATCCGCAAAAGCAGGGAAAGCTTACTAACGCTAATAAGATTTATCACAACTTCGGCGTATGGCCGGGTTGGGATTCAATCCTTATGGTAGGCGCGAGCTACCATAATAACAAAGCGCTCGCCGAGGAAATATTTAACTCAAACGTCCGCGGAGCGGCTGTATCCTTAACCAACAAAGAGGTTATAAACTACCGCACGGGTGAGGGCGTGGAGTCCGACCAGCAGCTCTGGTCAATCGCGGGAACTCTCGCGGGCTATTACCGCGTTATGTTCGGTATGAACTACGACGAGGACGGTATCACATTTAACCCCTATATCCCGAGCTGGATGAAAGGACCGTTCGAGCTTTCGAACTTTAAATACAGAAACTCTATTCTTACAATAAAGCTTTCGGGCGAAGGCGATAAGGTTAAGAGCTTTAAGGTCGATAACGAGGATAAGGATATAGACTCCTATGTATTCCCCGTAGATTCAACAGGCAGTCATACTGTCGAAATCATTATGGAAAAGAGCGGTACGGAGTATAAGATTAATAAATCCGAGGACAACCTCGTGGTATGTCCCGAAATGCCGACCGCGTCATATTCGAACGGAACTATCAAATGGACGCCGAAGAGCGGTTTAACATACAAGCTCTGGACAGGTAATGAGTATATTGACGTCAGCGGCGGCAGCTACAGCGTTGATACAAGCGTTTACGGCTGCTACAGTCTTATGGCGGTATCGGCTGACGGAATATGCTCAGAGCTTAGCAAGCCGATTGTCGTAAGTCCGACAAGAATAAAGGTTGAGGCGGAGAACGGCTCGGTGTCAGACAGCAGTTTAATCTCCTCGGGCTATGTAATCGACAAACGCTCAAAGAGCGCTAAACTAACCCTCAGCGTAAATATCAGAAAAAAGGGTAAATATGAATTAAGCGGAATCTATAATAATTCGGGTGACGCGACTTCGGGCGTAAGCTGCGCTATCCGTTCCGTTTATGTTGACGATAAGGATATGGGCTCGCTCGTATTCCCCGAGGTTCAAAGCAGTAAGAAGAACCAGACAAGCACGCATTTAGCGTTAAACCTCGACGCGGGCACACATTCGGTTAAGATTTTCTACGATACCACTAACTGGTACGACAGAAATATGAGTATTTCCAAGAACGACGTGGAGTATAATTATTTCAACTTTGATTATGTAGGCGAAATCGAAGAAGAACCTACCGAGCCTGTTACCGAAGCTTCTACCACAGCTCCCGTTACGGAAGCCGAAACCACCGAGCCCTCGACAGGTACCGAACCTCCCGAAACCGAGCCCGAAACCGAGCCCGAAACCGACGTTCCGACCGTTGAGCCGACGACCGAGCCCGTGACAAGCGCGCCGACAGAACCTGTTACACAGCCTGTCGCGACTAAAACCTTTATGTATCTTCCGAGCGCGGAGCAGGAGAGCGCGGGTTATAATTACAAGCTTCTTGTAAATAACAACAACACCGATTTAGTAACCTTTGACTTAACCGATTCAGGCGAAAAGCTTAACGGAATTACGGTTTATAAAGCTGAGGTCCCCGAGAGTTATAATATCACACAGCTGTTTTATCAGGTTTACAACGGCGATACATGGCACAGCCACGTAAGCGCTGACCCCAATACCGCGGCGGGCACTATTATCAATTCGAGCGGCAAGCCCTATTCGGACGAGCCCGAAGATACAACCGCCGAGCCGACCGTATCCGAGCCCGCGGAAACGACTCCGACCGAAGCGGCTCCGACATCACCTGTAGTAAAAACCAAGAAGTCCAACCCGATTAAGGTAACGGCTAAGAAAAAGACCGTTAAGGCGAAAAAACTAAAGAAAAAGCCGCAAAAAGTAAAACCGATTACTATCAAAAACGCCAAGGGCGCGGTGAAAGTAGTAAAGGTTAAAAAGGGTACGGATAAGAGAATCTATAAGAAGATAACCGTTAAAAAGAAAACGGGCGTAATAACCTTTAAGAAAGGCAAATACGCTAAGAAAACCTATAAGATTAAGCTGAAAATAACAGCTAAAGGCAACAGCGATTATAAATCGAAAACGGTTAATAAGGTTGTAAAGGTTAGGGTTAAATAATTCGCAACGCGCAATGCGCGATTCGCAATAAAATAAAACCAAACGTCAGTATTTTCGGAGAGTATCCGTTAATACTGGCGTTATTTTTTTAACACTAACTGTGAATGTGCACAAAACTATAATGTATTCTTTGTGCACATTGTTTTAATGCTTTATGATATAATCTACAATAGAAGGTGATTGAATGAAAACAATTAATTCAGATTTAACAATGAATCCCGCGGGGTTTGTAGTCCTGTCGGAATTTATCCCCGATATTATACAGGAAATAAGGTACCACTCGACCTATAATTTTATCGGCGAGAGGATTGACGGCTACGAGGAGCCCTGCGCGTTATTGACCAAGGAAGCGGCGCGCGCTCTTAAAGCCGTCAGCAAGGAAATGATGGTTCACGGCTATCGCCTTAAAATATTCGACGCCTATCGTCCCGCGTGCGCGGTAAAGCATTTTATACTCTGGGGGATAGAGGATACCGATATACGAATGAAGCCGTATTTTTATCCCGACCTCGATAAGGAGGAACTTTTCGAGAAAGGATATATCGCGAAGCTGTCAAGCCACAGCCGCGGCAGTACGGTGGATTTAACCCTGCTCGATATGAACACGGGCAAGGAGCTCGATATGGGAAGTCCGTTCGATTTATTCAGCCCAATGTCCCATCCCGATTATAAGGGCATTACCGAGGAGCAGTATTCAAACAGGATGATGTTAAGGAGTGTTATGCTTCGCAGCGGCTTTAAGCCGATCGACTGCGAGTGGTGGCATTTTATACTAATTTCTAATTAAA
>DEFK01000037.1 GCA_002350765.1 Ruminococcaceae bacterium UBA2854
CCCCAACTATTGACACAGAGCCTTATCAGTTTAATTCAATTACGACGGGTAGGAGTTGTAGTTGTATTCTTTATTATTCTCTACTTCGATATCTCTTGTCTGGTTACCGCTTCCGGGTGAACCGTTATTAAAGATCACCCTATCGAAGCCGTCGGGAATTGTATATTTAAATCTTCCGTCGGACAATTTCTCCATCGGAACTCCGGGCCACGGGTTGGGACCTTCTCCGCCTTCTTTCCAGTAGTAAATATTTACATTAGACCAGTTAACGTCATTGTTGAAGTAAACAGTTTTTCCGCTCGGAGCCTGGGTAGGCGGCTGTGTCGGAGCGGCTGTCGCGGGAGCCTGCGTCGGAGTTACGGGATTCGAGCTTCCGTACGTCTTACCCGCTCTGCCCGCGCGGGCTGTAACCTTGGCGATATACCACTGGATACAGGTAGCGTCCTTAACAGTAACACGACCGTCGGAGTCAACGTCACCCTTAGCCTGGTTAAGAGCGCTGAGAGTAGCTATACCCGCCGCGTGCTTTTGAATAGCCGAAGCGTCGCTTACGACAACTCTGCCGTCGTTATTAACATCGCCGTAAAGTCCCGAGCCCGAGGGTACGGGAGCTACTGTAGCGGGAGTATGAGAAGCAGGCTGAGTTGAAGGATTACTCTGTTTCGGATAATCCTTCCAGTCGCCGTTCTGGTAAATCTTAGATTCATTCTTGTTTATATCGTTACCGTCTTGTGTACTCTGGTCACTACCGTTGTTACTAAAGATAACACGGGTTGTAGCGTCAGCCCAGCTGTCGTCGATAGCGTAACCCCAGAGAGTATCGCTTACCTGAGTCATCGGTTTACCAGGCCAAGCGCCGTTGCTTACAGCGCCGTCGCCCTGATAAGCGTAAACCCATACCGTGGGCCATTTTGTGGACGAGTTATCGTAATAAATAGTCGTATTACCTGAGATAGACGGCTGTTTCTTTTTAGTAAATACATAGTTAGCGGTTACGGTTTTACCATCCGAAGCGACGCCCTTTAGTACAAGCGTTACGCTCTGGTCATCAGCCATATCAGCGCCGATTGTAATAGTCTGTCCGTTTGTATAAGAAGTAGCGGCGCCTGAACCGAGAGTATATGTCTGGGTTTTTGTATTGGCGGCGTTAAGAGTAATCTTAGCTGTTCCGAAGAACGAACCGCCCTGGTTAGAGCCGTTGTAATCAATTGATACCGAAGGACCCGCGGGAGCCGCGTTGTATACTACAGCTACACCCGAGGAGCCTACGCTTCCGTTGATTTTACCGCCTGATACGGTAAATGTACCGCCGCTTACAGCGTCCTTATACGTACCGTCTTTCATCTTATGAGCGGGCAAGCTAACCTGTCCGCTTCCGTTCATCTTTGAAATAACGACGCCTGTTGTGCCTCGCTCATTATATGCGACGTCGCCCTGGGAGGAAAGGTACTCACCCTCGCCGTCGAAATAATTCTTGAATTTATTAACCTCGGCTACAGTCTTGGATTTCCATGTAGTATCGGAGCTCGCGTCGCCCATATTTGCCGCGGGACGAGCGAAGAAGAGTGCTGAAGCGTTAGCTCTTGAGCCAATCATACCCCATGCTCTTACGATTTTATCACTCGGTACATTTTTCGTATTACTCATTCCCTCGGCTGAGCCCGAGTTACCCATATAGGTATCGTGAGATTCACACCAAAGCACGGTTTTATCAACCGAAACTCCGTTTTTAAAGCAGTAAGAATTCGCCGCGCCCTGAGCGTTACCGTCGCAAACACTTTTAAGTATTTTATCGCCCGCTTTATTATCGGTAATGCTCATATACTTTGTATAGTTGCTTTCGCTTCCCGCCGCGTCGTTAAGGATCTCGCCGTAGAAATATACGTCGCTCTTTTTACTCTTCGCGCCGTTTAGAATAGTCGGCCAGAACTGGCTTCCAGTATTGCCGCCGTCCTCGGGAAGCTCGATATGCTTAGCGGCGTCGAAACGGAATCCGTCTACACCCTGATTAACACAGTCGATAAGGAAGTTTTTAAACTTATTCTGGATATCGGAATGGGCTGTGTTTAAGTCGGGCATACCGATATGGCCGTGGGTCATTGAGTAACGGTCGCCGTCACCCGCTCCGTAATCCTCGCCGTGGTAGTAATCGTTACGTTTAAGCTCGCTGTCAACGCCGTCGTTAACATTCCACGCGCCGCCGCCGTCGCTTTTATTAGCGACGTGGTTCGCTACAACGTCAACAACAACCTTGATACCGTACCTGTCGGCTTCATCGCACATAGCCTTTAATTCAGCTTTACTTCCGAGCCATGTCTGGTTACCCTCGGAAATACGGATACCGAGCGGCTGGTAAAGCTTCCACCACTGACCGCTCTGGTCACGGTAGCTTGCGCTGTAATCCTTAGCGGGCTGTACGGGAGAGGTCTGTACAGCGGTGTAGCCCGCGTCCTTTATTGCTTTCATATTGTTCTTAATTGAAGTATAAGACCAGTCGAAGCAATGTAAAATAGCTGAGCCTTGGATTTTCCTTAAGGGCTCGGTGCTTCCCGCGGAAGCTGATGTCTTTTCTGTTTCAGCGGCGCTGTAAGAAATGCTGCCCGTAACAAAACAGGTAAGCATAATACACGCCGCTAAAACAAAGCACGTTAATTTCTTTCTCAAAACAAACACTCCTAAATTACCTCAAAACTTCTATATTAACGGAATAATCCGTTATTTAACCTTAATTTTCACAGTCTTATTAACTGTTTTTGGTTTGTAATTCGAATCACCTTTAGCGGTTACTTTTATTTTAATCTTGTATGTTTTTTTGGCGTACTTGCCTTTTTTGAATTTTATACTGCCGTTTTTATTAACGGTTACTTTCTTGTATATCTTGGATGTAGTTCCTTTCTTAACCTTAGCTACGCTTACCGCGCCCTTAGCGTTTTTGATTGTAAACGCTTTCTTCACGGTCTGAGCCTTTTTCTTGAGCGACTTAGCCTTTAAGGATTTAGTCGATGTCGAAACTGTTAAGGGGTTGGTTTTCTTAGTTACGACAACGGGCTTGGTTGCGGGCTGAGTCGGAGCCTCGGTAGTAGGCTCTACGATTTCGGATGTATAATGTGAGCTGTCGAGGTTATCCATAACAACGACTGTATCAGCCTTTACCGTACCTGTAAGCTTACCGTCTTTTACAATAAACTCGGTATTGTGTGCTGTATCTGTATAAGTACCGTCAAGAAGTGTAGTAGATACATTTACGTTATAGTCCTTTTCTTTATCGCTGTTTACGATTACCGCGCCCTTAGTACCGCGTGTAACAACAACAATTTTCTTGCTGCCGCCGCTGCTCATAGTTTCGCTTTCGCCGTTCATAGCGTTGTGGAAATGGTTAACAGCTACAACCTCGGGATCCTTAAAGTTATCGTCGCCCTTAGGCCCGATTACGTTATTTCCCCAGATATTATCGACCGTGCTTCCGTCGGGACGGCTGAAGAATAAGGATGTTGTACCTCTAGCCGCTACAAGCGCCCAGCCTTTTCTAATCTCGCTGTTTGTAAGCCAGAAAGAGGTTCCCGGATCATTCGACGAGCCGCCGTTAGCGTATGTATCGTGGGATTCAACCCAGGTAACAAGCCTGTCGGCGCTTACGCCCTCGGAGGAGTAATCAGAAAGCGCCCTCGGAGTATAATCGAAACGGAGTAAGTAGGTTCTGATTTTTGCTCCATAGGAGGAAGCTGTTACTCTCATAATCTTAGCGTAGTCGGCATATCTCGCCGCTACGGTCTCAGCGCCGTCGTAGCCCTGGAGAACCTCGCCGTACTGGAAGGATGAACCGTTCTCGAGAACCGTAGGCCAGAAATCGCTCGCAAACTCGGGATCGTCGTCGGGAAGCTCGATATGCTTAGCGGTATCGTAACGGAAACCGTCAGCTCCGTCTTCCACGCACTTCTTTAAGTAATTTAAAATAATATTCTGGTAGTTTTTATTCTGGGTATTGACATCAGGGAGACCGTTGTACCACTGGGTTGTAGTTTTACGGGTCGGGTTATAAACAGAACCCGTTACGTTATGGTAAAGTCCGCCATCAATATTTCTAAGCTCATAGGAAACCGCCGACTTGTTGGATGTAGTATGGTTAGCTACCACGTCAACGATAACCTTTACGCCGTACTTATGGGCTTCTTCGCACATAGCCTTAAACTCAGCCTCTGTGCCGAGCTGATAGTTGCCTATCGTATATGCTGTCGGCTGGTAATGGTAATACCATTTTCCGTCCGCGTCGTCGCCTTTAATCTTAAGTCCGCCGCCTTCGCCTTCGTATACTTTATTAATCGGCGAGGTCTGTATTGCGGAGTAACCCGCTTTGGCTATATCCTCCATATTCTCCTTTATGGTGTTGAAATTCCAGCACCAGCAATGGAGAATCAGC
Source organism: Ruminococcaceae bacterium UBA2854 (assembly GCA_002350765.1). Taxonomy (GTDB): domain Bacteria; phylum Bacillota; class Clostridia; order Oscillospirales; family Acutalibacteraceae; genus Ruminococcoides. The sequence goes on from DEFK01000037.1 coordinate 4,418, forward strand.
GAACCCTGTACATCCTCTAAAAGCCCGTAAGGATTCTCGGAACTTTCCGTATCGGGAGTAGCGGCGCTTGTATTAACAGCCGCTCCCGCGAAAACTCCGACAAGCATAATAGCCGCGATAAGCACGGATATAACTTTAGTCTTTTTTTCTTTCATAGAAATCATCCTTTCTTTCAAAACTCTAAATAAATATAATTAACGGTTTTTACTATCGAGAAAATTCTGTAGAATTATAGTAGCGGCTACGGAGTCAACTACGTTTTTACGCTTCATACCTCTTGTATTGGTAGCGTTGAGGTACTTATGGGCGGTTATGGTCGTACCGCGTTCATCCTGCATACGCACCAGTAATTTTGTTTTTTCTTTCAGCCTAGCCGCGAATTCACGCGCGTTTTTAGCCGACTCTCCCTCGGTTCCGTCCATATTCACGGGTAAACCGACTATTATCAACTCGACCTGTCGGGCTAAAGCTACATTAGCGACCTTATCCAAAAGGTTATCAACGTTTTTTTCGTTAATCTGAGCGAGCGGAGTCGCCAATATTTCCGATTTATCACAAATAGCAAGACCTGTACGCGCCTTACCTAAATCCACAGATAAAATAACCATAATAATTTCCTAACTATAAATCTTTCGTGTATTCATTTTATCAAAAATGTGTATAATAATCAATAATAAAAGTATACAATAATAAGCTCTACCTTATGTCGAAATTTGACATAGCGAACCACGCCCCTATTCGGCACAGTTTCCTATACGCTTTTCCCGAATTTGTTTTATATATTCCGAAATCAAGCTTTTTCTTTTTCAGGTGTTTAGCGATATACTTACCGCCGCCGCTTTGGCTGAGATTTTTCATATTGGCGAAAACTAAGGTGTTGACGCCTTTTCTCTTGCACCAGCGCGCTTCGGATAAAAACTTCTTTTTCTTTTTCGGAGAAGTAAATATTCCTGTTTTAAAGCCCTTTTTAAGGAATGGCGACACGTAGCTTTTACCGCCGAAAATCAGCGTTTTCTTCCTCAGATTATACTTTTTAAGCAAGGATATTATTTTCTTTTCGCCCGATTTAGAAAGTCGGTATTTTCTATCGTTTTTAATATCCTTGATATGAAGCATAAGGTACCCGTTATTTTTATCGACTACCTCTAAAACTTCCTCTAAGGTAGGGATAATAAGCTTTGTGGAATGGTATCTGTCCACCTTATCGCCCTTTGTAATCGGGTATTTATTTCTGCTTTTTTTCGACAAAGTCCATATGTATTTTTTCTTACCCGTAGTTCTCAGTATGGTCGGGTCGTGATGAATAAGCAAATCGCCGTTTCTGCCTTCCCATACGTCGCATTCAATCCCGTCAAACCCGCTGCCGAAGGCGCCTTTAAACGCCTGGACTGTAGACTCGGGATACTGCCCCATATATCCCCTATGCCCTATAAGCAGAATGTTATTATCAGATTTTTTACCGCCTGAATTCGCCGCGGGCGCGGTAGTTTCGGGGACTGTAGTTTCAGGAGCGGTAGTTTGCGCGGCTGTCGATTCATCGGGCGTAGATATCTTACTCTCAGCCGAATCATTCGGCGCCGATATACCGCACGACGTTATAATTACGCACAGCGATATAATAACGCCGAGCGTTGTTATTATTCTTTTCATATACGTTCCTAACTCAGAAAATCTTCATTGGTAATCATAAAGTCAATCTTCATTTTCGCCATTTTAAACGCGGATTTTAAATCGCTTCTGTCATAACAGCCGACTTTAAGATGATAGTTATGGGCGGAGTCGATATGATTTTGCTTTAAATATCCCGTATAACGCATAATAAGCACATCGGCTTTATTCTTGCCCGCGAATTCAACCGCGCTCTCGATATCGGCGCTGCTGTTCGGCAATATAAGGAAGCCCGCGCGAAAGTTATATTCTTTAAGCTTTATAAATAAGTCACGGCTCGGAGTAAATACCGTCGCCTTGTCACGCATATCGTACTCATTAATAATTGCTTCTATTTTTTCGAGCGCGCTGTCGGTTATATCGGGATTCTTGGTATGAAGATAAATATTCATCTTATACTTAGATGCAGCGCTTACAGCCTCCTCGAATGTCGGCATAAACTGTGTATCATATTCCTTTACGTTAACACCCTTGGTAATAGGATAATTAAAACGTGTTTCATCGGTAAGGTTCAGGATACTTTCGTTTATCCCTGTAAAAATAGATATATCCTTATCGTGACAGATAATAAGGTCTCCCGAGTCGGTTTCAAAATAATCGGTTTCAAATCCCGCGTAACCAAGTACAAAAGCTCTTCTGTAGGATACGAGGGTATTCTCGGGCGCCTGGTCCATAGCTCCCCGGTGACCGACAATCTCAATCATATCCGTAATGGATTTCATCTTACACTCGGTATAGTTTTTACTATAGATTATCTTCTTGTCTGCCTTTTTGAAAGCTTTTACGGCATACTTGGATTTTTCTAATTTAGAAATATAAGAAGTTACATTTCCATTAAATACCTTTAATTCTTTATATTTATAGTCTTGATTATCGTATTTATATAGCTTATAGCCGTTAGCGTCTTTAACAGCGCTCCATTTAAACTTATACTTTCCGTTCGCCATCTGGACGGCGGAGAAGCTTTTAGGAGCGTCTATCGGCTTAATTTCCTTTTTGATAAGGTTATCCTTATGGCTGAAAAGCATAAACGCTAAATATAAAAGAATCAAAACCGCCAGTAAAATAAATACAAACTTTAATTTTCCTTTTCTTTTCCTTGTACGTCCGTAACCGCTTCCTCGGTAAACGGGCGTTACGTATTTTGATTTTGATAACATATACTTTCCCTATCTTTATCTGAATTTCAAAACTTGTCGGTAATTACCAGGGGATTACCGAACCTGTCAGCTCGGATAATGAGCTAATGTTTTTTTCTTCCATATACCTTTCAATACCGTCGTTAATCTTTATAGGCGCGTACGGATCGTTAAACAATACCGTACCTATCTGGAGCGCCGAAGCTCCCGCCATAAGCATTTCAACAGCGTCCTGCCATTTTGAAATACCGCCCATACCGATAATCGGAATATTAACGGCGTTATATACCTGCCAAACCATTCTGACCGCTACGGGGAATACCGCGGGGCCGCTCATTCCGCCCGTATTGTTCCTTATAATCGGACGCTTGGAATTAATATCAATTCTCATTCCCGTAAGGGTGTTTATCATCGAAATAACGTCCGCTCCGCTGTACTCGGCGGATTTAGCTATTTCGGCGATATCGGTAACATTCGGGCTCAATTTAACCATAAGCGGTTTTTTACAATGTTTCTTAACCTCGGCGGTAATATTTCCTACCGACTCGCAGGATGTACCGAACTGCACTCCCCCGCTCTTAACATTAGGACAGCTTATATTAAGCTCTACAAAATCCACCTCGGTATCGGATAGCTTCTCAGCCATAGCGCAGTATTCTTCTACCGTATTTCCCGCTATATTGGCGATAACCACCGTGTTCTGTTCTTTTAGCCAGTGTAAATCATTTTCTATAAAATGGTCTACTCCCGGGTTTTGCAGACCTACGGCGTTTAATATACCGCTCTCGGTCTCGGCGATTCTCGGAGGCGGATTTCCCATACGTTCTTTTAAGGTTATACCCTTACAGGATACGCCGCCTATCTTCTCGAGCGGATAAAACTCGGAAAACTCACGTCCGAAGCCGAATGTACCCGAAGCCGCGATAAGAGGATTATTGAATTTTACTCCGCAGATATTTACGCTTAAATCACTCATAGAATACCTCCCGCGCGTCATATACAGGGCCGTTTTTGCATACGTGCGTCATAGCTTCGCCCTCGTCGGTTTTAGTCTTGCAGGCGCATACAAGGCACGCGCCGATTCCGCAGCCCATTCTCTCCTCAAGAGAAACCTGGCATTTTACCTTATCCTTACAAACGGCGGCAACCGCTTTAAGCATCGGGATAGGCCCGCAGGCGCAAACCTCGTCGATTTCATCGAGACGCTCCTTCAAAACATCAGTTACAAAGCCGTGGATACCCGCCGAGCCGTCGTCGGTAGCGAGATATACCTTATCGCTTACTGCTTTAAAATCGTCCTGGAGAATAACTAAATCCTTATTTCTAAAGCCTGTAATCACCATAGGATCGTCGGCTTGCTTAGCGCTGAAAAGAAGCGGCGGTACACCGATTCCTCCGCCTACGAAGCAATAGCGCTTTCCTTTTTCTATATTAAAGCCGTGTCCTAAGGGCGCGAGGATTTCGACCTCGTCTCCGACCTTCATTTCGGACATAATCTTAGTGCCCTCGCCCTTAACCTGAAAGACAAGTCTGAGGGTGTTTTCATCAGCGTCGCAAATCGAGATAGGACGTCTTAAAACTCTCCCGGGGACTTTAATATTTACAAACTGACCGCATTTACAGAGCTTGGCAAGCTCAGGATTTTCGACTGTCCAATCAAAAATACCGTCAGCTATTTCTTCATTTTTTAAAAGCTTAAACATTCTGGTATCGTATTTCATAAATCCTCCCGTTGTGATTTATTTATATTTTAAAGTTATATCAACAGAGCGCGTCGGCTTATTCTTCGAGAATGAGATTGAGCGTTTAAGAACGTCACCGACTAAGCAGTTAGCTTCTCTTATATACTCGCTGAACTGCCAGTTATCACCCTCAAAAAGCTTTTTATATACCTCGTCAAAATCGAGAGACGGATCAACATATATGTAAAAATGCTCTTTATTCTCCTGCACCGCGGCGGCTAAAGCCTGAACCATATCGTTGTTATCCAAATCTTTAAGGGGATAGCCTTTATACTTATAATAATTATACTTTTCCGATTTGCATTTCGGAATAAATAAGTTAGCGCCTTTTACACTATTTATTTCCTTATCGGGGATATCATCCGTCAAAGGAGATATAAGATGGTCGGCTTCAATCTGTTTAGTCGTAAGATTAAAGTAGTCATACGAAATCGTATTACTTTTGCCCGATGGGTCATCCCACGTTACATCAACATAGTACCATTTTCCGTCGAGCTTAACAGCGTTCCATACGTGTCCGATATTCTCGGTTCTATCCTTTCTTTCTCCCTCGACCGTAGAGCTTTTTATTCCTACCTTCGAGAGCAGTAAGCTGAACGCCGCTGTATATCCTCCGCAAACGGCTTTTTTATTAACAAGACAGCCGTATGATGTATAGCACTTCTGGTTTTCGCTGCCGCTGTAGATTTCTTTAAAGTACCTGCAATTATTAACAATATAGTCGTGAAAATAAAGCTCACATTCAAACTCGGTCATATCGGGAGTAATCTTTGACGTAACCTTTTTAACGACTTTTTTCAGTTTTTTGACGGCAATTTTACGGTCGGAGCTGCTCATAATTGAATGGAGTACAATCTCGACGCTTCCGCTGCCGTCGGTTATAAAATCGTATGAGCTTCTTAGCCAGAATATCTGCGGATTATCCATTTCAACAGCCTTCTTAGCTTTAAACACAGTTTTGTCGAAGGATTTGCATTTTTTAACTCTGAACCCTTTTATCTTATAACAATTCTTATGACCTGAAACAGGTGAAGAAGTAATATATGAGCAATTGTTTAAAATGCCTTTATAAATATTTCTTTCATCGTCACTGTTTAACGACTTATATCCGATTTTTATATCAACACTGCTGAAGCTAGGTTTAGGAGAGTCGTCTTTATTTTCGGCATAGCTCTTTTTTATCGGCGAAGAATTAAAGTTGATATCGTCTAAAAAGCTTAGTCCGCCGCACGAATTAAACATTAAGACTACCGACAGCAATAAAGATATTATCAGTAATAAATATGGTTTTTTAAGCATTAAGGACAACCTTTTTAATTATAATCTATCGGTAATGTAGCCACTGCGTTCAGGCTTAAATCAGCGATATTTCCGCTCAGGTACTCGTAGTAGCCCTGGGCTCCTACCATAGCGGCGTTATCGGTGCAAACGCTTTTATCGGGCTTATAGAAATCAAACCCGCGTTTATCGGCTTCCTGCGCCAGTCTTTTTCTAAGCAGAGAATTCGCGGAAACGCCTCCCGCTACAACGAGAGTTTTTACACCGAAATCCTCGGCGGCTTTCATAAAGTTGGATACGAGTAAATCGACAACCGCTTTTCTAAACGACGCGCAGATATCCTCTTTCGGAATGGCTTCGCCGCGCTGTTCCATATTATGTATAAGGTTTATAACGGCGGTTTTTAATCCTGAAAAGCTGAAATCATAGGGAGCGTCTCTTACAACAGGACGCGGGAACTCGAATTTATTTTCGTCGCCGAGCTCGGCAACCTTATCCATTTCGATTCCGCCCGGATACGGCATACCCATAGTACGCGCGGCTTTATCGAATGCTTCACCTGCCGCGTCGTCGCGGGTTCTGCCGATTACTTTCATTTTCGTATAGTCCTCCACCATAACAATATGGCTGTGGCCTCCGCTTACTACAAGACATAAAAACGGCGGTTTTAATTCTTTATAGGAAATATAGTTCGAGGCTATATGACTTCTTAAATGGTGCGTCGGTATAAGCGGTTTACCGCTCGCGAGCGATAAGCCTTTGGCGAAATTTACGCCGACAAGGAGCGCTCCGATAAGCCCGGGAGCGTGGGTTACGGCTATCGCGTCTATATCTTCAATTGTCATTTCGGCTTCTTTTAACGCCTTTTCTACTACGGGAACGATCGCTTCCGCGTGTCGGCGGGATGCTATCTCAGGCACTACTCCGCCGTAAAGCTTATGCTCCTCGACCTGGGAGGCGATTACAGAGCTCAATACATTTCGTCCGTCCTCAACGACCGCCGCGGCGGTTTCATCGCAGGAGGATTCAATAGATAATATTTTCATAGTATCTTCCTTAATTATATTTCTTTATCAGAATTAAAATACTTTGTTAACAATAAAGCGTTTTCAGTCGGATTGGAATAATAGGAAGGTCTTTCCCCAACTTTTTCAAATCCGAGAGATGAATACAGATTTACGGCGGCAGTATTAGACGGTCTAACCTCTAAGGTCAGAAAGCTCAGGCTTTCCTTATACTTATCTATAAGGAAGTTAACGAGCGCTCTGCCTATACCATTTCCCCTGTGTTCGGGGAAAACGGCGACATTCAGAATATATCCCTCGTCTGCCGCTATACTTATTCCGATATAACCGACTATATTTTCAAGCTTCGCGGTATAAAACCCGCAGGATGGGCTGTTAAAGGAGCTTCTTATACTCTCCTCGCTCCACGGCTTTGAAAAGCAGGTTTTTTCAAGCTCGGCTATAACGGGAATTTCGTTTTCTTTCAAACTTTCTATAATCATATTTCTTTTATAGAATCTTTTATAGCGTCATAAATCTCATCACGGCAACGGCGGTAAACGTCCTCATCCTCGCCGAACGGATCTGAAATCCCGCCAGTTTCAGCGCCTAAAAGCCATATTTTATACGGATTCGCGCCTAAGGCGATCAGCGCGTGCTTATGGCGCGGACTCATAGTAAATATAGCGTCAAACTCCGACAAATCGAAGTCGCGGACGTTTTTCGCTCTATGGCGCGAGATATCGATTCCCAGCTCGTTACATACCGTAACGGCGTTGTCGGAAACGGGCTGACCGTTTACAGTAGACAGTCCCGCGCTTTCGCATTTAATCGGTAAATCCCTGTCCTCCGCCATTTTCTCGCAGATACCCTGAGCCATCGGACTACGGCAGGTATTTCCCGTACATACGAATAAAACTTTTTTCATACTATCACCCTCTGTTTATATACTATTGATAATATAGCTTACGACTTCGCGTCGTACCAGGTTTCGCCTACGGAAGCTTCCGCTACCAAAGGAACGCTTAGCTTTACGGCTTTTTCCATTTCCTCCTGCAACAGCATAGCTACTCTCATCGACTCGTCAAACGGAGCTTCTACTATCAGTTCATCGTGAACCTGTAAAATCAATCTCGCGTTTAAGCCTTCGGCGTTTATACGCTTATCGACATTTATCATCGCGATTTTGATAATATCAGCCGCCGTCCCCTGGATAGGCATATTGCGGGCAACTCTCTCGCCGAACGCTCTCGTCATATGGTTAGATACGCTGAGCTCGGGAAGATAACGCCGTCTGCCGAACATTGTAACGGCGTAGCCCGTTTCTTTAGCCTGTTCAACTACATTTTTCATATAGTTATCTATTCCGCTGTAATGAGCGAGATAGGATTTTATATAATTAGCGGCTTCCTTATTGGTAACCTTAATATCCTTAGCCAGCGAATACGCGCCGATTCCGTATACGATACCGAAGTTTACAGCCTTAGCGCGGCTTCGCATCTGAGGCGTAACCATATCGAGCGGCATATTGAATACCTGGGAAGCGGTAATTGAATGGATATCAACGTTATTCTTAAACGCGTCAATCATATTCTTATCGTCGGAAAGGTGGGCTAATACCCTAAGCTCAATCTGGCTGTAGTCGGCGTCGATTAAAACACAGCCCTCTTTAGCAACGAAGAATTTCCGCATCTCGCGTCCGAGATCGGTACGAACGGGAATATTCTGTAGATTAGGCTCGGTGGAGCTTATACGACCTGTACGCGTTTCGGTCTGGTTAAAGCTGGAATGAATTCTTCCGTCATCGCCGATAACCTTTAACAGACCGTCGCAATAGGTTGATTTCAGCTTAGAAAGCCCGCGGTAGCTTAGAACCATCTCAACTATCGGATAGCTGTAGCGCAAGCTTTCGAGCACGTCAGCGCTCGTGGAATAACCGCTTTTTGTCTTTTTCTTAGCGGGAAGTCCGAGCTCCTCGAAAAGAACTACTCCCAATTGCTTAGGAGAATTTATATTAAACTCGTGTCCCGCCTGCGAGTAGATCTCCTGCTCGAGATTATCAATCTGAGCCGAGAGCATTTTGCCGTAGGCTTTAATCCCCTCTTTATCCACGGAAAAGCCGATGTTCTCCATTTTAGCGAGCACATTAGCTAGCGGGATTTCAACCTCGTTCAAAAGCGAAGTCATTTCCTTTTCATCTATATCGGCTAAGACCTTCTCGCAAAGCTCGGGGAGCTTATAGACAGAAGCGTATAATTCTTTATCAGAATTATTAAGCGTAGGAGGCTCCAATCCGTAAGACACACAAAGCTTGTCGAGCTCGTACGAGGACGAGGACGGCTGTAAAAGATAAGCGGCTAACAGCAGGTCGGTTTTAAGATTTTTAATCCCGAAGCCGTTTTTATCGGCATAAGCGAATAAAGGCTTGCTGTCGAATGTATACTTTTCTATATTTTCGTCAGCTAATAGCTGAGCGATTTTCGCTTTATCCTTTAAAACCTCAACGCAACTATCTCCCGAGAATACGATACTGATATCGTCGTCCTCGATTTCGGCGATAAAGTAAAGCTTATCGCCCGAGAAGCTATCGGAAGCTTTTACGTCAATACTCTCTTTCTCCGCAGGAGAAGCGTTCTCGGCATTTTCGGACATATCGCGTAAGCCGAGCTGATCTATAAGCTTAAACAGCTCGAGCGAGCCCATATAGCGTACAGCCGCGTCAGCGTCGGGAATAACGACCTTATAGCTGTCGAAGTCGAGGTCAATCGGAATATCGCGCTTAATCTCGCCGAGCATACGGCTCATATAAGCCTGCTCTTTATCGTTTTTGAGCTTATTCCTCATTCCCTCTTTAATATCAATTGTATCTATATTTTCATATATATTGTCTAAATTATCGAAACGGCTGATTAAATCAGTCGCGCCCTTGGGACCTATTCCCGTAACGCCCGGGATACAGTCGGAGCTGTCGCCCTGAATCGCTTTAACGTCAATAAGCTGGGCGGGAGTTACGTTATAATCCTCCTTAACCTTTTCAGGCGTATACATTATATTACCCTTGTTGGAGGCTAAATCGACGGTGGTATTGTCGCTTACGAGCTGGAGAGAATCCCTGTCGCCCGTAGCAAGATAGCACTTAACGCCGTTTTTATCAGCTTCTGCCGAAAGCGTTCCGAGAATATCGTCCGCTTCAAAGCCTTCTTTAGATACGAGAGTATAACCGAGCATAGTAATCAGGGTTTTAAGCGGTTCGAGCTGAGCGGCTAAATCATCGGGCATACCCTTACGGTTAGCCTTATAGCCCTCGTACGCCTTATGGCGGAAGGTCGGAGCTTTTAAGTCGAACGCTATAGCGACGCGGTCGGGATTGGTTTCGGATTTTATTTTTTCGAGCATTGTAAGAAAGCCGTAAATAGCGTTAGTAGGCTGACCGCTTTTAGTGGTAAGCGGTCTTATTCCGTAAAAGGCTCTGTTTAAAATACTGTTTCCGTCTACAACTAAAATCGTCATATTTTATACATCACTTCCGTAACCGTCTCATTTTTTACGTAAAGTCTAGGCACACGCTTCGATACCGAGCAGACAACCTCGTAATTAATGGTATTAGAGCATTCAGCTAAATCGTCGGCGGTTCTTTCACCGTTTTCACCGCTTCCGAATACAATCACCTCGTCGCCGATTTCAACATCGTCGATATCCGTAATATCGAGCATAGTCTGGTCCATACAAATTCTTCCGAGTATTTCAGCGCGCTTTCCTTTTATAATCATATAGCCGTTTTCGGCGTAGGCGCGGATAAAGCCGTCCGCGTAACCCACGGGAACTGTCGCCACTCTCATATCCTTATCGGCGGTAAAAGTACGTCCGTAGGAAACTGTCGCGCCCTTTTTCAGTGTTTTAATATGGGCTATAACTGTTTTCATCGCCATACATGGCTTTAAATCGAGCCTGTCTTTTAAAAGTGGTGACGGAGCTAAGCCGTAGAGGATAATTCCCGCGCGTACCATATCGCAGTAGGTTTCGGGATAATCCTCAATCGCGCCCGAGTTAGAACAATGGACTATATCAAACTTAATATTATTTTCTTTTAAAGAATTAATAGTATGGGTAAAGTTAAAGAACTGCTTATTAGTAAACTCTTTTCCGTCAATATCGCTGTCGGAAACGCAGAAATGAGTAAAAATACCCTCGGCTTTTAAGCCCTCTAGCTTACAAGCGGTTTTTATTTCTTCTATAGAATTATCATCTCTCGGGAAATCCTGGCACATAAAACCGATACGGCTCATACCCGTATCAAGCTTAATATGGATTTTTACCTCAATGTCATTAATCACGCATTGTTCGGACAAAGCCTTAGCGTAGTCGAGAGAATAAACCGCCTGGGAGATATTTAGCTCGGAAAGATCGACGGCGTTCTCAACGGGAGTATAGCCGAGTATTAAAATCGGGAGGCTTATATTATAATCCCTTAGCTCCTTAGCCTCGTCGAGATTGCTTACGGCAAAATAATCCGCGCCGAGCTCCTCGTACAAAGCGGCTAAGGATACCGCGCCGTGGCCGTAGCCGTCGGCTTTAATAACACAGCAAAGCTTTCTATGCCCTATTTTTTCTTTTATCAGCTTAAAATTGTTTCGCACATTATCGAGAGAAATCTCCGTCCAAGTACGTTTTACCATATCCATTATAAACGCCCTTCCTTAAAATACGCCATATTAATCCATAATATACTTAGAATAAGTATACTACAAAACTGATTTTTATTCAATAACATAATCGCAAATAAAAAATATTTGTTATATATATAAAAATTGTTTGCAAAAATTATATATATATGGTATATTAATTAGTGTTTTATTAATGCTTTACTAAGCTAAAGTGTTAAAATGTTAAATTCACAGGAGGGAAATTATGACAGTTGCAAACATAATAGTGCTGTGCGCGTTTGCCTTTTATTTGTGCATAATGATCTTTATCGGCGCTATTAACGCAAAAAGTAAAAACAACGAGGACTACTTCCTCGGCGGACGAGGACTAGGCGCATGGACAGCGGCTATCTCGGCGGAGGCTTCCGATATGAGCGGATGGCTTCTTATGGGACTTCCGGGAGCGTTCTACCTCACAGGCTCGGGCGATATCTGGATCGCTATCGGACTTTTAATCGGTACTGTCCTTAACTGGATATTTGTATCTAAGAAACTGAGAAGATACACGATTAAATCCCAGAACAGCCTTACGATCCCGAGCTTCTTCGACAACAGATTTAAGAGTAAGGGCGCTTTAAAGATAGTTTCGGCTATTATTATCGCGGTATTCTTCTCGGTATATACCGCGTCCGCGTTCTCAAGCGGAGCTAAGCTCTTCGCCACACTCTTCGGCGACGGCAGCGAAGAAAGCTTTAAGAGCATTTACTTAATCGGTCTTATTATCGCGGCGGTAGTTATTCTCGTATACACGCTGCTCGGCGGATTCAAGGCTGTATGTACTACAGACCTTATCCAGGGTATGCTTATGTTGGTAGCGATTTTAACCGTTCCTATTATCGCTTACGCGATTATTTCAGGCAACGGCGGACTTGACGCTAACCTTATGAAGCACGCTGATATCAAGGGCTACGAGATAACTAACGCGGCTTCGTTTATTAACCCGCTTGACGAAGGTCTTTCATGGCAGGGTATTATTTCAGGTCTCGCGTGGGGTCTCGGTTACTTCGGTATGCCCCATATTCTTGTTAGATTTATGGCGGTTAAGAGCGAAAAAGAAATCAAGAAATCGGGAACAATCGCTATTATCTGGGTTACACTCGCGTTTATCGCTTCGTTCCTTATCGGTATCTTCGGACGCGCGTTCCTTACTAACAACTTAAGCGAAACTACCAGCGAAACCGTTTTCATCAGAATGATTCAGCAGATATTTACCGACAACTTCGTACTTATCTTTATCGGCGGCATCTTCCTTTGCGGTATATTAGCCGCGGTTATGAGTACGGCTGACAGCCAGTTACTCGTTACGGCTTCGGCTATTTCCGAGGATTTGTACAAGGGTACTATTAAGAAGGACGCTTCCGAAAAGAACGCTCTTATGGTAGGTAGATTGGCGGTTATCATTATCGCTTTAATCGCGTTCGTTATCGCTTTAGATCCAAATTCAAGTATTATGGGACTTGTTTCCGACGCCTGGGCAGGCTTCGGCGCGGCGTTCGGACCTGTTGTACTTCTCGCTCTGTTCTGGAAACGCAGTAACGCGGCGGGCGCTATGGCAGGTATGATAAGCGGCGCGCTTACAGTTATCGTATGGGACTATATCCCGATGATAAGTACAGCGGACGGCTTAGCTACTATCGGCAGCGCTACAGGTCTTTACTCCTTGGCTATCGGCTTCCCCGTTGCTCTGGTAATGATGATTGTTGTATCTCTTATTACTAAAGCTCCGAGCGATGAAATCGTTAAAGAGTTCGAAAGTGTTAAGACAGCAGAATAATAAATTATAATATATAACGGGACGGTGTAATTACGCCGTCCTGTTTTTTATGAAAAAGTCTACGATTTTTGAAAAATTTTTTCACTATATATTAACAGAGTTGTAACTTTAACCCCTCTTTTCCATATATTCAAGAGAATTTTTCGTTATAATGTTAAAATCAACTAAAAATTTTCGATTTTTTTTTACATTTTAAACATTGATTTATTTTATAAGATACATTATAATATTACATAGGTTTAACGACCGAAATATTTTTTAAGGAGGAAAATCCAATGGGAATTTTCAAGAAGACTTTAGCGGTTGTTCTTGCAGCTCTTATGTTAGTTTCTGTATTCACAGTTGCTGCATTTGCTGAGGAAGGCGCTACAGTAGTAAGAGGTACTCTCCCGAACTGTGACTGGGATGGTACTTATGACGCTGATAACACACTTACAGGCGGAAGCATTACTTATCCTTCTGTTGCTGCAGGTAGCTATCAGTTTAAGGTTGTTGAGAACGGCACATGGTACGGTGTTGACGGCGATAAGAACGTTGATATCGAAGTATCACAGGAAAGTGATCTCACAATCACATTTAACGCTGAGACAAAAGAGATTGGTTTCTCAGGTACAAACGTATCTGCTAAGTCAAGCCTCACAGTTGAGAAGCTCCAGGTTATGGGTACTGTAACAGGCACAACTTGGAACTTCGAAGACGCTGCTCAGATGACAGGCGAAAACGACGTTTACACAGTAACACTCAATAACGTTGCTGCTGGCGACTATGCTTACAAGTTCGCTGCTAACGGTTCTTGGGCTGCTAACTGGGGCGCTGAGACCGAAGGCGACGAGAGAACAAGCGGTGATCTTACTTACAACGGTAAAAACTTTGACCTCTATCTCGATTCTGCTAAGGATGTTACTTTCAAGTTAGACCTTTCTGCTTTTGATTACAGCACAAAGACAGGCGCTACTTATGAGGTAGTATTATCTTCTCCCACAGTAGAGACAACTGCTCCTGTTGAAGAGACAACAGAGGCTCAGGAAGGCACAACTGCTCCTGTTGAAGAGACAACAACTCCCGCTACACCTGATGAGAAGGAGACAACAGTTCCCGCAACAGATTCCGCAACAGATCCCGCATCTGTTGACGAGCAGGAGACAACAGTTCCCGCTTCACCTGACGAGAAACCCGCTTCACCTGACGATAAGCCCGCAACAATCGTTCCCGGTTTCTATGTTGTAGGCTCTGAGGAAGTTTGCGGACTTGAGTGGGAAAACGATGACTTTGCTCACGTTTACACACACAGCGAGCCCATGCAGTTATCTGCTGACGGCGTAACATACTATCAGGTATTTGAGAACATCAAGGCTTCTGCTGGCAACGAGACTGAAGAAGGTAATGACATCTATGTATTCAAGGTTGTATACATCGACGAGCTCGGTAACGTTACATGGCATCCGGGCGGAATGGGCAACAACACTAAGGTTACAGTTGCTGAGGACGGTTCTACAGTATTCTTCCAGTTCAAGCTCCTCGCTTCAAGACCCACTAAGGAAGGTACAGATCCTGAGGCAGTAATCGCTACAGTTTACGGTCCTAACGATGAGAAACCCGCTGACTTCTCTAAGGTTCCTTATCCTGAGAAGGAAGAAGAGACAACAGTAGCTCCTACAACAGTAGAGCCCACAACAGTTGCTCCTACAACAGTAGCTCCCAAACAGCCTACTACTAAGAAGACAACAACTACTAAGAAGACAGCTAACAAGGCTAAGGTAAGCGTTCCTAAGAAGGCTCCTAAGGCTACAGCTAAGACTCTTAAGAAGAAGGGCATCAAGGTTTCTAAGCTTATCAAGATCACAAAGACTAAGGGCGCAAAGGTAACTTATAAGATCCTTAAGAAGGGTACTTCTAAGAAGATCTATAAGAAGATTTACGTTAAGGGCACAAAGATCAAGATCAAGAAGAAAGCTTCTGTTAAGAAGGGTACTTACAAGATCAAGCTTCAGATTAAGATTGGCGCGACTAAGAAAGTTAAGGCTAAGACAATCAAGAAGGTAGTTAAGCTTACAATTAAATAATCTTACTTAGATTTTTTAGGACTCCCCCAGCGGGAGTCCTATTTTTATTTTTCCACGTCATGCGTGGACGTTCCTATTTAAAATGTCCTATCCCCCGTACGTTTAATGTCCTATGAAGTTTTGGATAAGGATGATAAGTTCTGCGCTTTGGTTTATATACAACACCTTAACAAGGGCTTAGAACCGAGAACTGAGAACTGATAACTAACAACTAACCTGTCACAGATGTCACAGCAAATTTCACTATACCCCCTACGGTTTAATAACAGCTGTCATACTGAGTGGTTTGCGAAGCAAAATTCGCGATAGCGAATAACCGAAGGATCTTACTCTGTAAGATGACGTTGTGAAAGAGGTATAAGATCTTTCGACTCCGCTTCGCTCCGCTCAAGATGACAGGTGGAGCGCACGTAGTGACTCAGAAAAATATGAACCTCTCCTCCCTATCCAAAGTTACACAGACAAACAAAGGTCAGAGGGATATAACATTTTAAAGAGGGAATGCACGGATTGACGAGCAAAAATAAAATATGAACCTCTCCTCCCTATCCAAAGTTCAACAGACAAACAAAGGTCCGGGGGATATAATATTTTAAAGAGGGAATCAAAGGATTGACGTGGAGTTTTAAAAAAATTGTAACTATATAATTACAAATTTTAACAAACGAACAACTTTTAAATAAGTTACAATTTAGTATAAAACTGTCGTTTTTCAACGTTTAATTCCATTAGAAAAATTTATTTAACTTTTATGCTCGTATTGCACAAAAATCTCATCGAAAATTTGTCATTTTGACTATTGACGAAAACGGTGAAATCCGATATAATGTGCAGGCAATCTGAGAGATACCACAATATATTGTGGTTTTAAAGAAATAACGATTACAAACGTGTAATATGGGAGGATTTAGAATGATTACGAAAATTAAGAAAAGAGACGGACGTACTGCTGACTTCGATATAGATAAGATTACACAAGCTATCTATAAAGCCGCGCAGGCTATCGGCGGTACAGACTACGAAACAGCGAACGAGCTCGCTAAAGAAGTTTGTGATATCCTCGAGGCTCAGGACAATAACGAGCCTACCGTAGAACAGGTACAGGATACTGTAGAAAAGGTTCTTATCGAAAACGGCCACGCCAGAACAGCTAAGGAGTATATCCTTTACAGAGCCGACCGTACAAGAGTACGTGATATGAACACAAAGCTTATGAAGATATACGAGGACCTTACCTTTAAAGCCGCTAAGGACAACGACGTTAAGCGTGAGAACGCTAATATCGACGGCGACACAGCTATGGGTACAATGCTTAAATACGGCTCTGAGGGCGCTAAGCAGTTCTACCATATGTATATCCTCAACCCCAAACATTCAAAGGCTCACCTCGACGGCGATATTCATATTCACGATTTAGACTTCTTTACGCTTACTACTACCTGCTGTCAGATTGACCTTCTTAAACTATTTAAGGACGGATTTTCAACAGGCCACGGCTATTTAAGAGAGCCTAACGACATCCAGTCTTATTCCGCTTTAGCGTGTATCGCTATTCAGTCCAACCAGAATGACCAGCACGGCGGACAGAGTGTTCCTAATTTCGACTATTCTATGGCTCCAGGTGTCGCTAAGACCTACAGAAAGCGTTACCGTCAGAATTTAGAGAGAGCTATTGAGCTCTTAACAGATACAGAAAATCCCGAGGCTTACACAACGGAGCTCGCGGATAAGGCGGAGGAAATCTCAGGCACTACTCCCAAGCTCGAGAACCAGACTCCCGAGTACAAGGAAGCGGAGCTCAAGCTCTTATCGGAAGCGTTCGGCGATAAGCTCGCGGGGAAGATTCAGAGATTCGCGTTTAAGCACGCTGAGTCCGAAACTGACAGAGCTACATTCCAGGCGATGGAAGCGCTTATCCACAACCTCAACACTATGCACAGCCGCGCGGGCGCTCAGATTCCGTTCTCATCCCTTAACTACGGCACGGATACATCACCCGAGGGCAGAATGGTTATGAAGAATATCCTTAAAGCTACGGATAACGGTCTCGGAAACGGCGAGACTCCTATCTTCCCCATTCAGATTTTCAAGGTAAAAGAGGGTATCAACTATAACCCCGAGGATCCCAACTACGATATTTATAAAGAAACAATGAAGGTTTCGGCGAAGCGTCTCTTCCCCAACTATTCCTTCCTCGACGCTCCCTACAACCTCCAGTATTATAAAGAAGGTCATCCCGAGACTGAGGTCGCTTATATGGGATGCCGTACAAGAGTTATCGGAAATGTATATGATCCCGACAGAGAGATAACTTACGGCAGAGGTAACTTAAGCTTTACTTCCATCAACCTCCCCCGTCTCGCTATTCTCTCCAACAAGAACGTTGACTTCTTCTTCGAGCAGCTCGACAGAATGTGTGACTTAGTTGTAGAGCAGCTCTTAGAGAGATTTGAGATTCAGTGCTCCAAAATAGTTAAAAACTATCCGTTCCTTATGGGACAGGGCGTATGGATCGACTCCGAAAAACTCGGTCCTAACGACTCCGTACGCGACGTATTAAAGCACGGCTCGCTTACTACAGGCTTTATCGGTTTAGCCGAGTGTCTTAAAGCGCTTGTCGGCAAGCATCACGGCGAGAGCGAGAGCTCACAGAAGCTCGGACTTGAAATCATCGGCTTTATGCGCAAGAAGATGAACGAGGCTACTAAGAAATATCAGCTCAACTTTGCGCTTATCGGTACTCCCGCCGAGGGTCTTTCGGGACGTTTCGTAAGAATCGACAGAGAGCGTTTTGGCACTATCCCCGGAGTTACAGACAGAGATTACTATACAAACTCATTCCATATCCCCGTTTACTACAATATTTCCGCGTTCGATAAGATTAAGCTCGAGGCTCCTTACCATAACCTCACTAACGGCGGTCATATCTCCTATATCGAGCTCGACGGCGATCCGACACAGAACCTCGACGCGTTTGAGGCTGTTATCCGCCAGATGAAGGAATCAGGAGTAGGCTACGGCTCGATTAACCATCCTGTAGACAGAGATCCCGTTTGCGGACATACAGGTATTATCGGCGACTACTGCCCGATTTGCGGACGTAAGGAAGGCGAAGGCGGTAAAGGCTTCGAGAGAATCCGCCGTATCACGGGCTATCTCGTAGGTACGCTCGACCGCTTCAACGACGCTAAGAGAAAAGAAGTTGAAGAAAGAGTTAAACACAGTATCGGCGAAAGCGCTGATATGAGCTTATTCGAGGAAGAATCCGCGTAATGGGAACTAAACTGAACTTATCCGGGGTTGTCAGCGAGAGTATCGTTGACGGCCCCGGTATCAGAATGACAATATTTACACAGGGCTGTCCTCATCACTGCAAGGGCTGTCATAATCCCGAAACCTGGCCGTTCGAGCAAAGACATTCGGGCGACGTCGATAAGATACTTAAGATCGCCGTTAACAACCCGATTTTGCAGGGACTTACGTTCTCGGGCGGAGAACCGTTCTGTCAGGCGGAGGCGTTAGCCGAGCTTGCCGAGAAATGCCATAAAAAAGGTCTTAATGTTATGTCCTATACAGGATATACCTTCGAGGAGCTTCTCGCGGGAAAGGACGAGCATCCCGAATGGATGCGACTGCTCGAAAACTGCGATTACCTTGTAGACGGTAAATTTGAGCTTGAGCAGAGAAGCCTTGTACTGCTTTTCAGAGGCAGTAAGAACCAGCGTTTCCTCGACGTTAAGAAAAGCTTAGAAGCGGGAAAAGCGATAAGCGTAGACGAGGATAATTTATACTCGGGTACTAAAACAAGAAAGATTATAGACTAAAACGCAGGCTTACGCCCGCGTTTTATTTTTGCGATAAACTCCTTGATTTTTAAGAAGCTATATAATAAAATAATATACAAGGAAGTGATTATATGAATAAAATATTTTTAATACCGATATTTATTATTTCATTGGGATTCTTAATCTGGTTTATTCTGCCGATTATAAACTACGGTATACTGAACCCCGGAAACATACTCGGAATTGTTCTATGTTTATACCTTATGCTGTGGAGCGGACTGAATACGAAATACGTAGAAATAAAACATAGTCTGTGTTCCCATCAGGCCGTTCAAATACTATGGAGGATATTCAATGTGTGCGCGGGCGTTTTCATCGCTTACGCGGTAATTGTGAGCGTTTTAATGGTATGTACGGCTTTCTTCTCCCCTCCCGCGGGAAATTCGACCGCCGTTGTACTCGGAGCTCAGGTTAAACCCTGGGGACCGAGCGCGTTATTACAGCAGAGAATCGACGCGGCAGCAGACTTTCTAAAAGAAAACCCCGAATCCGCGGCAGTAGTTTCCGGCGGTCAGGGTAAGGACGAGCCTATGAGCGAGGCTCAGAGTATGTACGAGAATATCGTAAAGCAAGGCGTGGACGGCTCTCGAATCTACAAGGAAGATAAATCCGTTAACACCAAGCAGAATATAAAATTCTCTTATAGAATTATAAAAGAAAACAATCTGAATGAGGATATAACAATTATCACCGACAGCTTTCATCAGCTAAGGGCGAGGATAATCGCGAATAAGCTGAAAATAAAGTCGAAGATAAGCTCGGTAAACTCAGTTAATCATAAAATCGGGATAATCTGCTACCCCACATTTTTCGTCAGAGAATGGATAGCGATACCATTTGAACTTTTGAAATAACCTAAATCCTACACCCTAAACCCTAAAAAAACGGAAGAGCGTTTGCTCTTCCGTTTTTAATTTAGTTTATTTAAGATATGTTGTTGTGCCGCCGATTTTACCGTCAATTCCTGTAAATCCTGAAGCGCAGCATACATAAACTCTCATATTGCCTTTACCCGAAGCAGGTACTGTAAGAGTACCGCCGGATACATTCTGAACGTCACCTGTAACGGCGTCGATATACTTACCGTTTGGTATATTCTTAAATGTAGCGCTGTTTGTTACAGCTACGCAAGCGAGAGAGTCAACGCCCTCGGAAGCGTCTGTGTAACGTCTCAGATAAGCCATATCGCCGCTTACATAGGTGCTGTTTGTGGTATACTGACCTTTCTGTAAAGCGGGTACCGCTCTACGGATAGCGTTAAGCTTGGAAAGTTGCTGACAAAGCGGGCTCTCAAGAGTTGTCTTAACCTTACCCGACGCGGAATAATCGCTGAAATCGTTAGCGCTTACGTCACCCTCGAGGTAATCGCCGTAATAAGCTCTTCCTGAGTTCTCTAAGGAAATAAGAGTACCCTTGTCTATTAACTCGCCTTTCTTAAACTCAACCTCGGAGCCGTAATAAACGCAAGGAATACCGCGGAATGTAAACATAAGGTTCATATTCTCAGCCCACGCCTGTGTACCGCCTGAGAATCGAGTAAACTCATCAGGTCTTTCGGGCGAATAGTCGTGAGAATCAACATACATAACATTCCAGGAAGCGTCGTTATAATACTTATCGCTTTCCTTAGCTACTCTGAACGCGTCTCCCGCGGAGCCGAACATTCTGTGCATTGTAAAGTCAATAGCGTTCATTCCCGAAGCCTTGGATGTATCGGGATTATGATATTTGATTCCGTCTAAGAAAGCGTTGGTTGAGCTTGGCTGTTTACTGGGATCGTCTTCCTGTAGATAATGGTCAAATGTGAGATTCATATTGCTGTTGATAGATTCTCTGCTTGTATCCCATTTCCAGGAGTTAGCCCATTTATCGTTGCTCTCTGTCCAGGTGTAGTAAGGAGCGGATTCTTCCGCGTGGCCTCTGTACCATACCTGTGTATATCTTGTACAGATTTCGCCGAACATATAGAAGCCGCTATTGCCCGAATCTTCCGCGGCGGCTAAAATCTGGGGATTATACATCATATTAAGAGAGAGTCTCGGAATATGTCTTACTGTATCAACACGGAAAGCGTCTACGCCCATATTAATATACTTAGCGTACGCTTCGGTTGTATACTTAGCTACAGCGGGGTTCTCGGTGTTAAGGTCAACGCAGTCACCCGCGATCTGGGCGAATTTAGTTGTCCAGTCATCGTAGTTCGGATTCTGGAAATATCCGCTGTGCCAGTAGTTATCCTTATTATAAGTATCGCTGTTGGACAGCTTATTTATACTGTAATCCTTCTCTTCGGGATGGCCCTCAGTGCCGTTGCCGTTATCGCCCGAGTAGGTTACGTTCTTCATCAGATTCAGACGAGCCTGATACTGAGCGCCCGGCTGGAGATTCCAGTACTGCTCCGCTGTCGAAACGCCCGCGGCGTCAAGAAGCGTTTTAGTCGGAATCATACTATCCTCTAAGCTTGATAAGTCCTTAGTGTAATCCTTTTCGAAAAGCTTACATAAGGTACCCTCGCCGAAGTTACCCGTATGGTTCCATACTACGTCCTGGCAAATCTTCATATTCTTAGCATGGGCTGCGTCGATTAAATCCTGATAGGTAAAATCTTTACTTTCGTAACGACCGTCTACCTTAGAGAAATCCATAGCGTGGTAGCCGTGGTAATCGTAGCCCGAGCCGTTCTCTACAACAGGAGTGATCCAGATTGCGGAGAAGCCGAGAGCCTTAATATAATCGAGCTTTTCGGCTAAGCCCTTAAAGTCTCCGCGCCACGCGGGATCCGAGTCGGGGTTATTAGCAACCTTGTCGTCCCAGCAGTGTACGTTGTTAGATTTATCACCGTCGTAGAAACGGGTTGTCATAACAAAGTAAATTGTATCCTCGCGGAAATCAATACTGTCGTTCTGAATGGCGGTATCGGGATTCTGATTTCTCCAGATTTTGTTCTTATACCACCATTCGCCCGCGTTGCGTGTAAGTTCTCTTGAAAGCTGTTTTCCGTCTTTATCGGTAAACAGCATATTGATTTTGGTTAAATCTTTAAAAGTATATGTGTACCAGTTTTCTCCCTGAGTGGCGTCTTTAGTCATTTTTACGCCGGGATAAGTTGTTTCAATATTATTAGGAAGCGAGTTCCAATAGTATACGTACGGCTCTACATCTTCGCTTTTGTAATGAATTGTAATACCTGTAGAGTCAGCGGAAGTCTTTTTCTTTTCGGAAGCTACCGCTGCCGTGGTTACCACACTCACAGAAACAATCAACAGAATAGCAAGAAGCAGAGCGATAATGCCTTTAATTCTTGTCATTTTTCTGCTCCTTATTTAGAATGAAGAGATAAGTCTGGCTACTAATTTCTGAATCTGTGTAGCGTCCTTAACGTTTACGCTGCCGTCCTTAGTTGTATCGGCTACAGCGAGCTGAGCTGAGCTGAGGTTTTCAAGTCTTGCCGCGTATTTCTGGATTAATGTAGCGTCCTTAACGTTTACAGTTCCGTCCATATTAACATCACCGAGTGTCGGATTAGGAACAGTAACTATAGGAGCTGTAGTTCCATATGTAGGAGGCTGATATGTAGCGGGCTGAGTATAAGGTACGCCTGTCGGCTGTGTATCGAGTTCATCGCCCGAAATATCGCCCTTAGCCTCGTAGGTATATGTTCTCGAAACGGTGTCGTTGCTCGAGTTCTGAGCATACGCCTGAATTGTATATGTACCGAGCTTAGTCGGTGTATATGTATAGGTATTCGATAATGTATAATAAGGCGTATTATCGGTACCGTTCGGGTCGGTAATTATAAACTTATAGAAAAGAAGGTTTGTGCCGACCTTACCGCCGATAGCTCCTGTAGTAAAGGTTACGGGAGTATTAACCTTAATCGCGTTCTTTGTACCGAAGGAGTTGGTAAACGAGCTGATAAACGGTTCAACTAAGCTTGAGGTATCCTTAACCTCGAAGCTGTTTATAGAACGAGAGTTATTATTACCAGCAGTATCTTTTACGTCAACGGTAATTGTATAATTACCTGCCGCCGAGGGTACCCACGCTACGCTTGAGGAAGCGCTTTCGGATAATACGGTTGTGCCGCTCGGACCCTTAACGGAGAACTTATAGGTAAGCGCGCCTGCGGAGGATTTAGCCGCCGCGGAGATTAATACGCTTACGTTAGTATAAGACGGAGATTCAATATCAGTAGATAAAGAAGTAATCTTAACAGGACTCGGGTTATAATCTTCCCAGTTGTTAGTCTTGTTATTAAAAATCTTTCCGCTTCCGGGGAAGGTCATATCTCCTGTCTGCGGAGAGCCGTTTGCGTTAAAGATGATATTAGCGTAGCTCTTGTCAAATGTGTATTCCCAAACGCCGTCGCCGATATTTGTCATCGGTTTACCCGGCCATTCAGCGAGCTTATCACTGTCGGAGTTCCACATATAAACACAAACAGAGCTCCAGTTCTCATCATTCTGGCAGTAAACAGTTCCGCCCGCGCCTGTTGTAAGCTTAGCTTTCTTTTCTGTAGCGGCGGCGGTTGTAGCTTCGGCTTTTGTTTCAGCCTCGGCGTACGCTGTCCACGATACGGTGAAGTCTTCATCGGCGCTGTCGGGCTTAGCGATTTGTCCGTTGCCCGCTACGCTTAACTCAGCGGACTGAGTTTCGCCATCGGTGAAAACGATATTATTCCAGTTACCGTTAACGGTGTATGACCAGATGTCGTCTTTAACATTAGTCATAGCCTCACCGGGGAAGTCGGCGTTACTGCCGTAGTTGTTGTACATATAGCAGTAAACCGTTTCGAAATTGGTAACGGAGTTATCAAAATAAACCACGTCTCCGGATGCGGCGGATGTACTTACGCCCGCGATGACCGCGCAGGACAGAACCATTACCGCCACAAGGATTAAACTTATAAATTTACTTTTTCTCATAAATTTTCCTCCTTAGTTAATCTCAAAACTTCGTTAAATATTTTATATTGAACACAATTTTCCCCAATATAAAATAATTCATATTAATTTTAACAAAAAAACTATGATTTTATTTTCCTAATTAGAATTATAAATTCGTCAAGATAACGAATTTTCACTGTTTTTTTTAGGTTTATTTGACAAAAAGAAATCGGCGTGATAAACGCCGACCTCTTATTCATATTCATTTTTGATTTTATCCCAGTACGCTTTAAACGCCTGCTCGTTTTTATTATCGCCGTATTCGTAATAGCTTACGTCTTTTAAGGCGTCGGGAAGGTACTGCTGTTCTACGTAATGGTTAGGATAGCTGTGGGGATAAAGATAGAACTGTCCTTTATTCGGGTTATCCTCGCCGTCATAGTGTTTATTCTGGAGCTGTCTCGGTATCGGACCGCCCTTCCCCGCTTTAACGTCGGAAATAGCCTTATCTATAGCCATTATACCCGAAATAGACTTAGGCGCGTTGCATACCATAATCACCGCGTCCGCGAGAGGGATTCTAGCCTCGGGAAGTCCGACCTTCATAGCCATTTCAACGCAGCTGTGTACAATCGGTAAAAGCTGTGGATACGCGAGTCCTACGTCCTCGGCGGCGCAGACCATAAGTCTGCGGCAGGCTGAGGGTAAATCTCCCGCTTCAAGTAATCTCGCGAGATAATGTATCGCGGCGTTCGCGTCCGAACCGCGCATACTTTTCTGGTAGGCTGAAACAATATCGTAATGCTCGTCGCCGTCACGGTCGTAACGCACAGCGGATTTCTGGGTAAGCTCGTCAACCGTGGAAAACTCAACTCGCTTTTTGCCGTCTTTTTCGACGCTCGCCAAAACGGACAGCTCTACGGCGTTTATCGCCTTCCTTACATCTCCGCCGCAGGCAATCGCTATATGGGAAACACTCTCGTCGTCAATATCAATCTCGATTTCCTGCTCCTCGGCAAGATAATCAACGGCTCTGTAAACCGCTTTCTCAATTTCCTTCGGCTCAACGCTTTTAAACTCGAATACCGTGCTTCGGGAAAGAATAGCGTTATAAACATAGAAGTAAGGGTTCTCGGTGGTTGAGGCGATAAGTGTAATCTTGCCGTTCTCGATATACTCGAGCAGGGTTTGCTGCTGCTTTTTATTGAAATACTGGATTTCGTCGAGATACAGCAAAATACCGTTTAACCCCATAATAGTATCCGTGGAGGCGAATACTTCCTTTATATCCGCGGTGGACGCTGTAGTACCGTTAAGCTTTTTAAACATCATATTTGTTTTCTTAGCGATAAAATTAGCGAGGGTAGTCTTACCAACTCCCGACGGCCCGTAGAATATTAAATTTGGAACTGTACCGCTTTCGATAATCTTGCGAAGCGGTTTATCTTTTCCGAGCAGATGCTTCTGCCCTACTATATCGTCAAGACTTTGCGGTCTTAGCCTGTCGGCTAAAGGAGCGGACATAGTTTACCTCCGGTAAAAAATTAAGAATTGAGAATTGAAAATTGAGAATTTAGGTCGGGAAGACAGTTTGATATAAAAACAATCACTTCTTCCCGACCATATTAATATTGCTATATATTTATTTAATTCCGCCGTTTATCGAGCTTTATATACAATTTAACTCTTCCAAAGGCGGCTTTGGATGTCGGGGCTACCGACTTATTCATATAAGGGATATTTAGCGCAGATTTCTTCTACACCCGCTCTTACCTTATCGGCGTTAGCGTCGAAGTCTTTAAGTACGAGAGTAATGTACTCCGCGATTTTATCCATATCATCTTCCTTTAAGCCTCTTGTTGTAACAGCGGCTGTACCGATACGTACGCCCGAGGTTACGAACGGAGAAAGCGGCTCGTTGGGGATTGTGTTCTTATTAACGGTAATATAGCACTCGTCAAGACGAGCTTCAAGCTCTTTACCCGTAACGCCTGTATCTCTTAAATCCATAAGGAGCACGTGGTTATCAGTACCGCCCGATACGAGCTTGTTACCGCGCTTTATAAGACCGTCGGCGAGAGCCTTACAGTTCTTTACAATCTGCTCGGCGTACTCTTTAAACTCGGGCTTCATAGCCTCGCCGAAGCATACAGCCTTGGAAGCGATAGTGTGCATTAAAGGACCGCCCTGTGTTCCTGGGAATACAGCCTTGTTAATATCCTTGGCGTACTTTTCTTTCATAAGAATAAGACCGCCTCGGGGACCTCTTAATGTTTTATGGGTTGTTGTAGTTACGAAATCACAGTAAGGAACAGGGTTCGGATGAACTCCGCCCGCTACTAAGCCCGCGATATGAGCCATATCTACCATAAGGTAAGCTCCTACCTCGTCGGCGATTTCTCTAAGCTTCGGGAAATCAATTACACGGGGATACGCGCTCGCGCCCGCTACGATAAGCTTGGGCTTGCACTCTTTGGCAGTTTCTAAAACCTTGTCGTAATCTATGTAGTGGGTTTCAGGATCAACGCCGTAAGCTACGAAGTTAAAGTATTTACCCGAGATATTAACGGGTGAGCCGTGAGTAAGATGTCCACCCTCGTTAAGGTTCATACCCATAACCGTGTCGCCCGGGTTAAGCATAGCGAAGTAAACCGCTGTGTTAGCCTGAGCTCCCGAATGGGGCTGTACGTTAGCCGCCTCAGCTCCGAAAAGCTTGCAGGCTCTGTCACGGGCGATATTCTCTACAACGTCTACGCACTGGCATCCGCCGTAGTAACGCTTACCCGGTAAACCCTCGGCATACTTGTTGGTAAGAACAGAACCCATAGCCGCCATAACAGGCTCGCTTACTATATTCTCGCTCGCGATAAGCTCGAGGTTTCTTCTCTGACGGGCAAGCTCGTCCGCCATAGCGTTACCGATTTCGGGATCATACTGCTTTAAAAGCTCGATGTTTTGCATTTCCTTCATTTTGATTACTCCTTATCTTTCCAAAATTCCTATATGCTGTTTAAAACTCTGTCAATCAGAGAGTACATATCGTCCAGTGTACAAACTCTACCCGCGTCATTCCTGAAAGAAGCCGCTCCTCTAAAGCCCTTTAAGTACCATGAAATCTGCTTTCTCGACTGGAGCATACCCATTTTCTCTCCCTTGTATTTACATACAAGCTCGATATGGGAGGCCATAATTTTCATCCTTTTCTCGGGTTCGGGAGGAGAAATTATAATTCCTTTTTCGAAATATTCATTCAGGATTTTAAAAATCCACGGCGCGCCGAGTGAAGCTCTCGCTATCATAAGACCGTCACAGCCTGTATAGTCAAGCATTCTTTTGGCGCTATTTACATCCTTAATATCGCCGTTGCCTATAACGGGGATGTCAAGGCTGTTTTTAACTTCTTTTATTATATCAAGGTCGCATTGACCTGAATAATACTGCTTACGCGTGCGTCCGTGAAC
Source organism: Ruminococcaceae bacterium UBA2854 (assembly GCA_002350765.1). Classification (GTDB taxonomy): domain Bacteria; phylum Bacillota; class Clostridia; order Oscillospirales; family Acutalibacteraceae; genus Ruminococcoides. Next base: position 31,981 of record DEFK01000037.1, read on the forward strand.
AATAACGCAGTCCGCGCCGTTTAATTCGCAGGCTTTCGCTACCTCCACGGCTGTAATGGTATTATCGTCAAAGCCCTTTCGGATTTTAACGGTAACGGGGATATTCACCGCGCTTTTTACTGCGTTTACGATTTCTCCGCATAAGGCGGGATTTTTCATAAGAGCCGCTCCGCTTCCGTTATTCGCTATCTTAGGCGCGGGACAGCCCATATTTATATCAACAATATCGGCGTTAGCCTTTTCGGCGAGCTTAGCGGCGTTAGCGATAATATCGGGCTCGCTGCCGAAAATCTGAATAGCGCAGGGATGTTCATCCCCGCTCAGCTCCATAAGCTCGAAGCTTTTCTTATCATTAAAGCTCAAAGCCTTAGCCGATACCATTTCAGTCTCGCAGTAACCCGCTCCGAAATCTCTACAAACCTTACGGAAAGCCATATCCGTAACTCCCGCTATAGGAGCTAAAGCAACAGGCGGGTTAATTTCGACATTTCCTATCTTCATTAACGCCTTACATCCTTATCGAGGAACGAGTTATACTTATGGTTAGTATAATAATCATCGCCGAGCAGACGCTGTTTATTTCCTGTAATCTTATTTCCCTCGCCGTAGCGGTGCTTACCCGCTCCGCCTGTATAGTTGGATTTATTGCTAATTATAACAATCGCTATAGTAAGCAGTCCTACTATTACACACGCCCAGCTCGCGTAGCCGTAAGTCAGGTCTTTATTCGGCTCGGGTTTAACAACCACGGCTGTCGGGTCCTCTTCGGTTACAGCTTCGGGCAGGAAGATATCTTCAAATTCGGTAGGTCTTTCGACATTGTTAATAACTTTTTTCGTCTCAGGCTCGGTCGTCTCAACAATCTCTTCTTCAGTTATCTGAGCTTCGGTTTCAACGGGAGCTTCTGTTTCGACTGGTGGAGGATCGGTTTCTACGGGAGCTTCGGTTTCGACAGGAGCTTCTGTCTCAATCTGCTGTTCCGTTACTACTTCAACGTTATCATCTTCTTCCTCGCCTACAGCGAAAACCGCGTAAAACGAGGTAGAAATAACCGCCAGTATAATAGCCGCTACCGCAATCCTTCCTAATATATTTTTCAACTTCATACATAAAACTCCAAAATACCCATTTTATTACAGATAGCATTATATCAAATTAATATGAATTTTGCAATACTTCTGAGAGCGCTTTACCTAATAATTTTCCCGAATATTTCGCTTCATCCAATGTATTTCCGTCCGCGCCGACCTCAATAAGCAAAGATCCCGTGTTAACATTCATATTATAAGCGAAGTTTCCGAAGTCCAGCGGACGCGTCATACCGCTGTATCTGGTTTCACATTCCTTTTGGAGTTTTAAGGCAAATCGCAGATTATAATTCCAGTTCGGGAAGTCGTATATTCCGCCCGGGTCATAGCCCGAAAGTATCATAATCTGCGCGCCTTTTTTACCCTGGTAAGAAAATGTCGGCTTAATTTTATATGTATCGGAGCCGATTGAGTCACGATGAATATCGAGAGTAACCTTTATATTCGGGTATTGTTTAAGGTATTTTTCGATTGTTTTACGGCTTCGGCTGTAGCTTCCCGTATATAATTCATCGTGGTTAGTTCTGTCGTGGACTACTCCTATACCCGCGTTTTTCAGCTGTTTCTCGATTTCATCTCCCACCTGGGTTATATTATATCGGTTATCCTTAGTCCGAGGGTAAAAATCGGAATAATAATAACCGAGATCGCAGTCGATAAAGCTCTCGCTTGTATGGGTATGGTATATCAGAACCTGTACGTCATCATTTTTATCAAGCTTAAATCCTAAGCTCTTTTTAAGAGTTTCACCGATATTTAAATCGTACGACGTATTATTCTTAACATAAAAATTATCGTACCTCTTTCCCCCTACCCTGTACTGCTTAGAATAAATCGGGTACTTCTTTTTACCGCTGTGGGATGAAAAGGTGTTGTAATACTTTTCCGAAAAATTTGAGGATGTCGATGGCTTTTCGGTCGGAGGCTGGGTTTCGGAGGTTTTTGTTTTAGATTTTTTTACAACACGCTTTGTTTTACGTGTTTGTGAGATAGTATAATTGCCCTTAGACATTGTTAAAGCCGCCGCCATTACCGCGACATCTTCCCCACCCGAATATATTGATATACGCTCATATAGCGAGAATAAGGCTATTGATACAAGCACAAGGGCTAAGGAAGAATATGCCGCTTTTCTAAGTTTTCCGCTAATTTTCAAATTACCACCCGCATTTTACATCTTTCTATAATCTATGCGGAAAGTACAGGCAGTATTACAACAGCGCCTCTATTAAACCGATATCAACGTCATTATGGAGAGCGACGTTCAGCGACAGGGATATAAGCCTGCTAGCACGGTCTATAAGCAAATCTATCTCCTTTGGAGTAACGACCATCTTTCTGTTATCAGGGCTTAAAAGCTCGCTTAAATCGTTGGATGTTTTTTCATCGTCAACATCAAGTAAATCTGATACAAGCGTTACGGCGTCTACAACCGTCGGTACTCCGAGCGCTATTACGGGTACGCCTACGGAATCGCTCGTTATTTTCTGACGATGATTTTGCACTCCCGCTCCAGGGGAAATACCCGTATCGCTTATCTGGAGCGTACAGCCGAGCCTTGAGAGCCGTCTTGACGCGAGCGCGTCTATTACGACAAGCGCGGTCGGTCGTACCTTTTTTATAATACTGTCAATATACTCGAAGGTTTCGATACCCGTCTGTCCCGTAACCCCGGGGCTTAGAACCGCTACGGGACGCAGGCTGTCGAGCCCTGTACTCCTGGCGATTTCGCCCTTTATATGGCGCGTCGCTAAAACCCTGGAAACTGTTTTCGGCCCTAAAGCGTCAGGGGTTATTTCGGTATTGCCCAGTCCGCATACAAGCACAAGCCCGTTTACGGGAAGAAGTCTTTTAATTTCTTTAGCGATAGTTTTTATACGCTCGTCGTCGCTTAAAAAATTATCGGTCATAGCGGGAACGTCTATTGTGATATACGTACCTACCTCCTTTTTCAGCTTAACGCCCGCCTTATGATTCTTTACGTAAAGCCTGGAAATATCAAGTCCGTTTTCATTTCTTTCGCTGTACTCGACGCCTTGTATATCCGCTCCCGCGAGTTCCCGCGCCTCTACGGCTAAATCGGTTCTTTTTTCCAAGAAATCACTCCGTTTTCACATAGATTTCGTTTTTATATATTATGGTATAATATGTATAAATATATACGCTTTTTTGGTATTGAAACGGTTAAGTGTTTTATGCTATAATAAATTCAGGTGGATATTATGAAAGCATTATTTAAAATAACAACCGCGTTGTTAATAATTTTAACAATAACGGTTTCCGCGTTCAGCGCGGGCGCGGCTGAAATCACCCACAGTAATCATCAAAAACAGTTTAAGAACAATTCGGGCGTTAAGTTCAAAAACAGCTTCGATACTTTAACTCTGCCCTCTAAATACAGCTCTAAGGACGAGGGGTTCTGTACAAGTGTTAAAAGACAAATCGGTGAAACCTGCTGGATATACTCCTCGGTTTCTTCGATAGAGTCAACCCTGCTTAGAAACAATCTTTTTACCTCTGATATCAGCACGGATTCCATCGACCGCTGGGGTTCAACGAGAGATAACGGCGAGGGCTGGATTCGCAACTTAAACGATGAGGGAACTACTTTAATTTCTATGGGATATTTTACAAGCCGCGGCGGCCCTGTTGAAAACGGGAGCGATACCGTAAAGCACGCCGTCAACGCTATTTCCTATTATGAAAAAGGCGACAACAACCTTATTAAACTCGCGATTATGAGAAACGGCGCGGTGACAAGCAGTTTTCTTACGGACAGCTACGCTTACAGCAAAGACCGAACCTCGTATTGTCTTACCGATGAAATAGAAGCGTATACAGGTCATTCTATTTCTGTTGTCGGCTGGGATGATAATTACAGCAAGGAGCACTTCGACAGAAATTATACCCCGAAAAACGACGGCGCGTGGCTATGTAAAAACAGTTACGGCGAAAACTATAACACAATAGGCGGGTATCTCTGGATTTCTTACGAGGACTTTTTCCTTTTTAACAGCGATTACTTCGACCCGAGCTTTTCGATTGAGAGAATCGAACCTGTAAAAAACGGCGAACACCTTTATCAGAATGAGGAATTCGGCGCTACATACAATTTTGGTTATATAAAAGACTCCGATATAACTTACTTTAACGTATTCGATTTTTCTAAGGAAGGCAACTGTCTTGAAAAGGTAATATTCGAGACTACTTCTCTTGGCGCTAAATACAACGTGTATTACACGCCTGTTGACAGCAGCGGTACTCCCGTTAATGACAGAAGCAAATGGCAGCTTATTAAAAAGGATACCGTAAACTACAACGGCTATATATGCGTTGACACGGACAACACGGTTATCCCCGCTGAAAAAGGCGCTATCGCGGTTGAGATTAATACCGACGTCGCGAAATACAATGTTTCCAATAATCTCGGCGTAAGCGAATGGCTTAGAGACAGCACTTCAAAAACGATGCGATTTATGGACACCTGCGAAAGCGGCGAATCGTTCGTAACCTTTAACGGCGAGATCGTAGACGTTCGGGATTATTATATAAATGAACTCAACGACTATATAGGCGGTACGCTCGTTATAAAAGCGGTTACGAATAAAAAGGTCGATACTACGGTAAAGGGCGACGTTGACTACAACGAAAGAGTTAATATAACGGACGCTACTTTAATTCAGAAGCACCTTTCGAAATCTAAGCTTTTAGAAAGTCACAAGCTCAAAAACGCCGACTTCAATAACGACGGAAAGGTCGATATTAGAGATACGACCGCTATTCAGAAGCACATAGCAAAATTAGATTAAACGTTTAAACGGTCAGCTTTCGCTGACCGTTTTTATACAGAGGAAGTATAGTCAATTACACAGTAACCGACATTACCGTCGTAATACGCTTTCCCCCACGTATAGCCGTTTTCTTTAAAGAATGTTGTTATATAAATATCGCTTCCGTCAGGGATTACATCAATTATATCGGCGTTAATGCCCGCGTATTCCCTGAAATTCAATCCGTCAGCCGCGCTTATTCTACGCAGAGCGCCTAGGCGTTTATTATTCGAAACAAAATCGGACGGGTAAATATAGCCCTGGAACTCCCAGCCGCTTTGCCCTGGATTCTTTTCGTAAATATCCGAATACGTAAGATAAAAACGCTCTCCGTTATACGCGGAATTTGAAAACGTGATAACGTCTCCGTCAATCTCCTCCACTACAGCGACGTGACCGCCGTACTCGTTATCGAAGCACGCAACCGCGCCGAGCTTAGGAGTATTACCGTAGGGATAGATTCTGTTAGCTTTATTATAGCCGTACCAGTCGCGGGCGTTGCCTGTAGATAGCCGAGGCTTGGTTTTCAACATTTCGTATACCCTGCCCCACGCGTACGCGGTACAATTTGGCATACCGAAACCGCTGTTGTAAAAAACATTTTCCTCATAATAATAACAGTTAGTATACTCGGGCGCTGTCATCCTAGGCTCGAAAACTCTGTCGTTTCGCCGCGTCAGACCGACTGAAGCGCATATAGCCGAAAGAATAACTCCCGCGCAAAGGACAGCCGCCGTACCCTTTTTAATTAAACTGTGAATATCAATTACCACCTTTTTATATGATAACAATATTATGAGGAAAGATTTACTAATTATTCATTTTTTATTCACATATATTATTTACAAATCCAAAAAAGTTTCTTATAATAAACTAGACGGCGAGCCGCCGCTCCCAATCACGCCTTTGGAAAAGTTTGCTTATTTCAAAAGCCTTCTTAAACGGCGTGGTCTGAACAAAGCATTTTCTATTAAAAAAGGATGGTGTTTATGTACCAATTAGCTAAAACCGTTAAAGACGTAAACGGCTTAGTAAAAGAGTTTCAAAAGCTGTTTTCTCCGAAGCACTTTATGGACTTAATATACTGCGGAGTGTTCATACTGGTAGCGCTTCTTTTGACTAAGATAGTAATTCAACTGTTAAAAAAATATTCGCAGAAAAAAGAAATTGACCCGTCGCTGACGAAATTCTTTGTCAGGGTTATATGGACAATCAGCATTGTTATTATAATAATGAAATTCCTCTCACTGCTCAATTTCTCGGGCGCGGGATTAATAGCGGCGTTCTCGGCGGCAGCCGCGGCGTTAGCTCTGGCTCTAAAGGATAACCTGACCGACATAACGGGCGGTATTGTTATTCTATTCACCAAGCCGTTTGTAACAGGTGATTTTATTGAATTCAGCGACCACAAGGGTTATGTCGAAAAGATAGACTTAATGCACACATATCTTCGTACATACGACGATACTAATGTTGTTATACCCAACAGATGCTTAACAACGACAGAAGTTACCAATCACACAAAAAATCCCGAAGTCAGGGTTCAGATATTCGTACCGATAAGCTACGAGGAGGACGCTGATAAGGTTAAAACCATTATCCTAGGCGTTATCGGTAATATAGACAATATTATCGAGGACGAGAGGTTCACTCCACAGGTAAGGCTTGAACGATTCAGCGAGAGCTCGGTTGATTTAGTAGTAAGAGTCTGGACTAACTTTAAGAATTACTGGAAGGTTTACTACGCGCTTATGGAGGGTATAAAGAAAGAGTTCGAGCACCACAGCATTGTTATTCCGTACAATCAGCTGGACGTACATCTTGATAAGAATTGAAAATTGAGAATGAATGACGCATATTCAGCTTAAATTTATCAATACCCATTCATTCTCTACAGAATTAATAGCACCTAACGGTTTTAGCCGTCAGGTGCTTTTTTTACAAATTATTCGATTATCAATACAGTCGGTAAAAAGCGGTTGAGATATATTTTATCTTTCCGCTCGACCAAAATTCTCAACTCTACATTCTCAATTCTCAATTGACTTACATATAATCTTCTTATCCTCGATTCGTACTTCCTTATCGCAAACCTTATAAGCGGCTTTTTTATGGGAAATAAGAATACAGGTTTTATTCTTTAAGTTTTCGATATTCTCAAGCAGCTTGAGCTCTGTTTTTTCGTCGAGAGCGGAGGTCGCCTCGTCGAGAATGATAATAGAAGCGTTACAGAGTATCGCTCTCGCGATAGCTACACGCTGAATCTGTCCTTCGGAAAGACCTGTTCCCTTTTCACCGAGAACGGTATCAAGTCCCTCGGGAAGCTCGTCGATAAAATCAGCGCACGCGATTTTAGCGGCTTTCATAATTTCCTCGTCGGAAGCTTCGGGACGGACAAAGGATATATTATCCCTTATCGTTCCCGAGAGCAGGAAGTTACCCTGCGGTACATAAGCGAACATTCCTCTGACGTTCTTATCGACAATTATCTTAGAGCCGTCCTTTTTCTTAAGATAAATCTCGCCGTGAGTTACAGGGAAAACGTCTAAGAGAAGCTTTGTAAGCGTACTTTTACCAATACCCGAAATACCCGTAATAACGATAAACTCGCCTTTTTTAATACTCAGGCTTGTATCGTAAAGCACGATATCGCGATCGTAGCTGAAAGTAATATCCTCAAACTCGATCGACTCGAGATTATCGTAAAGCTCATTTAAATCTATAGAATTATTTATTTCCTCGATATGCTCATCGGGGAATTTTTCAATTTCAATTATACGCTCGGCAGAGGCTAAAGCCTGGTAATACTGCGGGAGTATTGAGGTTAAGCCCTGAATCGGCGTCTGAATCTGGGATACGAGCGAGAGTATCTCGGTTAAAAGTCCGTATGTAATTACGCCCTCTAAAATCTGGAACGAGCCCCATATTAGACCGTAGATATACGCGAATAAAAAGATAACGGAAAAGCCCATTGTCGAGGCAATAGAGATATAGTTTCTCTTTCGCTTAACACGGAAATTAATCCACTGGAGCTTTTCGGATTCATTAGCTATACGCTTAACCTTGTTAAACACTCTGATAACAAGCAGGCTCGACAGACTTTCCTGCATAAAGCTTCTTACCTTACCGTCAGTTTCCTGGGCGCGTTTGTGGAGATTTTTCAGCGTGCCTTTAAACAGGAGCATAATAAATAATATAACAGCTCCGCCGATTACGAATACAAGCGCGAAACGCCAGTCTATCGAAAACAGCACAATAAATATACCCGTAAGCTTTACAATAAAGTAAGTAACATTCGGCACTATATTCATTATCGCGCTGAGAATAACGTCTATATCGCTCGTCAGCCTTGTCATAAGCTCGCCTGTATGGAACTTAGTCACCTTAGCGTAGTCTTTTTTCAGTATCGTCTCGAAAAGATGGGATTTAATACTGATTTCAAGCTTAGACGTCGCGTTAAATGATACGATCCTTGAAAATACATTAAGGAGAATCTGTAACAGCGTTACCGATACAAGCGCCGCGGAAAAGAACAATACCTTTTCAGCGTCGTGGTCATAAGCCGCGGAGTCTACAATTCCGCGCGCGAGCTGAGCTATCGCTACTCCAATATAAGCTAGCGCCGCGTATATAACAGCGTTCAGAATAATATTATGAAGCTGCGGCAGTGAATGCTTAGCTATCCATTTAGTGGTATCCTTATCAAATTTTTTTACATCTTTTAAATAAGAGGTTGAGAATGTTTTTTTATTCAAAATCTATCCCCGCTTAATTGTAGATTTAACCTTAGATTTCAACGTCCTGTATCCCCTGCGGAAAGGACGGGAGTAAAACTGGTATTCGCAGTATAATCTGTACATAGGATGAGTGGTTGTGTACATTTTACCCTTGCGGTAAAAAGCGGTAACGACCGCTATAATATCCTCGGGCTTAATATTATATTCCTTAGCTACGTTATTATCGCCGAGCATAATATACGAGCCGTCCTTCTGAAAGCCCGCCACCCTGTGGATAACGTAGGAATCCGTTTCTCTGCGATAGTAAAAAGCTACGTCGGAAAGATGAAGCCTGCCCTCGGGCTTTTTAAGAAGTACCATATCCTCGCCGCCGTGAAGCATAGGAAGCATACTGTTTCCGTTCGGAACGAAGGATACTGTTTTTCCGTTTTCTAACTGCTCCCTCATTATGGGGAGAATTTCTTCAAGACTGAATGTTTTATTCAAGAATACCCGCGTCCTTAACCTTAGAAATAAAGCGTTTTACATCGGCTCTAGCGACTGTTTCTTCTACGTCATATTCGGATAAAAGAGCCTCTACAAGCTCGTCCTCGGTAGCTCCCTTTTGAAGCGCCTCAAAAAGGCAAGCTCCGCTTTCGTTAAGGTTGACCATACCGCTGAAATCAACTACAGCTTCTCCTACGGGCACGACTATATAGGAATCGGAAACTTTCCTTAAAATAAAATCCTTTTTTACTTTCATAATATGAACCTCAATTCATAACTATATTAACAGACTAATTATATATCATAAGTTAAAAAAATGCAAACATTTTTTTATTCCTAAAAAGAAAAAAGGCAGGTATAAAACCTGCCTTAATATTAGAAATTGAATTATTTAAGTTCAACCTCAGCGCCTGCTTCTTCGAGCTTAGTCTTCATCTCTTCAGCGTCTTCCTTAGATACGCCTTCCTTAAGAACCTTGGGAGCTCCGTCAACTAAAGCCTTAGCTTCCTTAAGTCCGAGACCTGTGATCTCACGAACAACCTTAATTACGTTGATCTTCTTTGCGCCGGCAGACTTGAGCTCTACGTCAAACTCAGTCTTCTCAGCAGCGCCGCCCTCAGCGCCAGCAGCGGGACCTGCAACAGCTACAGCAGCAGCGGCAGATACACCAAATTCATCCTCTACAGCGTGTACGAGATCAGCGAGCTCGAGAACTGTAAGGCCTTTTAATTCTTCAATAATAGCAGTAATCTTATCAGATGCCATTTTTATTTACCTCCATATTAGTAATTAGTTAATTTTAAAAATTGTTGAAGCATTATTCAGCTTCTTTTTCGTCAGCTTCCTTTGCGGGAGCTTCCTCAGCCTTAGCCTCCTCAGCGGGAGCTTCTTCAGCTTTAGCCTCCTCAGCGGGAGCCTCTTCCTTCTCGGCAGGCTTGCAATTCTCTACTCCGCCCTCGTCAACGATAGCCTGAATAACACGAGCAAACGCTGAGATAGGAGCCTGGAACGCGCCGAGAACATTTGCGAGAAGAACATCTCTTGTCGGGAGTTTAGCGAGCGAGTTGATAGTATCTAAATCTACAACCTCACCATCCATAAAACCTGACTTAATCTCGAAGAAATCGTGATCCTTCGCGAAGTTAGCCAGAATACGAGCGGCTGCCGCGTAATCCTCATCGCTTGTAGCGATAGCTGTAGTACCTGTAAGTACGCTGTCCATCTCGGAAAGTCCCGCGACTTCGTTAGCGCGCTTTAAAAGAGTATTCTTTACAACAGTATACTTAACGTCGTTCTCACGAAGTTCCTTACGTAGCTTTGTATCGTCCTCAACGTTAATACCCTTGTAGCTTACTACAACACCCATTACAGAGTTCTTCAGTCTTTCAGCTAAATCGGCTACGATAGCCTGTTTAGCCTCTAAAGCACTTTTACTTGGCAAAATTTTCACCTCCATATTAATTTTTAAAAATTTCGCCAATCTAAAAAAATCTCCCCACAAGACGTGAGGAGACGATACATACATTTTTGCATCTTCCTCGGCAGGCGGATTAATCCATTATGTCAAAGACACCTGCTGTCTTTAGAACAGCGATATATATAACGCAGAGCGTTATTTGTTAGTTATCAGCAATTAAACGCTGAATTTAGCGGGGCTGATACGTACTGACGGTCCCATTGTAGATGTAACCGCGCAGGACTTGATATACTGACCCTTAGCGGCAGCGGGCTTAGCCTTAATAATAGCTTCCATAAGAGCGTCGAAGTTCTCTTTAAGCTTAGCTTCGCCGAAGCTTGCCTTACCAATCGGGCAGTGGATAATATTTGTCTTGTCAAGACGGTACTCAATCTTACCAGCCTTAGCTTCCTTAACCGCGCGAGCGATATCGGGAGTTACAGTACCAGCCTTGGGGTTAGGCATTAATCCACGAGGTCCGAGGATTTTACCGAGACGACCTACAAGACCCATGCAATCGGGAGTTGTAACAAGTACGTCGAAGTCCATCCAGTTTTCAGTCTGGATTTTCTGTGTCATATCCTCAGCGCCTACGAAGTCAGCGCCTGCTTCTTTAGCGGCGTCCTCGTTAGGTCCTTTGCAGATTGCGAGAACCTTAACGTTTTTACCCGTACCGTTAGGAAGTACGAGCGCGCCTCTGACCTGCTGGTCAGCGTGACGGCCGTCAACACCGAGACGAACGTGAAGCTCTACAGTTTCATCGAACTTAGCGGTGGCAGTTTTTACAACTGTCGCGATAGCCTCGTCAATATCATATGTTTTATCTCTGTCGATAAGCTTAGCGTTCTCGACATATTTCTTACCGTGTTTCATCAGTTTTCCTCCATAATTAGGTGGTCAAGCGGATATTCCTCCCACCCGGATTAATTAGTCTACTACTTCGATACCCATACTTCTCGCTGTACCAGCGATCATACTCATAGCAGTTTCAATGCTTCCTGCGTTGAGGTCAGGCATCTTTGTTTCAGCAATTTTCTGAACCTGTTCACGGGTAATCTTTGCTACCTTCTGCTTATTAGGCACACCTGAACCGCTTTCGATTCCGCATGCTTTCTTGATTAATACAGCTGCGGGAGGAGTCTTTGTGATAAATGTGAAAGAACGATCCGCGTATACTGTAATAACTACAGGAATTAAAAGTCCTGCGTCCTGTCTTGTGCGCTCATTAAAATCCTTTGTGAACGCGACAATGTTTACACCGTGCTGACCGAGAGCCGGTCCTACGGGTGGTGCCGGAGTAGCTTTTCCGGCAGGTATCTGCAGCTTAATTAAGCCAACTACCTTTTGAGCCATTGTGTTTGCACCTCCAAAATTCGTGGTAAATTACGGGACAATAATGGGGTCCCTCCCACAGGGATTTTTTATGCATAGCAACATAAAAAGCTCCCAATATTAAAGCTTTTCGCTTAATATTCAGTCTTCTAACGGTTCAGCCTGTCCTAATTCAAGCTCAACCGGGGTTTCACGTCCGAACATAGAAACAACTACGCGGACATAGTTCTTATCGGGATCCATCTCCTCGACAATACCGACAAAGTCCTCAAGCGGACCGTCGATAATACGAACGGAATCCCCTACCTTGTAGTTAGCTTCAACTACACGGCTTTCAACGCCTAAACGGTAAACTTCCTCGTCAGTAAGAGGAACAGGCTTAGACGAAGGTCCGACAAATCCCGTACATCCGCGGATATTACGCACTACATACCAGGTTTCGTCGGTATAAATCATTTTTACGAAAACATAGCTCGGGAAAATCTTATGCTCGACTTCTTTAGTCTTGCCGTCGTTATTCTCGACTACGATTTCGGTTGGAACCTTAACTTCCGTAATCATATCCTGAAGTCCGCGGTTTTCAACCGTAGTCATCAGGTCGCCGGCTACTTTATTTTCATAACCGGAGTAGGTATGAACTACATACCATTTTAATGTTCCGTCTGCCATTTACATTCGTCCTTTCTTAGAAATTAATAAAGACGAATTAAGTAGAAGAAAGATTCATTACAAGTCCTAACAGAGCAAAAAGACCTCTGTCAAGAGCGAATATGAACAAACCCGATACCAAAATAACCGCTAAAACGATAAAGAAGTTTTTAGTAGCAACTTTGGGATGAGTCCAGGTGATCTTCTTAATCTCACCTTTACACTCACGAAGGTAATTAAGTACGCGTTTGAACGGATTAGAGCTCTTACCGGACTTTTTGGCAGTCTTGGTTGCCTTGGACGACTTGGTCGCCTTGGCGGTTGATTTCTTCTCAGCCATAATTAACCTCCGTTATTTTGTTTCCTTATGAAGAGTGTGTTTTCTACAGAACCTGCAGTACTTATTCATCTGAAGTCTGTCAGGGCTGTTCTTCTTGTTCTTCATTGTGTTGTAATTTCTCTGTTTACATTCTGTACAAGCCAAAGTGATTTTAACTCTCATTGACGGCACCTCCCGTGATTTTTCGGAATATATTTAGCCTCCCTCAAAGGGCGCGGTCGCGAAAAATATTCGACAATCGCTTGCGCGTTTAAAGGGCGCAAAAAAATAAGCCCCTTATACGAGGTATAGTTAGTTTAACATATATTATTATAATAGTCAAGAGATTTTTTGAAAAAATTAAAAGTTTATGGTCGGAAAAACAGCGTTAACAAAAAATCAAGCTGTCTCCCCGACCTTATTTCTTTATTATTCTATATTATATTACTGCTGCTTAGCCTGTAAGCGCTGAGCCATAGTCGGCTTCTTTTTCTTCGGCTTTTCGGGTTTAACCGTCTTACCGCGGAATTTAGAAGCGGCTTTCCAGGCTTTCTGAAGCTCCTCGGATAAATACTCGTTTACTCCGCCGCATTTATCCTCGGGAATGCTGTTCAGTATAACTATAGTAATAATTGAACGAGTGTCGGCGTCGCCGTTGGCGTACTGGGTGGAAAGAAGATTTCCTAGCTTCTCCATTTCCTTTTTATTGCCCTTATTAACGAGCTCGTTTACCTTCGGCACGATTGACGCGCGGGTAAAGGTTACGCCGCGGAACGGATAGTAGTAATCCTCCTCTTCCTTAATCTCCTCCTTGAGCTCGGGGAAAAATGTTACGAATCTCTTAGAGAGGAAAAGCGGATCGGCGTTGCCCTCGTCGGAGTCCTTCTTCTTTTTCTTCTTCGTAGTTTTTATACGCTTAATAGCGGTAGACGAGGAACAGTTATCGACGAAGTCGTTAGCGATAGAGTCGGCTTCCTTCTGGGTATCTGTTTCGGGATCGAACATCCAGGTCGCGAGCACCTTCCAGTCGTTATCAGGACCTTCGTCGGTCATAGCGCAGTGGCGCATTACCATATGCTGTTTATCCGTAAAGTAAACTACGGAGTACGCGTTTGTCTCGGAAGTAAAGAGCGATACCATCTCGTTATCGGCAGAGCTTATCTTCTGCTTAGTAAAGCCCTGGGGCTTTAAAGCTTCCTCTACTTTAGCGGAAATACTGTTAAAAGCTGTTTTTATATCCATTTAAATCATTCCTTTTTACACAATTATAATTATTATACATATAAATATACGGTTTGTCAAAGCTTAGTTGAGCTTAGCGAGATATTTTTGCAAAGCGGTCGCGTCGTTAATATTGATTTTTCCGTCAATGTTGAAGTCGTAGATACCGTTATACTCAAATTTTCCGCTGAGTAAAACATCGTCAAAACCTGTATATATTTTAGCTATGTATTTCTGAATAGCGGAAACGTCCTGTATATCGAACTTTTTATCGCCGTTAGCGTCGCCGTATCTGTGACCTATATGTCCTTCGGCAAACAGCTCCTCTACCCCGCTGAGTTTTTTCAAGTAAGCGTCGTGAAGATTGTACATAGTGTTTTCTTTGGGATAAATAACATAGTAACCTAAAATATAAGGAAACATATCGTAGCTTGAAGTTGCGAAATAATCGCCGAATTTTTCGCTGACTCTTTCACCGTGCGTGGCGCATCCTAAGAAACCGTGAATTACAATTATATCATTATCACGCATATAAACGATATCATAATCTTCCGGGCTGAACTCCGCTATATCGAGCTTTTGACAATAATCCGTAATAATACTTCTAATAATCTCTCTGTCTTGTTCAGCCGCGTCATATTTGGTTAATAATTTCTTTAAATCGGAATTATCAATTAGTTTTTTATTATATGCGTCGGACAGGCTGTATATAACGCCGTCTTTATAAATACAATAACCGCAGGGGTTTTCATTACTGAGCTTTGTGCCGCTAATAAATGTATGATTGCCGATAGTCTGCTTGCAATTCCAAATATAATTGCTGAGTATTCTGAACGCGATAACCTCATCGGTATGTTTAAAAAAATCGCACATTATATCGCCTTTATTCGTTCCCGAGGAATATCTTTTGACACGTGACTGCGCGTTAATAGACTTGATATAATTTTCTAATAAAGAATTAAACTCTGCTTTTGTCAACACAGTACTTTCCATTTTTTCATTTGAAATATTATTTATCACAGTCCCCGGGCTTATTATATCTTTTTTAACAGCTTCACTGAGCTTATAAATATTTCCGTAATAATAAACGAAAAATCCTGCGTCCGAATCTTCGGCTTCGAAGCTTTTATTAGTCAAGGTATACGTATAGAAAGTATAATTAATACTTATTTTTTGTTCTTTATTAGAATTATCATTAATCTCGAACAGCACGACTCTTGTGCTGTCGTAATAAATCTTTACATAAGAATCAACGTTATCAGTATCGGTTACCTTAATACCGTTTTCCTCAACATAGGTTTTTACGGCGGGATGGAATTTTTCCGAATAGCTTTGTAAGTCGATTTTCTTAGTATTTGGAATTACCTCAGCCAAAAATTCTAAGCTCACAAGACCTTTATCTACCGCGTCGCTGATTTTATAACAATTATTTCCGTCATAAACAGTAAGCCCGTTATCACAGTTACCGTAGTACGCGTGACCTGTAAACTCGTAATTCTTAACCGTGCAGGTAGGGCTTTCGTTCCATTCGTCAGCTATCGAAAACACTAAAAGCTGTGAGCTTACATAATAGAACTCATATTTATGCTCAACAGTAAAGCCTAAACCTGTATCATACGGCATACCTAAAATACCGCAATCGCGGGCGTATTTTTCGGCTTTATCGTAAAAATCCTTATCTATCTCTATACCTTTAGCGTAGACGCTGACGCTTAATACAGAGAATAAAACCGTGAAAGTTAATAATAACGATATCGCTCTTTTCATTTTGTTCAACTCCTTTATATACTATAACCCTGAATATTAAAAAATGTGACATTTTAAATGAACAAAACAATAAAATAAAAAACTTGAAAGTATTACATTAATATGATAAGATAATATGATGAAAAAGAAAAGGAGAAAGAATATGAATAATGCTCCTATCGGTGTTTTTGACTCGGGACTCGGCGGACTAACCGCTGTACGAGAGCTCAAAAACGTACTGCCTAACGAAAATATAATATATTTCGGAGATACGGGACGCGTACCCTACGGTACACGCTCGAACTCCACTATAAAGCATTACGCGCGCCAGGATTCTAAATTTCTTTTAAAGAATAAAGTTAAAATGATTATCGCCGCGTGCGGAACTGTAAGCTCGGTAGCGACTAATCTTAAATACGACCTGCCTGTTCCCTACACGGGCGTTGTATCGCCGACATGCTTCGCCGCCGCTAAAAAGACAAAGAATAAAAAGGTCGGCGTTATCGGCACAAGCGCGACTATTAACAGCCACAGCTACCGCAATCTTCTAAAGGAATTCGACAGCGAAATCGAAACCTTCGAGCAGGACTGTCCGCTGTTCGTACCGCTGGTTGAGAACGGCTTTATCGACAAGGACGACGAGGTTGTGCGCCTTGTTATCGAGAGATATATGACCGATATAAAAAACGCGGGCGTAGATACCGTTATTCTCGGCTGTACCCACTACCCCATCATCAAGGACGCCATCAGCTCTGTAATGGGCGAAGGCGTAGAGCTAATAGACAGCGGTAAGGAAACCGCGATTTACGCCGCTAAAATTCTAAAAGAGAATAATCTTTTATCTGACAGAAAAGAAAACGGCGACTGCGAGTTTTATGTATCGGACGCTCCCGACGGCTTCGAGAATATCGCCAATGTATTTTTAGGCGAGAACGTAAGCCATAAGGTCGAGCAGATCAATATTGAACTATACTAAGGGCAAATATGGAAATGGAAAACAAAAAGAACGAGTATCTTATTTCCGTCACGGGTATTCAGGAAGTTGACGGAGAGAAAGACAAAATTGAATTGCAGACTGTCGGCAAATACATAATGAAGCCCGACCACGCTTACATAGGCTACAAGGAATACGACGAAGAAAATCCTTCCGTCAGCTCCAACAATATAATTAAGGTCGAAAACGACAACAAGGTGACGATAATCCGCAACGGAGAAATCCAGTCACGCCTCATTCTCGAAAAAGGCAGACGTCATCAATGCCACTACAGAACAATGGTCGGCGATATGATGATCGGCGTTTTCGCGGACACTATAAACAACGAGCTCAGCGATAACGGCGGAAAGCTTCACGTAAGCTATTCGCTGGATTTTAACAACGAGCTTATTTCTAATAACGAATTTTACATTGATGTACAGGAAAAAAGGTGAAGATATGCAGACTTTAAAAACAGCTAAAACACAGCTTAAAAACGCTGTATCTACAGCGATTAAAACCGCGATTGATAAAGGCGAGCTTATAAACGCGGATATTCCCGATTTTGTTATCGAAACTCCCGCCGACAGAAAGAACGGCGATTTCGCGACCAACGCCGCTATGGCGGGCGCGCGTGTTTTCAGAACGGCTCCCGTTAAAATCGCTCAGGCTATCACCTCGAACATCGAACTCGAGGATACGTTTTTCGAGAGATGCGAGGTAGCGGGTCCCGGGTTTATCAACTTCTTTTACTCTAAGGATTTTTACGCTTCGGTATTAAAGGATGTTGAGGAAGAAAAAGAAAACTACGGTTCTTCCGACTACGGTCAGGGTAAGAATATAAACGTTGAGTTCGTATCAGCCAACCCCACAGGACCTATGCATATGGGTAACGCTCGCGGCGGAGCTCTTGGCGACTGTTTAGCCGCGGTTCTGAAGAAAGCGGGTTATAATTCTTATAAAGAATTTTATGTTAATGACGCGGGCAATCAGATTGAAAAATTCGCCTGCTCTTTAGAGGCGAGATACCTCCAGCTCTACAAGGACGGCATTGAGTTCCCCGAGGACGGATACCAGGGCTTGGATATCACCGACCACGCCAAGGCGTACGCGGACGAGTTTGGCGACAAGCTCGTGGATATAGACAGCTCGGAGAGAAAGAAAGCTTTAGTTGACTACGCTCTGCCTAAGAACATCTCGAAAATGCAGAGCGATATGGAAAAATACAAAATCCATTATGATAAATGGTTCTTCGAATCCACCCTGCACGACAGCGGCAAGGTTAAAGCCGTAGTAGATTTACTCACCGAAAAAGGTCTTACCTACGAAAAGGAAGGCGCTATCTGGTACAAGAATAAAGAAGTATGCACAGACATACTCCTTAAAGAAGGTAAAACACAGGATTATATAGACAAGCTCGAATTAAAGGACGACGTACTTATCCGTCAGAACGGCAACCCCACCTACTTCACGGCGGATATCGCGTACCACAAGGATAAATTTGACCGCGGGTTCGAGACCTGCATCGACATCTGGGGAGCCGACCACCACGGCCACGTTATGAGAATGAAGGGCGCTATGGACGCTATCGGATATGACGGCAGTAAGCTCGTGGTAGTTTTAATGCAGCTCGTTAAGCTCGTATCGGGCGGACAGGTCGTTAAGATGAGCAAGCGTACGGGCAAGGCTATTCAGCTCGGCGATTTACTCGAGGAGGTTCCCGTAGACAGCGCGCGTTTCCTGTTCAACACCAGAGAAGCTAATACACAGATGGACTTTGATCTCGATATCGCGGTACAGCAGGATAACCAGAACCCCGTTTACTATGTACAGTACGCTCACGCGAGAATTTGCAGTATTATCAAGGCTCTCGCTAAGGACGGCGTAAGTCCGAGAAATTGTACCGTAGACGAGCTAAAGCTCCTTAAAGAATCTGAGGAGCTCGAGCTTATCAATCATATCGCGGCGTTCTCCGAGGAAATTGAAACCGCGGCTAAGGAATATGACCCGACTAAAATCACTCGTTATGTAACCCAGACAGCTACTCTGTTCCACAAGTTCTACAACGCTTGCAGGGTTAAAGTCGAGGACGAAAGCTTAATGCAGGCAAGATTAAACCTTTGCTTAGCTGTTAAGACGGTTATCAAAAACATTCTCGATATGTTTAATATCGAATGTCCTGAATCGATGTAATGAAGAATGAAGAATGAAAAGTGAATAGTAAAGGTCGGGAAGATAGCTTGATAGATTATCAAAGCTGTTTTCCCGACCATATTTATATTCGCTTCGCGCCAGCGAAATATTAAAACGGTCGGGAGACAAAGGTTATAGATTAAAACCTTCTGTCTACCCGACCGAAATTCTTCATTCTTCAATCTTCATTCTTCATTTTCTTACAAACAGTATACCGAGTGTACTTGGACCGCAATGTGAGGTAATGGTACAGCCCGCGGTTGTTTCGATAATTTCGTTAAATCCCGGCATAAGCTCATTGATCTTATCTCTTACCTCTTTAACCGTTTCGGGATTACATCTTGTATGAGTAATAAAAATCCTGTTCTTTACAATATCGTCGCGTCCGTTTAAACGGTCTTTTACATAGTTGATAATAACGCTGTCAATTTTACCACGGTACTTTTTAGCGGAAATCATCTTTCCGTCTACAACCTCGATACAAGGCTTCAGCTTTAAAAGATTCGCTCCTAAAGCCGCAACCGAGGAACAGCGTCCGCCTTTATGGAGATAGTCTATACTATCGACAACGAAGCTGGCTTCAATCTTCGAGGTGAGCTTATCGCATTCCTCTTTAATCTCAGCGCCCGATTTACCCTCTGCCGCTAAATCAACACCGTGGAGGACTACCAAGCCCTGGCCTGTTGAAAGGTTGCGGGAATCTACGACATACACGTTCCCGATTTCCTCAGCCGCGATAGTCGCGCTGTGGTATGAGCTTGAGAAATCACTGCTGATACTGAAATGGACAATAGTATAACCAAGGTTATGCCATCTTGTAAACAGATCAATCAGATCGGAAATATTAGGCGCGGAGGTTTTCGGGAGAACCCCCGTTTTATCAACATAATCATAAATATCGTCAGGTACAACCTCTTCCCCGTCTTTTTTAGTTTCATCGCCAAGTGAAACGTAAAGCGGTAAAATATCTATATCATATTTTTTTATTAACTCGGGTGATAAATCGCAAGTGCTGTCGGATGTAATTTTGATTTTCATACAAGGTCCCTCCCCTTTATGCTTACATATTAGCATAAAGAAGAAATATAATCAATAGTTTTTTATATTTCCGCTTAACGCGTGAAAATTAGTGTCAATAATATCCTCCTTACCATAGTTATCGGGCTATGATAAGGAGGATAATTTTTAGTTATTCAGTTATCTGTGTTTAATACTCTATTGCGTATTGATTATTCAAAATAATCCCAGATGCTGCCGCCTTCTTGATTACCGCTGTTGCTGTTATTTGACTCCGAATTAAATTCAGTTTCCTTAGAATATTCGGCAAGCTTCATTTTAATAGTACCCGACTGTGTACCGCGGTATACGTAGAATGCAACGGTATCGCCTACCTTAAACTTCTTAATGATAGCGTTAAGCTCCGAGGTGGATTTAACTTCAGTGCCGTTAACCTTGGTTATAATATCGCCCGCGCGGAAGCCCGCTTTAGCGGCGTTGCTGTTAGCGTAAACGCTTGTTACATAAACGCCCGTCTGATTTGTTCCGTACATCCACAGCTGAGCGGTATTGCTGATATCGGAGAGTGACATTCCGAGGTCGATCTGACCTTTAACATATCCGTACTTTTTAAGGTCTGAGAGTACGTCCTGTACGTCGTTAATCGGAATAGCGAATCCGATACCCTCGACCGCTTCTGAGCTTGACTTAGCGTTAACTATACCGATAAGCTCGCCGTTGCCGTTGAAAAGTCCGCCGCCCGAGTTTCCCGGGCTGATTTCGGAGTTTGTCTGGAGAAGGTTCATTGTCTGATTATCTATAGTTACCTCTCTGTCGAGAGCGCTTATAATACCGTCTGTAACAGTTCCTCCGAGCTGTCCGAGAGGGTTGCCGATTGCTACGGCGTAATCACCTACGGAGAGCTTTGAGCTGTCGCCGAATGTCGCGTAAGCCACATCCTTTTTCGGGGTGATTTTTAAGAGAGCTAAATCGCCCGCTTTATAAGTTCCGACTACCTTTACGTTAGTGTATTCGGTTTTATCTCTTAATGTAACGCTGACCTTTGACGCGCCTTCGATTACGTGGTAATTGGTAACAATATATCCGTCCTTGGAAATAATTACGCCCGAGCCCGCGCCCTGCTGAATATACTGCTGTGAGAAAGAGCCAGTGCTAACCTGTTCCGTTGTAATTTCAACAACTGTATCGGCTGTTTTTTTAACAATCTCGGTAGTGGTAAGCGCCGCTGTGGATGAAGCGTAGGATGAGCTTGACGCGCCTGATTTGCTTACGTTTACCGCGTCGGCGCTCGATTGACTATTCATAATCGTGCCTGCTAAGAAGCCGCCGCCTAATCCTAAGAATGTAGAGCATACTATACTTGCTACGAGCATTACGGCTACAGCGCCGCGGGTAACGGGTTTTTTCTCTTTCTTAGGCTTCGGCTTAGGAGCTTCGTAAAGGTGGTTATAGCCTTGGTACGCGCCGTTCTGATACGAGCTCTGTGAATAAGGGCTCTGCTGATTGCTTGAATACGCGTTCTGCTGAGGAGTGTATGTCTGACGCGGCTGTGCGTTATTAGTAGAATAGCTGTTTGTGTAGTTTTGGCTGCTCTCCGTGCTCGGAGTGCTTTCCGAATAATGCTTCTGATAATAGTTATCGGGAGTATAGTCTGGAGCGGGAGCGCTTATATGTTCGGTATCTTCGGGATTAACTGATGAGTTGATATTTTCCGAACCGTATTCGTTATTGTTATAATTATTTTCATAAGGATTATTGGTCATTGTTTTTACCTCCAAACAATTCATTTTAATTCTGTGACTATATAGTAATTCCCTTAAGTGAAAACTATATGAAATAACTATGAAACAAAACTGAAATTTATTTTTACTCAACTAAGTACAAGTTAAGCATAGTATATACAGAAGTTTACTTCAATAATCACAAAGGAGTATTAACTGTGGAAATAACAGAGATGATAATGGAAAGCTACGGTATATCTCCGCTCCCGAAGAATACCGCGGAAGCAATGGCGTATGTGCCGTTTCAGCAATACGAAGATAAGACCTACTCCCCCGCCCAGGCGTTGGAGTCAGGCACAGCGTATCCTGTATTAAACAAGCCTTTCTTCGGCAGTAAATACGCGGGAGGTAAAGATGACTGAGCGTGAAATAATGATGAAAAAGCTGTCGTCGTATCAGTTTATGATTCACGATTTACAGCTTTATCTCGATACACATCCTAACGATGAAAAAACGATTATTAAGATGAATGAGATTTCCGAAAAATACAAACCGCTTAAAGCTGAGTTCGAGAAAAAGTTCGGCTCGCTGACGACTAACGATAACGCTAAAAACCGCTGGAGCTGGATTAAAGCTCCTTGGCCGTGGGAAAACGAGGAGGTAGAGTAATGTTTGTATATGAAAAGAAACTACAGTACCCGATTAATATAAAAACTCCCAACCCTAAGCTTGCAAAAATGATATTCAGCCAGTTCGGCGGCGCTGACGGTGAACTCGGAGCGTCGCTCAGATATCTGAGCCAGCGTTATACTATGCCGCTGCCCGAGTTAAAAGCAACGCTTACCGATATAGGCACAGAGGAGCTTTCGCACCTTGAAATGGTTGGCACGATTCTCTATCAGCTCACAAAGGGGTTAAGCGAAAAAGAGATTAAAGACTCGGGAATCGGCGATTATTTCGTAGACCATACCCTCGGCATCTACCCCGCCTCAGCCTCGGGAGTCCCCTTCACCGCGGCATATATCGCCTCTAAGGGCGACGCTATAACCGACCTCCACGAGGATATGGCGGCGGAGCAAAAAGCGCGGACGACTTATGATAATATATTAAGATTCGCGGATGACCCTGACGTTAAAGACGCAATACGCTTCCTGCGCCAGCGTGAGATTGTGCATTATCAGCGCTTCGGCGAGAACTTACGAATCCTGACCGACAAGCTCGACGAAAAAAACTTCTACGCATTCAATCCCGAATTCGATAAAAAATGCTTTAAGAATCAGATGAAGAATAAATAAAGATTACAACTCCGCAAACTATTCATATGCGGAGTTGTTTTCTATTAATTCGTTAATTTTATTTGGCAATTATTCAGATCCATTGGAATTTTTAACCCAATGAACTTGACACATAATAATATACGGTATATAATTTATTTAGCATAATTATGCTAAAAAGGAGATGGCGTTATGGCTAAAACAATACGTCCCGTTTCGGATTTAAGAAACAATTTCGCAGATATTTCAAGAACTGTTCACGAAACCTCACAGCCTGTTTTCCTAACAAAAAACGGATTCGGTGATATGGTTGTGTTGAGTATGGAAGCGTATGAGAACCTGCAATTTGAGAGCGAGGTTTATTTCAAGCTTCAAGCCGCCGAAAGAGAAGCCGAGTTGACCGACGAACGTTTCTCTCCTAAAGATGTTCTAAGCTCAATCAAAGGTGAGCTGGATGTATAAAGTCGAATTTCTACCCATAGCGAAACAGGATTTGACGGAGATTGCTCTCTACATCAAAGATGAACTCAAAAACCCGTCTGCCGCATACAATACTGTTGAGAAAATAGTTGAGGCGGCGCAAAAGTTAGAGACATTCCCCTATTCAAATAGTGTCTTTAAACCAATCCGACCGCTAAAAAAGGAATACAGAAAAATTCTCATAAAGAATTATATGCTGTTCTATACCGTTGATGAACAGCAGAAAAATGTAACCGTTAGCCGTATCATTTACGCAAAACGCAACCTAAGTGATCAAATAACTGAATAGATTTAACGAAACAGGGCTGTCGCACGACAGCCCTTGTTTTATTCCATATCAAACATTTTCATCAGATTTTTAAATGTATCCTGACCATCAAGGCAGGTATCAATAAGATAACCGGGTTCATTTTTCCATTCAGAGAGACCTCTGTAATAGAAAAGCTTCTTTGAATCCTCAATTATAAATGGAATTATTGAATAGCGTAAGCATTCTTTTAAAGCAATCAGTCTGCCCACTCTGCCATTACCGTCCTGGAATGGATGAATATTCTCAAATTCATACTTTTTCATATCAAAACTCCGTTACAATGGTCTATTTCGTGCTGGATAATCTGGGCGGTAAATCCTGTATAATTCGCTGTTTTCCATTTGAATAAACTATCCTGGTATTTTACTCGGATATTTTTGTACCGAGTAGTCGGTCTTGGAGCGCCGAGTAACGAAAGGCAACTTTCTTCGGTCTGAAACCCGCCTGACTTTCCGACAATCTCAGGATTATACATAACCACATAATTGCCGTTGTCGTTGAACGCGATAACACACTTTGTAACGCCTATCATATTAGCTGCCATACCAACGCAGGTTTCTCTATGCGCAATCAGCGTTTCGAGCAAATCCTTTCCTACTTGGATATCGTTTTTATCGGCTGGTTTTGATTTAATTCCCAAAAACATCGGGTCGTGTACTAAGTCTTTAATCATATTTTCACCTATTAAATACTAATCATTTTTCTAAATTCATTCTAATTAGCGTACTATATGCTTTAAGAATCAGATAAAGAAGTAATATGTGTATAGAATAACAAGCGCGGTTTCTGTTACAGATTCCGCGTTTGAGTCTTTTATTCTTATTTACTTGCGTTGTCAAGCTTGTCGCGAATCTCTTCAACAGCTTTCATTTTTTTAGTTATAGCTTTCAGCGCTTCACGAAGACGGCGATTATCCCGCTTGAGCGCTTCGGGATTTTTCATAACTTTCCTTGTCTTTACCCCGTCTTTTTCAGCGACGCCAACAGCCTTATCTTGAAGCTCGTTGTCCTTTTTATCCGCCTTAACATCAGCGGTTCGCGCTATGCTTTCTGCTGTTTTCACTACGGGTTTAGCGACAGTTTCCTCCTTTTCCTCAATAGGTTCGGGAATGGTTTCTGCTTTTTCCTCTGCGGGTTCGGCAACAGTTTCAGTCTTTTCTTCGACGGGTTCGGTGACGGGTTCCGCTTTTTTCTCCGCGGGTTCGGTGACGGGTTCCGCTTTTTCCTCGGTGGGTTCGGTGATGGGTGCTGTCTTTTCTTCCACGGGTTCAGTAACAGGTTCAGTCTTTTCCTCCACAGGTTCAATGACAGTTTCAATCTTTTCTTCCGTGGGCTCGGGAACGATTTCCGCTTTTTCTTCCACGGGTTCAGTAACGGCTTCTGTCTTTTTCTCGGAAATCACGGTCGTGCTTTTAGATATTTTCTCACGAGGCTCCTCTGTTTTTATTTCCAGGATTGCGCGGTAGCATTTCAAGTCACTCGCAATCTTCGTCCTGCTTTTTTCAATATCCTTGATCAAATGCGCCTGCTTATCGTTTAAAGGCGCACTATCGCTGTTTTTTAATAGATTATAGTATTCCTTACCCAGCTCAATATAAGCGCGGTTCAGCGATTCCAGCTCGCTTCTCATCTCTTTTTTCAGGTGGTTGAGCTTCGTCTTATTATGGCTCTTCTCGACAATATTCTGGGTAACGTTTGTCAAGGTATCAGAAGCGGTGTTAAAAAACTTATTGAATACATTGTTCAGCATATAAAAAACTCCTTCAATCCAGTTTATTATTTTTTCTCTACATTTCTACATATTATACTACCAAAAAATCAGTAAATACACAAGAGATTCAGAGAATTATATCGCTGACTTTTATAACAATTAATTATGATATAAAAATAGCGACTGATTACTCAGCCGCTATTCTTTCTTTGGTGTCCTTTTGATTATATTTTTAATAACAGATTTTAACACCGTATATTGTTGTAATAATTTGTTATTCAACCTGTGATAAGGCTTGCTTCTATATAATTATTTATTTATAGGGTTTACAGCGTCAATAAGCTCCTGCTCGCTTGCAAGATGGGACTCCCCTATATCGGATAACCACTGAGCTACATTAGCTGAAAATCCGCTTGCCTATATCCTCGGGAGCGGGTTTTTTAGCGAGATATTTCTGGATATTTGTAGCGTCGGTAATATTTATCTTGCCGTTTCCGTCAGTATCGGCGGCGTCAACGTTAAAGCTTTCGTCCATATTAAATCTCGCGATATACTTCTGGATAAGTGTAGCGTCCGTAATCGTGATTTTACCGTCGCCGTCGGTATCGCCGAGGAGAATTTCCTTTTTATCGGAATAGGTCAAGCCGTATCCGCGCTCGTAGAGGAATTCGTCGGCGAAAGTAAAGTCGGATTTAAGCTTAGGAATATTTACGGGTAACTTAGCCGTAGGCTTTACACCGCTGTCAAACGCCATATAAAGTGCCACGGGCATATTCGGGCCGTAGGCTTTAAGGTCACTATCCTTAACTCTCGGGTCCTCGCTCATAATTCTCGAGCCGTAAGCGACCATAATCGCGTCCGCGCTCTGGAAACGGGCTACATCATAAGGCAGATAACAACTTACTATAGTTACCTTGGAGCCGTTTTTATGCGCGTCGTCGATAATCTCGTTTACTATCTTAAAGGTTTCGCCGTCCTCGGTTTCGGGTTTTAAATCGTCGGAGCTGAACATTCTTGTGAAAATCACAACATTATCGGCGTCCTTGGTAATAGGAGCTATATCCTCCGCGGTTTTATTCGCGTAGGTATCAATAACGACATCGCTGCGGTCGTCGAGCTTCTTATTATCCTTTAAAAGTCCTACGGCGTAATCCATAGAATTACAGCCGTCCTTATTAGCGGCGAGTACAACTGTTTTTCCGCTGTTTTTAATCGGCAGAGTGTCGTTATCGTTCTTAACAAGGGTAATCGAGCGCTTGGTGATTTCCCATTCCTTATTATGGTTATCCTTAGAGCCGACTGTTGCTTTAGCGTTCTCGACCTTTTCCTCAATATCGGGGTTGCTGTAGCCGTCGAGCAGACCGCGTTTTTCTTTCAGTCTTAATATTCTCTCTACGGACTCGTTTACTCTGTCGATCTTAATATCGCCCTTTTCGATCATTTCTACGAGCTTAGCGATATAATCCTCGGTATCCTTTAATTGAGCGGAGGAATATGTTGAGGTCGGTACAAGAAGGATATCAACACCCGCGTTAATAGCGAGCTTAGCCGCGTCGTATCTGTCGAAGTGCTTATTAATAGCGTCCATATCCATAGCGTCGGTTATAACAACGCCGTCGAAATTCATATCTTTTCTGAGAATATCGGTCAGGATAGTCTTGGAAAGAGTAGCGGGAAGGTTAATCTCCTTGCCTGTCAGCTTGGAAATATAGGTTTCCTTTTCTACGTTAGGATACTCGATATGAGCTGTCATAATCATATCGGCTCCCGCGTCGATAGACTTCTTAAACGGTATAAGCTCACATTTCTTTAAGTCCTCATATGTGCTGTATACACAGGGAAGTCCCGTATGGCTGTCTGTGTCGGTGTTGCCGTGGCCCGGGAAATGTTTAAGCGAAGCGGATACGTTGTTGCTCTGTAAGCCGTCTATAAATTTTTCGGCGTGCTCGGCTACAGTTTCGGGATCATCGGAGAAAGAACGGATTCCGATAACGGGGTTAGCGGGGTTGTTATTTACGTCAACAACAGGCGCGAAGTCGATACTAAATCCGATAGATTTAAGCTCGCTGCTCACGATAGAAGCCGCGGAGGATGTGTAATTATAATCTCCCGCCGCGCCTAAAGCCATATTACCGCAAAGCGCCGTACCTGTCGCAATACGGCATACGCTTCCGCCCTCCTGGTCAACAGCGGTTAAAAGCGCGGGTCTTTCATCATCCGACGCCGCGTTAGCCTTCTGCATATCGTCAATTAGGCGTGTTGTCATTTCGGCGGTCTTACAGCTCTGGGCATATAAAATCACGCCAGCGAAGCCGTATTTCTTGATAAAAGCCGCTGTTTCGGCGTTAAGCTCCTCGACGCCTGTCATATCGCTTTCGCCCTCCTGCCAATAGCGGAACGACGGCATAAGCATCTGGGTTATTTTCTGCTCAACAGTCATTTTACTCAACATATCGCTTACCTTGTCGTTATCAGCGGCTGAAACGGGAACAGCGGTTGCCGCTACGCTCATAACGATAAGCAGGCTGAGTATTGCGCATAAGATTTTTTTCATAATAAACTCTCCCTTTACAGTTTTATATTAAAACATTTTTCACTTATTTATATTTGGCTGAATAATGCTCGGGGTGCGACCTCGGCAGGTTGTACTCTGACTTATCGAAAGCGAGTATCAGAGAAAATACAGGCGGTAATACAAACAGCCCGATACCGAACCGCTCGCTTTTCGTAAAGCAGTAGCACATCTTCATAATATGGATTATTTCCATTATGAGCGTAATAATAATCGCTATCGCTAACAGGACATCTTCCAGCCACAGCGGTCTTACTTTAAACACTTCCATAAAAATCTCAAACACCCATAACGCCATATCGAGAATAAACCAGAAATGACGCATACCTACAATATGGTGTCCTACGAATACACTGTAAAAGGGAATAAGCGATTTCCAGCCCTTTTCCCCCGCTTTTTCGAATATCTTCCATTGAGCGACAGTAAGCGCGATATAATAAACCAGCGACAGAATAACCGCTAATTCAAAAAGCCCTTTATGCTCAGTTAATTCTTCAATTATACTTTCCAGAATCATCGTATCACCAAATAAAAAAATATTATATTTATAATAACAGAAAAAGTAAAAAAAGTCCACAGAAAAACACAATTGATTTATCTGTTTTTTAATTCTATATTAGAATTATACTTTAAAGCCTCAAAGCGCCTGATTATTGCGAAAACAATTTTGGATATGCGTTTTCACGGAAACACCAATATTATTATTTAATGTATTGTGCAATACGTGAATTGAAATCGTTCCCGCGTTTTGGTACAATACTAATGTAGGTATTTTTGATTTAGGAGTTGAATGAAATGACAAAAAGGATTATGGGATTAGTGCTGTGCATCTGCATTATAATCTCCTGCTGCGCGTTCGGCGCAATTCAGACCGCCGCCGCGGATAAGTCGGCGAAAACAACCGCCGCCGATACCGCTAAAAACGTAAGCGGCGTGGACTACGGACTTCCGAGCAATATTTCGGACGGAAATATTCTCCACTGCTTTAACTGGAAGTACAACGACATTAAAAACGAGCTTAAAAGCATAGCCGAGGCGGGCTTTGTCGCTGTACAGACCTCCCCCGCTCAGCCCCAGGACACCTCGGGTAAATGGTACTGGCTGTATCAGCCGCGCGGTTTCTATGTTGACTACAACGACCTCGGAAGCAGATCGGAGTTGCAGAGCTTATGCACAGAGGCTAAGAAGTACGGAATTAAAGTCATTGTTGATATTGTTGCAAACCACCTTACAGGCGACCACGGCAAGATTCAGGACAACCTCAAGGACAGCAAATACTGGCATAATAACGGCAAATGTACAAACTGGAAGGACCGCACTCAGCTGACCAAGTGCAATATCGGCGATTACGCCGACCTTAAAACCGAGGACAGCTATGTTCAGAATATTGTAAAAGGTTACTTAAACGATTTAAAGAGCATAGGCGTTTCGGGATTCCGTTTTGACGCGGCGAAGCATATCGGTACTCCCGCCGAGGGTGATAACTTCTTCAGTATGGTAAAGAACGTAGGGCTCTGGTCATACGGCGAAATCCTCGACAGCCCCGGTGGTAATGAAGTCAACGTACTTAAAGAATACACAAAGTATATCGGCGTAAACGACGGCTACTACAGCGGCGAGCTTACAGGCGGTATGAGAGACGGCAAGGTTGTTACCAACACCTCCAACTGGAAGAAAAAGGGAGTTGACGGTACTAAGCTTATATATATGGCGGAAACTCACGATACTTACTCCAACAACGGCGACGAGGGTTGGACTAAGAATCTCGACCAGAAAATCATTGACCGTTCATACGCTATTCTCGCCTCAAGAGCCGACGCTCAGGCGCTCTATCTCTCAAGACCCGGTTCCACCGACAGAGAGAGCATTTACGCGGGTAATAAAGGAAGCGTACACTATAAATCGAAGGAAGTAGCCGAGGTAAACCACTTTAAAAACGCCTTAGTCGGCAGAAGCGAAAGCTATACCTCGGGCGACGGCTGCGACGTTGTATGCCGTGAGGGAGGCGCTGTAGTCGCTTCGGCAAAAGGCACAAGCGGTAAAGTTACAGTTCCCAACGCGGACGGACTTGTTAAGTCGGGCACATATACCGACAAAGTTTCAGGAAATACATGGACAGTTACGAGCACAAATATGACAGGTACGCTCGGCAGCACGGGTATCGCTGTATTCTACAGCACTGAGCCTGCGGGTCCTACAGCTTCCGCTACACCGTCTACATCATACAAAACGGATACAATGAAGGTTACTCTCAGCTTTTCCGACGCGACCTCCGCTCAGTATTCAATCAACGGCGGCGCTTTCACAAATTATACAAACGGACAGGTTATTACAATCGGCGCGGACGCGGACTACGGCGACGCTACAACAGTAAGCGTAAAGGCTACCGACGGTACAAGCTGGAGCGATGTTAAGACCTATACATATACCAAAGAAGATCCGAACGCTAAACAGCGCGTGTTCTTCGATAACACAAGCTACAACTGGTCTAAGGTTTATGCTTACATCTATTCGGGAAGCGATAACAACGGAACGTGGCCGGGTCAGCTTATGACTAAGGACAGCGCGACAGGCTACTATGTACTCGAGATTCCCGAAGCTCTCTCCGACGGCAATATAATCTTTACCGAAAGCGACAGCGAGTCATCCACTAACCGATACCCCGCTCACCAACAGCCCGGACTGTCCTTAGAAGGAAAGTCAAAGATATTTAAAGCGGGAAATGTTTTCGAGGAATACAAGCCCGTAAAACCAACCGCGGCTCCGACGGAAGCGACTACCGAAGCTCCTACGGAAATCACTACAGCCGTTCAAACCGAGCCCGCTACAGTATTTGCAGGCATAATCGGCGACGTTAACGGCGACAACACCGTAAATATTAAGGACGCTACACAGATTCAGAAGTCAATCGCTTCTCTCGTACAGCTTTCCGATAAAGAAAAGCTCCTCGCCGACGTTAACAACAACGGCAGAGTTGATATTAAGGACGCTACCTGTATTCAGAAATACGCCGCGAGACTCAGCGGTTCAGAAAACGCGGGACAGAATTACGCGGGATAATTTAATAAGTAAACTAAAAGGGACTGATTTTGTCAGTCCCTTTTCTCTTATAGCAAAAAATATCCGCGGTAAGCATAAGCCTGCCGCGGATAATTTAATTATTATATTATTTCTCGCCGTAGGAAACGATTTCCCAGCCTTCCTTGGTTTTAGCGAGCCACCACTCGTAATCCTTATAATTCTTATCAGCCTTAAGGTCTTCGTTTTTGTTATCCTTCGGGGTTTTAAAATCCATTAAGAACTTAGCGATTTTCGTATACTTTCCGCCGGAATTTTCCTTATTAAGCTTTTTAAGGTTTTCATCGTTAACTTCGCTGTCGCCCGCGTAAGTAATGCTCTTGAGCTCACAGCCGTCCCAGGCGGCGAACTTACATTTAACCTGGATTACAGCGTCTTTAAGCTCATCCTGAGAATAGATAGCGGATGTGCCGTAGTCGATTTTAACCTTATTTCCGCTCGCTACACCGCGGTACTCCTCGAATGTAATACCCTTGGACATTATAAGCTTAGCCGCGTCAGCGTTGTCAATATAGCGGATATGCCAGGGCTCGTAGCCGTAGCCCGTAATATGCTCTTTATCCTTTAGATAACGGAGAATAAAGCCGTACTTAGCGAGCTTTTTATGAATCTTAGCCCAGGTGCCTGTATACTTAATCATATCCTCGTTCTCGGTTATATCCTTACCGTTCTTAATAAGATAGAGGTCGAGCGCAAGTCCTGTATGGTGCTCGGAATAACCGGGCTGAGCGACGGTTTTAAGCG
This sequence comes from Ruminococcaceae bacterium UBA2854, assembly GCA_002350765.1. Classification (GTDB taxonomy): domain Bacteria; phylum Bacillota; class Clostridia; order Oscillospirales; family Acutalibacteraceae; genus Ruminococcoides. Next base: position 63,916 of record DEFK01000037.1, read on the forward strand.
CGTAATCTTTTCCGTACTTCTTCGTAAAGTCGTCCATAATACGCTGCTGCTCGGAAACGCTTCTGCGCGCGGAGTCGAGGTCTACCTTAATTCCGTCCTTCTTCAGATCCTTTTTCAGCTTTTTATAAGCGTCGTACGCCTTAGCTTCCACCTCAACGCTGTCTTTGATTGAGTTCATCATACGAACAGTTTTAAGGTTCATTTCCCAGTCATCGGGAAGCTTATGCGTCTTGTTTACAATCGCCATATAGTCGATATTCTTTGTCTCGGACTCAGCGGCGGCGGTTGTAGCGGCGGTAGTCTGCGCCTCGGATTTATTATCCGTCTTGTTTTCTCCGCAGCCCGAGCAGGATACAGCTAGTAATCCCGCCATAGCTAATGATAAAAATGATACTAATACTTTATTTTTCATATAGTATCCTCCCTTCTTTTTAAAAAATTATATCACAGTAATTTAGAATTGTCATCAATTTTTATTAAACACTTTTACTTTTTTATACTCTCGGGCTCTCGTATTCCTCGGTAGGTGTGGTATTGGACTCAACCAACACATCTTTGTCCGAATATTTAACTAAATCCGCTTCGGGACATACATATTTTTTATCTTTCATTGTTTTACTCCTTTTATTAAGAACACCTATAAGTCAACCTGACGGTTTCTTAATTATTTGGATAGAATCTGCTTTAGCGCTTCAACGTTCGGAAGAACCGCGCCGCGCAAAAGCTGATCGATAATAGCGGGTCCCCTCTCAGCGGCGCCCGGGAAATCAGGTATAAGCAGTACAACATTAAACGCAAATACTAAACCTATCATTTTCATATACTGTTCAAACTGCGTCTTGTCGGTGATTCCCGTATACATCGCGATGAACTTCTGCCCTACCTCGGCGCAAAGCTCGGGTTTTATTCCGATGCTTCTATAGGTTGTTTCGGGACTGCTCTTAGAGCCTACCATTAAATCGCGGTAAATTGAAGCGATATCATATACAGGCAATCCGCGGGTTAACTCGCCCATATCAATAAGCATAAGCTCGCCGTTGTTTATCATAATATTGCCGGGGTGAAGGTCGCCGTGTACAAGCGTATCGCATTCAGCCATTGAGTCCACTATATCTTTAAGCGTATCCACCTCTTCCCGCGTACATAGCTCAAGCATAACGGGATTGTCGGCTCTTTTCTTTAAAAGGTTTTTCAGCGAGTCGATAGAACCGTCGTCGCTTGTAGTGCTGTGGAGCTTTTTAGCGAGCTTTGAGTACTTCATAATGTACTCGTCACGGTGCTCCGGCTCATTCATTATCGCGTGACCTAAGGTGTCGGAGTTCATAGCCTCGTAAATTACGCCGTAGTTGTCGCCGACTTTAACTGTATCGAAAGCGATAGCGGTTGGGATACCCGCTACAAAAGCCGCCTTAGCGTAAGCGCGCTCGCGGTCGATGATTTCGAGCGAATGCTCCGAGCCGTAGACCTTCACGATAGTATCGTCGTCAAGACGGTAAACGGTGCCGTTGCCGCCCTTACCGAGAATCTCCTTGCCCTCTACGCTGATTTCACGCAGAGCCTTTTTTATATTGAGGATACTGGTAAAGCCCGTAACGTCAAATATCTCATAAACCTCAATACTGACGTTAAAAATCGTCAACTCGCCGACAGTTTTTCTAAGTTTAAGAAGGACCCTTAAACCCGCGCTTGAAATATATTCGAGTTGCGACGCGTCAATCTCAGTCGGTTTAGCTTCAAGAATTTCCTTCTCAAACTCTGCCGCGTTGGATGAGTCGATTTTTCCTTTTATTTTATACATATTATCCTCCAAGATTTATTTTTTTACTCTGCGAACAAGAACGATTAAATATATTACCAACAAGATAACCGCCGCGCAAATTCCTGTCAAATACGATATTTGCGATTTAAGGTTGAAGCCCTCATCAGCCGCCATAATATATGTAACGCATACCGCCGTCATAAACGACGCGGGTAACGCGGTCAAAAGAGAACTAAAACGATACTTGCCGTTTTTAAGCAGATACGCGGTCGCAACCCATAATGCTATCATCGCCAAGGTCTGGTTGCTCCACGAGAAATATCGCCATACTATCTGGAAGCCGTTGTCGTTTACAATAGCGAACCATGTAAGCAATCCGCCGATAACAAGAAGCGGAATTGTGATAACCAAACGGTTTTTAATCTTTTTCTGCTCAAGATTAAAGGTTTCGGCAAGAACAAGTCTTGCGCTTCTAAACGCGGTATCGCCCGAGGTAATCGGACAAACAATTACACCCGCGACAGCTAATATTCCGCCGAAAACGCCGAGCACGCCTGTTGAAATCTCATACACGACGTTGGACGCGCCGTTTGCTAAAGCGTCGTTAAGAAGCTGAGTTGAACCGTAAAACGCGACGCCTGCCGCCGCCCAAACCAACGCGATAACCGATTCGCTTATCATCGCTCCGTAGAAAACGGCTCTTCCCTTTTTCTCGGAGGTTATACACTTAGCTATCATCGGCGACTGGGTAGCGTGGAAGCCTGAAATAGCGCCGCACGCAACGGTTATAAACATATAAGGCCAGACGGGTACACCCTTAGGATGAAGATTTTCTAGCGAAATTTCGGGGATTGTATATTGTCCTCCAGAAAATATAATACCGCCGATAACCGCGCCCGCCATAACTATAAGAAGTACGCCGAAAACGGGATAAAGCTTTCCTATAAGCTTATCAATCGGTAAAAGCGTAGCCAGAAGATAATACGCGAGAATTATAACCGCCCAGAGTGTTCCGTTCATCCAGTCGGGCGTAAGCTTATCGAGCAGCGCCGCGGGACTTGTAACAAATACAGTTCCGCACAAAACAAGCAGTACCACGGAGAATACACGCATAATCCACTTAACAGCCTTACCGAGATACTCGCCCGACATCTCGGCTATAGACGCGCCCTTATTGCGACAGCTTATCATTCCGCTCATATAATCGTGAACCGCTCCGCCTAAGATTGAGCCGAAAACAATCCAAAGAAATACCACAGGTCCGAATACCGCGCCCATAAGCGCGCCGAAGATAGGACCTGTTCCCGCTATATTAAGAAGCTGTATCAGAAACGCTTTCCACGTTTTCATCGGAACGCAGTCCACTCCGTCGTTTATAGCTATCGCGGGAGTTTTCCTTTCGTCGGGAGAAAACACCTTTTCAGTTATCTTGCCGTAAACAAGGTAGCCGATTATTAAAACCGCAAATGAACAAAACAACGAAATCATAATTAACCATCCTTTCCGTATAATAATATCATATTTTTTAACAAATATCTATAACACGAAGAAATTTTATATTCCTTTAGATAAACTTTAGATTGGGCTGTTATAATCGGATTATCAATTAAGAAAGGTTAGGAATTTATTATGATTAAAAAAATTACAGCAATTGTTTTTACGTTGATTATGGCGTTATCGGTAACGTCTGTTATGGTATTGGCTGCCGAAGTAGATAATCCTAATGTCGGAGCCGAAAGCAATAATTCAATGGGCGCGGATACCTCAAGCTCAACCACGGGCTCGGGAAATACGATTAACTTTGATTCGGGAAACTGGAAAAACTTCACATCAGTTTACTGCCACATCTGGAAGAGAGGCGGCGATCCCGTTTATAATTGGCAGACTAAAAAAGAAAAATGCACAGGCTCGGGTAAAAAATGGTCATACGATATTTCTGACATTGATATGAAATCAACCGACGATTACTGTGTTGTATTCTCAACAAATCTCGGTCAGCAAACATACGACGCAACTTTTTCCAAGGCGTGTGTAGGCGATACTTTAAAGCTGACGGGCAATAAAATAGAGAATCCGAAGGATTCGGGTAAAAGAGCTGAAGAAGCTGTATGGACTAAAAACAGCTCCTCATACGGCCCGCACCTTGTATTTACATCAATCGGGAATATAGTGGGCTCTAAGCTCTGCCCCAACGAAAAAGGAACTGAGGTTATAGGCGATTGGCTTCCGACATATTACAAGAGTGTGTATGTTAAACCCGTTCCCGCTCTTATAAAGGCGTTTAAAAAATTCGGTATCACTTCCGCAAACCATATCCAGGATATTTACGCTTATATTCTCAACAAAAAGACAGGCGAGGATGAAGCGGCTATGAAGAAAATGCTTGAGGAAGCCTTTGCCAAGGCGTATCCCGCTAAGAAAAGCGAAGCTAAAATTGACGAGAACAAGGCTAAAAAAGAAGCTAAAGAAATCGCCTCGAACGGCGGACACGTTTCTGCATCATCCAGCTCCTCATCCTCCACTTCGTCAAGCGGCGGCTCAACAACATATTCCTCGGGCGGCTCCTCAGACAGCTCGGGTTCAGGTCCCGACGGAGAGGAAGATACAATATTCTTTATCCTCGGCGGAGTAATGATTGCCGCGGGCGGCGCGATTTTTATTACCCGAAGAAAAAGAACAGAATAATATAATGTAACTATTCAGAGCCACCCCA
>DEFK01000012.1:0-47381 GCA_002350765.1 Ruminococcaceae bacterium UBA2854
ATAGTTTATCGCACACGAAATGGCTGTGCAAGTACCACATAGTAATAGTACCAAAGTATAGACGAAAAGTAATATACAATCAGTACAGAGCAGATTTGCAGGAAATCATAAGAATGCTATGTAAATATAAAGGTGTTGAAATACTTGAAGGACATATGATGCCCGACCATGTTCATGTACTTTTAAGTATACCACCAAAAGTGAGTGTGTCAAGTTTCATGGGATACCTCAAAGGTAAGAGTGCCCTAATGATGTTTGATAAACACGCAAACTTAAAGTATAAATTTGGCAACAGACACTTCTGGGCAGAAGGGTATTATGTATCGACAGTAGGGCTTAATGAGTCAACAATCAGGAAATACATACAAGACCAAGAAAAAGCAGATATAGCTATGGATAAATTAAGCGTAAAAGAATACGAAGACCCCTTCGCCAGATAATCCCTTTAGGGATAGCCAAAGAGGCAAAAACAATAAGGCTTGAACAAAGTGAAAGCCCGCGCCTTGAGACGCGGGTTGGTAACGGGGCTTATAGCCCACGAGCAAACCACCCGTTTGACGGGTGGTTATGATTTTGCGGAATTCAAAAAAGCGTTAATAATACAATATCACACACCGCAACAAACGAGATTACACGAATTGATGAGGAAAAGCACGGTAAAATAGAGATGTAACATAGATTAGCAGGGTAGTATAAATCGTTCTGTTTTTTTCTATGTTTTGAAATAATCCTTGACAATTCATCAAAAGTAATATATAATACAAGTTAGTGGTGGCTAACCGCTTTTATTTTTGAATATAAGTTAGTGGAGGCTAACTAAGGAAAAATTATGTCTGAATAAGTAATAGTAAAGTATTGCTCGCCGACTTTGGCGGGACTTAAAACAGGCAGCTTGTTCAGCTGTTCTTATGATGATCAAAATGATCTTCTCGGGTTTTTGAGAGAATTGAATCTCAGCTTGGGGAGCAAAGGCATCCGCTTTTTGCCTTTGCGATTAAAGAGCAAAAAGGCTTCATCGAGAATAAAGCTGCCTGTGCAAAATGCGTAGGCTGTTGGAAGGTTTACGGCGACGAAAAGAAAGCCATTCGGCTATTTAACCGGTACAGGAAATGTACCTTCGTTTATAAAAAACAATGGTATTCAGGTAAACCGCTGATAAAATTAGCGGTAGCAAGTTAATAACACTTATTTACAGAAAGAGGATGATTTTATGAAAAGGATTATGTTTAAGCGTTTGTTGTCGCTTGCGCTTGTGCTGACTATTATCGTCAGTATGGTTGTTGTGAGTGTAAGCTCATACTCCGCGGAAGCGTCAAACGCCGAACCGACCAAAAACGAGTATCAGGTTGTATCGCCTGTACCGTCTGGCTCGTCAATTGAGCCGATTGAACAGCCTCCGCGTCTCAGTACATTACAGGGCAAAAAGATCGCTCTCGTCGGCGGAAGCTTCTCCGCTTCCGTAACTCACGCTGTAATCAGAGATTTGCTTGAGGAAAACTTCGGTTGTATCACATATTATATGACCGACGAAATCGGCAAGAGCGGTACCTTTAATCCTAACAGCGTCAGCGATAAGTCCAAGGAATTCCAGAAGAATATCAAGGCTTACGGAATTGACGCCGTTATCTCGGGTAACTGCGGATGCGGTATCTGTACCGTTAAAGAAACAGGTAACGGACTTGCCGCCGAGTATGCGGGAATCCCCGCCGTTGTAGTCGGCGCGGAAGCGTTTGTGCCGCAGATCGAGTCCACGGGCTTTAACCGCGGCGTACCCGTTGTAAGAACAGCGGCTTACCCCGGAGCCTTTGCCAATGATACGACTGAGGAACAGCAGAGAAAGGCTCGTGAGGTTCTCTATCCTCAGATCGTAACCGCGCTCACAACTCAGCTTACCCAGGAGGAAGCTGACAGAATCGCGGGCGCTGTCGGCGGAGTTAATTACGACGATATCGTATTTACAGGCTCTCATGAGCGTTGCCAGCAGTTCTACGAGGTTTACGAGATGTCTGACGGCCTTACAATAGTTCCCCCTACAAGAGATAAGGTCGATTACTATATGCAGTACACAACCTACGCCGCTACGGATATTGTCAATATGAGAAACGGCGAGGTTCAGGATGTTCCTCCCGCCAACAAAAAGATATACGCTTATCAGGTCGCGGTAAACGCGATTATGGCGGGTTGTCCTCCTGAGTATATGCCGCTTTGTATCGCGATTACACGTTGCTTTGCTAACGGTAATTTCTATAAATCCCTTGCGAGTACACACGGCTGGACTCCTTATGTGCTCGTAAGCGGCCCGATAGCGCGTCAGCTCGGCTTCTCTTATAAGGACGGAATGATTAATAAAGAAGCCAATAAGCTTTTGGGAAGATTTGTATCTCTCGCTATGCTGAATTTAGCGGGTTATAAGATCAAGGAAAACCGAATGGGTACCTTTGGTTATATGCTTCCGTTCGCGTTTGCCGAGGATGAGCAGGCTTGTATAAATATAGGCTGGAACCCTTACCACGTTGAGAAGGGCTACGACCTCAACACAAGTGTTATCACCTGCGGTTCAACTCTTACATGGGGAAATCCCGTTGATATAGGGGATAATACTCCTTCCGATAAGGCGCTCCAGCTTCTTTCCTGGGATGTTACTGAAAAACAGCAGAACGGTCTCGGTAACACAAATCCGCGTGAGGCGCGTATGATTATGCTTACCAAGGACGCCGCCGCGAAAATCGCTCAGGCTGACGGTTGTAATTCGAAAACTAATCTTAAAAACAAGCTTATTGACACTGCGCGCAGACCGCTTTGGATGCGTACATACGCTCATTACTGGGCTAACACAGGCTCAAAGATTCATCTGAACACTACCTTTGACCAGCATTATAACGACATCAAGCGCGGTGTTTCCACCGAGAATGTCGAGCGTGACTACGTCGCTCAGACTCCTGCTCCCGAATGGCTAAGAGGAGTTGTACCGTTTGAAACAATAGACACAACCCAGACTATCGAAGCCAATACCACGGGCTTTGTTATCACAGGAGGCGACAAGACTAACCAGTTCCAGATTATGCCGGGCGGAGACTGTTGCTCGTTTAATGTAAATCTTCCGCGCAACTGGGATTCGCTTGTCGCGAATGAGGGATACAGCCCGATTGCGAATTACAACCTTACACAGTAAACGGAAAGGATGATATTATGAAGACTAAATTGTTCAGACGTTCAATTTCTGTATTGCTGTGTATGCTGCTTATAACGGGTATTATACTTGTCCCGACTGTCGCAAGCGCGGCGGTGCTTGAGGACGATTATGAAATAGGATTTGAACAGAACGGAACTACATATCAGAGTCTCGGAGTTCTCGAGGACCAGTATGACCTTATTGAACCCAAAAACAATAAGTTCCCGATTATTTCTCCGAGCGCCAAGAATGATACTCACTCATTATACAAAAATACATATAAAAATGTAGAGAACTATTTAAGCGAAAACGATATGACTGACGGTCTGCCGATAGTTCCTCCGACAAAGGTCAAGGCGGAAAAATTCCTCGGCTATTCATCCTACGGCTTTGATGATGTAGTCGCTACGGTCAACGGCAGAGAAGTTAAAGCGTATATGGTAGCCGCCAACGCGATTATGGCGGGCTGTACGCCTGAGTTTCTGCCCGTATGTATCGCTTATACCGAGGCTTTAAGCAACAATACTTATCTTGACTCTCTGCGTTCGGGAAAGCTTACGCCGATGATGTATGTCAACGGCCCGATGGGTCGCCAGATAGGTATTGATAATACCCAGGGTATGACGACCGAGGAAAGTAATATCAGCGTCGGACGCTTTATGGAGCTCGCACTTATTAACCTCGCGTGCATTAAGCGAACTAACTCCTTCGGTAATGTTCAGCCACTTGTATTCTCGGAGAATGACGAAACCTGCGTGGAAATCGGCTGGACTCCGCACCATGTCGAAAAGGGTTATGAGCTTAACGATAACGTAATCACCGCTACATCCTTCGCTATGTGGGGAAATAATGTAACTCCCGCTACCGACTTGCCCGAGGAGATTATGAAGGTGCTCGCGTGGGATATTACCGAGAAAAACTTAGGCGGCTTGGGAAGCGCTTCTGTTAACGATAACGCCAACGCTCACCGTCTTATATTCATTACCGAGTCGGTTGCGACAGCTCTTGCGACAAAGTATAAGTCGAAGTCAGCTTTAGAGGGCGCCCTCGTAGAGAATGCCAGACGACCGCTGTGGATGCGCGCGTACGCTTATTACTACGCCAATACAGGCGGAGCGCTCAGCAAGGACTTTGATACGGTATACCGTGAGCTTAAGGGCTATAAGAAAGAGGACGCGAAAGTTACCGCTTCTCCCGCGTGGATGAACGGTATTACATATTCTAATATCGAAACAGTCGCCACAATGACTAAGGGCAATACCGACATCATCGTTACAGGCGACAGCTCCCGAAACAAAACTCAGGTTATGCCGGGCGGCGTAAGCGTAAATAAGGAAATAAAGCTTTCGGATAATTGGGATAACCTCGTTACAAGCGTAAACTTCTTCCCGAGCGATAATTTCACACTTACGGAAAAAGATAATACAATCACTCCTCCCTCAAGCGTACCGTCAGCGCTTACAAACGGCGCTTACCGTATACTTGACCCATCGACAGGCGCTTCAAACCTCACCAGAGCGGGCAGGGTATACTTCGAGAAGGATACCAATACTCTCTATTACTACGCTCAGGGCGCATCGGGTTCATCATCAGTCGTTTTAAATACCAATACAGACGCGTCCTTTATCGCTTATCTTACGAATCTGGGCTATAACAGCTCGTTTACTGTAAATAACGGTAAGTTATCGGGCGCTGTTATCCGCTTCTCGTCGAATAACAGTAAGCTAAATAACAATACTGTAGCGCTTACAAGCGAGTCGTTCAGCGGGCTGAACCTCACTTTGCACGCGAATCACTACAGTCCGAGCGAAAACGCTTCCGCGGCTAACCTCGCGGGCGGTATAGCTAAGGACGGCGCGACTGTAAATATGTCGGACACATTAAGGTCGTTTACTGTAAATCTTGACGGCAGCGTTTCTATGGGCGACAGTACAGACTCCAAGTTTGTAAAGCTCAGCGGTACGACCGTTACTGTTGACCCGACCGTAGAAGCGGGCGCGACCGCTATAATCGGTTCGCCGAATGATAACGGCACTTACAGAACTATGACGTTTGTAAACGGCGGCGACGGAACCTACACTGTTACATATAATTCGGGCGGTACACTCTCTATGACCGAATCTGCTCTTTATCTTAAGGGCACCTTCAACAGCTGGAGCGATACCGACGCTTTATCGAAAACCGAGAATGATGACGTCGTTTCAATCGAGAAGGAGCTTACCGCGGGAAGCTATGAGTTTAAGATTCATAACGCGGGCACCGATAAATGGTACGGAAAAGACGATACGACAATTACCGATACCACTAACCGTTTAACCCTTACCGCAACGGGCGGAAATGTTATACTGAACGCTACGGGCGGTAAATACGAGTTCAGGTACGAGCTTTCGACCAACAAGCTCTCGGTTTATTACGCCGCGCCTGAAACACAGCCCGCGATCGAGCCTTCGGAAGAACCTGAAACCGAGCCTGTTACCGAACCTGCTACGCAAGCTCCGACTACCGAACCCGTTACCGATATCCCTGCTACAGAACCGTCAACCGCGGCTGTGACAACCGATCCCGCGACTGAACCCGAAGTTCAGGGTAAAACCGTAAAGCTTTTTGCTAAAGATTACACTAACGGCGATGAGGACTGGTACGCGTATACCTGGACTGACGACCAAAGCGAAACCAAGTGGGTCAAGCTAAAGAATAATGTTGCGACAGGTCTTTTTGATAACGTAATTTTTGCTCGTGTTGACAAGACTAAGAATGTCGGCTGGAGCGCTGTATGGAATCAGACCGACGACCTTAGAACTGAGGACGGCGGCACATACGCGATTACTAGCTGGAGCGGCGGAACCGATAACCACCTTAGCGGTTTCTGGGGAACACAGTACACCTTCTATTATCTGCCCTCATCCGCTCAGGCTCAGGCAGGATATAACTATAAGATTAACTATCAGGCGTCATCAGGCTGGCATCAGTACGCTATGACTAAGACTGACAGAAAGGTAAACGACGTTAACATTTATTCGGTAGATATTGTTACCACCGACGTCAACGCCTCAAAACTTCAGTACCAGGTCTACAACGGAGAAAGCTGGGTAGCTCAGCAGGAATTCAGTTCTGTTCCGTTAAGGAATTACGCCGATAAGATAATCAGCTCCGAGGGAGAAACAGTAACAAACCCGATATATGAGAATAACTATACTCTAAAGAATTACAGAACAGTCAATCTCAATACCATGCTCCACCGAGAGCTTGACGATAACGAGCTGACGGGAATCGGCGACAGCTTTATGAGCCTTGAGCTTCTTGGCGTACAGAAGAAGAGTGACGATACAAAGAGCATAAGATTTGTTACTGTAATTAACAGAGAAATAGCTGAAGACGCTGTAGATTACGGTTATATAGCCGTAGGCGGAAATGATATGAGTACCGCGCGTTCAACCGTCGAAGGCTATACGCTCGATACAGCTCCCGAAAAGAATGTGTTCAGCTGTAAAAATACCAGCAACAAAATCAGCGGTAAATACGGTATGTACGGCACGGATACAAATTATAAATACGTAACCTTCGCCGTAAACAATATCGCCGATTACACTGTAGCCGCGACATTCTATGTTAAGGACAGCAAGGGAGTAGTTCACTACTCGGCTTATACAAATAAGACCAGCACCTACAGAAGCTGTTCAGCGAATTTGAACGCAATAAACCAATAAATAAAACTCCTTTTTAAAATGTATCGGGCAGCAATTTTTGCTGTCCGATACAGTTTTTATAATACGAGCTATAAACCTAACTGCTGACACACAAGCGATTTGCCGTGAAATGTAAGCGAAGTTTTAGCTTTTAACATTCCATATTAGAATTAATTTATCACAATATTGTAAATTGAAGCGTTTATAATATTGTGATATAATTTTTACTGCATTATTTTTAGAAAAAAGGTAATATTATGGACGTTAAAGATAATTTCAGACATATGAATAATATGCAGCAAAAGGCGGTTTTTTGTACCGAAGGACCGCTTCTTATACTTGCGGGAGCGGGTTCGGGAAAAACCACCGTGCTCGTAAACCGTATAGCTTATATTTTACAGAGCGGACTTTGTAAGCCGTGGCAGATACTTGCTATTACGTTTACCAATAAGGCGGCGGGCGAGCTTAAAGACAGGATATGCAACGCTGTTCCCGAGGGCGGCGACGATATTTGGGCGGCTACCTTCCACTCAACCTGCGCGCGTATACTTCGACGTTACGGTGACAGAATAGGCTATTCAAGCCACTTTACTGTATACGATACCGCTGACCAGAAAAGCCTTATAAAAAAGGTTATGAAGGAGCTTAATTACGACGAAAAACGTCTGCCCGTAAAGAGTATAGTTGCCGAAATATCTAAGGCTAAGGATAAAATGCAGACTCCAGAGGAAATGCTTAAAAACGTAGACGGCGATTTCCGTAAGGAGATGATAGCTAAGGTTTATCAGCTATACCAGTCCGAGCTTAAAAGCAGCGACGCTATGGATTTTGACGATATGCTCTGCAATACCGTTAAGCTGTTCGAGGAGAACCCCGATATACTTGAGTTTTACCAGAATCAGTTTAAGTATATTATGGTTGACGAGTACCAGGATACCAACAAGGTTCAATATAAGTTCGTCGCTATGCTTGCCGAAAAAAGCAAGAATATCTGCGTTGTCGGCGACGACGACCAGAGTATTTATAAATTCCGCGGCGCTACGATTGAGAATATCCTTTCTTTTGAGAGTATGTTCAAGAACGCTAAGGTAATCCGTCTTGAACAGAATTACCGAAGCACAAAAACTATCCTAAACGCCGCCAACAAGGTTATAGAGAATAATACCGCGCGTAAGGGCAAAACCCTCTGGACAGAAAACGACAGCGGTGAGAAAATCCACGTCCATACCGCGTTGTCGGAGAGGGAAGAGGCTTCTTACATAGCCCAGCAGGTGCTTGACGGCGTAGCCTCAGGAAGAAAATTTTCCGATTATGCTGTTTTGTATAGAATGAACGCGCAGTCGAACGCGATAGAGAGCGCGTTTGCCCGAAGCGGAATACCGCACCGTATTATCGGCGGACACCGTTTCTACGACCGTGAGGAAATTAAGGATATGACCGCTTATCTGCGTGTGATTGATAATCCGAACGATAATATCCGTCTTAACCGTATCGTGAATGTACCCAAGCGCGGAATAGGTAAAACGACTATGGATAGGGCGGGGGAGCTCGCCGTACTTAATAACCTCAGCGTTTACGAGGTTATTTCCAACGCCGAGAATTACCCTGAGCTTAGTCGGGCGGTTAGTAAGTTTAAGGACTTTACCGCTATGATAAACGGGCTGAGAGAAGCTGAAGCAAGCGGCGATTATTCTTTAGCGGAATTATACGAGCTTATTTTAGAGCATACCGAGTATGAAAATTATCTTAAAAACGAGAAAGAAAACGCCGATGTACGTATTGAGAATATCGAGGAATTAAAGTCTAATATTATTAAATTCGAGGAAGAATACGGCGACGAAGCCTCGCTTTCCAATTTCCTCGAGGAAATTTCTCTACAGACCGATATTGATAATTACGACGCCGACGCCGATACCACGGTAATGATGACGCTCCACAGCGCTAAAGGACTTGAGTTTCCCGTTGTATTTATCGCGGGAATGGAGGAAGGCGTTTTCCCTGGGGTAGCGATTTATTCCAATCCCGACGAGCTTAACGAGGAACGCCGCCTCGCGTATGTAGGTATTACGCGCGCTAAAGAGGAGCTTTACCTTACAAAAACCAAGAGCAGAATGTTGTTCGGCTCTACTACCCATAACGCGCCCTCACGCTTTGTGAATGAAATTCCCGACGAGTATATTAAGACCTCGGGTGACAGAGGCTTTTCCTCGATTCCATCTACGGGATTTTCTTCGGCGGGGAACACTATCCCCCAAAAGCCGTCGTATAACATCAACCCGAAAATCTCTCCCGCGTTTAAAAAGCCGATTACAAAATCAACAACGACATATAACGTCGGCGATAATGTTCTGCATAAGGTTTTCGGAAAGGGAATGGTAGTAAAAGCCGAGAAAATGGGCAACGATACAATGCTCGAAATCGTATTTGAAACCAAGGGCACAAAAACCCTTATGGCTAATTTCAGTAAAATGGAAAAGATATAATATTTATGATAGTTAAAGCGGCTGTTCAAGCCGCTTTTTCTTATACTGAAAACGGTATAGATTACCGCTTATTCCCAGAAAAATACCGCTTGTTCTGAATAGGTTGACTTGTGTATTTATTTATTGTATGGTTACTTTAGTATAGTAAAGAAGGGAGAGGATTATTTTGCGTAAAGATTCTGATTTGTCAGATAATATCATACGCGGAAACTGCTCTCTTTTTGTTTGCGAAATCTGTCGTACCAAGTACGGCTGGGAGCATCAAAAATGGTGCGAGTATTATTCGCTTACACTGCCGTCCTGTAAAGACTGCCGATACTTTTCGGAAAACGAAGGCGAATGTATACACCCCACTAAAAAGCTAAGGAAGGAGACGCTTGCGTATGAAGAAACTCAAGGTTCGGTTTGAACGCGATAAAACGCTTTCCGACATAGAAATCGTTGTCCGTGCCAGTGAAGAAAATGCTCAGGTAAAGGAAATAATCAATAATTTCTTGAACAAGAACGATGAGAAGCTGACTTTGCTTGATAAAAACGGTCATACCTGCGTGGTCGATGAAAAAGAAATCGTCTTGCTTTCAGCCAACGGCAAGCAGGTAAATATTACCGCAAAGAACGGAGTGTATCTCGCTAAACAGTCGCTCCAAAGCATAGAGGAGATATTAAGCCATAATTTTCTAAGGGTATCCCGATTCGAAATCGTGAACTTAAGAATGGTACGTAAATATGATCTCACTATCGGAGGAACTCTGAGAATTGAATTTGAAAACGGAATGGAAACATGGGCGTCAAGACGTTATATTCCGCTTATAAAAGAACGCCTCTCGGGAGAGGAGGGGTACCTATGTTAGTTAAAACATTAAAGCGTGCGTGTTTAGGTTTTATTATCGGTGTATTTGTCGGTAACATAATCGCTGTACTTACGGGAACCTCATCTACAGGAGGAATAACCTTTGCTTCTAAAAAGCTGCTCGAAATGGCGGGAGGAAGCCCTGTTATATCAATGCTGCTGCAAAGTCTGTTTTCGGGCTTGTACGGCGCGGTATGCTTCGCGGGAATGTCATTCTATGACGCCGACCGATTGCCCTTGGCAGCTGCAACAGCTCTGCACTGCGCGCTGATTGTATTATTGTTTATCCCGATATCAATACTGCTCGGCTGGGTAAGTTTTGTAATCGAAACTCTGATTATAGCGGGGTGCCAGATTGTCGGTTTCTTTATAATCTGGCTGATTATGTACTCTGTTTATAAAAAGCAGGTCAAAGAGCTCAACGAGCTTATGAACAAGAAACAGGATAAAACCGAAGAATAGATTCGGTGTGATAAATTTTTATTCAGGAGGAAAAAATATGAAAAAGACATTAGCAACTTTACTGGCGTTTATGCTGGTGATGTCAATGGTGATTTGTGTTCCTTTTACAGCGTCGGCTTTTAATCCCGACAATTATAAGGCACAGATTAAATCAATTTCAGTCGGCGCGCCGATTACAGGACTTGACGGCAATAAATATCTCCCCGTTGATGTGCATTTTACAGCAAATGATGACCTTGGAGACAGTAATGCCGTATTTTTCCTTGAGGGCTATCTTAAAGGCACTCTCGCGCAAGGCGGCGATTTCGAGGGTATAAGCGGACTGGGTATGACGCTTATGGGACCGCTAAAGCCTGACGCGCTCGAAGGTATGGGCAGTAACGCGTACAGCTGGCAGTGGAGCGAAGGCTACGGAGAAGGTGTTCTGAAATATAATATCCCTCTTAAGGGTGAAAATGATACCCAGAGCGTTGAACAAAGCCAGGCTACAGGACAGCAGGAGGTTAACTGTCTTAATGAAGGCGACACGGTTTCATTTAGTATCGAAACCGTTATGAACACAGAGAATTTCCCTCCGGAAGTTCTTCCCGAGGGAGGTAGCCTATTTTCGGATGAGAGAACTATCACTATCGAGGATATTTCTAAATATCCCAAGACGGTAGAATTTGGCAACACCTGCACAATTACCGTTCATTACGTCTACGAGGACGGCTCTCTGGCTGCTCCCGATGTTGTAAAGACATATGAAATCGGTTTTATTAATTATATTATTGAATCTCCGACAATAGAGGGCTATACTCCCGATAGGATAGGCGTAACAGGTTTACCGAGCGGAGATAAAGAAGAAACCGTTACTTATTCTAAGAATCTTCCCGACCTCAGTACGGCTCAGGTAACAGGCTTGTCCGAGGATGAAAATAAAAAGTACACCGAGGAAGAAGCAAAGAATATCGGACTCGAGGGACTTGTAAAGGACGTTGATTATACAAGCTCGGTAACAACCGAAAAAAACAATGAAAAATGGATCGTCACTCTCGAGCCTGTCGAGGGTAAATCCAAAGGCGAAAAGGTAATTGAGCTAAAAAAGCGGAAGATACCTGCACAATTACCGTTCATTATGTCTACGAGGACGGCACTCAGGCTGCTCCCGATGTTGTCAAGACATATGAAATCGGTTTTATAAATTATATTATTGAATCTCCGACAATAGAAGGCTATACTCCCGATAGGATAGGCGTAACAGGTTTACCAAGCGGAGATAAAGAAGAAACCGTTACTTATACTAAGAATGTTGAGCCCGCTCAATTTACGGTTAAAGCGGAAAAAACCAATATTAAAGTAGGCGAAACTACAACCATAAAGGTTGATGGCGCTTCGGGAACGGTTAGTTTTACTTCCGATAATAACAAGATAGCTAAGGTTGATAAGAACGGTAACGTTAAGGGCGTAGCTAAGGGTAAAACCGCAATTGTCGTAGAAAATAACGGGGTAAAGAAAACTGTAGAATTTTCCGTTACGAAAAAAGCAAATTCCTTTACCGTAAAGAATAAGACATTTACAATAAAAAGCAACAAAAAGAAAGTAATTAATCTTAATAAAAAATTAAAATTCAAAAATAAAAAGGGTAATCTTACATATAAGAAAAAATCAGGAAATAAAAAGATTACTGTAAGTAAGAAGGGTAAATTAACAGTAAAGAAAGGCCTTAAAAAAGGCAAGACCTATACCGTAAAAGTCAGAGTGACCGATAACGGAAACTATACCTTCAACAAAAAACCAAGACGGTAAGAATTAAAACTAAGATTAAATAATAACCGAGCGGAAGCTTTGACAGCTTCCGCTTTTTCGTATAGATAAATTGCACAAAAACAAGGTCGTAATTTTGTGCAAAAATCACCGTGTATGTAATAGTGACAAAGATTGATAAATATATTATAATATAGGTGAATTATTTGGCTTTAAGCCGAAAGGAGTTTTACTTTATGGGACTTATTAAAGCAGGCTTAGGCGCTTTAGGCGGAACCTTAGCCGACCAATGGAAAGAATACTTTTACTGCGACAGTCTTGAGAAAGACGTTCTCGTTGTAAAGGGACAGAAACGTACCTCGGGACGTTCCTCGAATACAAAGGGAAGCGATAATATTATCTCCAACGGCTCCGTAATCGCGGTTGCCGACGGTCAGTGTATGATTATCGTTGAACAGGGAAAAATCGTTGAAGTATGCGCCGAGCCGGGCGAGTTTACATACGATACTTCTACCGAGCCCAGTATCTTTACAGGCAAGCTCGGAGACAGCATCAAGGATACATTCCGCACAATAGGTAAGCGTTTTACTTTCGGCGGAGATACAGGTAAAGACCAGAGAGTATATTACTTTAATACAAAGGAACTTATCGACAATAAATTCGGTACACAGAACCCGATTCCGTTCCGTGTTGTAGATAGAAATATCGGACTTGACGTTGACGTATCAATCCGTTGCAGCGGTGTGTACTCTTATAAAATAACAAACCCGCTTCTTTTCTATACCAACGTATGCGGTAATGTTGAAGGAGCGTATAAAAGACAGGAGCTTGATCCCCAGCTTAAAACCGAGTTTATAAGCGCGCTGCAGCCCGCTTTCGGTAAATTGAGCGATATGGAAATGCGTCCTAACCAGATTGTAAGCCACGTAGGCGATCTTGAGAACGCTATGAACGAGGCTCTTACCAATAAATGGTCGGAGCTCAGAGGCTTAAGCGTTGTTTCTATCGCTCTTAATCCGATTAATCTGCCCGAGGAAGACGCCGAGATGATCAAGCAGGCTCAGCGTACAGGTATGATGCGTGATCCGTCTATGGCTGGAGCTACTCTCGTAGGCGCTCAGGCTGACGCTATGAAAGCGGCGGCGGCTAATGAGGGCGGCGCTATGAACGGCTTTATCGGAATGGGTATGGCTATGAACGCAGGCGGCGGAATGAACGCCCAGGGCTTCTATAATATGGGACAGCAACAGCAGAATAATCAGCAGGCTCAGCAGCAACAGGCTCAACAGCAGGCTCCCGCAGGCGGCTGGAAATGCCCGCAGTGCGGAAGTATGGCTAAGGGTAAATTCTGTCCTGAGTGCGGAACTCCGAAGCCTGCCGAGCAGAAGGGCTGGACTTGCAAATGCGGCGCTGTTAACTTAGGTAAATTCTGCCAGGAGTGCGGCGCTAAGAAACCCGCGGGTGAGCCTCTTTATAAGTGCGATAAGTGCGGATGGGAACCATCCGATCCTAAACACCCGCCCAAATTCTGCCCTGAATGCGGCGATCCTTTTGACGATAACGATATAGTATAATTTATATTATGGTAATAGGCGGTAAGCTTTATCGCCTGTTACCTTATTTTGAAAGGTAAAGAAATGTCAGATATTTTAGAGTATAAATGTCCATGTTGCGGCGGCGCGATAGCCTTTGATTCCACCGCGCAGAAAATGAAATGCCCTTACTGCGACAGCGAATTTGACGTACAGGCGTTTTTAAAACAGGACGAAAGATTAAACCAACAGGCTCCCGATGAATTTAAGTGGGAGGAGACCGCGGGTACGAGCTGGGACAGCGGCGAAGAAGAAAAAATGTCCGTATTCGTATGCAAATCCTGCGGAGGCGAGATTGTCGGCGATGAGAATACTGCCGCGACTGAATGTCCGTACTGCGGAAATCCCGTCGTATTAAGCGGCAGACTTTCGGGAACGCTGAAGCCCGATTACGTAATCCCGTTTAAGCACGATAAGGAATCGGCTAAGGCACAGCTAAAGGAGTACGTTAATTCCAAAAAGTTCGCTCCCAAGCTGTTTAAAACCGAAAACAAGCTCGAGGAGATCAAGGGAATATATGTACCGTTCTGGCTGTTCGATTCGGATACGGACGCCGCGGTAAACTACCAGGCTACTACCGTTAGAACCTGGTCGGATTCGGAATATAACTATACCGAAACAAGCTACTTCGACGTATTCCGCGAGGGCTCGATGAAGTTCGAGAATATTCCCTGCGACGGTTCATCTAAAATGCCCGACGACCTTATGGAGTCTATCGAGCCGTTTAATTTCTCCGAGGCTGTTGATTTCCAGACAGCGTATCTCGCGGGCTATCTTGCCGATAAATATGACGTTAGTGTGGACGACAGTATCGACCGCGCGAATAACCGTGTTAAGACGAGCGCCGAGGAAGTTCTTAGAGGAACAATATCCTATCCGTACGCTTCTGTCAGCACACGAAACAGCTCCGTCCAGATTAAAAACGGTAAAGCGAAATACGCGCTTTATCCCGTCTGGATTCTGAATACTGATTATAAGGGCGAGAAATATACCTTCGCTATGAACGGTCAGACAGGTAAGTTTGTCGGAAATCTCCCGATTGACGGTAAAAAGGTTGCCGCGCTTTTCGCGGGATTAACGGCTGGAATAGGCGTTATAACTTATTTCGTCGGAACCTTTTTCGGATTCTTTTAAGGGGGTGTCGATATGAAAAGAGTATTATCTGTATTATTTATAGTTGTAATTATATCGGCGCTTTGTATTACGCCGTTTTACGCCGCTGAAAAAGGAGATAAGGTCGTAGACGATTCAGGTTATCTCTCTAGCGAGGAAAAGACCTCTTTAACGAACAGTCTTACCGATGTAGGCGAAAAGTACAATATGGATTTGGTTGTTGTGCTTATTCCTTCTCTGCAAGGCGAGAGTAAGGTTATTTACGCCGATGATTATTACGATTACAACGGCTATAAAGACGACGGCGCTCTCTTGCTTTTAAGCATTGAGGACAGGGAATGGTATATCTCGACCAAGGGCTACGGTATAACCGCCTTTACCGATTACGGTATACAGTGCATAGGCTCCGAAATAACAAGCTATCTTAAGTCCGAGGATTATTACGGCGCCTGTGATAAATACGCCGATTTATGCGATGTGTTTATAAATGAGGCTAAAAATGGTAAGCCCTACGATACTAACCATAAGTTTAAAGATACATTCGATTATGTTTTCGCTATCGGTATTTCTCTTGTTGTAGGTATCGTTATAGCTGTTATAGTTTGCCTTATGATTAAGTCGAAATATAAGCCCGTACGATTAAAGGCTGAGGCTAACGATTATCTTATTAAGGATAGCTTAGCTGTACATAACGCGTACGATAATTTCCTGTATACCCATGTTACGCGTACAAGAAGGAGCAAGGATTCGGGAGGCGGAAGCTCAACCCATACATCCTCCTCAGGCGCGTCCCACGGCGGTGGCGGCGGCAGTTGGTAATAAGAAAAGCCGAGGCTCGGAGTCCTAAAATAGCGACCAACTACAATTAAAAATTCCAAAAATAAAAGCCACCCGAAGGTGGCTTTTATTGATGTAAGATTTATTTTACTTTCTTTAAAGTAACTCCGCCGATAATAAGCTCGTCGGCTTTTCCTTTCTGATAGGGAATAGGAGCGTCAATTTTTTTGTCCTGGATGTATGTAGCGTTAATGTTCTTTTTCTTTGTATCTACGGTGTATACGCCGTAATACTCGCGGTTTCCGTAAATCTGAGTTTCCATCGAATAAGTAAAGGTTCCGTCATTGTTGAATGTGTAGATAATCTTATTACCCGATTCCTCATATTTCCATTTTCCGGTAACATCGCTTGAGGGCTTGAACTTATCGCTTACTTTAAGCTCGGGAGTAACAGGAGTCGCGCTCTTGAATTTAATGGGATCGCCCTGTGTTTTAATTGTCATCTTCTTGCCGCTGAACATATTGCCTTCGACCTTGTACTCGTATGAGCCTGAGAAATAACCCGAAATATCAATATTAACCTTCTTATCAGCGTCCTTTTTAGGATAGCTCCAGGTTCCTTTGATTTTAACAGTACCCATAGATAAATCAGCGGTCTGGTCTTTGTTAAAGTTAAAGTAAACCATATCGTCTTCGGATTTTGTAGTGCTTTTCTCGTCAGCAGTGCTTGTTTTCTGATCTAAAACCCAGGTTCCCGCGATTGAATTATCGAAGAATACGTTAGAGATTAAGAAGTAAGCCGCTCCCGCTAACGCCGCCGCTAAAACAACGATAGTAGCGATGATTAAGGACTTGTTAAACTTACCCTTTTTCGCATTCTCTGATATATCGGCTGTTTCTTCGTTTTCCGTTTTGAAATCAAATTCGGGAGATACTGTATCTTCCTCGCCGCCAAATACCGCGTTTAAATCATCCGCGCTGTCTGTTACAGCGTTTTCTTCTGTTGTATCTTCTGAAACAGTGTTTTCTTCCTCAGAGTTTTCAGTAACAGCGAAATCTTCCGCTGTATCTTCCGAAACAGCAGTTACTTCTTCGTTTTCGGGGATTTCAGCTGTTTCAGCTTCATTGTTTTCGATTTTCTCAAAATCTTCCATAATGATACCTCCTTAATAATATCCTATCTATAATACTATATTTTATCTTAAAAATCAAGATTTTTATCCGATTTATAATAAGTACAAAAAAATATTAAATTAATTTGAATAAAGTAATTGAAAAAAAACACGTATTGTGGTATAGTAAACTCGATAATCTATATACACCAAATGCGTTGACATTTTTTATGGAGGTAATTATGGATACAATTAAAAACTATAACTTATGGCTCGAAAAAGCCGTAGAAGACGGAGATTTAATCGAAGAACTGAAAAGTATAAAGGACAACGAGGAAGAGATTTACGAGAGATTTTACAGAAGTCTCGAGTTCGGTACGGCGGGACTGCGCGGAGTAATCGGCGCGGGTACTAACCGTATGAATATCTACGTTGTACGCCAGGCTACTCAGGGACTCGCTAATTATGTTATTAAAAAGTACGGCAAGGGCGCTGTCGCTATTTCTCACGACAGCCGTATTAAAGCCGACCTGTTTATGAACGAAGCGGCTAAGGTTTTAGCTGCTAACGGTATTAAAGTATACATCACTACGGAACTCCAGCCTACACCTGTGCTTTCTTATCTTGTAAGATACTTTAAATGCCAGGCAGGTATTATGGTAACAGCAAGCCATAACCCCGCTAAGTATAACGGCTATAAGGCTTACGGCGAGGACGGCTGCCAGATGACTGACGTTGCCGCTAACGCTGTTTATGACGAAATCTGCAATATTGATATTTTCAACGACGTTAAAACTATGGACTTAAACGAGGCTTTAGATAAGGGCTTGGTTGAGTACGTATCCGACGACGTTTATACAAGCTATCTCGATGAGGTTAAAAAACAGCAGGTTAACCCGGGTGTTTGTAAGGACGCCGATATTAAGGTTGTATATACACCTCTTAACGGCTGCGGTAATAAGCTCGTTCGCCGTGTGTTAAAGGAAATCGGTGTTAAGGAAGTCAGTATCGTTAAGGAGCAGGAGCTTCCCGACGGTAACTTTACGACCTGTCCTTATCCGAACCCCGAGTACAAAGAGGCTTTACAGAAGGGCTTGGAGCTCTGCGAAAAGGAAAAGCCCGATTTGCTCTTAGCTACCGATCCCGACGCCGACCGTGTTGGTATCGCTGTAAGAGACCATGACGGAAGCTACCGCCTTATTTCGGGTAACGAGGACGGCGTAATGCTTACCGATTATATCCTCTCTAACCGCAAGGCTAACGGCACTATGCCCGAAAACCCCGTTGTAGTTAAGACAATCGTTACTTCCAAGCTTATCGAAAAGCTCTGCGAGAAGTACGGCGCCGAGCTTCGAAACGTGCTTACAGGCTTTAAGTATATCGGTGAGGTTATCTTAGGTCTTGAGCAGAAGGGCGAGGAAGACAGATATATGTTCGGTTTCGAGGAGAGCTACGGCTATCTCGCGGGAACATACGTAAGAGATAAAGACGCGGTTGTTGCTTCTATGCTTATCTGCGAAATGGCGGCGACTTATAAGAAGCAGGGCAAAACTCTCGCTCAGGTTATCGACGGACTTTACGAGGAATTCGGTTATTATATGAATAAGACCTTATCCTTCGAGTTCGAGGGCGCTCAGGGTATGCAGAAAATGGCTGATATTATGAGCGGCTTGCGTGACAACGCTCCCGCTGAGATCGCGGGCAGAAAGGTTGTAAAAACCGCTGACTATAAATTGAGCGTTGAGAAGGATATAGTAAGCGGGGAAGAAAAGACTATTAATCTTCCTAAGTCAAACGTGCTCCAGTACAATCTCGACGGCGAGCATATGGTAATCGTTCGTCCCAGCGGCACTGAACCTAAGATTAAGATTTATCTTACAGCCGTAGGCAACGATAAATCGGACGCCGAGAGAATTATCGGCGAGCTCGAAACCGCTATGGAAAATACCTTAGGAGTTTAATTGATTCGTAACTAAATATTTCATATAACTTAATCCAAACACGCCGATGTGAGAAATCGCATCGGCGTTTTCTGTTAGTAGGAACTATAAAGCATAAGATGATAACTGACCACTGCTCGCTGTTCACTGAATACGTGACAATTTTTCAATACTGCGTGAATAATCTTACTTTGTAATTGTAATTAATAAACAATAGTTGTAGAATAAACTCATAAAAGCTTATTAAAATAGGCTTTTTATACTATGGTATAGGAGTTGAAATTTATGAAACGTAGATTAATTAGTGTTTTAATTGCGGTTTGTATGGTGCTTTCGGTATTCGCCGTTACAGCTGTCACGGACGTTTCCGCTACCTCAGGTACCGCGGACGCTCAGTATGCGCAGAATACGATTCAGGGCGGCGCTGTGCTTCATTGCTTTAACTGGTCGTACAAGGATATCGAAGCTAATCTACAGGCTATTAAAGCGGCGGGCTATACCGCTGTGCAGACAT
Source organism: Ruminococcaceae bacterium UBA2854 (assembly GCA_002350765.1). Classification (GTDB taxonomy): domain Bacteria; phylum Bacillota; class Clostridia; order Oscillospirales; family Acutalibacteraceae; genus Ruminococcoides. The sequence goes on from DEFK01000012.1 coordinate 19,447, forward strand.
CGCCTGTTCAGGCGCCGAAAGACTATAACGCCAATAAGACCGATGTCGGCGGACAGTGGTGGAAATTATACCAGCCCTTGGGCTTTACCGTAGCCGACGGCAATAACTGGCTTGGTACAAGAGCCGAGTTAAAGTCGCTCTGCGATACAGCGGAGGATTACGATATAAAGGTGATCGTAGATGTAGTCGCTAACCACCTTGCCAATAACGGTACAGACGGCGGTACATTTGCTTATCTTAATACGGCGGTCGAAAGTGACCTTAAAAACGCGAATTATTACCACACGAATAATATAAAATTTAATGAAAACAGCCGTTATAACTTAACCCAGTATCATATGGGTATGCCTGATTTAAATACGGCTAACTCCTATGTGCAAAACAGAGTTCTTAGTTTTCTTGAGGACTGCGTTGATTTAGGCGTAGACGGCTTCCGTTTTGACGCGGCGAAGCATATCGAGCTCCCGAGCGATCCTTCAAACTGCAAAAGCGATTTCTGGCCTAATGTTATTAACGGTATAAAGAATTATTCCGACGATGTATTTGTTTACGGCGAGATTCTCGGCGGCGCGGGAACAGATATTTCCAATTATACTCAGTATATGGCTGTTACCGATAACCAGACAGGCGACCTCGCGCTTCAATACGCGTATGATGGGGAAGCTGATAAGCTTTCCGCTTCCGCGTATAAAAAGGGAGCGTCAGCCTCCGATAGTATTCTATGGGTAGAGTCGCACGATACCTATATGGGTACATCGGCTATGTCGTCACTAAAGAATACATATAATGTTCCGAACGACATTATAACGAAAGCTTGGGCAATCGTTGGCTCGAGAGCTGACTCAACTGCGCTGTATTTCGCTCGTCATTCGAACGTTATGGGAAAAGCAAGCACAGATTCAACCTGGAAAAGCCCTGCCGTAACGGAGATTAATAAATTTAAGAACTTCTTCAACGGCTCTTCCGAACAGCTTTCATATTCAGGCGATACAACCTACATCGAGCGCGGTACCGCGGGAGTTGTTATTTCCAAGCTCGACGGCGCGGGAGAGGTAAGCCTTACCGCTAAGAAAATCGCGGACGGTACTTACTACGACCAGATTACTAATAACGTATTTACGGTAGAGAACGGTATTATTACAGGTACCGTAGGCTCTACGGGAGTAGCGGTAGTTTATAATCCGACAGATACACCTGTACTTACTCCGACATATAATACTGTTAAATTCGTTAACACTCAGGAATGGTCTAAGGTATATCTTTACGCCTGGAACGGTAACGAGAATAACGGCAACTGGCCGGGTAAAGAGCTTACCGACAAGACTGTTGACGCCGACGGCAACGAGATTTATTCCGCTGAATTTGATTTGAACTTTAAGAATATTATCATTAACAACGGCTCGGGCGAGCAGACGGTTGATATCGTTTATAATGACAAGGTAACGGGTTATTATCCGACCGAGAAAAACTCGGGCGGAAAATGGCTCGTAGAAACCTACACGGGCAATCCTCCGTCAAAAAACAACTACACCGACGCTAACGGAAAAGTAATCAGTCTATCCGAAATAGTACCGAGAGAAGCTGACGATACAGCTCTTACAGGTATCGGAAACGAGTTTAAGAACCTCCGGATTTTAGGTGTTCAGAAAAAGACCGAATCAACCGCTAACAGCGTAAGATTTGTAACGGTTGTAAATCGGGATATCTTAAACGACGCCGAGGATTACGGCTATATCGCCGTTGGCGCGGATTCAATGGACGAAGCGCGCTCAATTGTCGAGGGTTATACGTTAGACAAAGCTCCCGAAAAGAATGTGTTCACATGCAAGGGAACGAGCAATAAGATAAGCGGAGACTATGGTAAAGACGGTGCAAATACAAAGTATAAATATGTGACATACGCCGTTAATAATATAGGCGATTACTCGGTTGCCGTTATGTTCTATGTAAAGGACACTAAGGGTAACGTGTACTACGCGCCTTATACCAATTCCGCGGGCAATACATATAACAGTTGCAGTGTTAACTGGGACGCTCTTAAGTAAATAAAATTGAATGAAAAAAGCCGATGTGAGAAATCACATCGGCTTTTTATAGGTTGGTTAGGTTGTCATTCTGAGCGGTGACCGAAGGGCAAAATCGTGGAACGATTTAGTCGAAGAATCTTAAGATCTTTCGACTTCGCTTCGCTCCGCTCAAGATGACATAAAGTAGTTTAAATTTTTAGTTTTCCAATCTACTCAGTTTTACCAAATCTGCGTTAGTAATCTTTTTATCGTTGTTTAAATCTCCCGCCAGCTTATAGATACCTTTCAGCTTTTCCTGATTTAGCAGGTGCTTGAACATCATAGCTTCATCTCTCGAGTTAACGTTACCCGTACCTGTTACATCTCCGCGGACGATAAAGGTATAGCTTATTTTATTATTGTCCTTTGCAAAGCTTACCTTGTTGCCTGTTCTAAGGTTGCCGCTTCTTCTGTTAAGAAAGTCTATTTCATAACCGTTGTAGCTTATCCTGCTTTTAAAATATGCTATCGTAGTTCCTTTGTTAACGTAAATATACTTTTTGGTATGCTTATATTTACTTAGATTTAAGCCTTTAGTATTCTTTGAAGATGAACCTTTCGCAGTAGAAAAAACGGAGTCCAAAATGTATTCGATATTATAATCCGAGCCCTGCTTTTTAATAACAGCGGTTTTCCCGTTAAAGGAGCTTAACGCGTATGTATTATTACATTTTATCTCGCTTACTTTACCGCCGTTTTTATTGTACGCTATAAGCCTGTTATCATAATTCACGGTCAGATATTTACCGCTTTCGGCTGTAGTGTAGTATCCTTTTGTATGGTTGTTAAAAACCTTGGAAAAGCCGTTTCTGACGTTATATACATTTCCGTAATAATCTCCGATATAGTTGTCGGAGATTTTGTAATTCTGCGTTGTGCTGAGGTCATCGCTTTGGAGCGTGATTTCGGAAGCGGTGATTTTATACGCTTTACTGCCCGAGAACCCGAGGATAAATTCTCCGTTATTAATCAGCTTGTTTACAGTCGGGCTGTAGGATTTAACGGATATTCCGCTTTTGTTGAATACCCGAACCTTGCCTGATGAATCCGTAATATAAATGTGCCCGCTTTTATCGACTGCGATATCGGACGAGTTATTAACGTCTATATTGCTTATAATAAGCGGGTTTCCCGCGTTACCGCCGTATGCCTTATAAATACAGCAGGAGTGCTGTTTTTTATTGTTTTTAACAAGAACAAATAAATTGTTGTTTAAAACGCAACAGCTTAAAACCTTACTCCCGAAACTGTAAGTAAAGCTGTTTATGTTTGGAGCGAGTTGGGTAGAGCTTAGCTTATCAGAGCTGTAGCTTATAAGAAAAATCCCTTTGCCGTCGTTATATAAAGTTTTGTCTTGATTTTCCGCGCCGCTTGATATTACGCCCGATAGAACGATAACCAAAATTGCGAGTAAAACCGCCGAAATTCGTTTAATAAAAAATCTCATACCCTGAAAAAATGCCGCGGTAAACCGCGGCAAAATAAATTAATCCATTTCCCAGTTATGCCATACGTTCTGGATATCGTCGTTATCCTCGAACATATCGAGCATTTTCTGCATATTAACCTTGGACTCCTCGTCCTCGAGCTTGGTGTAGTTATTGGGAACCATCTCAACCTCAGCGGAGGCAAAGTTGTATCCCGCGGCTGTAAGGTCGTCTCTTACCGCGCTGAAGTCGGAGGGCTCGGTGTAGATTGTGAAGATATCCTCGTCAGCCTCGAAGTCGGAAGCGCCCGCTTCTAAAGCGTCCTCCATAACCTTATCCTCGTCAGCCTCGAGTTCCTCACGTTCAATAACAAGAACGCCCTTCTTCTCGAACATAAAGGTTACGCAACCCTGCGTTCCCATATTACCGCCGAATTTATCGAAGTAATGTCTAACTTCGCCTGCGGTTCTGTTTCTGTTATCGGTAAGCGCCTCTACGATTACGGCGATACCGTTTGGACCGTAGCCCTCGTATGTAACAGCCTCGTAGTTAGCGGAATCCGCGTCGCCGGCGGCTTTCTTTATAATACGATCAATATTGTCGTTAGGCACGTTATTAGCCTTAGCCTTAGCTATAACGTCACGAAGCTTAGAGTTGATTGATGGATCGGCGCTGCCGCCTTCCTTAACCGCTACAATAAGCTCACGGCCGATTTTTGTAAATATCTTAGCTCTCGCCGCGTCGTTTTTACCTTTTTTCTGTTTAATGGTACTCCATTTATTATGTCCTGACATATAATCATCCCTTTTTTTAGTATTCGTGTATTATTATATACGATAACGGCTATAAAATCAAGTGCGTATAAAAGGTTACAAAATGGTTACAAAACCATTGCCTTTTTAGCGCGTGGGTGGTAGAATATATAACGTAAATAAAAGTAAATGAAAGGATGTTGTTATGATAAACTCAATGACAGGCTTCGGCAGGTTTGAGGGTATGATTAACGGACGCAGTATAACTCTCGAAATTAAAAGCGTTAACCACCGTTATCTTGAGTTTTCCTGCCGCCTTACAAGGGGCTACAGCTTTCTTGAGGAAAAGCTTAAATCATATATTTCCTCTAAAATCTCCAGAGGTAAGGTTGATATGTTTGTGTCTATCTCGGAGCCCGAGGATACTCCCGCCGAGGTTCAGATAAACCATAACCTGGCGTCAGGCTATATAAACGCCTTACGCGAGCTCAGCGAAACCTATAATCTCCACAACAATGTAACCACCGTTGACGTAGCTCGTTATCCCGATGTACTTACCGTTAACAAAGCCTCCGAGGACGAGGAAGTTGTTTGGAATGATGTTAAAGAAGCTTTAGACAGCGCTATGGAAGGATTTACGGCGCTTAGAGCCGCCGAAGGTGAACGCCTAAAGGCTGACGTACTTAGCCGAGCTGAAACTATAATGGATATAGTAGGGGATATAGAGAAGCGTTCTCCCGAGACTGTTAAGGAATACCAGTCCCGCTTAAAGGAGAAAATCGAGGAGCTTTTACAGTCTAAGGATTATGATGAACAGCGTGTTATTACCGAGGTCGCGCTTTTCGCCGACAAAATAGCCGTTGACGAGGAAACCGTAAGACTTAGAAGCCACTTCGAACAGCTTAATACCTACTTAAACGATGATAAACCCGTCGGCAGAAGTATTGACTTCCTTATCCAGGAAATGAACCGCGAGGCTAATACAATAGGCTCTAAGGTTAAGGATGCCGAGCTTGCCCAGATGGTTGTTAAGATTAAAAACGAGATAGAGAAAATAAGAGAACAGATTCAGAATATTGAGTAACGGGGGAGTCATGAAGCTAATTAATGTAGGCTATGGAAATATGGTTTCATCCTCAAAAATCGTCGCCGTAGTTTCTCCCGATTCCGCTCCCGTAAAGCGAATTGTCCAGGAAGCTAAAGCGAAAGGCTTAGCAGTTGACGCTACCTGCGGAAGAAAATGCAAGGCGGTTATCGTTACGGAAAGCGACCACGTTGTACTGTCGGCGCTTTCTCCCGAATCTATCGGCAACAGAAGCGAGGAGGACTAAATGAAAAAAGGTAAATTAGTAGTTTATACAGGCTGTTCCGGAGTCGGTAAGGGAACTATTATGAAGGAGCTTTTAAAGCGAAACGATAATATAAAGCTCTCGGTTTCCTGTACAACAAGACCTCCAAGGGATGAGGATACAGAGGGAGTAACCTACTACTTCGTCTCCAAGGACCGCTTTAAACAGCTTATTGACGAGGACGGTTTTTTAGAGTATGCCGAGTTCTGCGATAACTTCTACGGTACTCCGCGAAAGCCTGTTGACGACCTTTTAAACGAGGGCTACGATGTTTTCCTCGAAATCGAGGTTGACGGCGGTATGCAGGTTATGAAGAAACGTCCCGACTGTGTAAGCGTGTTTATAACACCGCCCTCAGTAGAGGAGCTCGAAAGACGTCTCCGCGGCAGAGGTTCGGAGGATGAAGAAACTATAAATAAACGTATGGCGCGCGCCGAGGAAGAAATGGAGTTTGAAAAGTATTATAAATACTCCGTTTTAAACGACGACGTAAACCGCGCCGCTGAAGAAATACTTTCTATACTTAAAAGTGAAAAGGAGTAATTAAAATGAAAAAAGTAAATGTTGATGAATTATTCGAGGGTAAGGCGAGCCGTTACGCGCTCGTTATCGGCGTAGCTAAGAGAGCCCGCCAGATTACTAAGGAATTCGAGGACGAGGAAGTTATTACAGACGATAAGGCTGTACTTCTCGCTATCGACGAAATCAAAGACCATAAGGTGAATATCCTCCAGCCTGAATACGATGACTGATTATATCGCGTGTGTCGCGGTAGAGAATACCACCTATTCGTTCGATAAGATTTTCGACTACGCTGTTGATGAAAGCCTGATTTCCGATGTTGCAATCGGAAAGCGTGTTATGGTACCGTTCGGCAGCGGCAACCGCAAGCGTCAGGCTCTGGTTACAGAGCTGAAAAACGGAGATACATCCAAGCTGAAAAGTATTATTTCCGTTTTGGATAAGGAGCCTGTGCTCACCGAAGAAATGGTGAAGCTCGCCGTTTTTATGAAGGACAGATATTTCTGTACTTATTATGACGCGATAAAAACTATGCTCCCCGCGGGGATAAACTATAATATTTCCACTATGTATACCGCGGTAAAGGATAAAGATACCGAGGGCTTAGGCATTGACGAGCAGCAGATTTATAACTATCTTCTAACTCAGAAAAAGCCCGTAAAAAGCGATACGCTTTCGCAGACGCTCGGTATTAAAGCCGACGTGTTCGACGAGCTTGTTAAAAAAGGCTTTCTGAGAAAGAGCGACGAGGCTTTCCGCAAGGTAGGGGACGCCGTGCTTAAAATGGTTGCCGTAAATGACGATGCTGATTTATCTGAGGTTAAGCTCAGCGAAAAGCAGAACCGCGTGCTTGAAACACTACAAACCGCGGGTACGGCTTCCGTTAAGGAAATCTGCTATTATACGGGCGTGACAAGCTCCGTGGTCGATACTCTCGTAAAGAAAAATCTCGCCTATTATTACGAGGACGAGATTTTCAGGAATGATACTAATAATTCTATAATAGAAAATAAAGAGATAATTCTGACCGAACAGCAAGACCTCGCGTATCAGAATCTTTTAAAAGATTATAACTCGGACGCGCCAAAGGTAAGCCTGCTTTTCGGTATAACCGGCTCAGGTAAAACCTCCGTGTTTTTAAAGCTTATTGAAAAGGTAGTAGAGGACGACAGGGGCGTTATCGTAATGGTGCCCGAAATATCCTTAACTCCTCAGTTTATTAATATCTTTAAGTCTAAATTCGGCGACGACGTAGCTGTGTTCCACAGCGGATTGTCGCTGGGCGAGAGGCTCGATGAGTATAAGAGGGTTTTACGGGGAATAGCTAAAATCGCTATAGGAACGAGAAGCGCTTCCTTCGCCCCGTTTAAAAATCTCGGTCTTATAATTATGGATGAGGAACAGGAGCATACTTATAAATCCGAGTCCAGCCCGCGCTATCAGGCGCGCGATATCGCTAAATTCAGAGCAGCCGAGCATAACGCGTTACTGCTTTTATCCTCCGCGACTCCCGATATCGAGAGCTATTATAACGCGCAGACAGGCAGGTATTCCTTTAATAAGCTTTCGAAGCGTTACGGAAAAGCTATTCTGCCCGATGTCAGAATTGTAGATATGAATGAGGAGGTTGCCGAGGGCAACACTACTCTGTTTTCAAAGGAACTCTTAACCCGTCTTGAAGAGAATATCAGCAAGGGCGAACAGAGTATTCTGCTTTTAAACAGGCGCGGTCATAATACCTTTGCCGTTTGTTCTAATTGCAGAGAAACCGTTACATGTCCGCATTGTTCGATTTCGCTGACTTACCACAGCGCTAATAATAAGCTGATGTGCCACTACTGCGGATACTCAATGAACTTTGTAAGCGAGTGTCCGTCATGCCACAGTAAATCACTGCGTTTTGGCGGTGCGGGTACTCAGAAAATCGAACAACAGCTTATCGACCTTTTGCCCGAAGCGAGGGTGTTGAGGCTGGACGCTGACTCTACAATGAGAAAATCCTCCCATGAACGCTACTTGAACGCTTTTTCTAACGGCGATTACGATATTCTTATCGGAACACAGATGGTAGCTAAGGGCCTCGATTTTCCGAAAGTCACCTTAGTTGGAGTTTTAAATCCCGACTCTATGCTTTATGCTGACGATTACCGAAGCTACGAGAGAACATTTTCTCTGCTTACACAGGTAGTCGGCCGAAGCGGCAGAGGCGATAAAAAGGGTATAGCGCTTATCCAGACCTTTACGCCCGAGAACAATGTCATTTCGATGGCTGCGGCTCAGGATTACGAGCGGTTTTATAATAACGAGATTAAAATAAGACAGGCTATGCTGTATCCGCCGTTTGCCGATATTTGTATGGTCGGTTTTGTGTCCGACAACCATATTTCGGTTTTAAAATCATCTAATGATTTTATGAAAAGACTGGTGGAAAAAGCGAAAGCGTCTTACTCGGATATTCCGCTTCGAGTACTCGGACCGTCTCCCGCGTCAATCGCCAAGGTCAGCAATAAGTACAGGTTTAAACTGATTGTAAAGTGCAGGAATAATAGGCGTTTCAGAAAGCTGTTATCCGAAACACTGCTAGAATATAATTCTATAAAAGAAAATAAAAACACAACTGCGTATATTGATATGAACGCTTTGTCTTTTTAGGAGGACATAATGAGAAGAGTAATAAGCGTTATACTTTCAATTGTTATATTGACGGGATTACTCGTATCCTGCGCCGATAATACGCCGAATAGTAAATCCGAAACCAAGTCGGGAAAAACAGCCGTAAAAGAGCTTAACGAAAGCCAGATAAAAGCTCTTGCCGAAAAGTACGACAAAAGACTTGAACGCTCGGATTTCGAGGGCGTGTGTTACGTAACGGAGCGTGGCAGGACTATCTATAATAAAGGCGTTAACTACGCCGATAAGAAGAAAAAGATAAAAAACAGCGAGAATACTGTATTCAGAATAGCCTCGATTACCAAGCAATTTACCGCGGCGGCAATTATGATTTTACAGGAAAGAGGAAAGCTTTCCGTAAATGATAAGCTGAATAAGTATTTCCCCGATTATAAGTACGGCGGAAAAATCACGTTGGAAAATCTTCTGCAAATGCGTTCGGGTATCCCCGAATATATAAGCGAGGATATGTATTCAACACTTCTTAACGAAAAAGCTCTGTTTAAAAACACGGCTGAACAGAATAAAACATATTTCGAAAAAAGAATATTATCTGAAAAGCTGAGATTTGATCCCGACTCAAGGTTCGAGTATTCCAACAGTAACTATTATCTTCTCGGAGAGATTGTTGAAAAAGCGAGCGGAACTTCCTACCATAAGTTTATAAAGAAAGAAATTTTTGATAAACTTGGTATGACGTCCTCGGGATTTGTCGATGACGCTAATAAATTCGGGGATAATGTCGCCAAGCCGTATAACGCCGTTGATGAAAATTTAGAAATACTGAAAATAAAAGCCATCGCGTTCGCGTGCGGCGATATAATGACAAACGCCGTTGACCTTGTTAAATGGGCAGACGGTTTAAGAAATAATAAAATTCTTTCCGAACAATCGCTGAAAGCGATGACGAGAGCTAAAAGCAACTACGGCTACGGTCTTAACGTAATGAAATCAGGCGGCGCCGTATACCATTCAGGAGGCTTTCCGCCGTATTATTCAATGCTGTTTACGGCTCTCGACAGTACGGAATATACCTGTATCGTGCTTAGTAACTATAATTGCACACTGACAGGTGATGTTACCGCAAAGTTCGGACAGGATTATTTAGATGTATTAACGCGATAGATTTGTTTTTCCGCATAACAGCGGATTATAAAGACGGGGTTTAGTATGAAGAAATTAACGTGTATTTTGCTTACAGCCGTTATAGCTTTGAGCGCGGCGGTTATAAGCTCCTGTAATTCTAATAACGATAAAAATGATGAAAAGGAATTTGATCCGAAAGCGGCTGTGTTAAGCACTACCGCTCCCGCGGCAACCTCCGCGGATTCGTCGAAAAAGGTCGAGAAAAAAACTACCGAGACCGAGCCCGAGGTAAAAGTATCGAAATCCACCGAGCTTTCGAGCTCACAGTATAAATCCTTCGTATCATCATGCGACAGTCTGGTTTATAACTACGGATTTGAGGGCGAGGTTTATATTACGGAGCACGGTAAACCGATTTACAAAAACAGCGTAAACTACGCCGATAAAAAGAAAAAGACGAAAATTAACGAATATACATTATTCAGGGTAGCGTCTATAACGAAGCAGTTTACCGCGGCGGCGATTATGATACTTAACGAGCGTAAAAAGCTTTCCTTAAAGGACAAGCTTGGAAAGTATTTCCCTGAGTACAAAAACGGTAAAGACGTTACCATCGACCAGGTGTTGAGAATGCGCGGCGGCATTCCCGACTATATGAATTTCTATTCTAATGTCGCTATGATATTCCCGAATAAAAAGGAAGCCTTTAAGAACAGCTCCGAGAAAAACCGCGCTTATATCAAAAAGGCGTTTATGGAAGATCCTTTACTGTTTACTCCGGGAGCGACCTTTAAGTATTCCAACAGCGGATATTTGCTCTTAGGCGAAATCGTTGAAAAGGTAAGCGGTACTTCCTATGAGAATTTTGTACAGACCGAGATTTTTGACAAGCTCGGTATGAAGTATTCGGGCTTTAATGAGAATTTAGATGATTCTAATCCTAATATCGCCAAGCCTTATAACTACAGAAAAGGCCAGCTTGATGTATTCAGTATTGACGGAGCGGCGTTTGCCTGCGGAAATATCTACTCGAACGCGGTCGATTTGAATAAATGGGCTTACGGCTTGCGCCATAATAAGATTATGAGCGCTAAATCCTTTAAGAAGATGGTAAGCGACCCGAATAAGGTAGGCTACGCCTACGGACTGTTTACTATGGAAAGCGGAAACCTTGTCCACCATACGGGCAATCTCGCGCCGTATAATTCCATAATTCTGATGTCGCTCGGAAGCTCCGATTATACGTGTATAGTTTTAAGCAACTATAACTACTACGCGTCTGAAAATCTCGGCAAGAATCTGAGAAGTGTTTATGCGGGATATTTCAGTGGTTAAACCGATGAAAAAGCTTGTATGTTTACTGCTTGTATTCGCTTTGATTATAAGCGTCTCAGCATTTAGCTCCTGTTCGGATAACGGAGGTAAAACAGCTGATAATAGCCCTACGGAAGAATATGATAAGCTTCTAAAGCAGTTCGCTTTTAAGGGCGAGTGTTACGCGACAGCTGATAATAAGTCGGTTTACAATAAGGGTATAGCTTACTCTGACGAGGATAAAAAGCTGAATAATAACGAGAACACAATATTTTTTATCGCTTCTATAACTAAGCAGTTTACCGCGTCGGCTATTATGCTTTTGCAAGAGAGAAATATGCTTTCCGTCAGCGATACGCTGAGTAAGTATTTTCCCGAGTATAAATACGCGGGTAAGATTACGATTGATAATCTTCTGCGTATGCGTTCGGGTATTCCCGATTATCTGAATAAGGAACAAACCGAAGTTTTTAAAGAGAATTATAATCCCTATTCTCATTCCGCCGAAGATAACCGAAAGGTTATAAGGGATTATATCTTTTCCCAAAAACTAGAGTTTAACCCTGATACCGATTTTAATTATACCAACAGCGGCTATTTCCTTTTAGCGGAAATTATCGAAAAGGTTAGTAAAACAGCGTATAAGGATTTTCTTAAAAAGGAAATCTTCGATAAGCTCGGTATGAGTTCAACGGGATTTATTGACGATAAGCTTCCCGAAAACTTCGCGCTCCCGTATAATATTAAGGACGAAAACGAGATAAGCTATAAAATTAAGGGAGCCGCTTTCGGTTGCGGAGATATGGTTTCAAGCGCCGTTGACCTGACAAAATGGGCTGACGGTTTCAGAAACTGTAAAATAATTAATAAAAACTCATATAAGGCTATGATAAATCCCGATAAGAATAAGGATTACGGTTGCGGGCTTTATATAACAGAGGATAAAAAGAGCGTGTACCACGCGGGCAATTATATTCCATATAAATCTTCGCTTTTAATATCGCTTGATGATACGGATTTTACCTGCGTTGTACTTAGCAACTATAACTTTATACAGGTTGATTATATAGCTAAAAGCTTTAAAGAATTTTATGATAAGAGGTAACTATGGCACTAAGAGAAATTGTAGAAAAAGGCGACGACGTCTTAAACAAAAAATGCAGAGAGGTTGTTAAATTTGACGACCGTTTAAGCGATTTGATTGACGATATGATAGAAACTCTTAAAGACTCGGGCGGGGTAGGCTTAGCGGCTCCCCAGGTCGGCGTACTGAGAAGAGTTGTGGTTGTTGAAACCGATCACGAAAAAGGAGAAATTCTCGAGCTTGTTAATCCCGAGATACTCGAAACCTCGGGTAAGCAGGTTGGGCTTGAGGGTTGTTTAAGCCTGCCTGGTAAGTGGGGAATAGTCTCAAGACCTTTTAAGGTAAAGATTAAAGCCCAAAACCGTAAGGGCGAGAAATTTACCGCTGAGGGAACCGCGCTTATCGCGAGAGCCTTCTGCCACGAGCTAGACCATCTTGACGGCATTCTTTACGACACCAGAGTAGAGCGTATGCTGTTCCCCGAGGAGATAGAAAAGCTTAACTCGGGTGAGCTCGATTTATCCGACGAGATTTATACCGAAGAATAGGACTTGTTAAAATGAATGTACTTTTTATGGGAACGCCTGATTTTGCTGTTCCTACTCTGAAAAAACTCGCCGAAAGCGGACATAATATTAAAGCTGTTATTACCCAGCCTGATAAGCCTGTCGGCAGAAAGCAGGTTTTAACTCCTCCTGATGTTAAGGTTTGCGCCGAGCAGTTAGGCTTAAAGGTGTTACAGCCTGAAACGCTTAGAAATGATAATTCTATAAAAGAAATAAAAGAGCTTGATCCCGATGTTATTGTCGTAGTCGCTTATGGAAAAATTCTTCCGAAGGAGATACTCGATATTCCTAAATACGGCTGTGTTAACGTACACGGTTCCTTGCTCCCGAAATATCGCGGAGCCGCGCCGATTCAGCAGGCTGTGCTTAACGGCGACAAGGTTACTGGCGTTACTACGATGTATATGGGCGAGGGGCTCGATACAGGAGATATTCTCCTGACCTCGGAAACTGAAATAGGCGAGAATGAAACCTCCGCCGAGCTGTTCGACAGACTTTCCGAACTGGGAGCGGATTTGCTTATTAAAACCCTCGAAGGTCTTGAAAAAGGCGTTATTACTCCCGTAAAGCAGGATGAAGCTCAAGCTACCTATACCGTTAAAATCACAAAGGCTATGTGTCCGATAGACTGGAATAAACCCGCTTTGGAAATCCATAATCAGGTGCGCGGTCTCCAGACCTGGCCCGTAGCTGTGTCGAAGCTAAACGGAAAGGATATTAAAATCCATAAAACGCTTCTCTGTGATAAAAGCGGAAAAGCTGGTGAGATTATATGTACAGAACCGCTTACCATAGCCTGCGGAGAGAAATCTGTTGTAATTAAAGAATTACAGCTCAGCGGTAAAAAACGTATGGACTCGAAATCATTTTTGCTCGGACATCCGCTTTCTGTAGGGGATAGCTTCGAATAAGGAGGATATATGGGATATTTCGGACATTTGTATTATTACGACTGGAGCTATATACTGTTTATGCTCCCGTTCTTCATACTTTCATTGGTTGTACAAATCTCAATGAAATCAACATTCAGTAAGTACAGCGCTATCCGTAATTCAAGGAATCTTACGGGAGCCCAGGCGGCTGAACGCGTGCTTATGCAAAACGGAGTAACAGGTGTTAGAATTGAGCCGATTCAAGGCAGCTTCACTGACCATTTTGACCCTAGAACGAATGTTATCAGGCTTTCCGAGCCTGTGTATAACGCGGCGACAATTGCCGCGGTAGGAGTAGCCTGCCACGAAGCGGGTCACGCCGTACAGCACGCTCAGAATTATCTTCCGAACAGAATAAGATCGGCTATACTTTCCGCCGCTAATATCGGAAGTAAATTCAGCTGGATTTTAATTGTCCTCGGTCTTGTTACATCGGCGTTACAACCGCTTTTATATATCGGAATTATACTGTTTTCGGCGGCTGTGTTATTTACCGTAGCTACTTTACCCGTAGAGTTTAACGCTTCCTCAAGAGCGCTAAGCTGTATAAAAGAGACGGGTATGCTTTCGGATAACGAATACACGGGCGCTAAACGCACTCTGCAAGCGGCGGCTATGACCTATGTAGCATCTGCCGCTACGTCAGTCGCTCAGTTATTAAGACTTATTTTAATCGCTAACAGAAGACGCTAGAATGAATAATGTTAATACAAGAAACCTTGCTTTTAAGGTTTTAATATCGGTTGAGCAGAACGGAGCCTATTCCGCGATAGCTCTAAATAATTCTATAAAAGAAAATAAACTCAGCCCGCTTGACGCTTCGTTTATGTCCTCGCTTGTATACGGCGTTCTGGAAAGAAAGCTGCTTTTGGACCATATTATAAAGCAGTATTCCAAAATTCCTTTGAAGAAAATTGAGCTAAAGACAAAAATTATTCTGCGCCTTGGAATTTTACAGCTTTTGTTTATGGATAAGATACCTGAGAGCGCCGCGGTTAACGAGAGCGTTAAGCTCGCCAAGAAGAATAAACTGCAAAAAAGCGCGGGCTTTATAAACGGTATTCTTAGAAATATTACGCGCGCGGAGATTAAATATACTCTGCCTGACAAGAATAAGGATAAGGCAAATTATCTTAGTATAAATTATTCCTGTCCCCGTGATATTGTCGAGCTGTGGATAAAATCCTACGGCGATAGTATTACCGAAACTGTTTTAAAATCGCTTTCAGGCAGACCTGAGCTGACCGCGAGAGTTAACACTCTGAAAACTACTTCCGAAAAGCTTATCGAGGAGTTTAAAAGCGAAGGTGTAGAGGCTGAGCTTTCTAAGCTGGAAGCTAACGCTTTAACGCTGAAAAATACAGGCTCTGTCGAGAAACTTAAAGCCTTTAAAGACGGTAAGCTCTATATCCAGGATTTGTCGTCGCAGCTATGTGTTAAGGCGCTTGATCCTCAGCCGCGAGATGTTATGCTCGACGTATGCTCAGCTCCGGGCGGAAAGAGCTTTACCTCCGCTCAGTATATGAAAAACCGCGGAAAAATCTACGCCTTTGATATATACGAGCATAAGCTGAAGCTGATTGAAAAATCGGCGGAAAGACTGGGGATAACATGTATTATAACTGATGTAAGAAACGCTTCCGAGGATAAGCGGGAACTTCCGTTAGCGGACAGAGTTCTCTGCGATGTACCGTGCTCGGGTCTCGGTATTATGAACCGTAAGCCCGAAATACGGTATAAGGAAAATATTCTTGATTCATCCCTGCCGAAGCTTCAATATAAAATCCTCTGCAACAGCAGTAAATTTGTAGCCGTAGGCGGAACGCTTATTTACTCCACCTGCACCTTGAATCCCGCGGAGAATAACGAAAACGCCGAAAGATTTTTAGAGGAACACCCTGATTTTGAACCCGTTAAAATCGACCTTGATGTTAAAAGAGCGGTTGACGAGCCCGAAAATATGCTGACGCTTTTCCCAAAAATTAATCCCTCTGACGGATTTTTTATTGCGGCGTTTCGGAGGGTTAAGCTATGATTGATATTAAATCTATCTATTATCCCGAGCTTGAAAAGCTGATTGTTGACAACGGCTTTCCTAAATTCAGGGCTAAACAGATTTGGGGCTGGCTCAATAAGGGAGTCGAAAGCTTCGCCGAAATGAAAAATCTTCCGAAGAATATTATAGATTTTCTGCGCGAAAGTAGTTACATTTCTGTTGCAAATATTGAAAAAAAGCTCGTATCACGCTATGATAAAACAGTAAAATATCTTTTTATGCTCAATGACGGGGAATTTGTTGAAACCGTTGTGATGAATTACCATCACGGATACTCAATCTGTGTATCTACCCAGGTAGGCTGTAAAATGGGATGTACATTCTGCGCTACGGGTAAAAGCGGTTTTTCAAGAAGTCTTACGGCTTCCGAAATTCTCGCCCAGATTGAGAGCGCGCAAAAGGATTTAAACGTAAGAATAAGTAATATCGTCCTTATGGGTATGGGCGAGCCGCTTGACAATTTCGATAATGTTATAAGGTTTTTAAAGCTTGTATCGAATGAGGACGGGCTTAATATAGGAATGAGACATATTACACTCTCAACCTGCGGTATCGTCCCGAGGATATACGAGCTCGCCGAGTATAATTTCGGCTTGACCTTATCGGTATCTCTCCACGCTCCCGATAACGAAACGAGGAGTAAGACAATGCCAATAAATAACCGCTACTCGATAGAACAGCTTATAAAAGCGTGCCGTGATTATTTCGATAAAACAGGCCGCAGGGTAAGCTTTGAGTACGCGATGATTGACGGCGTAAACGACAGCGACTTGAACGCCGAAAAACTCGGAGCGCTGTTGAAAGGACTTAACTGTCACGTAAATCTTATTCCCGTTAATTCGGTAAAAGGTTCGGAATATAAAAAAAGCCGTGTAGAAAGACAAAAGGCTTTTGTAAATATATTAAAAAAATACTCTATAACGGCTACCGTAAGGAGAACGCTCGGAAGCGATATAAACGCATCCTGCGGTCAGCTAAAGAGAAATCATACTGAAGAAGGAGGAAAATAGCTTGGAAATATTCAGTAAAAGCGATATAGGCTTAGTCCGTACACAGAACCAGGACGACTGCCGTTTCGGAGTTATTTCCCCAAGCTGCGCGTGGGTAGTAGTTTGTGACGGAATGGGAGGAGCTAACGGCGGAAATATCGCCAGCGCCTCAGCGGTAGAATACATCAGCAAGGAAATCGAGAAGATGTATTCCGACGAGCTGTCAAAAGCCGAGCTCTCTACTTTAATGACCGAGATCGTATCTCAGGCGAATAAGGCTATTTTCGATATGGCTCAGAACGATATCGAACTTACGGGAATGGGAACTACCTGCGAATTTGTGCTTGTTAAGGATACTACCGTACACGTTGTACACGTAGGCGACAGCCGTACATACGCTATTAGAGGCGGAAAGATCAAACAGCTAACCGAGGATCATTCCGTAGTTCAGGAAATGGTCAGACGCGGTGAGATTACCGCCGAGCAGGCTCAGAATCATCCTAATAAAAACTTTATTACTCGAGCTCTCGGTATTAAACCCGCTGTTCATCTTGACTACATCGAAACAAACTTTATCTACGGCGATGTACTCTTAGTATGTACCGACGGTTTTTCGAACTGTGTTACAACGGGCGATATGGTTAAAATATGCCACGAAAACCGCGGCGAAGGCTTGACCGATACCTTAGTAGAAAAGGCTAAGGAAGGCGGCGGCACGGATAATATCACAGTCGCGGTTGTTTATTAAGGGGTGAACGCTTTGGATAAATATAGTGGTAAAAAGCTAGACGGAAGGTATGAAATACATGAGCTTATCGGCGTAGGCGGTATGGCTTATGTGTATCGTTGTACAGATACAATTGACGACCGCGAGGTAGCGGTAAAAATATTAAAGGATGAGTTCTTAAACAACGAGGAGTTTATAAGACGTTTTAAAAACGAAAGTAAGGCTATCGCTATGCTTTCTCATCCGAACATCGTAAAGGTTTACGATGTAAGCTTCGGCGATATGATCCAGTATATCGTTATGGAGTATATTGACGGTATTACTCTTAAAGAGTATATCGGACAGCAGGGTGTTCTCGATTGGAGAGAAGCGCTCCATCTTACTACCCAGATTTTACGCGCTTTACAGCACGCGCATAATAAGGGCGTTGTCCACAGGGATATTAAACCCCATAATATTATGCTTCTCCAGGACGGCACTATTAAAGTAACGGACTTCGGTATAGCTCGTCTTACCGATACCCAGACAAAAACAATGACCGAGCAGGCAATTGGTTCGGTTCATTATATCGCGCCCGAGCAGGCTAGAGGAAGTAAAACCGACGGAAAATCCGATATCTATTCCGTTGGCGTTATGCTCTACGAAATGATTACGGGTAAGCTTCCGTTTGACGCCGACAGCGCGGTAAGCGTAGCTTTGATGCAATTGCAGTCAACTCCCGAAATGCCGAGGAAAATAAATCCCTCGATTCCGATAGGACTTGAGCAGATTACAATGCACGCTATGCAGAAAAACCCCGAGGACAGATACCAGAACGCGCTTGATATGCTCGGCGATTTAGAGCGATTCAGATTAAATCCCAACGTACGTTTTGAATATAAATTCTTTGTGGATTCTTCTCCGACAAAGCACGTTAAGAGTGTTAAGAAAACTACTAAAAAGCACGATAAAATAGAGGAGATTATTCCTGAAAAAGAGAAGCCTGTTGATGATGAGGCTGAGGATATCGACCGCAAAAAACAGTGCTCGACTTCGTTCTATGTTATAAGAAGCGTAATAATTACAACAATTATTATCGCGGTTATAGCGTTATCGGTGGCGCTTTTTAACGGTTATACCACAACCCAGGCTACCGATGTTGAGGTTCCGAATTACGTCGGAATGAATATCGTAGACGCTAAGGCTAAAAACCCGCATAATTTTAAATTCGAAATGCAGAGCCGTTTTATTAAAAACAAGGAGCTCGGAGAGATTATTTCCCAGGATCCCGAGGCTGGCTCAAAGCGCGTTAAGTCAGGCTCAACAATCGAGCTGACCGTTAACGGAAAAGATACCGAGATGGCGGTTCCTTATGTTGTTAATCTCTCGAAATCACAGGCGATTGCTGCGATTAAGGAAAAGAACCTTTCTCCAAAGGTCGTTCAGGTTTACGATAAGCTTACCCCTAAGGGCTATGTGTGCGATTCATATCCGCCCGCTGGCGTAAAACAGACTATAGGTTCTACGGTTTACGTTATAGTAGCTAAGGACGTTTACGTTAAGAAGATAAGCGTTCCCAAGGTTATGGGTAAAAAGCTTGCTGACGCTCAGTCCGCTCTTTCTAAGAAGAAGCTTCAATGCAAGTATACTTATGACGATAAGAGCTTACAGCCTGAGGGTACTGTTATCGAGCAGTCGCCCCTGCAATACAGTAAGGTTGAGTCTGGTACTATAGTTAATATAGTAGTAAGCTCGGGTAAAGGTAGTCAGTCTACCGTAAATATCACGGTTGATATGCCGACTAACGTCAACTATGACGTTGATATGAAAGTTTATGTAGACGGTGTACAGAATTATAATTATTCCAAAAAGCTTAATCCGTCTTATAATTCAAGCTATGCTATGTCGTTTACGGGAAGCGGTACGGCTACCGTACTTGTTACCTTGGACGGGCAGAATTACCGACGGTATACGATAGATTATACCAGCGGAAAATACGAAACTTCCTCGTTTAATTTTGTGCCCGCCGAGCCGACAACCGCCGCTCCCAAACCTACAACCTCGCCGCCTACCGAGGCTCCCGTCCAGGAAGAAACGGACGAAATTGTCGTGGATGACGAGGAATAAATGCAAAGCTTAAAAGGTATTATATTAAAAAGCACAGGCGGCTTCTATTATGTAGAAGTCGCCGATGTGATATATGAATGTAAAGCGCGCGGTATTTTTCGAAAAAGGAATAATTCTCCCAAAGTAGGCGATAGAGTCAAGATTACCGTACCCGACGACGGTTACTGTTCGATTGACGAGATTATGGAGAGAAAGAATACCCTTAAAAGACCGCCGCTAGCGAATATAGACGTTCTTGTTATTGTCGTTTCAACTACCGAGCCGTCACCGAATTATCTTGTTATAGATAAAATGACAGCCGCCGCTGTCGATAATAATATCGAGCCCGTTATCGTTATATCTAAATCCGATTTAAAATCCGACGAGGAGCTGCTGTCCGTTTATAAAAAAGCGGGTATTAAGGTTTTCTCGTATTCAATAGACGCTCCCGATTCGGCGGGTGAGATTAAGGAATATCTAAAGGGGAAAATCTCCGCTTTTACGGGTAATACGGGAGTCGGAAAGTCTACTTTACTGAATGTTCTCTATTCCGATTTAGAGCTTGAAACAGGCAAAATCAGCGAAAAGCTCGGACGCGGCCGCCATACTACAAGAACGGTAGAGCTCTTTAATGTCGGCGGGGGATATGTAGCCGATACCCCCGGGTTCTCGACCGTGGATCTGGAAAGATACAATATGATCGACAAGGACAACATAATGTATTGCTTCCCCGAATTTAAGGACTACCTTACGACCTGTAAATTTACCTCCTGTTCCCATACCTGCGAAAAGGGCTGTGAGGTTATTAAGGCGGTTGAGGACGGTATTATCTCGAAAAGCCGTCACCAGAGCTATGTCGCGATGTACAACGAGGTAAAGGATATTAAACAATGGCAGAAAAAGTAAGATGCGTAATAATCTGCGGTTCTCCCGAATTTGATACGGAGTTTGTTAAAAACTTCGTAAATACGGAGAACGACTATATAATCTGCGCCGACAGCGGCTATACAACCGCGCTTGCGGCGGGAATAAAACCCGATCTGTTTATCGGCGATTTTGATTCCTACGTCGGCACGGTCGAAAACGGCGTCGAGGTCATAAAGCTTAATACTCATAAGGACGATACCGACTCTATGCACTGCGCCGAGGTTGCCATAAAAAAAGGCTTTAAGAAGATTTCTTTACTCGCGGCTACGGGAGCTAGGCTCGACCATACTCTCGCTAATATCTGCGTGTTGGAATATCTAAGCGATAAAGGCGTTGAAGCCTCGATTGAAAATAGAAACGAAACAGTAAAGTTTTTGCCCGAGGGCGAATATATTTATAACGGATATAACAATAAAACCTTTTCCGTTATACCGTTCGGATGTGAGAGCGCGGTGGTTACATATGAGGGAGAGGTAGAGTATCCCGCGAAAAGTCTTGAGCTTAAAAGCTCAATAGCTGTCGGGATTTCGAATATTTTCCGAGGTGACAGCGTTAAGATAAAGGTTTTAAGCGGAAACGCGCTCGTTATAGTTAATATATAATATAAATGTAACATTAATGTAATAATAAATGCTTGTACATTTATTGCATTTTAATTATTCACTATGTTATAATATTCTTACTTAGTATGCTATAATCAGCGGAGTATGCTGTAGAAATAAACTTTATTCGGGAGGTTATTCGTAATGTCATTGTGTATGGGATGTATGCGTGAGATTGGTGACCATGTTGAATGCCCCAGTTGCGGTTTTGATAATTCAAAGGGCCAGCATTCGCCGTTTCTTCCTTACGGAACGATTTTACACGGAAGATATATCGTAGGTTCCGTAATTGATACTAACGGCGAGAGCTCTCGTTATATCGCTTTTGATAAACAGACAGGCGATGTTGTAATCGTCTGCGAGTTTCTGCCTATGGGATTGTTTGAGCGTGAGCACGACCAGACTAATCTTCATATCAGGTTTGAGAATGACGATACTTTTAAAAAGCTAATGTCGGATTTTATCTCTTACTTCCGCACTATCGCGGAGCTAAAGGATTTTTCCGCGCTAATTAAAATACATAATATTTTCCAGGAAAATAATACCGCTTATGTTATAGAGGAGAACCAGGATCTTATTCCTTTCGAGGAATATGTAGAGAGAAGCAACGGCCATCTCGACTGGGATATAGCCCGTCCGCTGTTTATGCCCGTTATTTCGGCGCTTGAGGCTATGCACCGCCGCGGACTCGGACACTACGCTATTTCTCCTAAGAATATGTACGTTACCGCTTACGGTAAAATAAAAATCGCGGGCTTTGCTACCGCTAACGAGAGAAAAAGAGGAACGGCTCTTAAATCCCAGCTTTACTCAGGATGCGCCGCTCCCGAACAGTACGAGAACAATTTCCCGATAGACAGCATTACCGAGATATACGGTATTTCTGCTACAATGTTCTACGCGCTTACGGGTAATCTTCCCGCTAACGCTAAGGAAAGAATGACCGATTCAAGGCTTCTTATGAGCACTAGTACAGTTAAGCGCCTACCTCCTCATGTCGTAACGGCTATCGCCAACGGCTTGCAGGTAAAGCGTGAAAACCGTATTTCAGATTTTGATGAACTGCGTTCACAGCTTTCGGTTTCACATACCGCTCAGGCTATTCAGGAGGAAATCTCCAGAACAGCTAATATGAACGTTAATAAAGCCGATAAGGGCAGGGGCAGAGGTATGTCGCCCCGTGCCGCGGGGTTTCTGGCGGCGTTTATTACGCTGATCGTTGTAGGAGCGCTTGCTGTATTATTTGTAATGCAGAACCCTCTCCAGGGAGTATTCGCTAATAATAATAACGATGCTACCGAAGCCAGCTCGGAAAAATGGACAGGTCCTACCGTTCCGAATTATGTCGGAATGACGTTAAAGGACGCTGCCGCCGCCGCTGAAGAAGCGGGCACAATAACATTATTCCGAGAAACCGAAGAAAGCTACAGCGATAAGTACGCCGAGGGCGTTGTAATGGAACAGTCGCCAAAGGGCGGAGAAAAGCTTACCGCTTCGGGTGATATCTCGATCTCCGTTAAAATCAGTAAGGGTAAGCAAATGCGTGAGCTTCCCGATATAAAGGATATGACTGTTGATACCGCCGCGAAACAGCTCGCTAACCAGGGTTTTGTCGTAGACGCCGAGTACCAGTACAGCAAGAAAGTCGATGATGGTATGGCTATAGGATATAAGGATTATAAGCCGGGAGATACCGTTGAATATGGCTCAACCTTAACTATAATCATCAGTAAAGGCGAAGAAGCTACTAAAAATACTTCTGAAAACTAAGATAAACGGAGCCGAGGCTCCGTTTATTTTTAAAGTATCATATTAGATTTTTAGATTTTTAAAACCTGCGTAAGAGTTTTTTCGGCGTTTTTAATCATCTGATTCAGCGCCGAATAGCTGTCGTTGAACTTTTCGGAAAGAATATCCGCGTTTAGTTCAATTCCCTCAACATTACCGCCGAGTTTTATATCGTCCATTTTAGCGTTGTTTAGTCCGAGATACGCGTTACAGTATTTTTCCGTAGCTGGAGTATCGAGGGAGAAAATATCCGACGGATTGTTTTTGTTCCAGAAATAGATTTTTCTGAACGCGTTGTACTGGGCGATTGTAAGGTAATCCGTTATACCTTTGGAGATTTTTTTATTATTAAGCTCCGCTAAAAGGCTGTAGATTACCGCTGTTGAGTTAACCAGAAGCTTTCTGTTCAAGAGGCAGTAGGTGTTAGATTTAATTCGGTTAACGTCCTCGATTTCGTCTATATCGGGGATCGAATCCGCGTCGGTATCAGCTCCGCTCGGATTCGTAGTTCTGCCTAAGAGATAGTCTACGGACACGTCGTAAAAATCCGCGGTTTTAACCAGAAAACTAAGACCGCATTCGCGGATACCTTTTTCATAGTGTGATAAAAGCGCCTGGGATATACCAAGCTCAGCGCAAGCCTCTTTCTGGCTTAATCCTTTTTTCTTACGTAAGCGGGTAATTATCCTGCCGAATTCTTTATTCATAATAAATTCCATAGCCTTTCTGCCCACAAATAGAAATTATATTTCCGTACGACCTTATCGTGGGCTGATAAGGTGTAAATAGAAATTCAGTCATCGCTCGTTGACGCTTGCGGCAAACTGAGCGGACAACATTAATCAGTTTAGTGCGTATCTTTCCACTAAATATCCAATATTACAAATAGTATAATTATTATACAATGTAATATACAATTTGTAAAGTGCGGATTATAATAATCGAGGAGATAAATTAATGCAGAATTATGTAATACATTTTATACGCCACGGCGATATATCCGATACCCACCAGGGAAAATATATCGGCACTACCGATGTTCCCTTGAGCGAAGAGGGTATAAATAAGCTAAAGGAATATGATAGCAAGTATATCTACCCTGGTACGCAGGTCGTATTTACAAGCCCGCTTAAACGCTGTAAACAGACCGCGCAGATAATCTATCCCCAGCAAACTCCGCTTATTATAGACCAGCTTTCCGAATGCTGTTTCGGAGAGTGGGAGAACAAGACCGCGGACGAGCTGAAGGATAATCCCGATTTCGAGAAATGGCTCGCTGGCGAAACCGATGTTAAGCCGCCGAGAGGTGAGAGCGGAGCCCAGTTTACACAGCGCGTATGTCTTATATTCGAGCAGATTGTCGAGGGTATGATGAAAACAGGCAACACCGAAGCGGTAATAATTACCCACGGTGGTGTTATAATGACTATCCTTTCCGTTTACGGTATACCTCGGGCAAAGCCTTTCGAGTGGGTTATGGATAACGGCTTCGGCTATTCCGTAAGAATTAATCCGATGATGTGGCAGCGCGACAGGGTTATGGAGGTATATAGGAAAATCCCTGTTATTAACAGTGAACAGTAATCAGTTCTCAGTTCTCAGTGCTTTAGTCGAGTAATTGGAATAGTAATTTTTTTGCCCGACGGAATTTATATGCAAGCTCCGCTTGCGGAGCATATTAATACTATCGGGCAACTTTTATTGTATATTATAGTATGCTGTTTGCACGACCATAACTGCTCACTGAATACTGAACACTGATCACTCGATTGTAAACAACTTTACAATCTAAATTATAAACTTGTGAGATAATAATAACAGTATATATTAAGGAGACGTAGATATGAATAACTACAAAATAACATTACTAAAGGGTGACGGTATAGGTCCCGAAATCGTAGACGAGGCGGTAAAGGTTCTTAACAAAACCGCTGATAAATTCGGCTTTGCGGTCGAGTATGACGAGGCGTTAATGGGCGGATGCGCTATTGACGCGACAGGCGAGCCTCTGCCGCAGGAAACAATAGATAAGTGTAAAGCGTCGGACAGCGTGCTTTTAGGCGCTGTAGGCGGCCCTAAGTGGGATAATCTCCCCGGCAGCAAACGTCCCGAGGCTGGACTTCTCGGAATCAGAGGAGCGTTAGGTCTTTTCGCTAATTTAAGACCGTCCGTTATCTTCGAGCCCTTACAGGGCGACTCTCCGATTAAGGACGAGATTATCGGCGGCCAGCTCGATATCCTTATCGTACGTGAATTAACAGGCGGTATCTACTTCGGTAAACGCGGAAGAACTACCACCGAGGACGGCGCTCCCGCGGCATGGGATACCGAGATGTATTCTGTTCCCGAAATCGAGCGTATCGCCAGAGTAGCTTTTGAAATGGCTATGAAGCGTGATAAGAGAGTTACAAGCGTTGATAAGGCTAACGTGCTCGAGAGCTCGCGTCTTTGGAGAGAAACCGTTATTAAGGTAGCCGAGGATTATCCCGAGGTTGAGCTTAATCACCTTTATGTTGATAACTGCGCTATGCAGCTTGTCAGAAATCCGCGTCAGTTTGACGTTATCGTAACCTCGAATATTTTCGGAGATATCCTTTCCGATGAGGCTTCTATGATAGCGGGTTCAATCGGTATGCTCGCTTCCGCAAGTCTTGCCGAGGGTAAGTTCGGACTCTACGAGCCTATCCACGGTTCAGCTCCCGATATCGCGGGTCAGGGTATATCCAACCCCTTGGCTACTATTCTGTCAGTAGCTATGATGCTTCGCTATTCTCTCGATGAAAGTGAAGCCGCTGACGCTATAGAGAACGCTGTTAACGAAGCTCTTAAAAAGTACAGAACTCCCGATATTTATGCCGAGGGTATGACTAAGGTTTCTACATCAGAAATGGGAGATAAGGTTTGTGAGTTCATTTAATAAATTCATAAACTAATGAATGATGTATCTGACTACTGAATCTGCTCGTTATTCACCAGCCGCTGACTATTAGACACTTTTTCGACTGAAAGGAGAAAAAATGTATTACGATATGCACTCCCACATTCTGCCCGAAATGGACGACGGCTCTAAGAGCGTTGAGATGAGCCTCGAGATAATCGAAAAGCTCAGAGCGCAGAATGTAAAGAATATAAGCTTTACTCCGCATTACTACACCAACGAGGAGAGTATGCAGAGCTTTTTAAAACGCCGTAAGGAGAGTATGGATAAGCTTCTGCCTGAGCTTCCCGACGATATAAATGTATGTATCGGCGCGGAGGTTTACGTTACCGATTATCTCTTTAACAACAATGATTTATCGGAAATCTGTTACGGCAATTCAAAATACATTCTCTGTGAGTTTTCATTCGGATCTCATTTTTCCGAAAGAACTATGGAGTGGTTCTATAAGCTTCAGTCGCGCGGATTAAAGCCCGTGCTTACCCATATCGAGCGCTATCATCACCTTATGGCTGACGAGGGGCTTGTTCAGGATTTATGCGACGAGGATATTTTAATACAGACCAACGTCGGCGCGTTTAAAGGCTTTTCCCAGAAGCGCAAGCTTTTAAAGTATATTAAGCGTGGCTATATCGACATAGTAGGTACAGACTGCCATTCCCTGGAAAGAGGTAATCCCGACGACTACACCCCGACAATGGAGCTTATACGCGATAAATGCGGTCAGGAGTATGTCGAACATATTGTAAATACATCTAAAGAGATTTTTAATTAATTTAAACCGCCGATATTTGTCGGCGGTTTTTACTGTATTAGTGAGCAGTAAGCTGTAATTAGTGATCAGTTCTTCAAGTTTTTTTATTTTTTTCTGTATCATTTTAGCCTGTGTAAAATACTCTTGCGCCCATTCGTTATAATCCATAAGCGTTACCTCTCTGTTTTTGGGTATAAAAAAAGACCTGCATATGCAAGCCTTGTAATATTAAGCTTTATAATTACATTATAAAAATGCGCTACGGATAAACGCTATAACGCAAATTAATTAACTACTATTGCTTTTATTTCATTTTCAAACAAACCAATATATTTATTATCAGTTGTTAAAATATCAAGCTGAGCGATTTCAGGCTCATTGTTAGCCCCGGATGTGTAACCACGATAATAACCAGTTAATACTTCTCCATCATTACAAGTTATTTTTAACATCGTATTATTATTCAGTTCTTTTATTCCTCTTAATTTTTCTTTTATTTTCATAGTCGTTACCTCTTTGGAACAATATGAACTCCATTTTCCTTCTTGATAATTGCTGTGTCCTTTAATATGTTTTTCTTGTTTTCCTTTCAATATAGAAGTGTTGATTTTCTCCGATTTTATAATCTTTTTTATTCTATTGTCATCTAAGTCTATTATATCACTTAATTTTGTTTTTTCAATATTCTTGATGCACCTCTATATCTGCACCGCTCCGCGAGAAGCGCATATTAATACTGTCGGGCAACCTTCTTTATATTATATCCGAGCTGTCTACACGACCAATACTGACTACTGTATACTAAACTACTGTTCACTAAAAAAAGACTTCCTTAGGGCTGATTCCGAAAAGGATGTTTTCAGTTTAAGGCGGTGCCCTATGTGTAGGCGGACAGCTCAGGCTGTCCGCCTTTCGTCATGCGTTTTTTCTTCTGCTTGATTGATTTCGCTCGGCAGAGCGAATGTTCCGATGTAGCGGAAGTAGATATCGATTTGCTGCGGAGAGGTTTGGCTGTGTTTTTTCTCACGCTCGTGAACGACGATTTTGCTGATGAAGGTTCTCAGTACCTCGGGCGTCAGCTCCTGCACACATACATATTTCCTGACAATGTCAAGGAACTTCTGTACATTGGTACACTCGTTTTTGAGTGTACCGATTTCTTTTTGAAGCTCGGGAATTGATGCTTCAAGCTCCTTCTGCTCATCGTTGTAGTCAACTGACAGCATTCTGTACTGCTCATCGCTGATACGTCCGAGAACGTTATCCTCATACAAGCGCTTGAACAGAGATTTTAACTCAAC
>DEFK01000012.1:47575-47866 GCA_002350765.1 Ruminococcaceae bacterium UBA2854
ATGCTTGCGGTAGTTTCCGCAGATAAAATTATAATTCTCACGCTTCACTGTTTTACCCCGGACGAAATAATGCTTTTTGCCGCAGTCGGCACAATAGATAAGTCCGCTGTATTTATTGATTTCACCCATACGGGTTTGGCGTATTCTGCCTTCGCGCACCTTGCGGACAATATCCCATGTTTCTTGGTCGATAATCGGTTCATGGGTATTCTCGAAGCGGAGCTGTTCTTCCTTCGGAACCTTGATTGTGCGTTTGTCCTTGAACGAAGCGATCCTTGTACGGCAGTTGAT
>DEFK01000029.1:0-28370 GCA_002350765.1 Ruminococcaceae bacterium UBA2854
AGCTCCAGCAGTGATGTTTCTCCGTGATAAGTTCTGATGATATTTCTTAACCTTTCGCGCTCTAGGTCATCAAGATCGCTATGATCCGCGTCAGGAACGCACAAGCTTGAAAAATCCAGCAGACTGAGATCGCTCAGTCTTGATGTTATCTCGTGAGGATACATAGGAACATTTTCAGGAGTATTATCAGCCTTGATTCGTCTGCGCTGTATTTTTCCGGAAGATGATGCAACTATACTCCTGTGCTGAGGTACAGTGATTCTGACATAGCTGTTATCTTCGCTTTTTTCTATGCGTACAGATACAGGAGGCACCGTTTTATTTGCGATGAATGCAGCAAGCTGGGTTGTATCCTGATGTGATTTATGAAGTCCTGTTATTTCTCCGTCATCTTCGACTCCGATATAAAGCTCACCGCCGTTTGTGTTTGCAAACGCCACAACTGCGTCTATTAGATCACTGTCAGAAAGTCCTTTTTTATCGCTTTTAAATTCTATATTAATATTTTCCTTAAAGCCTATATTCATTTTATATGCCCTCCTAACGCGTTTTTAACGCGCGCGTGTTTTACTGCTTTTATTATAACACGCGATTCGCGTATTTATCAAGTTATTTATTGATTTTCTTACCGACAAATATATACCCAAATATGATAACTTTCCGCAACAGACGCTTTCAATTATTCTGAGCCTCTCACAGTAACTATCAGGTAACTAACAAGCCCATGCAAAAGCGCAATAATAATGCGGTTTCCGGCACATTAAAAGTTCTCAAAGAGATGATTTTTGCCTTTCGGCAGTTATCAGAAATACAGTATTTATGCGGTTTTTATTGTTTTGGGTTTGCCTGAAATACGGTGAATTTCAGACGGTAACTAACAAGTAACTAACAAATTTTAAGCCATTTATCAAATTGATGAGTGGCTTAATTTGCATAGGAGAATGAAATGAAACAAACGGCTGTACCCGAAATCACAGTCGGAAAATAACCTTCTGTACTTCTCAAATCGTCCTTTATTGGTACTTTTTCAAGAATCCCCCCGTTTGTCAGACGATAAAATATCTGACAAACGGGGGGATTCATCACTTAAACTGTATTTTTGAATGATTCAAATTTTATTTTACTTCTACTGTAAAGTATTGCTTGGCTACTGTTCCTGCACTGTCCTTGACTTTTACACATACATCGTAATTTGTAGCTGTTGCAGGCTTAATTGTAACATCAGCATTATCTTTGAAATCCTGTTTCGTTGTCCACTTTGTCTGGGAATTCTGCTTGTAGTATACAGCATAGGTATACGGTGCAGTACCGCCTGTTGCCGCACAAGTAACCTTTACTGTTTCACCCTTATTAATGAGTTCAGCAGATATAGTTGATGTACTTGTGAGTTTGGCTTCTTCTATCACTGTAAGATCAAAGAACTTCTTTACAATGGTTCCGGAACCGTCTTTGACTTTCACGCATACATCATAGTCAACCGCACTTGCAGGCTTGATTTCAACGACATTGTTTTCTGCAAAGCCCTGTTTGGTTGTCCACTTTGTATCGGTTTTTTTCTTATAGAGGAAAGTATAGGTATAGGAACCTGTACCGCCTGCTGCTATGCCTGTAAGAGTAACTGTATTTCCTTTGGTGATGGTCGTTGCCGACATGATAGAATTATTAACAAGCTCAACAGCCGCTGTTACGGTAACATCAAAGAATTTCTTTACGATATCGCCGTTAGCATCTTTAACTTTCACGCATACATCATATTCAACTGCACTTGCAGGGGTGATTTGTACAGACGTATTTGAAGTGAAGTTTTGTTTAGTCGTCCACTTTGTATCAGTCTTTTTCTTGTAGAGGACTGCATAAGTATAAGGAGATGTGCCGCCCTCAGCACTTGCAGTAACTGTAATGCTTTCGCCCTTGTTGATAGTTGTTGCAGAGATAGTGGAATTGTTTGCAAGAGCTTTCTGAGCCTCTTTTACTGTCACTTCAAAGAACTTCTTGACAATATTGCCGTCACCGTCTTGTACTTTTACGCATATATCATATACGTCTGCCTTTGACGGAAGAACTGATATATTTTCTGTATTAGCCGAGAAATTCTGTTTTGTTACCCATTTTGTATCTGTCTTTTTCTTGTAGAGGACTGCATAAGTATAATTGCCTGCACCGCCCTCTGCCGAAGGTGTTACATAAATTCTGTCACCAAAAGTTATTTCTGTATCAGATATCGTTGATGTGTTGACAAGTTCTTTCTGAGCTTCTTCAACAGTCACATCAAATACTTTTTCTTCTGTTCTGCCGCTGCTGTCGGTTGCAACAACTTTGTAGTGATAGGTGTCTGCATAGTTCGGCACGAATGTGCAGGTGTTATCGGAGCCTGTTGCGTCTGCCCAGTAGCTGATACCGTCTCTTGTATAAGAGAATTTGTAGGTATAGCTTCCGCTGCCGCCTGTCGCACTTGCATTGATGGTTATGGTGTCGCCGACTTTTGCAGTTTCCGCACTTATCTCGGAAGTATTGACCAATTTGTCATATACCGTTACGGTGAAATATTTATATTCCTTCTTGCCGTCGGTGTCTGCTGCCTGTACGGAAACTTCATATTTTCCCGATGCAGGAATCGTGAAACTGATGTTGGAATTGCTGTCCAGCAGCTGAACAGTTGTCCATGATGATGCGTTGACATTTCTGTAAGCGGCTGAATACTGATAGCTGCCGTTACCGCCTGTTGCACTTGCCTTAACTGCAATGATATCACCTGCATTTATACTTGTTGTGCTTATGGTCGAAGTATTTTGAACAGCGGGTGTATCAACAGTGAGTGTAAAAGTCTTTGTAACAAAGTTTCCTCTGTCGTCCTTGGCATAGGTGTAAATTGTATAAGTGCCTGCCTTAGTAGGAGTAAATGTTGCTGAAGTATTCGTGCTGTAGGAGCATATCGAAACAGATGAGCCGCCGTTGAGTGAATACATCGCCGCATAGGTCAAAGGCTTTTTACCGCCTGTTGATGCAAAGTTAATGGTTATACTGCCACCGAGTGTTATAGCTGTCTTGCTGATAGTGGAATTATTAACAATACTTTCATAGAGAGGAGTGAAAGTGATATGAGAGTTGTTGGTTGCATAGGTGTCAGCCGCCGTATAGGCATAGCCTGTCATCTTGAAACCGCTTACAGCAGTATAGACACTGTTTGAATAGGTGTAGCCGAAGGCATGCTCTCCGATAGAGGTTGTTGACTTCGGGACAGTAACGCTTGTGAGTGCGGTATTGGTGAAAGCGTATTTACCGATCGTTTTCATGCCTGTACCCAGATTGACGCTTGCAAGAGAATTACAGCCGTAGAAAGCACCTGTTCCGATGGAAGTAACGGTATTCGGAATGGTGATGGATTTCAGACTTGTGCAGAATTCAAAGGCATAGCTGCCGATAGAAGTAATGCCTGACGGGAATTTAACGGTTGTAAGTTTGCTTGCACCGTAAAGAGCATAGCCGTCAAGAGCAGTCATGCCGCTTGGGAGTGTAATGCTTGTTACGTTAGTGCCGTTGAAAGCATAGCCGGCTATTGATGTTACGGGCAGACCGTCAATTTTATCGGGGATAACAACGACTGTATCGGTACCTGTATATTTCTCGATTTTGATACTCTTGCCGTCAGAGCTCTTTGAGAATTGGAGAAGCGACCTGAAAGGAATATCGTAATATTCCGCATAATTCTGTGCTTCTGTATTGGGGTAGCCTGAAATTTCGGTAAAGTTCTCGTCACGTGTATATTTGCTGTCGGCATATTTGAAACCGAAAACATAGCTGCCTGTATTTGTCACGTTTTTGGGGATATACTGTGAAGTAAGAGCGGTATTGCAGAAAGCAGAGCCGCTTATAGATGTCACACCCGAACCAAGCGTCAGAGTTGCAAGGTTGGAACAGCCGTAGAAAGCCGCAAATCCGATAGAAGTTACATTGTTGGGTATCGTAACGCTTGTCAAAGCGGAATCGAAACCGAAAGCATAAGTACCTATTTTTGTAACCTTGCTGGGAATGGAGATTTTTTCAAGCTTGTACATACCGTAGAAAGCTTCCTCACCGATTTCCGTCATACTGCTCGGAATGGTAATGCTTGTTGCAATGGTATTATAAAAGGCTTTTTTGCCGATACTTGTAACGGTACTTGGCAGATAGATATTTTTAAGTTTTGTACAGCCGTAGAAAGCACTGTCACCGATAGTTTTAATGCTTGTACCGGAGATATAAATAGCACTCAAAGTAGTATTGTTTTTGAAAGCCTCTGCACCGATAGCGGTGATTGTCTTGCCTTTTACGGTGTTCGGCAGGGAAGGACTGCTGTAAGGACCGCTGTATTTAGTGACGGTAACATTATTACCGCTTATCGTGTATTCAAAGTGATAGCCGTAGTTAAGACTGTTGTTTTTTGCAAAGGTTTCGATATCGGTATCTTTCAGACAATAGAGTTTAAAGCCTGATTTTACTCCGTCAAAAGCGATGGAAGAAATTTTTGTCACGTTGTCATAGATAACGGGCTTTGCACTGGAATTGTGGAATGCCCAGTCAACGATTTCCGTACAGGTATCCGCCACATTGAAAGCACCCGTTTTGCCCATAGGACAGTAAATAAATTTTGTCTTGTCCTTGTTGTAAAGCATACCGTAGCCGTCGGTGGAATAATTGCCGCTTGTGCCCTTTATTGTGATACTTGAAAGACTTGTCGCATCATCAAAGGAACATACAGATTCACCGCTTGCCTGATAGAAACCGGGGTTGCCCTCAAATATTATGTTCTGTAAGCTTGAATACTGGAAAGCAGCGTTGCCGACATAGGTGACGCTTGACGGAATGGTAATATCTTCAGCCTTATAGCCTGTGAAAGCGAAGTTACCGATTCTTGTTACTGTACTTGGAATATAGATGAAGTCGCTTGTATAATACAGTGACGGTTTAGTCGGATAGGCGACGATTTCTGTACCGCTCTTGTTGGAGAGATAGCCGTTAGAGGTTGAAAAAGAAGCATTGTTTGTACTGATGGCAAAGACACCGATTTCGGTATTTTTAAATCCTCCGAACACTGTCTGCAAGCTGTTGGGCAAGCCGAAAATTCTGGCTTTAATGCCGCTGAAACCGCCTGCCTGCAATTTGGTAACGGTGAATTGGCTGTAGTTAAGAATGTAGTCCTTGCCGAGATTAGACGCATAAATTACAGAGGGAACAGAAAAGCTGGAAGTTGAAAA
This sequence comes from Ruminococcaceae bacterium UBA2854, assembly GCA_002350765.1. Classification (GTDB taxonomy): domain Bacteria; phylum Bacillota; class Clostridia; order Oscillospirales; family Acutalibacteraceae; genus Ruminococcoides. Next base: position 5,235 of record DEFK01000029.1, read on the forward strand.
GTCCTTGTTTGTGCCGTTATAGCTCATTGCCGTAGCTGTACCGTCGGAGTAAAGGGCGTAGGTAATGTTGTTATAGGTATAAACTTCATAGCTGGCAGCTTCTGCCGTGAGATTGGTACCGACAAACGTACCGACTTCTGTCATAATGCCTGCACTGCCGATGGTAGCTACCGCCAATGCGACAGCAAGCATTTTGCGTAAGGTCTTACTTGATTTTTTCATTTTTAACAGCCTCCTTTAAGACAAAAATGATAAACCTATCAATAATTTTATTATAACATATTTTACAATTTATTTCAATAGTAATTCAAAAATTTTACGTTTCCGTTACTGACATCATTTGACATTTTGCCCTGTTCACACTATAATGGTATCATGAACGGAGGAATGATCATGAAATACTGCTCGAAATGCAAACAAATCCATACTGCAAAAGAACTGACCGTATGCCCCCACTGCAGCAAAAAACTGATTGAAAATCCCGGCTGCTACTCTCCCGTGAAAACCGTCACTGCCAACGGCTTTGAGCTGGAAAGAATCCGTGCTGCTCTCACAAATGCCGATATTCCCTTTTCCGTCAAGGAGGAACGCTATGATACAGGTCTGCAAATTCTCAATTCCGCTCCCCCTGAAAACTGTTCTTTTTTTGTTCCGCTCTGCCATTATGATGAAGCTGTTCAGACCTTGATCGGTATCGGTGCCGTTAAAGAAAATGAACTTCAGGAGCTTGACAAACAGGACGAAGAATTTCTTCGGCAGTCACGTCAACAGGAAAAATCACAGGAATTGCCTGAAAACAAAGCTCGCCTGATACGTTTCCTGTCTTTCATCGGCTTTCTCGGAGTGCTGGTCGTTTTTGCATGGTTCGTGGATTATCTTCTCTCTTTTTTAACCCCCTTTCTGGGACGCTGACACCGTCAAAAAACCCCGTATCAATCACTGATACGGGGTTTTTCTCTGTCTTTTAAGCAGGACTCTTTTTATTTTTCTTCTTGGGCGGAAACTTATCCGATGCAATTTTCCGGATAATTCCTTTTTTTTCGGCACGTTCAAACTCTGCCGGTTCTCCTTTGCCTTTGACGGTATCGGCTGTGATGGTGATTTTGGTAATCGTCTCATCTGACGGTACCTCATACATCAGTTTTTTGAGTGTGTCTTCCATAATGGAACGCAATCCTCTTGCACCTGTATGACGCTCGATTGCCTTGTTTGCGATCTCTGAAAGGGCTTCGTCTTGGAAAATCAGCTCCACTCCGTCCAGTGCAAACAGTTTTGTATACTGTTTCACAAGGGAATCTTTCGGCTCCTGCAAAATTCTCACCAGCGCCTTTTCATCAAGACCGTTCAAAGCTGTAATCACCGGCAGTCTGCCGACCAACTCCGGTATCAGTCCAAACTTCACTAAATCCTGCGGGATGACTTGTGACATCCAGCTGGTTGTATCCAATTCCTCTTTTGTCTTGATTTCTGCATTAAAGCCAAGGCTTGAGGAATCCATCCGTTTTTCAACCGTCTTTTCCAGACCGTCAAACGCTCCTCCGCAGATGAACAGGATATTCGATGTGTCTATCTGGATAAATTCCTGCTGCGGATGCTTTCTTCCTCCCTGGGGCGGAACATTGGACACCGTACCTTCCAGAATTTTCAGCAATGCCTGCTGTACACCTTCTCCGCTGACATCTCTTGTAATGGACGGATTTTCCGATTTTCTCGCAATCTTATCAATTTCATCTACATAGATAATGCCCCGCTCGGCTCGTTTTGTATCATATTCCGCTGCCTGTATCAGACGAAGCAAGATATTCTCGACATCTTCTCCCACATAGCCTGCCTCTGTCAAGGTTGTAGCATCCGCTATTGCAAACGGTACATCAAGAATTTTCGCCAGAGTCTGAGCCAACAGCGTTTTGCCGACACCGGACGGACCGAGAAGCAGTATATTACTCTTGTTGAGAGCCACTCCGTCATCATCCGGATAATTGATTCTTTTGTAGTGGTTATAGACCGAAACCGCCAATGATATTTTGGCTTCATCCTGACCAATAACATATTCGTCAAGTTTTGCCTTGATTTCCTGCGGCTTGGGCAGCTCTTCAAAGTTTTTAAAAAACTCTTCATCAATCTCCTCCGGAAAGTCTACCTCCGGGGCAAGGATACTGCTGCAAAGCCTTACACACTCATCGCATATATAGGCTCCCGAGCCTTGTATCATTCTTCCCACTACGTCCTGTGACTTTCCACAGAAAGAGCAACGGATATCTCTGTCTTCCTTCTTCGGCATTTTTGCAGCTCCTTATCGTTGTGTAATGACCTTGTCAATCAGACCGTATTCCAAAGCCTGCTGAGCTGTCATAAAATTATCTCTCTCTGTATCTCTTGCGATTACGTCATAGGGCTGACCTGTCTTTTCCGCAAGGATCGTATTGAGTTTTTTCTTGGTTTGTATAATATGGTCGGCATGGATCATAATATCGGTTGCCTGACCTTGTGCTCCGCCGCTCGGCTGGTGAATCATAATATCACTGTTCGGCAAAGCAAATCTTTTGCCCTTGGTGCCTGCCGCAAGCAGGAATGCTCCCATGCTGGCTGCCATTCCCATACAGATCGTCGATACATCGCACTTGATATACTGCATGGTATCATAAATTGCCATACCGTCTGTAACGGAGCCGCCCGGACTGTTGATATAAAGGCTGATATCCTTGGTGGCGTCCTGTCCTTCCAGATAAAGCAGCTGGGCTACGACAAGACTTGCCGTTACATTATTCACTTCTTCTGTGAGCATAATGATTCTGTCATTGAGCAGTCTCGAATAGATGTCATACGAACGCTCACCACGGTTTGTCTGTTCAATTACATAAGGGATCGTTGCCATGTTTCTTTACCTCCAAACCCTATTTTCCATGCACAATGCATAAAGGCACAGTGCACAATTATTCATAGCTTGAACCATTTTGGCAGTGCTTAAACAATTATTCTTCGTTCACTGCATTTTCTTTTACAAATTCAAGTGCTTTTGCTACTTCTATGTCACCTGCGATATCCTTTGCAGAGAAGGCTGCCTTTACCTTGTCAACTTCTACTTTATAGGAAGTAGCAAGTTCATTGTATTTGTTTTCAACATCTTCATCTGTTGCCTTGATGTTCTCCAGTTCGGCAATTTTTCTCAGTGCCAGTCTCACCTTTACCTGTGATACTGCTCTGTCATAGTAAGTATCGTGAAGTTTTTCTACAGTGAGACCTGTATACTGCATATACATATCAAGGTCGATACCCTGCATTCTCAGATTCATAGAGAACTCGTCAATCAGGCTCTCTACCTGATTCTCATACATTGCCTCCGGCACTTCTGCCTGAAGCAGTTCTGCCAGCTTGTCGGCAATCTGACGCTCTTTATCGGCGTTAGCTTCATTCTTCTTGGATTCTGACAGTTTTTCCTTGATATCTGCCTTGTATGCGTCGATGGTATCAAATTCACTGACATCCTTTACAAAGTCCTCATCAAACGCGGGAAGCTCGCGGGTTTTGATTTCGTGAAGTTTGATTTCAAACTGAGCTGCTTTGCCTTTCAGTTCATCTACCTGATAATCTTCGGGGAATGTCACGTCAATCGTAAACTCCTCGCCTGCCTTGTGACCAATCAACTGCTCCTCAAAACCGGGGATAAATGCTCCGCTGCCAAGTGTCAGGTTATAGTTTTCGGCTGTACCACCCTCAAATGCCACACCGTCTACCATGCCTTTGAAGTCAATAACAGTGATGTCTTCATTTTCAGCTGCTCTGTCCTCAACCGTTACCAGACGGCTGTTTCTCTGACGAATCTTTTTGATTTCCTCATCAATATCTTCCTCTGTTACTTCTGCCGACATTGGTTTTACAGCGATTCCTTTATAGTTTTCAATCGTAACTTCAGGCTCCACTGTTACAACTGCCTTGAATACAAAGCCGTCTTTGTCTGCCTTGTCCACATCTACGTCTACCTTATCTCTTACCAGAGCAAGACCGGCTTCCTCTGCTGCCTCTGTCAAGGCTGCCGGATACAGTTCTTTCATGGCATCTTCATAGAACACGCCTGTACCGTACATTTTTTCAATCATGGCACGAGGAGCTTTGCCTTTTCTGAAACCGGGGATATTGATATTTTTTACTTCCTTCTTATAAACGGCATTGACTGCGTTCATAAACGTTACACCGTCAATCTCTACGACGAGTTCATAACGGTTGGTTTCCACTTTGTTTGATGATATTAATTTCATTTTTCTTTTCCTCCAAATTTTAAGCTGAAAAATCAATAAAGATTATAACACATATTTATCCAATTATCAAGCCTTTATTTTATGGACATTGGGGTAAATTTGATATAATCACACGATATGAGTTGAAAATGTATGCCGTCATATTCGCCGACAAATGCTTTTTTTGCCGCATTTCCTCCGTGAACGTGGCCGTAAAAACATCTTTTGATACCATATTCTCTCAGCACGTCCATGATTTCTTTACATTCCATATTATTATAAATGGGCGGGTAGTGCAGGAACACTACCGGTTCATAGCCTGCCTGCACTGCCGGTTCTATCGACATCCGCAGTCTGCCGACTTCTCTTTTCAGTATCAGCATATCCTCGTCTTTTTCCGCATCATAAAACCAGCCTCTTGTGCCGCAGATGGCCGTGTCTTCCGCGACAAAGTAATTATTATGCAGAATTGAGATACTGTCAAAGCCGTTTTCTGCAAGATATTTATCCATTTTGGATTTCGTTGTCCACCAATAATCATGGTTGCCTTTCAGAATAATTTTCTTTCCGCTGAGACTCTGGATATATGCAAAATCTTTGTTGATTTCATTCAGCTTCATTGCCCATGAAATATCCCCTGCTATGACAACGGTATCATCAGGCTGTACCATTCTCTGCCAGTTTTCCCTGATACGCTCCGTGTAATTTGTCCAGCCGTTGAATATATCCATCGGCTTATCCGTACCAAACGACAAATGCAGGTCTGCTATGGTATAAATCATTCCTCTAACCCCAGACTGTTCAGGACCGTCTTCGGCATTTCGTCGACTTCACATTCAAATGTGAATCTTACTTCGGCATTTTTCAAATCCGCCAGCGGTGCGGGAACGGCTGTCTTTGTCTTGGCGGAAAGCTCATCTATCATTGCGAATTCATCTTCGGGGAGCTTTTCATCTGTTACCGCTGTCAGAACGCTTTGAGCGAATTTATAGGGACTTGCGGTTGAAGCGAGAATAACAGGAGTGGTATCCTCTGTTTCCCTGACATACTGCTGATATACATTCACGGCTACGGCTGTATGCGTATCACAAAGATAATTTTCATTCTCATACAGTGCTTTGATCGTCTTCTGTGTCTCTGCGTCATCGCAGAAACCGCCCCAGAAATATTTGTCCAGCTTTGCCTTGACTTTTTCATCAACCGTATATTTTCCTTCGCCTGACAATGCATTCATCAGTTCGGCTACTTTTGCATCATTCTCGTCTGTCAGGTGATACAGCAGTCTTTCCAGATTGCTCGATACCAGAATATCCATTGACGGCGACATCGTTGTATAGAACTTTCTCAGCTTGTCATAAGTGCCCGTTTTAATGAAGTCCGTCAATACATTATTCGCATTGGATGCACAGATAAACTTCTTGACAGGCAATCCCATATTCATAGCATAGAATGCTGCCAGTATATTGCCAAAGTTGCCTGTCGGCACTGCAACATTTACGCTGTCGCCTACCGCAATTTTGCCCTCATTGACCATATCGCAATAGGCAGAAAAATAATATACAATCTGCGGCAGCAGTCTGCCCCAGTTGATAGAGTTCGCACTGGAAAACAGCATATTGTTTTCAGCAAGTTTTTCTTTGATTGCCTGATTCGTGAAGATCTTTTTAACGCCTGTCTGGGCATCATCAAAATTTCCTTTGATAGCAACAACACTGACATTCTTTCCTTTTTGAGTCGCCATCTGGCGTTTCTGCATCGGGCTGACTCCGTCAACGGGATAGAACACCATGATTTTTACTCCGTCAACATCTTTGAAACCTTCCAAAGCCGCCTTGCCTGTGTCACCGCTTGTGGCAACAAGAATGACCGCTTCTTTGCCGTTGTACGCTTTCTTTACAGACTTTGTCAGCAAATGCGGCAATATCTGCAATGCCATGTCCTTGAATGCACAGGTCGGTCCATGCCACAGCTCCAGCACTGCCATTTTTGTTTCTCCGCTTTCGATATATGAAATCGGGGACGGATTGTCTGAACCGAATTTGTCGGAAGTATATGCACTGTCTACACTTTCGTTGATTTCCTCTGCCGTGAAGTCAGAAAGAAAATCTCCCATAATTTTCTTGGCTCTGCCTCTGTAATTGAGTCCACACAATGTCTTGACATCTTCGAGTGTGTACTTCGGAAACTCCTGCGGCACAAACAAGCCGCCTTCTTCCGAAATTCCCTGTGCGATTGCCTGTGATGCAGAGACAACCGTATTTTTGTTTCTGGTACTGTTGTAATTCATACCTTACTTCCTTCTTTCGTTTTTTTTGGAATCAAGTCTTTTACAAACCTGATTCTATCATTATAAATCATCATCCCGTCTTCTGTCAAATGTTTACAGCATTTTTTTGAAAAATTCAAACGCATTACTGAAAAATATGTCTTCCACTACACTTTCACTGTAATGCTTCAAGAACATTTCGTACAAATCGCTCATTTTCTCAATGCCGTTCAAATCTCCCGGCACGTCTGCACCGTCAAAATCTCCGCCCATTGCTATGCACTTTTCACCGCCATGCGACAGAAAATATTCCGCCATTCTCAATACATCATTCATTGATGACTTTTTCGCATGGTCATTCAAAAAATCCACGCAAAAATTCAAGCCGACTATTCCGCCCGATTTCTTTATGATTGCAAACTGCTCGTCTGACAAATTCCTCTTATGCGAACACAATTTTTTTGCGTTGGAATGTGATGCGACCAACGGACCTTCGGCTATTTCCGCAACATCATAAAAAAGCCTTTCGCTTGCGTGGGATATATCCGGCACAATTTTGTGTTTTTCCAGTTCTTTTACCGCCATTTTTCCGAACTCTGACAAGCCCTGTGAATTTTCAACGCCTACACCGTCACCCAATTCATTCGTGCCGTTCCATGTCAGCGTCATCATTCTGACACCCAGTTCCGCATACTTCGCTATATTTTTCAATTTGCCGCCAAGTGCCGCTCCGCTTTCAACCGTCAGAATGACTCCCGTATCTGTCACGCTCTCCAAATCAGATTTTGTTTTGCATTGGATAATATTGGTATCTTTCAACTGCTCATGCAGTTTTTCGACACATCCTCGGAACAAATTTTCTGCATTCTCTCCCCTGTACCCGTCAGGTATCCATATCGCCATACATTGCATATACGGCTTGATATCCCCCGATTTACCAAACGAGATATGAAAATTGTCATTGAACAGAGTACTCTTTTCCATATATGCCCTGTAAAGCGTGTCACAGTGCAGATCAAACAGTTTCATCAGCGATTCTCCTCACCCGATTTTCTGAATGGAAATCTTTTGTCATCTTTGCCTTTTTCCCATATTCTTTTCATATCTTCAAAAGCTTCTTCATCAAACCGATTGTTTCTGAAATAAAAGGCGATATCATCATCTGTGATTTCTCTTATCACTTTACACGGATTGCCTGCCGCTACTGTCCATGACGGTATATCCTTCGTTACAACAGAACCTGCTCCTATCACGACATTATCTCCTATTTTCACACCCGGACATACTACGGAATTGCCGCCTATCCAGACATTGTTTCCTATCTCAATCTCGGCCGCATATTCATATCCCGTATTCCGACAAGCAGGATGTATCGGGTGTCCTGCCGCATATATTGCCACGTTCGGAGCAAACAGACAATTATCCCCTATCCTGATTTTATTGCAGTCCAGCATCACACAGTTATAATTACAGAAAAAATTTTCTCCGATTTCTATATTTTTTCCGTAATCACATCTGAAAGGCGGATTTACCATTATATTCTTTCCGCACTTTCCGAAAAGCTCCCTTGCAATCTTCGCTATTCCCTCAAAGTCACTCGTATCCATTGTATTCATTTTGTAAGTGAACCGCCTTGCTCTTTTCTGCTGTTCAAACACCGCTTCATCTGAGATATATACCATACCTCTGTCACGTCGTTCATTATTATCCATGTCTGCACATCTCCTCATTGTTTGATAACTAAATTATATAACTTTGCCTGCACTTTCGCAAGTATCAAAAAACGACTGACACTCTCATTTGTCAGCCGTTTTTTCTTTATCCTGCCACGAGCGTTTTGATTCCTATCAGTATCAGCACCGCTCCCCCGGTCATGCCTGCATATTGCGGTTTGATACGGCTGATTTTCATCCCTGCCGCATACCCTGCCAGCGACAGCACAAACGTTACAAACCCTATCAATATCACTGCTTCCATCATCTGCATAACCGTAAATGCTTTCACCGAAACCGGCAAAACAATCCCCGATGCCAATGCATCTATACTTACTGCTACTGCCGCCATCACCAGATCTTTTGTACTGCTCAAAGTCATGCCGCTGATATCCTGCTTTTTTGCATCCGACAGCATTTTGATTCCTAAAAACAACAAAATCCCAAAGGCTATGATATGATCAAACTCTGCAATGATTCCGCTTCCCACCTTGCCGATACTCCAACCCAAAACCGGCATTATCATCTGAAAGATTCCAAACAGAAAAGCTGTCTGCAATGCCTGTGTCTTTCTGCCGTTTCCCATACCACAGGTCACGGATACTGCCATTGCATCCATTGCCAATGCCAGTCCCAATGCCAGTGCCGAAACATAATCCATACCGTTCACTCCCGTTTTTATTACCATGAATATGTGAATCGGTACGGGTTTATGTTCATATCTCGATTTCCTGTCCCAGCCTGATGGAGTATATCAGACACTTTTTCACAGGCTTTTCAAAAATCTGTTCTGCCGCATTTTTATATAAAGCAAGCTGTCTGGCATATCGTCTTTTCAGTTCCGACAGGCTGTGCACATGATCCGTTTTATAATCAATAATCGTCAGTCCGTCCGAATCATATACAAGACAGTCCATCGCTCCCTGGAGAATCACTTTTTCCTCCGCATCATAGCTTTCATCCACATCTTTTGCAGAGATATTCACCGTAAACTGATATTCCCGATATATCTTTTCCGCCTGTATCATGCTTTTGTATGTTTCACTGTGCGTAAATGCTTTCACATCTTCTTCCGGAATATTATCATACTGCTCCTGTGAAAGTTTTCCTGCTTCCAGCAGACGCTTTTTTTCCTCACGGATACGCTCCCCTAAATTCCCGAAATCCGCATACTGCAAAAAAGTATGCATGGCGGTACCTTTTTCCGCTCCTGTCAGACTGCTTTCCTGCATAAATGACGGACGGGTTTTTGCAATATAGCTGTCACTTGCTTCCTGATGTACCAGCAGCGAGGCTGATACCTTTGCCGGAATCGTCACTCTCGATTCATGCCGATACGTCTCTTTGAAACGTTCTTCCAATAATCGCAGCAGTTCTCCGTCAGGCTCTGCCTGCTCTTCCTGCTGTACCGTTTCGCCGGTCTTTTCGGAACCCGGTCTGCTTTCCACATACTTCCACTCCGAAACAGTCGGAAGCGGTATGATATCCTCTGCATCTGCTTTTTCTCTCAAAGCTTTCATGGAAGGATGTGTCAGGGCACACATCAGAATCCAATTTCCAAATGTCTCTGCATTCTCTACACAATGCGGTTCGATTCTTCCGTCCGTGATTTTGACATAGGATGCGATCTCTTTGAGTTTTTCCGACAACGGATCACTTGGCTTTTTCGGCGTTTTCGATGACTTTTTGGAAGTCTTTCTGCCGCCCAGCGTTACCACTGCAATCAGCTTTTCCCTGGCACGTGTCATCGCTACATAAAGTACCCGCATGGCTTCACTCAGTTCTTCATGCTCTGCTGACTGACGGATGATATTTCTTTGCAGTGTATCATATTTGCAAAGTGTTGCACTGTCTGTCATTTTCATGCCGAACCCCAATGTTTTATGACAGTATATATCGGGCGGAACACTGTCTCCTTTCATATTCATCCCTGCCAGAATACAAACCGGATATTCCAGTCCCTTGGAATGATGAATACTCATGATTTTCACGGAATTCTCCGGTGCCGTATCATCCGCACTGATCTCTGTACCGTTTTTCTCCAGATACGAGATATACCGCACAAATTCCGACAAATTTCCTTTGGCTCCGCTTTCGTAGTCCCTGATAAAACTCATCAGCTTCCGCAGATTTTTTACCCTGATGTCACCATTCGGCATCGCACTGATCACCGCCGTATAACCTGTCTTTTCAAAGAATACCTCCGTCAGTTCACTGACGCTCAGCGTGACTGACAATTTCCGCAAATCATCCAGCAGTACAATGAATTGTCTGCACTTCTCCTGCAAACCGTCCGGAATTTCCGTATTCGGTGTTTCTTCTTCATTCTCTATCCCCGAACAGCTGAAAACCTTGGAATACAAATGCTCCGCATGATAACTCACTTTCAGAAATGCAAGGTCATCCGGTGTGAATCCAAATACCGGACACAGCATCACTGCCAGCATCGGAATATCCTGCTGGCGATTATCTACCGCCTTTAACAGCGACAATACCCGATTGGTTTCATAACATTCCAGCAGACTGTAGGGTTGGCTGACATAGGTTGGTACACCATATTGATTTATCATATCCGAATAGTCATTCGCATGACTGCTCACATATCTCATCAATATACAGAAATCACTGTATCTCGCTGTACGGAGTTTCCCGTTATCCGACACCTGAAAGCCGTTCTTTATCATCTGTCGGATGATTTTCGCAATATAAACCGCTTCCTTTTCATATTCCGTCCGATTATCTTTCTCCTCTTCGCTTTCCGGATAACCATTCAGCACATGGATCTCTGTTTCATAAGAACTATCGGACTTTTCGGGATAGACGGCTCCTGCTTTCATCGTTTCTTTTTCGTCATACGCAATGTCTCCCATGTATTCCGACATAATCGTGTGAAAAACAAAATTCACGCTGTCCACTACTTCCTGACGGCTGCGGAAATTCTTGTCCAGACGGATACACGCAGGAAATTCTCCTCCCTCTTGATAGTCCGCCGAATTCCGTATCCTGCTCTTGAAAATTTCCGGCATCGCTTCACGGAAACGATAAATACTCTGTTTGACATCTCCCACGACAAACATATTTTCTTCATTTCTCGAAACATAACGGAATATTTTATCCTGTATTTCATTCGTGTCCTGAAATTCGTCTACCATGACTGCATCATATTTCTGCGAGATCATCTCTGCCAAAGCACTTTTCTCATTTTCCTTTTCTCCCCGCAAAAGCTCCAGCGTCAGATGCTCCAGATCCGAAAAGTCAAGAATTCCCTTTTCTTTTTTCTTCTCCAGAAAGCTCTCTGCAAATTCCCTCACGATCTCACACATACAGCATACTGCCGGATAAATCTGTTGCGTATCGCTTTGATACACTTCTTCCGTAATGCCAAAAATCGGCTTTAACTGCTTTTCTATCTCGTTATCAATATTACCGAAACCGATTTTCAGCGTTTGCAGTTCCTCTTTTGATACCAATACTTCTTTCCCTCTCGGAGCAAGATATTTCTGCTTTTCATAGCCGACAACTGCTTTTGAAATACCGTTCCAGTCCTTTTTTTCGGCAAGCTCTCTCAACCGCAATACAAATGCCTGTTGGGAATTCAGTTTCTTTTCCGCACTGGTGGCGGTGTCTTTACAGAACGCTTTCGGATTTTCATAGACAATTTTATCCGCTGTTTCCAGAATCTCCTCAAAATATCGTATCGACACCTGCAGTCTTTGCAGGGCTATTTCTGCAAAGATTGTCTCTTTCAGCGGCACCGACGGATGATACATCGCCGCCGCTTTTTGCAGCCAGCCCTCCATATCGGGATGTGCAGACACTTTGCGATATACTTCCAACAAGGATTTTTCAAGCTGCGTGTCATTTTTCGGTGAAGAAAGTATCGTACTTAAAAGCCGGAATGCCTGTGTGTTTTCACCGTATTTCTTTTCAATGATATCTGACATGAGACGATACTTTATCACTGACAGTTCCGTATCTTCTGCTATCCGAAAATCCTGACTGATATCCAGAGCCGAAAAATTCTCCCTGACAATCCTGCTGCAAAAACTATGCACCGTACAGATATCCGCATTCGGCAACAATACCTGCTGACGACGAAGGTGCATATTTTCGGGATCGGCTTTCAGCAGCTTTTCTACTTCCTTCAGAATTCTCTGTTTCATTTCTGCTGCCGCTGCTTTCGTAAATGTCACAATCAAAAGCCTGTCCGCATAGACCGGATTCTCTTCCTTCAGCAGCATTTCAATGACTCTCTGAACAAGCACTCTTGTTTTGCCCGAACCTGCCGCCGCCGAAACAACTACCGAGCCGCCCGATGCATAAATCGCCGATTCCTGCTCTTTTGTAAAATTCATTTTATCGTCCGCCATTGTTGTTTTCCTCCTCCTCCATCTTTTTCAGTGTTTCTGCTGCCGAATATTTCCATATATTCTGTGAACGCTTGCCCTCCTCAAAACCACACACGCTCTTATAATCACAGTACAGACACGCATCTGCCGACATTTTCACCGGATTTCTCTCCACTCTGCCGCTGAACAGTGACTCTGCCATTGTCATCAGTTTTTTGTCTATATATGAAAAAATTTTTCCGTAGTCCTCCAGAGATACCAGACTGTCATTTCCTGACGGAATATAGATTCCAAGCATTCCTTCCTCCATTGCTGACAAAATCTCCGTATCATTAATCAAAAGACCGCTCATTCTGAAATTTTTCTGTTGTTCTTTCATACTGTCTTTCATGGTCTCTTCCGAGCGGAACGGCTCTGATTTGGGTTTCGGGGTGGACGGCATATACAAAATCCCTGCCGGCAGCAGTTCATATTTCCGATCCTCCGAATACCGCTTTCCGCCGTTTTTCTCAATGGCGGACAAATACAGCAGCATTTGCATATTCAGTCCGTAATACACATCCGACAACTGAAATGTCCTGATTCCTGTTTTATAATCTACAATACGGATATATTTCCGATTGTCTTTGACATACGTGTCCACACGGTCTATTTTTCCTGTCAAAGAAATTTTCTCGCCTGTCGGCAGCTGCAATTCATACGACGGTATATCCGCTTTTTCTCCGCCAATCTGTAGTTCAACATCCGTCGGAACAAATTTACTCACTGCAAATTCCTCTATCAGACGCTTCAGCACTACAGACAGATTTCTCTGTATTACGCCAAACTGTGCCATGAATCGTTCCATATTTTCCGTACTGTCACTCAGCATCTCCATATACCGCCGCACATATTTGCCGACCAATCCCGAAATTCTTTCCGTATCGCTTTGTTTCAGCGTTTCAAAATCTTCATTTCTGATAATATTTTCCAGAATATAATGCACAACACTTCCATAAGTACTTGCATCCATTCTGACCTGCTTTCTCGGATAGGCTTTTAGTCCGTAACGACAAAAATACGCAAACGGACAACTGTAATACATTTCCGCCTGAGATGCCGATAATTTTATCTCATTCCCGCCAAAAACCGCTTTTGCAAACGCTTTGTGCTGTATCTGATACGGTGCGTCACTGACAGAACGCTCTATCGCTTCACAATTCGAGCGAAATTCCTCCGACTGACGGAAATACTCTTTCAATGCATTCGCTCTGGGGGTATTTTCATTCCAAAGAGCTGCACATTCCTCAAAGCTCTGTTTCGGTGTGAAAAATATCTCTTCATCTGACAACATGGATTTTTTCTTTACTGCCACATTCTTTAAAACAGACTGTATTTCCGTGAATATCACCGACGGCTTGAAATTCTCTCCCTTGGCGTTGGAAAGATGACAGCTTACAAACAGCTTTTCCGAAGGTTCCGACAGTGCCGTATAAGCATTGTATTTCTCAATCAGTGCCATATCATACACAGACCGGTGCAGCGGCAGATTCATCGCAATCAGTTCACTTCTTTCACTGTCACTGAAAAATCCCGAACCTGATACCGCCGCCGGAAATGCTCCTTCCATTGCCCCTATCGCAAATACCGCTTTCGGACACTCTGCAATAATATTGCCTGCCCGTCCTATTGTCACCTGATCTATCGTCTGCGGTATATCCGAAATCGGACTGTTCTGAATCATCAGTTTCAAAAACTCCGCATAGCGTCTGCTGCTCACCGGAACCTCTTTTAAAATGTGATACATTTTATCTAAAATATCCATTGCAATATCCCATACACGGGCTTCCGTTTCTTTCGCCTTGAGACTGCCCTGCTCTCCGAAAGACGCTGTCAGGTGACGCAGACTGCTCTGCACGTCCAGTTCTTCCAGAAGTTCATACACCGCAACCGAAATTTCTCCTCCGTTCTGTGCCCTTTTCAGCTTCTGTGAAAAATGTATCAGCGGTTCCATCACCTTCTGACGCATTTTCTCTATCTCTGCCAGCTTTTCATTGGCAGCCGTCGTCTTTTGCATCATATTTCCGTCAGGATCCATTGTGAATTCTTTTGTCCAGCGTTTTCCTCTGATATCCCACATATACACATAATTTTCCAGTGTACATATTTCCGATTCCGAAAGATTCGTCAGCTCTGTTTTTAAAAACGTGAAAATATACTCCGTTGCAAATGACGAATGAACCATATCAAATACCGACATGATTAATTTGATCAGCGAATTTCCTTCCAGCGATTTTTTGTCTGACATAAAAAACGGTATCCTGTATTTCGGAAACTCCGATTCTATGATATATCTGTATCTTTCCGGCTCACGGCAAATCACCGTAATATCCCGATAAGCATAGTTTTCTTGTCTCACAAGCCGACAAATATCCGCAGCCGTCCGGCGAATTTCATCATATTCGTCCTCCGCTTCATAAAGTCTCACCGAATCATCTGTTCCATCATAACTTTTCCCCTTAAAACGAAAGATATTCGCTTCCACTGCTTTCAGCGACTCCGAATGAAAGCGTTTTGGCTCCGTCAACAGTACTGTCGGCAATATCTCTATCTGATATTCTTCCGCAAAGGCTCTCAGTTTCTGCATTGTCCTGCACGGCTCTTTGAAAATCGAATTTTCTGCCTTTTCCGTACCTGTGCCCTCACATCCCAGACTCATCCCCACATAATCCGCCTGCTCTATGATCGTTTCCACTACTTTATATTCCTGTCCCGAAAATCCGTTGAAAGAATCAAAATATACTTTTTTTCCTTTAAAAACATGATGCTTACATAAGATTTCATACAGTCTTGTCAGGTCATCATCCGGATTGGAATAACTCCGGTTCAGGATTGCATCATACGCTGCATAGATAATGGCACTTTCCTTCAATTTCTCTTTCAGACGTTCATCCGATATGCTTTCCGCTGCTGTCAGAAGCTCCTCCGGCAGTATCGAACACGCTTTGTATTCATTCACGATCCCCAGCATTAACTGGGCAAAATCCGCTTTTTTTACTCTGCCTGCATACAGTGAAAGCTGCTCTTCTGCCTGCTCTGCCGCTATACTCATCAATACCGCTTTGACACCGTCACTGACTTTCTTTTTCGTATTTTCCCCATACTCCGCCTCTAAACGATCATACAGTCTTTTAAATCCGTACACCTGTATTTTGGATGCCTTTTTTGCTCCCATACTGTTCAGAATCTTTTTTTCATTCTGAAAGGTACTCTGATCGGGTACGATCAGTATCACATTTTCCAACTGCTTTTCCGAACATATTCTCTGATGAATTTCCTCTGTTTTGCCGCTGCCGCTTCTGCCCGTAAAAAATTGTAACATCCGGATTCTCTCCCCTCTTATTCATTATCGGAAGAATAAAATTCTTCTCCCGTATCAAGACAAATCGCTCCCAGTCTGCCGCCCCTGAAACACGCTCCGCAGTCAATCGCTATATGTCCGTTATTTCGATAAATCCGCCCCGGATGTGGATTTTCTTTTATCAACTGTGTCGGTGTATGTCCCGTGACAACTATCTTATCTTCAAAATATCTCTGCCGATAGTCCGCTCTTTCCCATATCAGTTCTTCCAATGCATAATCTTCCATCTTTTTGTCAGGGGAAAAATTGCTCAGTCCTGCATGAACCAACAAATATTCCTGTCCGTTCACCGTCAGTTCTTCATATACCAGAAATTCTCCGATATAATCTATCACCACTTGCTGCATTTCACGGTCAAGTCTGCGGAATTCATCAACCGTTGTCGAGAAACCATTCTCCTGCCACAGCAGCAGGGCTTCCATCATCTCCCGATCCAGACCGTCAATACTCTCTTCCGTGATTTCCTGCATCAGAAACGGCAGACACCGCAGTCCCATAATTTCATGATTGCCAACGATGGGAATCACATTTGCCATTCCCATAATCTTTATCATTACCTTGATAGGATGCGGACCTCTGTCCAATATATCTCCCAGAATATAAAGTTTGTCACTTTCTTTCAGGTCGATTTTCTCCAGTATTTCCATCAATTTATCATACTCTCCGTGAATATCCGATACAACATATACTGCCAATTTTATTCACTCCTCTTCTGCATTTCATCATCATAGCACACCGGCTGTACCTTTTTCTGTATATCAAAATGCACCGAATTGCTTCGGTGCATTCCGGAATTATTCTTCTGTAAAATCTTCATGCAGTTTATTCAGGCTTGCTGCTTTCAGATACGCATTGATAAACCCATCCAGATCGCCGTCCATCACCGCATTGATATTGCCTGTTTCATAACTCGTTCTGTGGTCTTTTACCATTGTATACGGCATAAACACGTAGGAGCGGATCTGGCTTCCCCAGGTTATTTCCTTCTGGACGCCCTTAATATCCTCGATTTTATCGAGATGCTCGCGCTCTTTAATCTCCATTAACTTAGAAGCGAGCATTTTCATAGCGACGTCGCGGTTCTGGTACTGGCTTCTTTCTACCTGGCTCGCTACTACGATTCCCGTAGGGATATGGGTAAGACGAACGGCCGAGGAGGTTTTATTTACCTTCTGGCCACCCGCTCCGCTGGCGCGGTAAACGTCCATTTTAATATCCTCGGGGTTAATATCGACCTTTATATCGTCGTTGATTTCGGGCATAACCTCTAACGACGCGAAGCTCGTATGGCGTCTGCCCTGGGAGTCGAAGGGAGATACGCGTACAAGTCTATGAACTCCCGCCTCGCTTTTTAGATAACCGTAGGCGTTTTCGCCCTCGATAAGCAGTACCGCGGATTTTAAACCCGCCTCGTCGCCGTCGAGATAGTCAACGGTTTTAACCTTAAAATTATGCGCCTCTGCCCAGCGGTTGTACATACGGAAAAGCATCTCCGCCCAGTCCTGAGCCTCGGTGCCGCCCGAGCCCGCGTGGAACGTAAGCACGGCGTTATTCTTATCGTACTCGCCCGTAAGGAGGGTTTTAAGCTTCTGGCGTGCAAGCTCGTTTTCTACAGCCTCGACCTCGGAAAGCGCCTCGTCGTATAAGCCCTCGTCCTCTTCCTCGTTGGCAAGCTCAATTAAAGCCGCCGCGTCGTCGTAATGCTCGACCAGCTTATTATATTCCTCTACCGTACCCTTTAAGGCGCCTGTTTTCTGTAAAACAGACTGGGATTTTTCTACGTCATCCCAGAACCCCGGCTCGGTAGCTTTAAGCTCAAGCTGCTCGATTTCCGACATAAGGGATTTTAACCCTAACGCGTCGGATAAATCGTCTATATCGGGCTTTGAGCCTTCCAGTCTTAGTAAAAGTTCCTCGAATTGAACCATATAAATTACCTCTTTTTAAACCTATTGTTTTTAAAGCTGTTGTTTATTATAGCAAATTTATGTGACTATGTAAATAATTATTTGATTTTTTCTGTAAATAATGGTATTATAAATAAAATATACTAAGATAAAAACTTTTCAGGAGAATATATGGATTTTGAAGGTATAAAATGTCCTGTCTGCAATATTGAATTTAAAGACGGCGACGATATAGTAGTATGTCCCGAATGCGGTACACCTCACCACAGGGAATGTTACGAAAAAGAAAACCGATGCTTCTATGACAACAGGCACGGCGAAGGTTTCAGCTTTGAAAAAGAACCCGTTTCGGATAACAGCGCTCAGCAAAGCGATAACCCTGATACGATAATCTGCGCGAGATGTAAAAGCGAAAACCCGAAGGGAATGTTTTACTGCGGAAAATGCGGTTTTCCCCTATCCGCTCAACAGAACGCTCAGGCTGACAGCCAGCAGGAAATCCCCAATTTCGCGAGCTTTATGGACCCGATGGCGGGAGTTAATCCGCAGGAGGATATGGGCGAAGGAGTTACAGCGGGCGAGATTTCCAAGTTCGTACAGAACAACACTCCCTACTTTATAAGGGTATTCAACAATATCAAGAAATTCTCAAGAGGAAGATTCAGCTTCGTAGGCTTTTTATTCAGCGGAGGATATCTCCTCTACCGCAAGATGTACAAGATAGGCGCGATTATTACGGCGGTTATGCTTTTACTCTGGACCGCGGAATTATTCATTCACTACTGCACCCCCGCAGGTCAGCAGATGATTGAGCTTATGAACAACTACTACGAAAACGCCGCTAATTCCACCGAGGCTGTAAACGAGCTCTTTAAAGGAATTTCCGAGCTCAGCATTACTAATCTGATATTGCTTTGTACAATGTATTTCTGTTCGATAGCCCAGCTTATTTTAAGAATAATTGTAGGTATTTTCGCGAACAGATGGTATTTTAAGCATTGTAAAACCGCAATCTCGAAGATAAAAACCGAAAACGATAATCCCGAAAGCCAGCTACAGGCTAAGGGAGGCGTTAACACAGCTATCGCGATAAGTATGTTTATCGTGTATCTGACCATTGAGTTTATCCCTTTCTTTATTTCAGGAGGTACGTTATGAAAATAAGAAAAGCTATAATCCCCGCGGCGGGATTCGGCACAAGAGTTCTCCCCGCTACCAAAAGTATGCCCAAGGAAATGTTCCCGATTGTAGACAAGCCTACAATCCAGTACATTGTCGAGGAAGCCGTAGCGGCGGGTATTACCGATATTATGATTATCACTAACCGCGGCAAGGGCGTTATTGAGGATCACTTCGACTACTCTCCCGAGCTCGAGATGAATCTTAAAAAATCGGGTAAGACCGACTTTTTAGAGCAGGTTCGCGGTATAGCCAACCTCGCGGATATTACCTTTATCCGCCAGAAAGAGATGAAGGGCTTAGGACACGCTGTGCTAAAGGCTAAGGCGTTTGTCGGCGACGAGCCGTTCGCGGTACTTTTCGGCGACGGTGTAATCGACTGCGAGAATACTCCCGCTATCAAACAGCTTATCGACGTTTACGGTGAGTTCGGCGAAGGCGTGCTCGGAGTTAAAAAGGTTCCCGAGAGCGAGATACATAAGTACGGCTCGCTTAAAGTCGAGAATATCCACGATAACGTATTTAAATGCACCGATATGGTTGAAAAGCCGCAGACTAAGGAGGAAGTGCTCTCGCTGTACTCTATTACCGACCGAGTTGTACTTCCGCCGAGTATCTTTGAAATACTCGAAAGAACTAAACCGGGAGCGGGCGGTGAGATCCAGCTTACCGACGCTATGAAGGAAATTGCCGTTACCAAGGGTATGACCGCTGTTGAGATGGAGGGCAACCGCTTCGATATGGGCAATAAGTTTGGCGTTTTAAAGGCGAATATCGACGTCGGTTTAAATCACCCCGAAACTAAAGACCAGCTTAAAGAATACATAAAAAAACTTGCCAAAGAGTTTTAATTTCAATAATTTCTACAAAAAAAGAAACAAATCTTTAATATCCTTGAAAAAACAATTTATCAGTGATATAATTTATGCAACAACGAAAGGCAATGAAGCTTTCCGCTTCATTGCCTTTAACTATTTTAATTAAGTTTTTAATACCAGATTTCTATATATTTAGGAGTACGTTTTTCGAATACGGTATAGTAATTAAATCCGCAGGTTTTAGCGAGCTCTATCCCCTGCTCAACGCCTTTGGCGAGGTCCTTTTGGTTATGAGCGTCGCTTCCGATAGTAACGTACTTTCCGCCGAGCTCCTTAAAACGCCTTACCATATTAATATCGGGCAGGGTTGATTTAATTTCCTTAAACAATCCCGAGGTGTTTATCTCGAGCGCCTTATCGCGTTTTATAAGCGCGAGGAAAATCTCGTCGATAATTTCGCTGTAATTATCCAGATCAGGTCTTATATCCGTTCTCTCGTAAATATAGCGCAGAGGATATGTCAGATGCGCTAAACTGTCGAAATCGGCGTTTAAAGCGGTATCGAGCAGTTCCTCGAAATACTTACTTAACAAATCGTCTACATTTTCATTATTATAATCAAGATAATAAAAATCTTCTTTATCTTTCAGATTATGGATAGACGCGAGGATAAAGTCGAAATCGGCTATAGCCAAGGCTTTTCCGGTCATTTTCGGCATATGCATCGGCTCGCCGAGCTCCATACCCTTTAAAAGTTTAACTTTCCCTTTAAACTTTTCCGATACCTCTTCTACATCAGCGACGGATTTTGTTATTGATTTTACGGCGTTTCCGTAGACGCTTCTGTCTCCTAAACGGATTTCGGGAGCTTCCATATGGTCGGTAATAATTACCGTGTTTATTCCCTTATCTAAAGCGGCTTCGCAGATTTCAAAAACAGAGCTGTTGCCATCGAAGGAATTGTCGGAATGAACGTGTGTATCACATATAATTTTCATAATATCACCATAGCTATTATATCACAATTCAGGGCTTTTGGCAAACTAATTAATCATTATTCTTTTGGAGTATTCAAAAACAAAAATTAAGTGTTATAATACTAAGTTGTATTTTTAATATCGGAGGTAGAATATGAAAGCTATTATTACCGTAGTCGGAAAAGATACAGTAGGAATACTGGCTAAGGTTTCAACAGCCTGCGCGGACGCTGACGTCAATATTATTGAGGTTACGCAGAGCGTGCTTCAGGATATGTTCGCTATGACGATGATGGTCGAAATCGACAAGAGCACATTAGGGCTTGACGCTTTAAGAGAAAAGCTCGAAAAGGTCGGCGAAGAAACCAATACTAAAATCCACGTTATGCACGAGGACATCTTTAACAGTATGCATAAGATTTAACTTAGCTTTGAGAGGGTAATTACTATGTTAGAAACAAAAGATATTCTCGAAACTATAAATATGATAGATAACGAAAACCTTGACGTAAGAACGATTACTATGGGTATTTCGCTTCTCGACTGTATGGACGAGGATATAGATAAGGCGAGTACCAAAGTTTACGACAAGGTTTGTATGTACGCCCAGGACCTCGTTAAAACTGGCGAGGATATAGAAAAGCAGTACGGTATACCGATTATTAACAAGCGTATTTCGGTAAGCCCTATCGGTATGGTAGCCGCTCCGTGCCAGAGCAAGAATGTCGTAAAATTCGCTCAGGCGCTCGATAACGCCGCAAAAAACTTAGGCGTTAACTTTATCGGCGGTTATTCGGCTCTTGTACATAAGGGCTTTTCCGCGGGAGATTACGCGGTTATAGACAGCATCCCCGAGGCGCTTAGTATAACGGACAGAGTATGCTCCTCCGTCAATATCGGCTCAACTAAAGCGGGACTTAATATGGACGCGGTTAAAATGATGGGTAAAATCGTTAAACAGACCGCCGAAAATACCGCTGACAGGGATTGTATAGGCGCGGCTAAGCTCGTTGTATTCTGCAACGCGCCCGAGGACAACCCGTTTATGGCGGGAGCCTTCCACGGCGCGGGAGAAGCTGACTGTGTAATCAACGTCGGCGTATCGGGACCCGGAGTAGTAAGAGCCGCTCTCGCTAAGGACGGCAACGGTAAAAGCATTGACGAAATCGCGGATATGGTTAAGAAAACCGCGTTTAAAATAACACGTATGGGACAGTTAGTCGCTAAGGAAGCGTCTAAGAGATTGTGCGTTCCGTTCGGAATCGTAGACCTCTCCCTCGCCCCGACACCCGCGGTCGGCGACAGCGTAGCTTATATTCTCGAGGAAATGGGACTTGAAAGCTGCGGATGTCACGGCACTACAGCCGCGCTCGCGCTTTTAAACGACGCTGTTAAAAAAGGCGGAGTTATGGCTTCGTCACACGTCGGCGGACTTTCGGGAGCGTTTATCCCCGTAAGCGAGGACGCGGGTATGATTGCCGCGGCTAAGAGAGGCACGCTCGATATTACTAAGCTCGAATGTATGACCGCCGTTTGTTCGGTAGGACTTGATATGATAGTAGTTCCCGGCGATATAAGCCCCGAGAAGATTTCAGCGATTATCGCGGACGAAGCGGCTATCGGTATGGTTAACTCCAAGACCACGGCGGTAAGACTTATTCCCGCTGTCGGTAAAAAGGCGGGCGAAGAATTAAACTTCGGCGGACTTCTCGGAAAAGGCCCTGTTATGCCGATAAGAGAGGGCGAGCCCGATGTGTTTATTAACAGAGGCGGACGGCTTCCCGCTCCGCTCCAATCGCTTAAAAACTGATTTTAAAGGAGATTTTCGCGATGAAAGATATTATTAAAGAATTAGTTGATATAGACGAACAGGCGAAGCATTACAGCGAAGAAACCGAAAAGCAAAAGGAAAAATACGAAAAAGAGATTAAGAAAGAGACCAAGAAAATCCACGATAAATATATGGCTGACGCTGAGGCTGAGGTTAAAGCTCAGGAAGAAAAGCTCGAAAAAGACAGCTTTAACAAGTTCTCGATGGACGAGAAAAAGCGCGAAGCGGCTATGCAGAACCTACAGAAAAAATACGACGATAACGCGGATAAATGGGTTGATACAATAGTTAAGGACGTACTTAACTAATTCGCCCGCGAGCCGCGGGTGCCATAGCCGCCTTTTTAAAAGTTTCCTATATAGGAAAAAATCATCAACGGCGGGTATAAAAATGATAAATAGTAGAACGTTCCCCAAGCATCCAAAACTGACATCAAAGATGTCATCCTGAGCAGGTACGCAG
>DEFK01000029.1:28409-28541 GCA_002350765.1 Ruminococcaceae bacterium UBA2854
CAGTACCGTGCCGAAGGATCTTACTTAAATGGAATTTAGCAAGCTGAATGAATAATAACTGAGAACTGAGAACCGAGAACTGAGAACTAACAGATGAACCTATCCTCCCTATCCAAAACTGACATCAAAGAT
>DEFK01000029.1:28680-76178 GCA_002350765.1 Ruminococcaceae bacterium UBA2854
ATGACTAAGTACGGGGGATATGGATTTTTGATAGGAACGCTCACGACAAACGAGGAGAATTAAAAAAATGGCTACGAGTTATGCGGTGTTTACACGCGCAAAAGCTAAATACGGAAAACGTCTAACGGAAAAAGACTATAAAGCGCTTTTGAACAGCGAGACGGTTTCCGATGTAATGACATATTTAAAATCGAATACACGATATATTGACGCGTTCGGCGAAGCGAATGAGCGCGGTATCAGGCGCGGACTTTTCGAGAACCTTTTACGCCAGTACCAGATCAACGAATTCGATGCTCTCTGCCGTTATGAGTTAAGCGTCGGCGAGGATATCTCGCGTTATGTCGCGCATAAAACCGAGGTCAACGAGATCATAAGGATCCTTACAATGCTGAACTCCAAGGAAAGCCGCGACTATAACTTTACCGTTCCCGCTCATATAGCTAAGAAAACCTCTATTAATCTTAACGCGCTCGCTAAGGCGGAGAACTACGAGCAGTTTCTCGACGCGGTTAAAAATACGCGTTACAGCCCGATATTAAAAAAGCATAAGCCCGACGATAATTCGGCTATCCCCATCACCGAAATCGAAAACGAGCTTTACAGAATTATTTATCTCGACTTATACAATGCGATTGAAGAGACAAATGAAACCGAGAAAAAGGATTTAACAAGCTTTCTCGATTCGATAATTGATTACAAGAATTTTCTTAATATAATTCGTTTAAAGAAATATTATAATGCTGACAATAAGCGTGTAAAAAGCTATATTATCCCCTTCGGCAGTCTAAAGCCGTCCGACATAGACGCGATGTGCAACGCCGAAACCGCCGAGGAGGTTTACGATATAATGTCCGAAACAAGGACGGGCAAGCTTATCGACAAGGTCGAATACGATAACCTCGACGAGCTCGAGGCAAAGGTAAAGTTCAAAAAGGCAAGGCATAATATGTATTTCTCCGCAAGCCCCACCACGGTTATGATTTCCTATATTATACTTTGCGAAATCGAGCTGCATAACCT
Organism: Ruminococcaceae bacterium UBA2854; assembly: GCA_002350765.1. Taxonomy (GTDB): domain Bacteria; phylum Bacillota; class Clostridia; order Oscillospirales; family Acutalibacteraceae; genus Ruminococcoides. The sequence goes on from DEFK01000029.1 coordinate 29,704, forward strand.
TATTTGTATTATCGAGGGTACGAGGTACAACGTCGATAAGGAAATTATTAAACCGCTTTTAATCTACTGATTATTATATATTATTTTTTATATGAGGAGGTGATTTGAATTGAGTGTAGAAAACATTAAAGCTTTCAGTATTATCGGCCACAAAAGCGTTCTTGACCAGGTATGTCTTATACTCGGAAAGTCGAAGATTTTCCAGCCCGACGAGGTAAGCACGTTCTACTCCAACGTAAACGGCTTTAACCGCGTTACCGCGCAGAATAAATACAGCGAGCCTATGTCGCGTATTTTAAACGCTATGAAAATCCTCTCGATCGAGCCGAGATATATCCATACTAAAAAACGTTTTAAACCCGACTACGAAACTATCGACGAATACTCAAAAAGACTGATAGACAAAATCCAGGCTCTGGAAAACAAGCGTTCCGAGCTCCAGAAGGAGTACAACGAGTGTAAGCGCGCCAGAGAAGAAACAAGCCACTTTGTTTCGATCAACAGAAACATCGAGGAGCTTCTCGAAATGGAATATGTCAAGGCAGTTTTCGGTAGAATGCCAAAGGAAAACCTTAAAAAGCTCGGAACAGAGAATTTTAAGATGGACTATATAGAGTTTATCCCCTGTATGGAGGAGGGCCCGTATGTATGGGCGGCGTATTTCGTACCTGTTACAATGTACGAAAAGGCGGAAAGACTTTTCTCTCGTCTGTATTTAGAAAAGAGTACGTTCGGAGAAATGGACGAATCTCCCGAAAAACGCTACCAGAGGTTAAAGGCAGACGTCGAAAAGCTGAAAGTAAAGCTCGACCAAATCAACGAGAAGCTTAAAAATTATTCTAAGGAAAAGGAAAAGAAAATCCTAAGCTACTATACAAAGGCGGCGGAATACAGCCTCTCCCTTACTATCCGAACTCACGCGCTGGAGCGAGGCGACAGCTTCTGTCTTACGGGCTGGGTATCGGAAACGGAAGCCGTTAGTATTAGAAAACAGCTCGAAAGCTTGGACAGCGTCGAGGTAAGCGTTACTAACGGAAACGACGAAAAAGATTTAAACCCGCCCGTAAAATTAAAGAATATATTCTTAACACGTCCGTTCCAGTTCTATACCGAGATGTACGGCGTACCGAAATATAAAGAAATCGACCCGACCGCGTTTATCGCGATTACATATTTTACGCTGTTCGGAATAATGTTCGGCGACGTCGGACACGGACTTTGCGTTATACTCGCGGGCGCGTTTATGTGGTTTAACCGAAAAATGGCGATAGGAAAAATTCTTATGCCCTGCGGATTTTCGGGAATGATTTTCGGAGCGCTTTACGGAAGCGTGTTCGGATACGAAACGGGTATGGACTGGTTCTATAAGGGTATTCTCCATATGCAGGAAAAACCGATTGAGGTTATGAGCTCCGAATGGACGAGCCAAATACTTTTGTTCGCCGTCGGAATAGGTATGGCGCTGCTGTGCGTAGCGATGCTTTTAAATATCTATACCTCAATACGGCAAGGCAATATAGGCAAGGCGGTATTCGATACAAGCGGATTTTTCGGACTTGTATTCTACGGAATGCTGTGCGCCGGTCTTGCGGGCTTGATGATATTCAACACAAACCTGTTCAGCGCGCCGTATATAGCCGTTATCGCAATCGCGTTTATTATAATATTCTTCAGAGAGCCTCTGTCGAAGCTCGTTAATAAAGAAAAGGATTGGAAACCCGAAAGCTGGGGCGGCTTCATTGTTGAGAACCTGTTCGAATCTATCGAAGTTCTTTTAAGCTATGTATCAAATACAATGAGCTTTTTAAGAGTAGCGGCGTTCGTACTCGTACACGCGGGTATGATGCAGGTTGTATTCACCCTCGCCGAAACGGCAGGTCCCGCGGCATACTACCCTGTAGTGGTTTTAGGAAACCTGCTTGTATGCGCGCTTGAGGCGCTGCTCGTATCAATTCAGGTATTAAGACTTGAGTATTACGAGATGTTCAGCCGATTCTATTCGGGCGAAGGCAGACCGTACGAGCCCATTAAGCTCAGCTTAGTAAAAAATTAAAAAAAATATTCCAAATATTTTTTTAAAACCGTCCACGATTGACGTGAATAATAAATAAGATGAACATTTCCCAAGTATCCAAAACTTGACAGAGTTGCCGAGGTTCGGGGGATATAGATTCTAAATAGGAACGTCATGATTGACGTGGACAATAAAAAAAGGAGTTTTTATTATGTTATTTAATGCTATTTTTATGATTGTACCTGTTGTACTTTTAATTTTAACCGTAGTTCTTGCTACAAAAAGTTTTCAAAAAAAAGGTAACGCTAAGCGTTCCTTACTCTTACAGCTCGCGTCATTCGGCGCTGTAGCGTCATTCTGTTTAGTATGCCCTGTTATCGCTAACGCGGCGGGCGGTTCCGCTGCGGCGGCTTCTTTAGACCCTATCGCTAAGGGCTTACAGTATTTAGGAGCGGGACTTTCAACAGGTATCGCTTGTATCGGCGGCGGTATCGCGGTTGGACACGGCGCTCCCGCGGCTATCGGAGCGGCGGCTGAGGATCCCAAGAACTTCGGTAAGGCTATCATTTTCGTAGCGCTCGGCGAAGGTATCGCGCTTTACGGAATGCTTATTTCTATTCTTATCCTTAACGGTTAATTATGAAGTATTATCTAATAAGCGATAATGTTGATACCCAGATGGGTATGAGGCTCGCGGGCATAGAGGGTGTAGTAGTACACTCCGAGGAGCATATCAGAGAGGAGCTTTTAAAGGCTATGGACAACCCCGAAATCGCGGTTATCCTTATGACTGAAACGCTCGTATCCAAGTGTCCCGACCTTATATATGAATTAAAGCTCAACAGAAAGCGTCCGCTTATAGTGGAAATCCCCGACCGTCACGGTAACGGAAGAACCGCGGACAGTATTACGAAATACGTCCAGGAAGCTATAGGCGTTAAGCTGTAAAGAGGTAAAGTATGATTAATGAAAACAGTAAATCAGGCAAATTCTCTGAGGCTATAAAAAGATTTAACGAAGAAGAGAGAGCTAAGGTTATAGCCGAGCTCGAGGAAAAGAAGAAAGAGGCTATTTCAGAAGCCGAGCAAAGCGCTAAATACGAAGCGGATAGGTATGTACAAAAGCTTATCTCCGCCAAGAAATCCGAGATCACGGGTAAATACGCGGTTAAGAATTTAGAAGCTCAGGGCGAGCTTTTTAAAGCGAGAGATAAAATGGTAAAAGAAATTTTTACCCGCTGCGAAAAGGAGCTTTCGGACTATTCCGAAACACCCGAGTACAAGGAAAAGCTTATCGGCTACGCCCGTGAAATCGCTTCTGCGTTCGAGGGTAAAAGCTGTACTCTCTACGTTAAAAACGACGACCTTAAATTTGAGAATGATATTAAATCCGTATTTGAAGGCGAGGTTAAAGTTGAAGGTGATATCTCTATCCGCATCGGCGGAATCAGGGGATTTTGCGACGAGTTGAAGCTTGTAGCCGACAACACTCTCGACAGCAAGCTCGACAGTAAGAAAAGCTGGTTTGTTGAAAACGCGGATTTAAAAATCAGCTGATTAAGTGAGATGAAATTATGGAAAATAAAGTAATTTATGGTATAAACGGCCCTGTAATTACGGTAAAAGGCCCTACCGAGTTCAAGATGATGGAGATGGTACACGTCGGCAAGGAGAACCTTGTAGGCGAGATTATCGGCGTTACCGACGAATACACCACCGTCCAGGTTTACGAGGAGACTACAGGGCTTAAACCCGGCGACCCGATTACAGGCACGGGCAATCCGATGAACGTGCTTTTAGGTCCCGGTATAATTGATAATATTTTCGACGGAATCGAACGTCCGCTTAAAGCTATCGAGGAGGAGTCGGGCGCGTTTATCAGCCGCGGCTCGCAGGTTAACCCACTCGACGACGAAAAGCTCTGGGACGTTACGCTAAAGGTTAAAGCCGGCGATAAGTTAAAGGGCGGCGAGATTTACGCCGTTATCCCCGAAACCGCGATAATCGAGCACAGACTTATGGTACCTCCCGCTTTATCGGGAGAAATCGTCGAGGTTAAGCCCGACGGTAAATATAAGCTGTTCGACACGGTAGCGGTGTTAAAGGACGAACTCGGAGTTGAGCATGACTTAACGCTCTGCCAGAAATGGCCTATCCGTTACTCGCGTCCGATTGAGGACAGGCTCTCCACCACCGTTCCGCTTATTACGGGACAGCGTGTTATGGATACGATGTTCCCTATCGCCAAGGGCGGTACAGCGGCTATCCCAGGAGGCTTTGGTACGGGTAAGACTATGAACCAGCACCAGCTCGCTAAATGGTGCGACGCTGATATCATCGTATACGTAGGCTGCGGAGAACGCGGTAACGAGATGTCGCAGGTACTCGAGGAGTTCTCGGAGCTTATCGACCCGAAGTCGGGACGTCCGATGACCGACCGTACCGTGCTTATAGCCAACACCTCGAATATGCCTGTAGCGGCGCGTGAGGCGTCTATCTATACGGGAATTACGCTCGCCGAATACTATCGCGATATGGGTTACGACGTAGCTATTATGGCGGACTCCACATCACGTTGGGCGGAGGCGTTACGAGAGATTTCGGGACGACTTGAGGAAATGCCCGCGGAGGAAGGCTTCCCCGCGTATCTCCCCTCCCGACTCGCGGAATTCTACGAGCGCGCGGGCAGAGTTAAAACCCTCTCCCACGACAGCGGCTCGGTAACGATTATCGGCGCGGTATCGCCGCAGGGCTCGGACTTCTCGGAGCCCGTTACCCAGAACACCAAGAGATTTACGCGCGTATTCTGGGCACTTGATAAGGCTCTCGCTTACGCGAGACACTACCCCGCCATTAACTGGATGGATTCCTACAGCGAGTATTTCAACGACTTAGACCCGTGGTTCAACGAGCATTTAGGGCCCGATTTCGTTGAATACAGAACGAGAATTTCCGCGTTATTGCAGGAAGAAAGCTCGCTTATGGAAATCGTAAAGCTTATAGGCTCGGACGTACTCCCCGACGACCAGAAGCTCGTTATCGAAACGGCTAAGACAATACGAGTAGGCTTCTTACAGCAGAACGCGTTCCACTCGGAGGATACGTACGTACCGCTTGAAAAGCAGATGAAAATGATGAAGGTTATTCTTCATCTTTACGACAGAGCCCGCGAGGTTATCGCTAAGGAAATACCGATTTCAACGCTGTTAAGCCTCGGTATTTTCGACAAGCTCAGCAAAATGAAATACGACATTCCGAACGATAAGCTCGAAATGTTTGATGATTACAATAAAGAAATCGACGAAAAAATTGACAAAATTCTTTAAGGAGACGACACACTATGTTAATTGATTATGTAGGCGTTAAGGAAATTAACGGCTCGCTTATAGTTATCGACGGCGTAAAAGGCGTTTCCAACGAGGAAATTGTCGATATACGCCTTGAGGACGGCACTGTAAGACAAGGCAGAGTTGTCCAGATTGAGGGCGAGAGAATCGTAGTTCAGGTATTCGAGGGTACAAGAAATATAAGCCTTGTAAACGCTAAGACAAGACTTACGGGTCATCCGATGGAGCAGGCGTTATCGCCCGAGATTATCGGACGTGTACTCGACGGCGCGGGAAGACCGATTGACGGCTTAGGCGATATTTTCCCCGAAAAGCGCGCCAATATCAACGGTACGCCGATAAACCCCGTATCCCGCGTATACCCCACCAACTATATCAATACAGGTATTTCAACCATAGATACACTTATTACGCTTATCCGCGGACAGAAGCTCCCGATATTCTCGGGCTCGGGTATGAAGCACAATGATTTAGCCGTACAGATTGTACGTCAGGCAAGAATCACGGGCGCTACCGAGGACAACTTCTGCGTAGTATTCGCGGCTATGGGCGTCCAGAAGGACGTTGCCGAATACTTCAGAAAAAGCTTCGAGGAAAGCGGAGTTCTTTCCCACGTTGTAATGCTTTTAAACCTTTCCAACGATCCGATTATCGAGAGAACACTTACGCCGAGATGCGCGCTCACAATCGCCGAGTACCTCGCGTTCGACCTCGATATGCACGTGCTCGTTATTATGACGGATATGACGTCCTACGCCGAGGCGCTTCGAGAGTTCTCGTCCTCCAAGGGTGAGATCCCGGGACGTAAGGGCTACCCTGGTTACCTCTATTCCGACTTCGCTTCTTTATACGAAAGAGCGGGTATGATCAAGGGACACGAGGGTTCGGTAACACAGATTCCGATTCTTACGATGCCGAACGACGATATTACACATCCTATCCCCGACCTTACGGGTTATATTACGGAAGGTCAGATTACGCTCGACCGAAGCTTACAGGGACAGGGCTATTATCCGCCCGTATCGGTACTTCCGTCGCTTTCGCGACTTATGAAGGACGGTATCGGCGAGGGCTTTACAAGAGCCGACCATCAGGCGCTCGCGAACCAGCTCTTCGCTTCTTACGCTAAGGTTATCGACGCGCGCTCGCTTGCTTCAGTTATCGGCGAGGAGGAGCTCTCTCCTATCGACAAGAAGTATATCGAGTTCGGTAAGCAGTTCGAGCAAAGATTTGTAAACCAGGGCTTTAACGAGAACCGCGATATTACCGAGAGCTTAGACCTCGGCTGGGAGTTACTTTCCATATTACCGAGAAGCGAGCTCGACCGTGTAGACGACGAGATACTCGATATGATTATTAAGTCGAGAGAAAAAAATAAGCCGCAGAACGCGATTCACTAACAACACTCTACAAAGAGGGATTTTATGGCAATTCAGGCAGTACCCACCAAGGGTAATTTAATGAATACAAAAAAATCATTAACGCTCGCCAAAATGGGCTTTGAGCTTATGGATAAGAAGCGTAATATTCTTATCCGTGAGATGATGGCGCTTATTGACAAGGCGAACGAGATTCAGGGGAAAATCGACGACGCTTACGCCGAGGCGTATTTCGCGCTGCAGACCGCGAATATCGTACATGGATATTGCTCGGAGATCAGTAAGACTATCCCCGTAGAAACCTCGCTCACGCTCGATTACCGCTCCGTTATGGGGGTTGAGATTCCGATAGTAAGGATGGACGCTCCCGACAGGAGCAAGCTGCATTTCGGACTTAATACCACGGGCACGGCGCTCGATAACGCCTTTCAGAAATTCACCGAGGTTAAGATACTTACAGTCCAGCTCGCGGAAATCGAGAACAGCGTTTACCGACTTGCCGACGCAATCAAGAAAACTCAAAAACGCGCCAACGCGCTTAAAAACATTATGATACCGAGGTTTGAGGAAACCGTTAAATTCATCACGGACGCTCTCGACGAAAAGGACAGAGAGGAGTTCACGAGAATGAAGGTTATCAAAAGGCAGAAGCAGTAGGCAGTGCGCAGTGGACAGTGAGCAGTGAGCAGTGGTAAGTGGTAAGCGTAACAGTGTTAGGTCAGCACATCGGTAAGTGTATAGTGTCAACTAAAAAAGTGGTAAAGCGAAACAAGCAAACGCCACCTCATCACCGTAGGGGCGGACTTCCACGTCCGCCCGTGATACGTTAGTCGTTCGTATTCGAAAACTTCCTCCTGCCGATGGCAGGAATATGGCGGTTATGTATAATCGTTTCGCTCCCGCGAAAGGATAGGGCAAATACGTTTGGTAAAGTGCCTCGGGCGGAGTCGGAGCTCCGCCCCTACCCTCACAACTGCTCACTGACCACTGAGAACTGACTACTGAGAACTGTGAACTATCAACTATCAACTATCAACTAAAAAATACCCGTTCGATTGAACGGGTATTTTTTATTTTTGGCGTGATTGACAGCGGAAATCCCCGCTACTTTATCTTTCTTACTTTTGTTTTATACGGGAAGGCGTATTTATGTACCTTACATTTCTTAGGTACCAATACCATCTTGATTTTTCTACTGCTTAAAAACGCGGAACGTCCGATTGACTTAACGCTCTTAGGAATAACCGCCTGTTTAAGCCCTTTCATACCGAAGTAAGTCACAGGAGCGATAGCCTTAGTTCCATCGGGAACAACTATGCTTTTAACCTTATTACATCCGCTGAACACGTACTTACCGAGCTTAGTTTTCTTACTGCTTATAATAATTTTTTTAACGCCCGAACAATTCTCAAACGCTCCCCAGGATACCTTCTTAACAGTAGCGGGAATATAGATTGACTTTAAGGATTTACAGTTATTAAAAGCGTGTTTTCCGATTGTTTTAACCTTACTGTAGATAGTAACTTTTTTAAGCTTTTTACAATCCCAAAACGCGGAAGTTCCTATCTTTTTAAGCGATAACGGGAAAGAAACGGTTTTAAGGTTTTCACAACCCCAGAACGCGGATTGGTTGATATTCTCAACGCCTTCCTGAATTTTAACGGTCTTAACACTTTTGCTGAAGCTGATAAAATGATCCCCGAGAGTTTTTATACATCTTGGAATAGTAATAGATTTAAGCTTATTACAGCCCGTAAACGCGTAGGACGCGAAAGTTCCCTTTTTGCCCGAATACAGGTATCCGTATGCCTTTACGGTAGTAAGCGACGAACAGTTTGAGAACGCCCATTTTTTTACAGAGCTTATATTATTAGGTAAACTAATACTTTTAATCGAGGAACAGCCCGAGAAAGCGGACTCGCCGATAGTTTTAACGCTCTCGTTAATATTAACCGTAGTAAGCTTTTTACAGGATGTAAAGCTCTTTTCGCCTATTTCGGAAACGCCCTTGCCGATAGTTACGGATTTTAAATAATTGCAATATCCGAAAGCGTTGGCGGGGATTTTTTTAATCGAGCCCGAGATTGTAACGGTCTCAATATCCGAGCTTTTAAAAGCCTCCTCCCCCATTTCGGTAACGCTGTCGGGAATACTGAAACTCTTTACAGAGGAGTAGGAAAAAGCTCCGTTTCCGATTTTCTTAACGGTATTCGGTATAACTATATCGGAAACCGACGAGCTTTTGAACGCGTCTTTCGCGATTTCGGTAACGGGTTTTTCCTCAATTGCGGCGGGAACCGAAATTCTATCCACGCTCTTATCACCTATGTATTTTTCAATAGTAATCGTGCCCGACGAATTAAGCGTATATTTAAAGTCCTTCGCGGGATTAGGCGCGAGCATTATTAAGCTTACCGCAATCACCGCTCCGATAATAATAACCAATGCCGCCGCTATAGGGATTATCCATATAAGCGGACTTCTTTTTTTCTTTTTTACGGGGTTAGTATTCTGTGTTCCGAAATTATTAAACTGCTGAGTCTGGTTTCTGAAATAATCCGCGGAATTGGAATTATTTGAAACAGAATTAAAATTATTTGTAAAGGACTGAGTCTGAAACTGCTGCTGACCAAAGCCCGCGTTATAATCACTTAAATAATATACGGTATTATTTGCCTCGAAAATCCCCTTGACCGACGAGTTGGAATTTTGGGATAAAGCGTTAGCGTTGCTTATAAAGTCGGTTTTACCAATAAAGAAATTCTCGTTGCTTGCCAATACGGAGCCGTCCTGCTGTCTGACAGCCGAGCTCTGCGGGAAATATTCTTTTATAGAATAATACAGGTTTGTCGCGGTATCTTTCGCGACATAGGTTATCCCGTTTATATCCGAGCCTAAAACCTTACCGACGCAATACCGTCCGACGAGTATATAGCCGTCGTATAAAGCGTTCGGAAACGCGTTATTCATATCGGGAGTATATCCGCAAGCGCCGCAGGACGCGCCGTCATATTCCCTTAAACAATTAAAACAAATTCTTGGCATAAATTACCCCTCGCAATCTATTAATAAGTATAAAAATTATATCAGAGTAAAATTATATTGTCAATAATATACAATAATATATAGAATATAAGTAAATAATAGTCACTAATTGCAAAGAGGCTGACCAAAAGTCAGCCTCTTACGAATTATAAGCGTTTATTATTTTATCTTGATCTTAATCGTCTTGGTTACGGATTTCGATTCGTAGTTATTAGTACCCTTAGCGGTTACTTTTACTTTCAGCTTATAAGTACCCTTCTTGTACTTACCCTTTTTAACGGTAATAACGCCCTTTTTGTTAACGCTTACCTTCTTATAAAGCTTAGCGCTCGAGCCCTTCTTAACCTTGGCGTAGGTAACGCTTCCCTTAGCGTTTTTAACGGTAATCGGCTTAACAGTCTGTTTTTTCTTGCTGAGAGCCTTAGCCTTTACTGACTTATTCTTAGCGCTTACCTTAACGGTATTCTTCGCGGGAGCAATAATGTACTGAATGCTGTCTCCGCCCTCGTAGTTTCCGATGTACTCGATATCGGCGATATACACGCCCGCGTTAACCGTATTGTAATACGTAACCTTATAGTCAACGTCCTTTTTAAGCAGATTGCCGTCAGTATCTTTTACGGTAAATGCGGGGCTGATCTTCTTGCCCGTATAAGCGAACTTGAACTTGTCCATCTTAACACCGTTGATTCTCGGAATAGCGTGGGTTTCAACGTGGGAGTGATCGTCTAAGCAGAATCTCTGCTCCATACCGTCCTCGTCCATAGTAGCGCGCTTAACTAAGATCCATTCTCCCCAGTTATGGTTATGCTGAGGGTCAACGGGTGCGGTAGTTTCTTCTACGGGAGCCGTGGTTTCCTGTACGGGAGCGGTAGTTTCCTCTACGGGAGCTGTTGTTTCAGTAGCGGGAGCGGTGGTTTCTTCGACAGCGGATGTGGTTTCGGGAGTTTCTCCGCTTGTCGCGGTAAAACCGCAGTTTATATGAATATACTCGCCTTTCGAATAAGTAGAAACAGTGAAGCTGTTCGCGCTAATTCCGTTAACTGTAGCGTTTATATTTAGCTCGTCAGTGTTTTTCGGGTTGTAATTAAACCTGTATCCCGCGCACGGACGGAGGAATATATTAACATAATACTCTTTTCCCTTTTCAAAGGTATCGGGAGCTTTTATGTCGGCTGAATCGGTAGAATTATACCAAGATACCGATTCGATGAAATAATTCTCCTCACCCGTAGCTTTCGCGGACGGAATCTTTCCGTCTTTCGGCTCAACTACACCCGTGATATTTACGTCGGTAATCATCTCGGGGTCGGCTTTCTCGGCGGGAGTCTTAAAATCGAGGGTAACAAGCAGAACGCTCTCTTTACTATATCCGTCTACCGCGCTTATATTCGCGGTCTTTCCGTTAATCATAGCCGTCGGATTATTAAAATAGTAGCCGTTCTTCGCGGATACCTTTACCCTCGCGGTATAGGTTTTATCAGCTACGAACTTATCGTCGTCAATCATAAGTAAAAAGCCGTCGGTTTTATTGTACCACGATACAGAGTTGATAGTGAAATTAGCGGGTTTATACTCGTAGGCTTTGCTCTTAGCAACTTCGCCGATTTCGGGTTCAACTACGCTTACAATACCGATATTTGTTATTGAGTTTTCGTCAATCGGAGCGGTAGTTTCCTCGGGCTCAGTATCAGGCGCGGTAGTCTCGGGGTCGGTTGTCTCGGGTTCTGTAGCAATCTCGCCCGTAGTGAAATTATACGTAACAACAGTTCTTTCGTAAGTCTTATAGCCTGAAATAGAGCAAACTTCCGCGTCAAAGCCGTTTATTGTACCTGAAATATCATTTGCGAACTTATACCCAGTTTTGGGAACTAAATAGAAACGAGCCTGATAAGATGTATTCTCTTCAGCGACATAGCTTTTACCGTAAATGCCGTCATTGTTGGGATTACGCCATTCAAACGCGTCTATAGTATATAACGAGCTGTTGTCATTATATGAAAAATCGAGCTTAGAACCCGCGACAGGCGCGTTTACTCCCGAAACAGCGACAGAGGATACCACGGTATTCGCCTTAGCCGCTGTAAATTTATAGGAAAGGTTCAGGTACTGCTCGGGATCCTCCATAGTAACCTTGCCTATGGTCGCGTTATAGGAATTGATTGTACCTGTTACCGAACTCATATCGGCAAAGCTGTTGCCGTCTTTAGCCTTAACGTTAACATTAACCTCGTATACGGTGCCCTCGACAAATCTATCGCTCCAGGTCATCCACTTGTTATTCGAATAATCATACCAGCTTATATGGTCGATTGTATAGCCGCTTGTTTTACATACAGCAGTATCGTCAAACGTATTTCCCGCGGCGGGCTCGAATAATCTATATATTTCAATAGATGAAATCGTAGCGGCGCCCGCTGTAAGCGGAATAACTGAAAATACGCTTACAATCATAAGCACGGATAGTATAATTGATAATGTTTGCTTTAAAGTTTTCATAACTACCTCCTAAATATTTAGTCATATTTATTTTACCATACAGGAATTATTTTCGCAATCCAAAAATCCAAGCCTTAATTTAGTAATATTGCACATAAAAGTTAGAGAAAATTCTGTATTCAAAAAAATCCGACTCACTCAGTGAGTCGGACATTTTTTAGAAACTTGTGTACGATGTAACGTAGCTGAATACAGGAGAAGTCTTATACTTCTTACCTACTTTAATTTTCGCGAATACATAGAAATAATAATATGTGCTCTTTTTAAGTCTTTTCTTTCCGTACTTTGTTACCTTACAAGCGTTTTTGCCTAAGTTTTTCTTAAACTTCTTTAAGCCTGATTTGTAGCTCTTGGAAACATAAATATTATACTTAACCTTAGCGCCCTTAATCTTCTTCCAAGCAATTCTTACGGAAGTTTTTGTCTTGCTTGTAACTCTTAAATCGTCAACGCCTGTTGTGAAATAAGTATATTTAGACCATTTTCCGTAAATCTTGGTGTTGTTAAGGATAGTATAAACTCTCGCCCTAACCTTATAGGCTCTGCCCTTTTTAAGGTCTGAGCTAAAGCATGTATTGTTTAAGGTTTCAACAGTTTTCTTACCGCTGGCGTTATATATCTTGAACTGGTAGCCGTTTTTAAACTTAGCCTCAGGTCCTTCGAGATATATATTACCGCTGGAGCTGTAATAATTATTAAGCTTAGGAGCCTTAGGTTTAGCGGGCTTGAGCTTAATATTGTAAGAATATAGCGAGGTATAGTAGCCCTCAGCCGCGTAGGAAGCGGTTTTTCTTACAGGTCTTACGTGGATATAGCTGAAAGGAATGTCTTTCTTGTTGGATAAGCCCTTTAAGGTATAAGAAGTTGTTTTAGACTGACCTACGTAAGTTTCGGTACTGTCGGTGTATTTATAAATGTTATACGCTGTAGCGCCGCTGCTCGCTGTCCAGGTAAATGTTGCCGAGCTTTCGGTACAGCTTTTCTGTTTTAAATTCTCTACGCTGTCGGGAGCGGTATCAACCTGTAATGTAGTAGCCGCGGCGTTCAACCAGGCTCCGCTAACAAAAGGAGTTACTCTTACGTAATATGTTGTGCCGTGGAAAAGGCTGTAAATAGCCTCTGTGCCGTCGGTATTATAGTTTGTTTCATCCTTATAGGTTCCGTTAGCCGAGTCGCTGTACTCAACCTTATACTTATCGGCGCCTGTGTATCTGTTCCATGAAACCTCAACGGAATTTGACGAAGCGCCAGTCTGCTTTAAGCCTGAGATCTTATCTAAAGCGCCTGCCGATACAGGTAAAGCAATAGAAAGCAGAATTGTCAACGCGACAACAATTGATATAACTTTTTTCATCTTTTTATCCTCCATAAAAAATGTGCGTTTCCGCCGTATTAATAATACCATTTCCGTGAAGTATATTCAATTGGTGAAATATACAAATAATATCCGCACATTATGCTTAAATATATAAAACTATATTGCTTGACATTTTATATTAAAAAAAATATACTATAATGTAGCTAATTATTTAAACGGAGGATAAAATGACTAAAACAGAGAAAAAACTTTTTGAATTAGTAAGAAATAATATTCTTACAATTCTATTTTTCGCCGTAACCGTATTCGCTGTCGCGATTCATTTTTGCGGAATCGGGTTTGAGAGCGGAGATTACAAGAGCTTTTTAAAGCCCTGGTGGGATATTATTAAAATCGGCGGAGTCGGGGGACTTTCCCGTCAGGTAGGCAACTATAACATCCCCTACCAGATTATCACGTTTATTATGACGCTGTTCCCGTGGGAGCCGCTTATCGCCTATAAATCTCTGTCGATTGTTTTCGACTTTATTATGGCGGGCTCGGTTATGCTCCTTATTACGGAAATTACAAAGTCAAAGCTGTACGCGCTTGTTGGCTATACTCTGACGATATGCTCGTTAACCGTGCTTTTAAACTCCTCTTTCTGGGCACAGTGCGACTCTATCTACGTTACGTTTATAATACTTTCGCTCTACTTCCTGATAAAAGATAAAACAGCGTTAAGCTTTATTATGCTCGGACTTGCTTTCGCGTTTAAATTACAGATGATATTTATTCTTCCTGTATTCTTATTCTACTATGTACTTAGTAAAAAGGTATCTATTATAAACTTCCTTATTATACCCGCGGTTGACTTCTTACTCTGTTTACCCGCAGTATTCCTCGGAAGAAATATTATGGATATATTTACCATCTACGCTAATCAGACCGATTACGGCAAGCAGATTCAGATGAACTGTCCGAACTTTTTCGCGCTTATCTGCGAAGGCAAGAACACGGAGTTTTACTATATGTTTAAAACATACTCGATACTGATTACCGTCGTTGTTTTAGGCTTTATACTCGGTATGTTTATCTACAAAAAGGTTGATTTAACGAACAGGAAAAACCTGCTTATGACGGCGATATGGACGGTGTTCACCTGTATTATGTTCCTCTCCTCAATGCATGAGAGATACTCTTACCTGCTCGATATCCTCCTTATCGTATACGCGGTATGCTACAGAAAGAATATTATCCCCGCGATAATCTGCTCGCTTATAAGCCTGCGCGGATACTGCTCGTATCTGTTTAGCTATAACGTTATTGAGATCCAGCACGCCGCTGTAGTATATTTCGGCGTATATTTGTACTTAACATATGTACTTATAAAAGAAGTAATTTTAAATAATAATTCTAAATTAGAATTAAAAACAGTTAAATCAAAGGAATGATAAAAATGTCAAAAATGCTATTCACCTCCGAGTCGGTAACGGAGGGACATCCCGATAAAATCTGTGACCAGATTTCCGACGCCGTACTCGACGCTATATTAAAGCAGGATAAAAACGCTCACGTTGCCTGCGAAACCACCGCTACAACGGGTATGATCCACGTTATGGGCGAAATATCGACCGAATGTTACGTTGATATTCCCGCTATAGTCAGGAAGGTTGTAAACGATATCGGTTACGATAACCCCGACTGCGGCTTTAACGGCAACACCTGCGCCGTAATTACCTCGATCAACTCGCAAAGCCCCGACATCGCTATGGGCGTTAACGAGAGCTACGAGCTAAAGCACGGCGAAAAATCCGACGATAACCAAATCGGCGCTGGCGACCAGGGTATGATGTTCGGCTACGCCTGCAACGAGACCGAGGAGCTTATGCCTCTCCCGATTTCGCTCGCACATAAGCTTTCCAAACAGCTTTCCAAGGTAAGAAAGGATAATACGCTCCCCTACCTCCGTCCCGACGGCAAAACTCAGGTTACCGTAGAATACGTAGACGGCAAGGCGGTAAGGGTTGACACGGTTGTAGTATCTACTCAGCACAGCGACGATATTTCTTTAGAAGAAATAAGAGAAGATATACAGAAGTACGTAATCGAGCCGATTATCCCTAAGGAGTTCTATAAGGACACGAAGATACTCGTTAACCCGACGGGCAGATTCGTAATCGGCGGCCCTGTCGGCGACGCGGGACTTACGGGAAGAAAGATTATAGTCGATACATACGGCGGATTCTCACGTCACGGCGGCGGAGCTTTCAGCGGTAAAGACCCGACTAAGGTTGACAGAAGCGCCGCTTATTACGCCCGCTATATCGCCAAGAATACCGTAGCGGCGAAGCTCGCGGATAAATGCGAGGTACAGCTCGCCTACGCTATCGGCGTAGCGAAGCCCGTTTCAATTATGGTAGATACCTTCGGCACGGGTAAGGTTGACGACGAGAAATTATCCGAGGCTGTTAAGAAAGTATTCGACTGCCGTCCGCAGTCTATTATAAGACAGCTCGACTTAACCAACACCTCCTACCTCCCCGTAGCGGCTTACGGCCATATGGGACGCGAGGATTTAGGCGTCAGCTGGGAAAAGACGGATAAGGTTAACGAGCTTTTAGAAGCGGTTAAATAGTTTAAAAGGGCAGCAAGGCTGCCCTTTTTTAGTGGGAAGTAGGAAGTGGTAAGTGGGAAGAAATATAACATAAACCGTCAACCGAAAGTATAATAAACAGCGGCGTTAAGTTATAAAGATACCTTGACCTCGTTTCCCATACAAGGAAAAATATAAACGCGCCGAAAACTATTATCCGAAGCAGGGTTGTAAAATTCAGCTTCGGATTCTTTAATCCCTTATACGCCGAGAATATCATCATCAGTATCATAAAAAGCTGAAAGGCACAGCTGTACTCGTAGAATACAAAATGCTTTTCCCCGCTGTTCAGCGCGTAATCGTGGAGAATGTTCCGATGGATCGGATTCTCGATATGGTGGGATATATAATACGTTCCGTCCTCCCATGTCCAGACCGCCTTTTTAGCGAGGTGCTTTACAAGCCCTTTTAAGCCGTACTTATTTATACGGCTTTTTATTTTCGCTATATTAGCGGAGGTTTTTAATTCTTTAGAAGAATATTTCCTCGTAAAATCGCTGTCCCTTTGGTTATAATTTCCGTAGCCCTTTAAGCCGATCATAACCCAGTGAGTATACGGGTACTCGTACCTTTCGGAGAGCTCGGGAGTTATTACCCTATTCTCGTTTATCTTCGTGGTATAAAAATTCGACAGCATAGCTATTCCGAGTAAAAGCGCCGCCGCTATAACCGCCGCCCGCTTGAAATCGAGCTTTAAAAGTAAATACAGCGCTAACGCGGCTATAATTATAATACCGCTACCCTTCAGCTTAAACGAAAAGTACAATAACGCTCCGCAGAGCGTTAAAAGCGACAGCTCTTTTACAAGGCTCTTACTGTTAAAAGCGTATACAAAAAGATACAGCGAGCCTACCGCGAACGGCATAGACAGCGAGTCGGTATAGTAATACGAAACGTAGGTATAGTACGGCGCGAATAATAAACACAAAAACAAAACTATAAACGCTGCGCGGTTTCCGAACAGCTTTCTCGACAGAAACACCGTCAATATTACGCTTATATTAATCGCTAAGGCGTTAATAAATATCGGGAGATATACGGACACCGCTCCCGTTAAAAGATAGCTTATACGGTAAATAAGCGAAAGTATAAAGAGAATAAGCAGGTTATTCTGGTACCTTACCATATAATAGTCCATAAAATCGGTTTTAATAAGGCTGAAATCGCCGTCTTTCGCGAAGTCGGCGGAGAATACATTAAGTATCTTAACATCCGTTACAGGCTCGCAGGCGAGCAGATAACCGACCGCGAGCT
Organism: Ruminococcaceae bacterium UBA2854; assembly: GCA_002350765.1. Classification (GTDB taxonomy): domain Bacteria; phylum Bacillota; class Clostridia; order Oscillospirales; family Acutalibacteraceae; genus Ruminococcoides. The sequence continues at coordinate 47,194 of DEFK01000029.1, forward strand.
GAAATATAAACATAAACGCGCAGGCTGTAAGGATAATAAGCGGAACGTAGAGGTCTTTATCTACGGTTCTTATAAGCCTCGAGCGGTTGCAAATCCTGTTAAACGTTAAATAAACTATCATCGCCGATAAAACAAACATTAAAAATGCTATAAAAATACAGAAGCGCTGATTAATACTGCAATTATAAGTATTGCTGTCGCTCTCGTTTACGTAGCCCTTAGCGAGAATTAAAATCAGCAGGGTTGAAAATACGGCTATAAATACAACGGAAAATATCCTGTTTAATAAATTCGGAATTTTTATACTTCTCATCATACACTCCGTTTTATTCTTATAAAGAAAAATACCCGACGAATCGGGTATGTAGATTATTGCAATCCGAATGAAATTGAGATAGCGTTATCGACGCGGTTCATCGAGCTTGCGTCAACCGCGCCCATACGCTCTTTAAGACGCTGTTTATCTATCGTTCTTATCTGTTCCAGAAGCACAACGCTGTCCTTTTGCAATCCGCAGTCGTGGGCGACTATCGGTATATGGGTAGGGAGCTTAGCCTTAGACTGCTGGCTTGTAATCGCCGCGGCGATAACCGTCGGGCTATAGCGGTTTCCTATATTATTCTGTACTATTAAAACGGGACGTATTCCGCCCTGCTCCGAGCCGACTACGGGCGAAAGATCCGCGTAATAAATATCTCCTCGTTTTATACTCACGGTTTTACCTCCAAATTTTTTCTATAAGCTTCTATAAATATTCTTACCGTTTAAAATATTTTTATACTGATAGATTTGGTATTTAACCGTTAATATAATATTTTTTTACGAGGGTATGGTGAGATTAATTTATGGCTTTAGTGTTAAATAATTTAATCTCTATTTTATTTTCTTCTAAAGAAATATTCTTAATAAACCCGCTTGAATTTTCCGCTTTAATAGTATAAACACCGCTTTCGCATCTGCCTTTATATTCCGTAAAAGAATTATAACTGTTTACGGTTTTAAGGTTATTTTCCTTTTTCAAGGATTTTATTACGTTATAAACCGACTTCGTAAAATCGCTTTCGGGAAGGTAGTTTACGCTCGATTTTATATTCATATTGTCATAGGATAAACTAAGCTTATCCCGCTCGTACTTATAGACGTAACCGCGCATAGAATCGGGAGATATAAGCGTTATCGTTAGCGCGCTGTTCGAGGGGGAGTATATTTTCCCTTTCAGCTTAACGCCCTTATACGAAGCCGAAAAATCCGCCTTAAACTTATCCGCGGGAGGTTCAGATACAGCGGAGCAGCCGCTAAGAAGAATAATAACGCAAAAAAACAGCAGGGGTAGTTTTCGCATAAAATCACCTCTGCTATTTATATGATAATTTTTTATTATTTATATCCCAATCTCTTAAACGCTTCGGGAATACAGTCGATTATATCGGTCGGGAGCATAGAAAACTCGCCGAGCTTTTCCTTAGCTATATCCCCCGCCAAAGCGTGCATATACACCGCGCTCGCGGCTGATTTAAAAATATCGAACCCCTGGGCGACGAATGAAGCTGTCATTCCCGAAAGCACATCGCCGCTGCCGCCTGTCGCCATTCCAGCGTTACCGAGCTCCTCGTTATAGAAAACATCTCCCGACGGAGAAGCTACTATCGTTTTATGGCCTTTTAAAACTACGATAACGTCGTATCTCTCGGCGAATTTAACGGCGAGCTCTCCCCTTCTGCCCTTTAGATTTTCGGGATAACAGCCGATAAGACGAGCGAATTCCCTATCGTGCGGAGTAAGGATAATCGGCGCTTTACTCTCCCTTAGAATATCGGTATCCGAGGATAGAATATTAAGCGCGTCCGCGTCGAGTATAAGCGGGATATCGCTTTTCAGAACGATATCATAAACCAGCTCGCGCGTAGCGTTATTGACCGAAAGCCCTGGTCCCGCTAAGATTGCCGAGCAGTACCTCGACTTATCAATAAAATCGAAATCGGAGATATAATTATCCTCCAGCGGATAAAACACCGCCTCGGGTACGGCTCCCGCGATAATCGGGTAAACGGACTTAGCCGTAGCGATTTTTAAAAGCCCTATTCCGCTTCTTAAAGCGGCTTTTGAGGACATAATCGCCGCTCCCGCCATACCGTAGCTGCCGCATATAGAAAGCAAAGCTCCTACCGTAGTCTTATCGCTTTCGGGTGGATGCTTTTTTATTGTCGATTTAACGATGTTTTTATCTATCGGAAGATACATTATTAACCTCTGTTGTAAAAGACTTTAAGAACAATTTCCTTTTTAAGATACGGCTTCATACCGTTAAGCACCTTTTCGTTAGGGTTAAAAAGCAGAGCGCATCTTCCTAAAGCCGCGTGCTGGTATACGGCGTAGGTAGTGTTCTTATCGTCGGAGCTCTTTTCGGCGGCGTCGTAAACCCTTACGAAATTCATCTTTTTAATCTCGGGTGAGTCGCCCTTTTCGAGCAGGTCTATCGTACGCGCGTCGAGCTTCATAATCTCCTTACGCTTACGCTTAGCAATAATTTTACTTACCACTAAGGTATCCTGAACAACCTGGTACTCGAACTCAACATTCTGGTGGGAACGGGTAAACCAAATAAACCATATACCGAAGCAGAATAAAAAGAACGCTATCCAGAAAAAGTATCCCGTAATAACCTGTTTAAGCGCTAAGGCGCCTATGGTAACGGGAATAAGGAAAACAAGAATTATAACCGCGATAAATACGATACGATCTCTTGCGGTTCTTTTTTTCTTTACAAGCTGTTCAATAAAAATATCATTCATTTCAATTCCTCCAAAGAATACTGGAAAATATTGTATCACAATAATAAATTTTTTTCAATAAACTATTGCATAATTAAAATTAAAGTGGTAAAATAGTTAGGATGACGGGAGCTGAACACTAATCGGTTTTTATGGTCGATTTGTGCCTACTCTGCGTCAAAATCCTCGCGAATACATCAAGTATTCACTCCGGTTTTTCCTTGATTAGACCTAAATCTACTCATAAAAACTGTAATACACCGAGAATGAAATTATTTTCTTGGATTTTTCGGTGCAGAGGAGGAGTAACCCTGACGGGTTGCGACCGACGATAAGCTGAAAAAGGCTGAAAATAACTCATTATCGGCGGTTAGCGTTCAACTCCCGTCATCCTTAGACAACACATTGACGAAGGAAGTAGCTTTTTAAAACAGCTTCGTAAAGAGAGTACGCGCCACGGCTGAAAGCGTGTAACTTAGCTTAAAAAGTGAAGTTCCCTTCCGAGTGGTGAGGCTGAAATAACAGTAGGTCTCAACGGCTGACACCGTTATACGTCAACAGAGTGTTTGCTTTGGATTAAACCTATGCAAAAATTTGGGTGGTACCGCGGATTTATTCGTCCCTTTGAGATTATTCTCAAAGAGGCGATTTTTATTTAGTTGACAGTTGATAGTTGACAGTTGACAGTTATGGTCGAGCAGACAGTTCGGCAAAATTCAGGCAACGGTAACCCGACAGTATCAGTATTTTGCTACGCAAAGCGCATATAAATTCAGTCGGGCATTAAACGCTATTTCTATATATAACTATCTTCCCGACATTCACTGACCACTGAATACTGATCACTGAACACTGATCACTGACCACTTATTTATAATGGAGGTAATTATGGACGACAAGATTAAAAACCTGAAAGAAAATCTTGAAAATGAGCTTTCAAAATCCTCGAATCTCGTTGACCTTGACAAGATAAGAGTTGCTTATCTCGGAAAAAAGGGCAGCGTTACGGATCTTTTAAAGGGTATGAAGGCGCTTTCTCACGAGGAAAGAAAAGAATTCGGTAAAAAGGTAAACGAGCTCAAGGGCGCGGTAGCCAAGGCTATCGAGGAAAAAACCGCCGAGCTAAAGGAAAAGGAAATCGAGGCTGAAATCAACGCTATGCCCGAGTTCGATATTACAACTCCCGCGGACTTATCGAGGGGTTCGTATCATCCTATAACCTTAGTTCAAAGACAGTGCGAAACTATCTTTAAATCTATGGGCTTTACCGTCGAGGATTATTCCGAGGTTGTTACAGACTACGAGTGCTTCGAGTCGCTCAATATCCCGAAGCACCATCCCGCAAGAGATATGCAGGATACATACTATCTCGAAAACGGCCAGCTTCTTAAATCCCAGACCTCTGCGGCTCAGAACGCCATTATTAAGAAATACGGTAAGAAATTAATCGAGAACGGCACTCCAATCAAGGCTATCTTCCCCGGTCGCTGTTTCAGAAACGAAGCTACAGACGCTACTCACGAGAACACCTTCTTCCAGATGGAGGGCGTTATGGTAGATAAGGATATCAGCATCTCAAACCTCATCTACTTTATGAAAACAATGCTCTCGGAAGTATTCAGAAAGGATATAAAGGTACGTCTGCGTCCTGGCTTCTTCCCCTTCGTAGAACCCGGCTTCGAGCTCGATATCAACTGCCTTATCTGCGGCGGCGAGGGTTGTCCGAGCTGTAACAGAAGCGGCTGGCTCGAGCTTTGCCCATGCGGTATGATCCATCCCGAGGTTCTTAAAGAGGGCGGAGTTGACCCCGAAGAATACACAGGCTTCGCGTTCGGACTCGGACTTACAAGACTTGTAATGATGAAGTACGGCGTAAAAGATATACGAGATTTAAACAGCGGAAACTTAAAGGCGCTTTCGCAGTTTACAGACGATGAATAAGGAGGGTATATTATATGTTCTTATCAATGAATTGGATTTCGGATTTCGTTGACCTAAGCGGACTCGATAAGGTCGAGCTTATTAATAAATTCTCCTTATCCACCGCGGAGGTCGAGAACGAGATTTTTTATAAAGGAAAAGATTTAAGCGGAGTTGTTGTCGCTGAAATCAAGTCGGTAGAGAACCATCCCGAAAGCAAAAAGCTCCACCTCTTAAAGGTTGATATCGGCGAAAGCGAGCTTGTAGACGTTGTATGCGGAGCTCCTAACGTAAGAGAAGGTATGAAAACCGCGTTCGCGAAAATCGGCGCTAAAATCGGCGAAATCGAGATTACTCCGAGAAAGCTCGCGGGCTATACCTCAAACGGTATGTGCTGTTCAGAATCAGAAATCGGCATAAGCGACGACCATTCGGGTATTATGGAAATTACCGACGATGTAAAAAACGGCACGGACTTAAAGGATATTTACGAGATTGACGATATTGTATTCGAGGTCGATAATAAGTCGCTTACAAACCGTCCCGATTTATGGGGACATTACGGTATCGCGAGAGAGTTCGCCGCTTTAGCGGGCAGAGAATTAAAGCCGCTCGACACCGTTGACTTATCGAAATACGACGACCTTAAAAAGATCGACTTAAAAATCGAGGATCCGCTTTGCTACAGATATTCGGGCTTACAGGTCGAGAATATCAGCAGAAACGTAAGTCCCGTTAATATGAGAATACGCCTTTACTACTGCGGTATGAGAGCGATCAACTTCCTCGCTGACTTAACCAACTACCTTATGCTCGAAATGGGTCAGCCGATGCACGCTTTCGACTCGAGAAAGGTTGAGAAAATAAGAATCAAGAGATTCGACAAGCCCTTTACCTTTACTACTCTCGACGGCGAAGAAAGAAATATTGACGAAAATACGCTTATGATTTGCAACGGCGATACTCCTGTCGCTATCGCGGGTATTATGGGCGGACTTGACTCCGAAATCGTAGAGGATACTACTACTCTTACTTTAGAGTCAGCTACATTCGACGCGGCGTCCATCCGTAAATCAACCGTAAGACTTTCCCACAGAACCGACGCTTCTATGCGTTACGAAAAGTCCCTGGATCCCGAAATGACAGTTACGGCTATCGCGCGTTTTGTAAAGCTTTTATCCGACTTTGACAGCGGTATCAAGGTTGTTAGCGCGCTTACGGACGAGTACGCTTATAAGTACGACAATGTAACGCTTAAATTCGACAAGGCGTTCGTCGATAAATACACGGGTATCGAAATTTCCGACGAGCGTATTATAAAGACCTTAACCTCCTTAGGTTTTAAGGCTGAGCAGAACGGCGACGAGTTCACCGTAGACGTTCCCTCCTGGAGAGCTACAAAGGACGTTACGATCAAAGCCGACATTATCGAGGAGATCACCCGTATCTACGGCTACGATAACTTCGAGGTTCATACAACACGTTCTCCCCTTTACCCCGTAAGAATGGATCAGGTTAAGAGCGACGAGGAGAAGATCAAGGATATCCTCGTTAAGAAATACAACCTCCACGAGGTTCACTCCTACGTATGGGCTTATAATGACGAACAGAAGGAGCTCGGTATTCCCGTAGAGGATAATATCAAGCTCGCTAACGCTACAAACCCGAATATCGAAACAATAAGACGCTCGATTATCCCGACGCAGCTTTGCCAGATCAAGACAAATATTGGCTACAAGCCGACCTTCGGTATTTTTGAAATCGGACGCGTTGTAGAGGGCGTTGACGAGAATAACCTCTGTGTCGAGAAAAAGAAGCTCGCTATAACCGTATTCAGCAAGAGCAAGGACATCAAGTCTTACTACTTCAAGCTTCGCGACGTACTCGCTACTATCACCGACGATATCAAGCACCAGGCGTTAACTTTTAAAAAGGCTGAGCCCGAGCACAGCTACGAGCACCCCGTTAACCTTAACGAGATTATCCTCGAAAATGAGGTTATCGGTAAAATCGGTATCGTTCATCCCGTTGTAGCTAAGAAAATCGACAAAAAGGCGAGCATTGTATTCGCCGAGATCGATATAGAAAAATTCTCGAAAGCCGAGAATCTCAGCATTAAATACAGCGAGCCGTCCAAATTCCCGCCGATGACCTACGATTTAAGCGTAGAGCTTAAACCGGGTACATACTTCTCCAACCTTATGGAATGTTGGAAAGGTATCGGAGAGGATATTTTAAAGGGCATTAAGATTGTCGATACCTACGACACCGAAACTATCCACAGTATCACAATAAGATTCGAGTTCTCCTCGAACGAAAGAACGCTTGAATCAAGCGAGGTTCAGATTGTAATGGATAAAATTATCAAGAATCTTGACGGTATCGGCGTAAGCCTGAGAAAATAAAAGATTACGATTATATCCCGACTATAGCTGAGTCGGGATATATTTATCGTATATTTATACAATCTGATGTAAAATATTTCTTGACTTAAAAGAATTATTATGTTAAGATTATTAGGGTGATTTTATAGTACGGTAATAGTAAATCAACCTGAAAATAATTGTTGCCGAACTTAAAATACCCTGTGATTTTAGAATTTTGAAATGGAGGTGTTTCCATTGTTAGATAAGACTATGATTTTCTCGCTTGACGACAATAAGGACGACCAGATTAAACTTACTCTTAATACAGTATACCGCGCTTTAGAGGAAAAGGGCTATAACCCTATTAACCAGATCGTAGGTTATATTCTTTCCGAGGATCCGACTTATATTACAACTTATAACAACGCGAGAAACTTAATCAGCCGTATTGACAGAGACGATTTATTGGAAGCACTTGTGAAATCGTATCTTAACTTAAGATAAAAGATTTTATCTAAACATAACGAAAGGTGTGACTTTTGTGGCAGATAAGCAGGTATTCCCTACCTATAAGGGTAAGCCGCTCGTTCGCTGCGGAGATGAGCTATATTACGGTAATATGGACGACGAGTATGTTATCCATCTTATTATTAAAAGCAAGCGCGAGGTTAACGGCGTAGAGATTGCCGACAAGGTAGCCGTTCAGCTTATGGCGACTGATCCCGGTCTTTCCCCGAGACGCCAGCTTGTTAAATCCAGCGAAAAACAGGGCTTGTTCGTAGCTATGGACGTCGGCGACGCGTGGCTCTCAAGAGCCTTGGCTCATAAAATTTAATTCTGTACAAGAAATAAAAGCTGTTCCCTTGGAACAGCTTTTTTATTTACATATTTTTAGTTTTATATTTATTCCTTAATTCTTCGAGCGCTGATTCAGCGTCAATAACTTCTCCATTTTCAATCTGCTTCTCGGCAATAACAATTTTTCTGTTGATTATTTGCGGGAATGAATCTTTATTATACTCTATTGCTTCATTCAATCCCTGTATTCTGCTTTCGTATACACTCATATTATCAACTCCTGTCTAATTTTTTCTTAACTTTCCAAAGTCCACTTGCGCTAGGATTACCGCTATAAACACCAGCGCGCAGCCGAATAATTCTTTTAAAGAAAGATTTTCGCCGAGAATCAGCCAGCCCGCTAAAGCCGCGAATACGCTCTCGAGGCTCATAATAAGCGTCGCTAGAGTCGGCGTTGTGTAGCGCTGACCGATAATCTGCAAGGTATAGGCTACCGCGCTCGACATAACACCCGTAAACAGGATAGCGTACCTCGCGGCGAATATACCGTCTATAGTCGGCGTTTCGAGTATAAACGTCGGCACAAGCATAATAATTCCCGCCGACCAGAACTGAATACACGCCATAACAAGCGCGTCCGCTCCTTTTGAAAGAAACCTGTCAATAACGGTTATATGTACCGCGAACCCGAGCGCGCAGGCGAGTATAAAAGCGTCGCCTATATCGAGCGAAAAACCGTCCTTTATACAGAGAAGGTAAAAGCCGATTATCGCGAGAATTACACACAGCCAGATTTTTTTCGGCTGTTTACGTCCGAGGATAAGCCCGATTATCGGAACGATAATAACGTACAGCGCGGTAATAAATCCCGCCTTACCCGCGGTTGTGGACACAATTCCAATCTGCTGTAATGTACTCGCGACAGCGAGCACAAGCCCGCAGCATATACCGCCTAAAATGGTAGTTTTTTTATCTACGGGTTTATAATTCCCCGACCGTTTCTCAAAAAGCTTAAATCCGAGTACAACGGGAATCAGCACCACTGCCGCCAGTAAAGTTCGGCAGGCGTTAAAGGTATAAGGCCCGACAAAGTTCATACCCTCGCTTTGGAACACAAACGCCGTACCCCATATCATAGCGGTTAGAAGCAGTATTAAATTGCCTTTCATATTTTTAAGCATAGTAAACTCTCTTTGCAAAACTATTGACACAAAAGAAAAATAACCGCCACGCCTGACGGTTATTATCTATAATACCATTAAATCGGGCTAACCGTTTCTTGGATAGCTCATTTTCTATATTTATTATAGCATATTTTTAGTAATTGTCAAGAGAATTAAACTCAGAATTAGTATTCACACTATCCTTTCGCCAACGGCGAAACGGTGTTAGTTAACCAATCAACACCGTAGGGGCGGTGCTCCGACTCCGCCCGTGATACGCCAGTCGTCCGTAATCGAAAACTTCCTCCTGTCATAGACAGGAATATAGCGGTTAATTATAATTGTTCCGCTCCCGCGGAAGAATAGCTCGGTTATATAGGATGCCTCGGCTCGGGAGGACACGGAGGTCCTCCCCTACGATGTTAAGGTAACGTTTGATTATTCCATATCACAAAAGGTCGGAAGCGTCTGCTTCCGACCTTAACTCCTACATCCTATACCCTACATCCTAAATCCTATACCCTAAGCAATTATTCAAACACAAACTTACCGTCTTTAAAGTCACAGGTAATTTTCTTATCCTTGCTTACCGTACCGTCTAAGATACGCTCGGAGAGTTCGTCCTCGATTTTGCTCGTGATAGCTCGTCTGAGCGGTCGAGCGCCGTAGCTCTCGTCGTAGCCCGCGTTAGCGATTTCGGTAATTGCCTCGTCGGTAAAGTTAACCTCAATCTCGAGAGCCTTTAATCTCTCCTTAAGGTTATCGAGCATTTTAGAAGCGATTTCCTTAATCTCGTCCTGAGTAAGCTTATTGAACACGATAATATCGTCGATACGGTTCAGGAATTCGGGACGGAAGGTATTCTTCAACTCGCCCATTACGATATCCTTAATGTTCTCGTTCTCCTGCTCCTTATTCTCGGTAAAGCCGAGGCTGGACTGTTTATCGGTAATCATTCTCGCGCCGACATTACTCGTCATAATGATAACGGTGTTCTTAAAGTCAACCGTTCTGCCCTGGGAGTCTGTAAGACGACCGTCGTCGAGAATCTGTAAGAGAGCGTTGAACACGTCGGGGTGAGCCTTTTCTATCTCGTCGAAAAGGATAACCGAATAAGGCTTTCTTCTTACCTGCTCGGTAAAGTGGCTGCCCTCGTCAAATCCGACATATCCCGGAGGCGAACCGATTAATTTAGACACGGTATGCTTCTCCATAAACTCCGACATATCGAGGCGTATCATCGCGTTTTCGTCGCCGAACATAGCCTGCGCCAGCGCCTTACAAAGCTCGGTTTTACCTACGCCTGTAGGACCTAAGAAGATGAACGAGCCTATCGGACGTTTCGGGTCTTTAAGACCTACCCTGCCTCGGCGGATAGCCTTAGCTACAGCTTTTACAGCCTCGTCCTGACCGACAACTCTGTCGTGGAGGATATCTTCCATTTTAAGAAGTCTTTCGCTCTCCTCCTCGGTAAGCTGAACTACGGGGATTCCCGTCCACTGCGATACGATCTGGGCGATATTCTCCGCCGTTACTTCGCCTGTAGCGGAGCTCTGGGTTTCCTGCCATTTCTGCTTTTCGGCTTCGAGCTGTTCCTGAACGGACTTCTGCTCGTCACGGATTTTAGCCGCGCGCTCAAACTCCTGCTCGTTAACGGCGCTCGCTTTCTCAGCCTCAAGCTCCTTAACCTTTTCCTCGAGCTGTTTTAAGCTGTCGGGAGTTGTTAAGCTTTGGAGCCTTACCCTCGAAGCGCTCTCGTCGATTAAATCTATCGCCTTATCGGGCAGGTATCTGTCCGCGATATAACGCGAGGAAAGCTCTACGGCGGCTTTAATAGCCTCGTCGGTAATCTTTACCTTATGGTGGGCCTCGTAGCGGTCACGCAGTCCCTCTAAAATCTGAACCGCCTCATCCTCGCTCGGCTCGCCGACATTAACGGGCTGGAAGCGTCTTTCCAAAGCCGCGTCCTTTTCGATATACTTTCTGTACTCGTTTACGGTTGTCGCGCCGATAACCTGGAAATCGCCTCTCGCGAGCGACGGCTTTAAGATATTAGCCGCATCGGTACTGCCCTCGGCGGAGCCCGCGCCTACGATAGTATGGAGCTCGTCGATAAAGAGGATAATATCCTTAGACTTCTTAACCTCGTCGATAGCTTCCTTAATACGCTCCTCGAAGTCGCCGCGGTACTTAGCTCCCGCGACCATTCCCGTTAAGTCAAGGCTTACGATTCTCTTATCGCGGAGAATTTCGGGAACCTTGCCCTCGACGATTTTAAGCGCCAAGCCCTCGGCTACGGCTGTTTTACCAACGCCGGGCTCGCCGATTAAAACAGGGTTATTCTTAGTTCTTCTCGAAAGGATCTGGATAACTCTCTCGATTTCCTTTTCACGTCCGATAACGGGGTCAATCTCGCCGTTTTTAGCGGCGGCGGTTAAGTCGCGGCCGAATTTATCGAGACCTTTTCCACTCGGATTGTTCTGATGATCAGCTCCGCCGTTCTCGCCGACATAATCCTCGGCTGTATTCATAACCGCGTTCAAGTCAACGCCTAGCTCGTTTAAGAAAGTATAAGCGTAGCTGTCGGTTTCCTGCATAATGCTGAACAGGAGATGTTCCGTGCCGACATAGTTGCTGCGGAGCTTAGCGGCGATAATCACGGCGTTCTGCATAACGCGCTTACTTCTCGGGGTAAAGTCGTTCGGCGTAAGCGTTACGGGCGAAGCCGTACCCGCGGTTTCTTTAATTCTGTTTTCAAGTTCAGACGCGTCTAAGCCCGCCTGAGTTAAGGCAGTAGCGGCTACACCGCTCCCCTCCTTAACAAGACCGAGAAGGAGATGCTCGGTACCGATATAAGTATGTCCCATTTCTCCCGCCGAAGTCATAGCGAGATTTAAAGCTTTATTGGCTTTCTGAGTAAAGTTTTTGAATTCATACATAAAATTACCTCCTTAATTTTTAGTGGTCAGTTCTCAGTAGTCAGTTCTCAGCTATGGTCGAGCAGATAGGTTAATTAATTATATAACTTACGTTCCCGACCGTATTAATAATGATATAGCAATATTGATACTGTCGGGTTACCGCGGGAATATATTAAACCGCCCTTTCTTCACGACCAAAGCACTGATAACTGAGAACTGTTAACTGTGAACTAATCTACGATTAAGTATTTCCGCTCTTAAAATATCCCGCTCGCGGGGTGAAATCTTCTCGTTTTTATTCACCATCATTGTCGCGGGCTGGATTTCCGTAATAAGCTCGTCAACGGTATTTAAATCTATATCTTCTATAATACCGCTGTTGATTCCGAAGCGGACGTTAGATAAAAGCTCCAGCGCTTCCTTACAGCTGATAAGCTTCGCGCTTCTCAGTATTCCGAGACTTCTCGAAATCTTATCCTGAGTTTCGAGGCTCTCGCACATACGCTTTTCAGCCTGTAACTCCTGGGTAACGAGCTGCTGGGCGATATTTTTAAGGTTCTCAATCGCGGCTTTCTCGGAGATACCGAGAGTTACCTGGTTAGAGAGCTGATACATAGCGCCCTCGGGCTCTGTACCCTCGCCGTAAGCTCCGCGGATCGTAAGACCTAATTTAGAGAGATTGCCAGCGATTCTGCCTATAGCCTTACCGCTCTTTAACGCGGGAAGATGGAGCATAACCGAAGCTCTCATACCCGTACCTAAATTTGTCGGACACTGGGTTAAATAACCGAGCTTTTCGTCAAACGCGAAGTCGAGATTCTCGTCAAGCAAAGTATCAAGCTTATCGGCTGTATCGTAAGCCTGCTCTAAGGATAAATCCTTATAGAGAATCTGCAATCTTATATGATCCTCCTCGTTTATCATAATGCTCATTGTCTTGTCCTTGGAGAGGATCAAGGCTCTGCCCGCGCTGTCGCTCATAAACTCGGGAGAAGCTAAGTGCTGTTCAACAAGCGATATTCTCTGCGGTTCGGTCAAGTCCTTTACATAGAGGACGTCGAGCTGTTTACTAAGAGGAGAGTTACAGTTTTTGACCGCTTTAATAATCTCCTCGGCAACCTCGTTCTTACCCGCGGTATTCAGCCTAATCGGAAAAGGATATTTTTTTAAATTTCGCGCAAGCCTTATTCTCGTCTGCATTACTATATTACTCATTATTGTTCTCCTTTTCCTTTATCTTATCCCTTAGCACGGCGGCTTTCTCGAACTCCTGGTTCTTAATAGCCGTATCGAGCTCAGCTTTCAGCTTGGTAAGCTCGTCTTGCTTTTTATCCTCGGGCTTATCCTTATCCTCGACCTTCCTGTAGGAAATACTGTTCTTGCCCATATGGGTAGTATTTCCGTGGATTCGGCGGATCGTCGGTAAAATCCTGTCGGAGAAGATGTCGTAGCAGTTAGCGCAGCCCATCATTCCCGTAGAGGCTATATCGTTATAGGTAGTACCGCAGGTCTCGCAACGGGTAGCCTGGGTTCTTGCGGGGAGAGCGTTCTCGAAGAAGCTTCCGAACAGCGAATTAAAATCATCCGCGAAGCTCGAAGTAAAATCTGAGAACACATTAGAGTATCCCATTTCCTTAGCGCACTCGGAGCAGAGGTGGTATTCCTCGAACTCTCCGTTTATAACACGCTTAACGTGTGTATTAGCTTCGTTTTTATTACATTTCTGGCATTTCATAGTATCAACCTCCAAATCAATTTCTTATAATGCTTAGAAGCATATTCTTAAAAATTCTCGCTCTGAGTAAATCCTTATAATTAACGGGAATTTCCTTAAAGACTCTCTCGCTAAGCGCGGAGGCTAAAAGTCTCGCGGTCGGCAAATCTATTATTGACTGGTTATACATATTGTTAATCATAACCTCGGCGCTCGCCTTATCGAGAGTATCGCCTATAGAATTAACTATATGCATTATAGCCGAGCTTTTATCCATATTAACGCGCGTAATCCTTATATATCCCCCGCCGCCTCGTCGGCTCTCTACGATATATCCCTGCTCGGGTGTAAAGCGGGAGGTAATTACGTAGTTAATCTGGCTCGGAACACAGCCTAAGTCGTTCGCAAGCTCATTCCTCCTTATTTCCGCGTTGCCGTTCTGTTCATCAAGCATAGCGAGTATATGCTGGGCAACTAAATCACTCATACGCATTTTTTAACCATCTCCTATGGTCAAAGTCTGATTAGTTTGACTTTCTTTGACCTTTGATGGTTTTATTATAGGACTAAAGTCAGAGAAAGTCAAAGTCAGAAAAAGTCAAATTATACGGATTTTATATACCTATCCTCTCTTAATCTCGCTTATACTCTTTTATTCTCACTAAATTAAATTTTTTAAGATATTTTTATTACCATATATTGACTTTCGTATAAAATATTGATATAATCTAATTAACATGTGAACAGTTATTCATATGTTCAAATATTAAACTAAGGTGATACTATGAAAAACAATATACCCGAACAGGAGATACTTTTTGAGCTCGCGGACTTATTTAAGGTATTCGGCGACTCCACGAGGCTCAGGATAATGCACACGCTGTTCGACAGCGAATGCTCGGTAGGCGAAATCGCCGACACACTAAATATGGAGCACAGCACTATCTCCCACCAGCTGAGAGTTCTGCGCACTAATAAGCTCGTTAAAGTCCGCCGTGACGGAAAGCAGATTTACTACAGCCTCGACGACGACCACGTTAAGAAGATTATCGAAATGGGCTTAGACCACGTTTTGGAATAATTGAGAAATCGTAGGGGCGGTGCTCCGACTCCGCCCGAGCCGAGGCAACATATTTCGGCGAGATTTCCTTTCGCCAAAGGCGAAAATATTAAGGTTACCGATTACCGTTTTGCCGTTGGCAAAATTATAGTGCAAATACTATTTCGAACATGCCTCGGGAGGACACAGAGGTCCTCCCCTACGGTGTTAAGGAAACAATGGATATAGGAGAAATGTAATGAAATACAAACTTATTATGAACGGGCTGGACTGCGCTAACTGCGCGGCGAAAGTTGAAAAAGCGATCTCGGAAACCGAGGGCTTTACGGACGTAAGCCTTGTATTCGCGACAAAATCGCTGTACTTCAATCACGAGGAAAATGACAACATCGTCGAGATAGTTCAGAAAATCACGGACGATATTGAGGACGGCGTGGAAGTCAACTTCGAGAAAACACACACTCATAATCACGAGCATTGTCACCACGAGCATTGTCACGACGGACACTCTCACAATAGCAAAAAGAAAATCGAGCTGTCTAAAATACTCCTGTTCTCGGCGATAGCGTTCGCCTTAGCGGCGCTCGTACTCGATTTACTTAAAGTCAACGAAATCGCGGTCGCGATACTAAGCGTCGCGGCGATAATAATGTCGGGCTACAAGGTATTTATCTCGGGCGTAAAGTCGGTAACAAAGCTTCGCCTCGACGAGACGACCTTGATGACCGTGGCGGTTATCGCGGCGTTCGCGCTCGGACAATTTGTCGAGGGCGCTATGGTAACGATACTGTACGGAATCGGCGAAACGCTCGAGGATAAAGCCGTCGAACATTCGAGAAAAAGTATAGAAAAAATCGCCAACATCCGCGCGGACGAGGCGGTTATAACAGAAAACGGTATCGAGAAAAGCGTTCCCACCGAAAAGGTAAGCGTCGGAACGGAAATTATAATCAAGCCCTACGCTAAAGTACCGATCGACTGCGTTGTTTCAGAGGGCGAAAGCAATATCGACACCTCGGCTATCACGGGCGAGAGTATGCCGATTTCAGCGAAAGAAGGCACAAATCTTCTAAGCGGTATGGTAAACGGCGAAAGACTTATTAAAGCTAAGACCACTAAGCTCTCGCAGGACAGCGCGGCTAGCAGGATCATAAAGCTCGTCGAGGAAGCCTCTACAACCAAAAGCCAACGCGAAAAGCTTATTACAAGATTCGCCGCTGTTTATACGCCTATCGTTATACTTATCTCGCTCGCCATCGCGTTTATACCGCCGATTTTCTTCGGCAATATTACCCAGTGGATATATCGAGGGCTCGTGTGCCTAGTAGCGAGCTGTCCGTGCGCGATTGTAATTTCAATCCCTCTCTCCTACTATTCGGGAATCGGCGCGGCTTCCAAGCTCGGCGTACTGTTTAAGGGCGGAAAGTATCTCGAAGCGCTCGCGAAAGCCGATACAATGGCGTTTGATAAAACGGGAACGCTAACCGAGGGCTTACTCACGATAGAAAAGATAATTCCTTATAAGAATTATAAAACAGAAGATATTCTCGCTATGGCGGCAAGCGTCGAGAAAAACTCCTCCCACCCTATCGCCGAAGCGATTAAAACCGCCTACGGCAAAGAATACCTGAATATGAGCTCCTACGAGGAGAAATCGGGCGGCGGTGTATCTGCCGTATACAACGGTAAAACCGTAAAATGCGTAGGCTACAGGAATTTAACGGCTAAGCCCGAGGATATTGCGGACGCGTACCTTGTATATGATAACGAAATTATCGGCGCGTTCAGGCTGAAAGATAAGGTCAGAAACGAAGCTCCCGAGGTACTTAGCAAACTTAGAAGCTCTGGCTTTAAAAAACTCGTAATGCTCACGGGCGACGGTAAGGCTAACGCCGAAAAGATTAAAAATGACTTACCCGCCTTAACGGAGATCCACGCGGAGCTATTACCCGAGCAAAAGCTCGAGCTCGTAAACGGGCTTAAAGAAAAGAGCAAGGGCGTATGCTTTGTCGGCGACGGAATCAACGACGCTCCCGTTATAACGGCTTCGGACTGCGGATTCGCCATGGGCTTAGGTTCAGAAGCGGCGATAGCTTCCGCCGACGCGGTGCTTACATCAGGCAACCTCAAAGCCTTGCCCAAGGTAGTCAAGCTCGCCAAAAAGACGGTCAACACCGCTAAGTCGAATATAATCTTCGCGCTGTGTATAAAGGCGCTCGTAATAATCCTCGCCTCATTCGGTATGGCTCAGATATGGATGGGCGTGGTAGCCGATACGGGAGTGTGTATGCTCTGCGTACTCTGGGCAACGAGGATATTAAAAGTTAAGAGGTAAGAGTTAAGATGTAAGAAATCAGCAGTTGTAATTCTGCTGATTTTTTTTATGAAAAAATATAAAAAGCTAAAATAAGTATTGCTATTATTCCAATTTTGGAATATAATAGTAAACAAATATTGAGGTGATGTTTATGTTAGCATATATGACAGCAAAAGATGCAGCTGAAAAATGGAATATATCGCGTAGGAGAGTAAATACTCTCTGCCAAGAAAATAGAATACCCAATGCCGCTATGCTAGGTAATATGTGGATTATTCCAATTGAGGCTGTAAAACCTGTGGATGGGCGTACAAATAGATATGATAAAAAGAATCCCGCGAAGCCTTTTATAAAATGGGCAGGAGGAAAAGGACAACTACTTCCAACGATTAGAAAAATGTATCCTCAAAAAATGGGAACAGAAATAAGAAAATACTGTGAACCAATGGTAGGAGCAGGCGCGGTATTGTTTGATGTGCTAAACACTTACGAAATGGATGAAGTTATCATTTGTGATACAAATGCCGAACTTATAAATACTTTTACGGTTGTAAAAGACAATCTTTCAAAACTAATTCAACTTCTTTCCGAATATGAGAAAACTCATCTTAAGCTCGAATGCGACAGTAGAAAAGAGTTTTACTATAATCAGCGAGATTTGTTTAACTCTCAAATTCAAAAGCCAACAAAACAAAACTCAATTCTTCGAGCAGCGTTATTTATTTATCTAAACAAAACTTGTTTTAATGGACTTTATAGAGTTAACCGGAAAGGCTTGTTTAATGTTCCTATGGGTTCATATAAGCGACCAACAATTTGTGATACTGAAAACCTAAAAAAGACATCGGAGCTATTGCGAAACGTAACAATTCTTAACGGAGACTATCAGTGTATCAAAGACTATGCTGACGAAAAGTCTTTTATATATTTTGATCCACCGTATAGACCACTTAATAAAACATCTGAGTTCACTTCATATACTACAGATGATTTTAATGACGAAGATCAAATTAGACTGGCAACTTTTATTAAGTCGTTAACTAAAGCTAAAGTCATGGCTAGTAATTCAGACCCACATAACGTTGATGAAAATGATAATTTCTTTGATGATATTTATAAGGGCCTTAATATAAACCGAGTGTCGGCGATCCGAGCAATTAACAGCAAAGGTAAAGGCAGAGGTAAAATTAGTGAATTATTAATCACAAATTACTAAGGAGTATAGAAATGGGAAGAGATTTTAAAACATGGCTATCAGGTTTTCGCAATAGTATTTCAGATTATTCTTACTATGTAAACTTTGATAAAGTATATAGAAATGTAGATTCTATAAGAATTGAGCTTAATATCTTAAACTCACTTATAGGTTCCGATAATATAGAAAACGATTTTGAGGAAATAGTAAAAAAATATCCCGAAACATTAAAGTGTATCCCCGTCTTATTAGCTGTAAGAGCTACTGAGATTTACGCTATAGATGGTGATGGTGAGTTTACGTATAACTTTAGAGAACCTAATTTAAACGTAGAACAGTATAAAGAATTTATGCGCAAAACAGGATTATTCAATTTAATTGCTAATCATTTGGTAAACAATCTTGTTGATTACGCCACAGGAGTTGAAACCGGACTCGATTCAAACGGACGTAAAAACCGCGGTGGACATCTTATGGAAAACCTTGTTGAAACCTATATTAAAAAAGCAGGGTTTACAAAGAATGAGAGCTACTTTAAAGAAATGTACATTCACGAAATTTGTGACAAATGGGATATAGATTTGTCTGCAATATCTAATCAAGGAAAAATGGAAAAACGTTTCGATTATGTAATAAAAACAAATAAAATGATTTATGGTATCGAAACAAACTTTTACACAAGCGGAGGTTCTAAACTAAACGAAACAGCACGTAGTTATAAACAAATTAGTCAGGAAGCTGAAACTATAGACGGATTTACTTTTGTATGGTTTACTGACGGTAAGGGTTGGAATAGCGCTAAGAATAATCTAGAGGAAACCTTTGATGTTATGGAACACATCTACAACATTAACGATTTAGAAAACAATATCATCAGCGAGGTATTTAAGTAATGCCAAAGAGAATTAAAAAATGGGAACCCGAGGATTTTGAGCTTGAGATGACTACACACTGGTCTTTCCCGAAACGCGGAGATTGGGCTACACATGACGCAAAATGGCGCGGCAACTGGTCGCCGTATATTCCGAGAAACATCCTGCTTAGGTACTCAAAAGAGGGCGATTTGGTACTTGACCAGTTCGCCGGAGGCGGCACTACCTTAGTTGAGGCGAAGCTTCTTAACCGTGATATTATCGGCGTGGATGTGAATGACGTCGCACTAGAGAGGTGCCGTGAGAAAATCGACTTTGAACACGAAGGCGCCGACGGAAAAGTTTATATCCATAAAGGCGACGCGAGGAATCTCGATTTCATTCCCGACGAGAGTATAGACCTCGTTTGCACTCATCCGCCTTATGCCGACATAATAAAATACAGCGAGGATATCCCGGAGGATTTGTCTCACTGTAAGGTTAAGGATTTTCTGGAACAAATGAAGCCGGTCGCCGCGGAGAGCTACCGCGTGCTGAAAAAGGATAAGTTCTGTGCTGTGCTGATGGGAGACACAAGGCAGAAAGGTCATATGATTCCGATGTCGTTTGACGTTATGAAAGTTTTCCAGGACGCGGGCTTCAAACTGAAAGAGCTTATTATAAAAGAGCAGCATAACTGCAAAGCCACAGGTTACTGGAAAACAAACAGCGTAAAGTATAACTTCCTGCTCATAGCACATGAGTATTTGTTTGTATTTAGAAAATAACTATCAATTCATAAAGAAAACTATACAAATAGAAAACACTTTACATTTCTTTCTAATTGTATTATAATGTAATTTATGTTGGATTATTATGATTAAGGGAGAATATGCCAATGATTAGCGGAGCAGATATAATGGTAAAATGCTTACAGGCTGAGGGTATTGATACTATCTTCGGCTACCCCGGCGCTACCATTTGTCCGTTTTACGATTCAATATACGATTCAGATATAAACAGCGTACTCGTGCGTCAGGAGCAGAATGCTGCCCACGCCGCGAGCGGATACGCGCGCGCTAAGATGAAGCCCGGAGTATGCGTAGCGACCTCGGGTCCAGGGGCTACGAACCTTATTACGGGTATCGCTACAGCTTATATGGACTCGATTCCGATGATAGCGATCACAGGTCAGGTGCGTTCGGATCTACTCGGCAGCGACAGCTTCCAGGAAGCCGATATTACAGGCGCTTGCGAGCCTTTTACAAAGCACAGCTACCTCGTTACAAAAACCGAGGATTTACCGAGAGTGTTTAAGGAGGCTTTCCATATCGCCTCAACAGGCAGACCGGGTCCCGTGCTTATAGACGTTCCGATTGACATCCAGTTCAACGAGATCGAGAGCTTCGAGTATCCCGACAAGGTGGATATTAAAAGCTATAAGCCGAATACAAAGGGACATATCGTTCAGGAAAAGCGCGCGATTGAGCTTATTAAAAAAGCCAAGCGTCCGATTATCGTATCGGGCGGCGGAGTATTAAGCTCGGGCGCTAAGCTTAAATTACAGAAATTCGCCGAAATGACGCAGATTCCCGTCCTCTCAACTATGATGGGTATCGGCGTTATGCCGAGCGACCATCCCCTGTACCTCGGTATGCTCGGAACTCACGGCAGACAATGCGCCAATAAAGCGCTGCATACCACAGATCTGGTTATCGTATGCGGAGCGCGTCTCGGCGACAGAGCCATAGCCGCTCCCGACCAGATGAGCGAGAATACAACTAAAATCATTCATATAGATATAGATCCCGCCGAAATCGGTAAAAACGTAAGGGTTGATATTCCTATCGTCGGAGATATGAACTCCGTATTAAAGAACCTTATCGACCTTATCGGCGATTATAAGATAAACGACGAGTGGGACGCCGAGGTCAAGGATTTAAAGGCTCATTTCCAGAGCAAGATCTCGACCTTCGACGGCTACGTAGAGCCGAGAACCTTAATCGGCAAGTTAAGCTCGATGCTTAAAAGCAAGGCGATTCTCTGCGCTGATGTAGGTCAGAACCAGATTTGGTGCGCCAACAACTTCCGTATACGCGAGGGACGTTTCTTTACCACAGGCGGTATGGGAACTATGGGCTACTCTATCCCCTGCGCTATCGGCGCTAAGCTCGGACTTCCTAAGCGCGACGTTGTCGTGGTATGCGGTGACGGAAGCTTCCAGATGAGCTTAAACGAGCTTTCAACAATCGTTCAGAACAACCTTAATATAAAGATTATCGTTATGAGAAATTACCGCTTGGGTATGGTAAGAGAGCTCCAGGATAATCTCTACGACCACAGACATTCGATGACTGTGCTTAACGACTCCCCCGACATCGTAGCTTTAGCCAAAGCCTACGGAATCGACAGCGCCGAGGTAAGCTCCAACGAGGACGCCGAGAAGTATATAAACAAGATTGTCGAGAGCGACAAGCCGTTTGTGCTTGTATGTCAGGTTCATCCCGACACACCGTCTATTCTGTGAGGTGCGTTATGAAATATACTTTATCAGTATTAGTTGAAAACCAGGCGGGCGTACTTTCCAAGGTTTCGGGACTTTTCTCGCGGAGAGGCTTTAACATCGACTCTCTCGCGGTTGGAGTTACCGCCGACCCGACTGTATCGAGAATAACAATTGTCGCCGACGGCGACGAATACGTGGTGGAACAGCTCGAAAAACAGCTCAACAAGCTTATCCCCGTTATAAAGGTAAAAAGGCTTATCGAGGGCGAGTTTATCAGCCGTGAGCTGTGTCTTATTAAAGTCCACTGTCCCGCCGCCAAAAGATTCGAGCTTTTAAAAATCGCCGAGCTTACGGGCGCTAAGATTGTAGACGTTTCGGTAAGCACGGTAACGCTCGAGTACTGCGAAACCGTTGAGAAAATCTCAACGCTTATGGATTTAGTCAAACCGTATGGTATCCGTGAAATAGTAAGGACAGGCACTATCGCCATAGATAAGGGCAAGTCGTCTGTCGGCTGATCACGCTTACATATACTTAGTTTGTATTAATTTATTTTATACCGCATTCGCGGCAAGGAGGAAAAGAAATGTCAAACGCAAAAATTTTCTATCAGTCAGATTGTAACCTCTCACTTTTAGACGGTAAAACAATCGCTATCGTAGGTTACGGCAGCCAGGGCCACGCTCACGCTCTTAACCTTAAAGAGAGCGGCGCTAACGTAATTATCGGTCTTTACGAGGGTTCAAAATCCTGGAAAAGAGCCGAGGAGCAGGGCTTTGAGGTTTACACAACAGCAGAGGCTGCTAAGAAAGCCGACATCATTATGATTCTTATTAACGACGAGAAGCAGGCTTCTATGTATAAGAACGATATCGCTCCGAACCTTGAGGCAGGCAATATGCTTATGTTCGCTCACGGCTTCAACATTCATTTCGGACAGATCGTACCGCCCGCTGACGTTGACGTTACAATGATCGCGCCTAAGGCTCCAGGTCATACAGTACGCAGCGAATATCAGGCCGGCAAGGGAACTCCCTGTCTCGTAGCTGTTTATCAGGACGCTACAGGCAAGGCTTTAGATATGGCTTTAGCTTACGGCGCAGGTATCGGCGGAGCGAGAGCGGGTATCTTAGAGACAACATTCCGTACAGAAACAGAAACTGACCTCTTCGGCGAGCAGGCTGTACTTTGCGGCGGCGTTTGCGCTTTAATGCAGGCAGGTTTCGAGACTCTTACAGAAGCAGGCTACGATCCGAGAAACGCTTACTTCGAGTGTATCCATGAGATGAAGCTTATCGTTGACCTTATCTATCAGTCAGGCTTCGCGGGTATGAGATATTCTATCTCCAACACAGCTGAGTACGGCGACTATATCACAGGCCCGAAGATTATCAACGAGGACAGCAAAAAGGCTATGAAGCAGGTTCTTAAGGACATCCAGGACGGTTCATTCGCCAAGGAATTCCTCCTCGATATGTCTGAGGCTGGCGGACAGGCTCACTTCCGCGCTATGAGAAAGCTCGCGAGCGAGCATCCCTCCGAGATTATCGGTAAGGAAATCAGAAAGCTCTACAGCTGGTCTGACGAGGATAAACTCATTAATAACTAAGAATTAAGAGTACGAATAAAGAATTAACGGCTGCCTTTCGGCAGCCGTTGTTTTTACTCTTTATTTTTTAAACAAACTATTAAACCTATTATTAAATACTCAATAACAATCAGAAGCACCAAGCATACAATAAATACTATTCCGAAAGCTATATGATGAAGAATATTTATTAACCATTCCAAATTATCGGCAAGCTTAATTTTCTCAATTGAATCTCCCAACAATCCCGCAGGTATTAACGCTACAGCAAAATCAACTAAAAACAATAACACAAGTCCGATTACTCTTAATGGTTTATTCTTCCACGCGGATTTCATATCTTTTTCATCCAACAAGCTTGGTACTAATTCATTCATTCACACTTCTCCGTTTAAAGCTTTTAAACAAAAAAATTTTAATTCGTCAATATCCTTGTCAGCTGTTTCCCATACTGTTACGGTGTCAATATTGCCGTATTCGTGAGCTACTACGTTTCTCATTCCTCTGATAGCTTTCCAAGGTATACTATTATTGTTCTCTTTAAACTCATCTGAAAGCTTATTTGACAGCTCACCTATTTGCATAAGACACAAGCTTACGGAATTACGATAAGTAGGATTAGCGTCAAAAACCTCAAACGAATGGTTATACTCTTTATGCGCGAATTCAATTTCCTCGCAATAATTTATAATCTTTTTAAGAATAGTTTTATCACGTTCAAGAAGCGGCATAAAGCAAAACCTCCTCGTTTTTTATCCTGTTTAAAAAGTCTTTATCCAAGCTCGCGGTTGTGAGTAAATCGAGCTTTTTGTCAAATTTCTCCTCCAAATCGGAATACATAGCGCCGAGCATAAAAAGTCCTTTCAGCGCGCCTTTATCAATCCTTAAATCGAGGTCGCTGTTATTATCAGCCTCACCTCTGGCATATGAACCGAAAAGGTACACCTTTTCCACCCCGTATTTTTCCGCTATAGGAGTTACTATGCTTTTTATTTCATCTATAGAATAAATCTTATCTTTATTCTCCATAAATCAACACTCCGTTTTCAGTTATTTCCTTATCAACTATTGAATCTGGAACAATCTGTGATGTATCGAGCAAATCAACGTTTTTATCGAGCGCGTTTACTACATCCTCGAGAAGCCCGAAAAACGCGAGCCCCTTTAGTCCGCTGTCAACAAGAATATCAACGTCGCTGTTTTTAGCCGCCGCGCCTTTAGCGTACGAGCCGAAGAGCACGGCTTTTTTTATTTTATAGCCGTCAAACACAGGCTGTAATAGCGATTTAATTGCGGGTATGGTATAAATTGTATCCGACATACCTTTTCCCTCCTTTTATTTTATCTTCCGTTTGGTCCTAAATATTCTGATTTATCGAACGCGGCTATTAAACCGAATATTGTCGGCAGGAAAAAATAACCGATTTTAAATCCTCTTGTTTTTCCGAAGGAATTGCCGAGTTGATCGGAAACAAAAATCCCTAAAACAACACTTATTACAAACGATACAAACGGAATAATAAGATAATAATTTCCTAAAATTTTAATATTAAATAAATCTAAAACGTTTGCGAAATATCCTAAAACACACGTTATGATATAAAGGCAGAACCAAAGCTTGGATAAATCTATAAGCTTATAAAATACCCATATTCTGTAATACGGAATAAATGCTTTATATTTATCTTCTCCCGTCTTTCTAAATATACCGTACATAATAAGAGAAGTAAATAAATAACTGACAAGCTTTACACCAATTACTTCAATTAATTTTCCCATTTCCATAATAAAGCACTTCCTTATTATCTTTAGTATAACATTTAAAAACTTAATATTCAATATAAACTATTGATTTTATATTGAAAATATGTTACAATACTTTAGAGTTGCAAACCAGTTAATAATCGTTTGAATAAGTGAGCGGCAGGCCCTGCACGATTGAGGTCTGCGAACCATGTCAGGCGGGGAACCGAGCAGCATTAAGCATCACCGAGATGCGATGCAGTAAGTCTGTCGTTCACTTATTTAAACGAACCGCCGTAAGTGCGGTCTTACGGTTTGCGACTTTTTCTGTAGAAAGGAGAAGCCATATGTATCAGGTACTTTACCGTAAATGGCGTCCGCAAAAATTCTCGGACGTAGCGGGACAGCCCCAGGTTACCCGCACGCTTGAAAACGAGCTTAAAAGCGGAAGAATAAACCACGCCTACCTCTTTACGGGCTCACGCGGTACAGGTAAGACAACCTGCGCCAAGATACTCGCTAAAGCCGTTAACTGTCTTAATCTACAGGACGGAAACCCCTGCTGCGAGTGCGAGAACTGTAAGGGTATTGACGACGGAAGTATACTTGACGTTGTTGAAATGGACGCCGCTTCCAACCGCGGTATCGACGATATACGAGCTATAATCGACGAGGCGCAGTTTAGACCCGCGAGAGGTAAATACCGCGTCTATATCGTAGACGAGGTTCATATGCTCACCAAGGAGTCGTTTAACGCTCTGCTTAAAACCTTGGAAGAGCCGCCCGAGCACGTTATCTTTATTCTCGCGACTACAGAGGTTCATAAGCTCCCCTCTACTATCCTCTCACGCTGTCAGAGATTTGATTTTAACAGAATCTCCCCCGAGGATATTAAGAACAGGCTTAAATACGTAGCCGAGAACGAGGGCGCTTCTATCGAGGACGACGCGGCGTATCTTATCGCGGCTATCGCGGACGGAGCTATGCGCGACGCTCTCTCGCTTATGGACAGATGTCTAGGCACAAGCTCCGACATCACTACCGAAATCGTCAGAAATTCGGCGGGACTTGCCCGAAAGGATTATCTCTTCGAGCTCTCTACCGCCTGTATAAATAAAAATCCGACAAAGGCTATCGAGCTTGTTAACAAGCTTCATCGGGAAAGCAAGGATATGGCGCGTCTTTGCGACGAGCTTTTAGACCATTTCCGAAGCCTTATGATGATAAAATGTACCCGCGACCCGCAGTCGCATATTGTAATGTCCTCCGACGAGTTCGAGCTCGCGCAGACGCAGGCTGATTACCTTACGCTCGGCGAAATCGTCTATATTATGGATATTCTCCAGAACACCTACCAGCGTATGGGCAAGGGCAACAGCAATAAAACAGAGCTTGAAATGGCGCTTGTTAAGCTGTCCGCTCCCGAGCTCGAGGGCACCAACGAGGCGCTTGTCGCGAGAATCTCCGCGCTCGAAAAGGCGGTTAAATCAGGCGTAGCGTTTAAGGACAACGAGCCCGAGTTAAAGGTTGAACCTAAACCCGAACCTAAGCCAGAGCCTAAGCCTGAACCTAAACCCGAGCCTAAACCCGAACCTAAACCCGAGCCTAAACCCGAACCCAAGCCCGAGCCGATTCCCGAACCTATCGAGGAGGAAAAAGCTCCGATTCCCGAGGATATTCCAACACCTCCGAAGATGATGAATATTCCGAAGGCCGAGGAGGTTGAAGCGCCGATTCCCGTCGAGGAGGAGCCTAAAAAGAAAGCTCCCTCTCCCTCATCCGCTAAGTCGGACGCTGAACTCGAGGAGATTTACAACAACGCAAAGCCGTTCAGACAATGGCCCGAGGTTGTTGAAAATATAAAGAAGTATTCCAAAGGTATCGCCGCGGCGTTCAGCAACACCAACGCCTACGTAAGCGGAAACTATCTGCTTATAGATTCCGACAGCGAGATACCGTTCAGGCTTTTAAGAGAGGGCTCTCAGCGCGCTAATCTAAAAAGCGCCGTACAGGAGATTACAGGCAGAGCCTACCTGCTCGGCCCTTACAAAAAGCCCGAGAAAAAAGTTGATAAAAAAGACCACCTTAAGGAATTGGTAGACAGCCTTAAGGACAGCGGGATCCAATTCACAGAGGAGTAAATTCCAGTTGAAAATGGACAGTTGATAGTGGATAGTTAATGTCGAGAAGACAGAACGGATTTAGAAAAATCATCGTCGTCCCGAAAAAATCTATATGCTCCGCAAGCGGAGCTTGCATATTAATTCAGTCGGGAAAATACGTTATTCATTTATCCAGCTGTCTGCTCGACCGAAATTTTCAACTATCAATTATCAACTATCAACTATTATGAAAGGATGATAAATTATGAAAGCAAGATTACCCAAAGGATACGGCGGCGGCGGAGCTGGCAATATGCAGCAGATCGCCCGCCAGGCTCAGAAAATGCAGGAGGCTATGGAAGAAGCCACCACCGAATTAGAGGCAAAGGAGTATTCCGCGTCCTCAGGCGGCGGAGCCGTTAAAGTCACCGTAACAGGTAAAATGGAAGTAAAAGCGATCGAGATCGAGCCCGAGGTTATCGACCCCGACGACGCCGAGATGCTCTCCGACCTCATCATCGCGGCTACAAACGAGGCTTTAAGAGCCGCCAACCAGGAAAAAGAAGATACAATGAGCGCGCTTTCGGGCGGACTTAATATCCCGGGAATGTTCTGATAATGGCTGGCTACAACGTCGCTCCGCTCGAGAAGCTTGTGGAGCAATTTGAAAGAATGCCCGGTATCGGCTACAAAACCGCCCAGCGACTTGCATATTATGTGCTGAATCTGCCAAAAACAGAAGCAAAGGCGTTTTCCGACGCGATTATCGACGCTCACAAGAAGATTCATTACTGTAAGGTTTGCTGTAATCTAACCGACAGCGAGCTTTGTCCCGTATGCGGAAACGCTAAGCGTGATAAAAGCGTAATCTGCGTTGTTGAAACTCCGAGAGACGCTATGGCGATGGAAGCTACCGATGAATACAGAGGCACGTACCATATTCTGCACGGAGCTATCTCCCCTCTTAACGACGTCGGTCCCGACGATTTGAAGATCAAGGAATTGATCGCGAGGCTTTCGGGAGATGTCAGCGAGGTAATTATGGCGACGAATCCTACGGTCGAGGGCGACGCTACGGCGATGTATCTCTCCCGTTTATTAAAGCCGATGGGAATAAAAGTAACGCGTCTCGCGTACGGTATACCTGTAGGTGGCGATTTGGAATACGCGGATCAAGTAACGCTGGCGCGCGCGCTGGAAGGCAGGAATGAGCTATGAGCGACGAGATAAAAACCATAGCGAGAAATAAAAAAGCCTATCACGATTACTTTGTCGAGCAGACGTACGAGACAGGTATCGAGCTTAAAGGCTCGGAGGTCAAGTCTATCCGCGCGGGTAGAGTTAACCTAAAAGACAGCTGGTGCTCGATTGTAAAGGGCGAGATTTTCGTAAACGGTATGCACATTTCCGTTTATGAGCAGGGCGCGATATGGTGTAAGGATCCGCTTAGAGTGCGGAAGCTTTTAATGCACAAGAAAGAGATTATGAAGCTTTTCGGACAAATCCAGCAGCAGGGCTACTCCGTAATTCCCTTGAGCGTTTACTTTAAGGGCAACCATATAAAGCTCGAAATCGGGCTTTGTAAGGGTAAAAAGCTCTACGATAAGCGCGACGATATGGCAAGAAAATCGGCAAAACGAACGATTGAAAGAGAACTAAAGGAAAGGTACAGATAAGGCAGTTCTCAGTTCTCAGTAGTCAGTTCTCAGTTACTTACCACTTTCCACTAATAAAAAGATGAACCTGTCCTCCCTATCCAAAACTGACAGCTTGCTGTCATCCTGAGCAGGCACGAAGTGCCGTACCGAAGGATCTTAAACCTTAAAGATTCTTCGACTTCGCTTACGCTCCGCTCAGAATGACAGGCGATGACTAAGTACGGGGGATATGGATTTACGATAGGAACGCCCACGCCGACAAGCTGTCGGTGCCATAGCCGCCTTTGGAAAGGCTTATTGTATTATAAAACC
>DEFK01000029.1:76386-79874 GCA_002350765.1 Ruminococcaceae bacterium UBA2854
CATAGCGAAACTAAGGTCAGGGGGATATAGATTTACGATAGGAACGCCCACGCTTGACGTAGATAATTAAAATATGGGGATGTAAAGGTTTCGACGGGGGTTTTAAACCTTGGTAAGCGAGCAGCGGTGTGGAACCGCTATAAAATCCACAACTTAAATTTAAACGGCAAAACTAATAAGTTAGCTTTAGCAGCTTGATGTAAGCTGCTTGTCCTGCCGTTGAGCACCACGGCTTCGGCAAGGGCATCGATCCAGTGGTAAATGTGAATCGGGGGATGTTCCGACCTCGGTCACACATCAGGAACTACCGAAGCGCATAGCCTGTTATTGGGCGCTGCGCCGAGGGAATAAAAATCAATAACTACACTCGTAGAAAGCCTTGGAGAGAAACTTTCGGACGGGGGTCCGATTCCCCCCATCTCCACCAAACAAGTATTGGATGAACACCTACTTTTTCAGCGGCGGCTTTGCCGTCAGGTGCGCCCTCTGATACAACAACAGAACGCCGTTTCAGTGTAAAAACTGGAACGGCGTTTTTTTGTTTTTAAGACTCTTTTAATCCGCACATTCGATTTATTTACAAAATGTATTGGACAAGTTGATTTGAATATGATATGATATTTCTACGAAAAATCGAAATTGATAGGTGATGAAAAAATGATAAATCAACTATTTGAAAAACTATCCGAATATGCTCAGGTAGAGGCGATAGCACTCGGCGGTTCCCGTTCGGGAGAAAACTATGATGAAAAATCCGATTATGATGTGTATGTTTACATCACTGCGCCAATCGGAGAAGAAAGCAGACGCGCATTATTGGCTGATTACTGCCAATATATGGAGATTGGAAACCATTACTGGGAATACGAGGATAACTGCGTTCTGAACAATGGAATCGACATTGACATCCTTTACCGCAATTTGGACGAATTTTGTGACGGTGTTGCGAGAGTTGTCGAAGGATTTGAGGCAAACAACGGATATACCACCTGTATGTGGCATAACCTTTTGACCTGTAAAATTGTCTGCGATAAGCACGGAAGGCTTCAAAACGCCAAAGAGCGCTTTTCTGTTCCTTATCCCGAAGAACTTCGAAAAAACATCATCAAAAGAAACACAGCTCTTTTATACGGCGCTATGCCCGCATACTCTCTTCAAGTGAAAAAGGCTAACGTCAGAAACGACAGGGTAAGCGTTGTTCACAGAACAGCCGCCTTTTTGGAATCGTATTTTGATGTGATTTTCGCATTGAACAAGCAAACACATCCGGGCGAAAAGCGATTGATGGCGCTTTGCAGAAATAATTGCACGATTCTTCCTGAGCACTTTGAAGAAAACCTCAACCGACTTTTTGACGATATGCTGACACAAAGCGATAATCTGACCGAAGATTTGAATACGATTATTTCAGAGCTTAAAGCAGTGTTGCTACGGGAACGTTTATGATATTATCCATACAATTCTGATAAATTAATCAAAACAATCAATGCGGTTTTGCGGAGTAAGCAGTTCTTACAGAAGTTCACTACTCCACAGCTCTTTTCCGAAATCTCATCTTTTTTGCTCACCCTTAACAAAAAAGAAGTAACGCCTAAAAGGCGTTATTTCTTTTTTTATATAAATCGGAATCGGAGCCGACCGTTAAACATAACATAGTTTGAAGCTACCGCGGTAAAATATAGTCGTCTCACTCGTCCTAAGAGCGGACTCGCGATACTCCTTATTTTCCCGAGCGCTTTTGCTCCCTTAGTCCGCCACAGGCGGCGGTCGCAACGCTACATTTTTAGGGAGGAGCGCAGATGAAACCTTTCCCAAAAACGTGAACCCCACAGGCGAGATGAACATTTCTCCTAAACCAAACGCACCTCATCTCCACCAAACAAAACAGGATTAGAAACTGTCAGTACAAAATATAGTCGTCTCACTCGTTCTAAGAACGGACTCGCGATACTCCTTATTTTCCCGAGCGCTTTTGCTCCCTTTATCCGCCACAGGCGGCGGTCGCAACGCTACATTAAGAAAATGCTCCTGCGGACTGTTTTTAGCCCGTTGGCTAGATGAAACCTTTCCCAAAAACGTGAACCCCACAGGCGAGATGAACATTTCTCCTAAGCTAAACGTACCTCATCTCCACAAGAGCACACCAGTGCTCTTTTTGGTGGATTAAAGATGTGGGAATCGGAACCTGCCGCGGTAAAATATAGTCGTCTCTCTCGTCCTAAGAACGGACTCGCGATACTCCTTATTTTCCCGAGCGCTTTTGCTCCCTTTATCCGCCACAGGCGGCGGTCGTAACGCTACATTAATAAAATGTCCCAGTGGGACATTTTTAGCCCGTTGGCTAGATGAAACCTTTCCCTAAAACGTGAACCACACAGGCGAGATGAACATTTCTCTTAAATTAAACCTACCCCATCTCCAAACGGCAAACTTCATTACTTCTCCACTATAAGCAGACTGTTTCCACGTAAAATAGAGTGTTTTTTATTGACAACAAATTTCAACAAGTATATAATTAGTTTTAGTACAAAAGATTTTTCTAGGAGCAGATTATGAAAAAACTTCTACCCTTACTTCTTATATTTGTATTAGCACTTTCGTTTAGCGGCTGTTATCAAAATCATTACGAGTACACGGACATTAACGACTACTCAAAAATCAAGGAGCTGTACGAGATAAGGGAAAAAGAGGCGATTTTTGATATTATTCCCGAGGATATTGAGAAAAAAGATATTGAAAAGTTTTATTTCAGCTGGGATTTAGGCTTTATCGGAAGCGCTTCCGTTCAGCTTCAATGCTCGGTTAAGTACAGCGAAAAGGATTTAAAAAACGAAGTAAAGAGGATTAAATCAATCGAGGGCGGCGAGCCTGTAAAGCGAAAGATAAAGAAGTATAATACATTTCGCTTTGTATATCCCGCTTACGTATCTGTCTTAGGCTATGACGATACAAATTGCTACGCGCTGATTGATAAAGAAAGCAGAATTATCCACTACATTTATCTCAGCTTAACGCGGGCAGAAGATATGAAAATCGATGCAGAATCTCTAACGCCCGAGGGCTATAAAGATAACGGCGAAGTTTTAGGAGAAAGCTTTACAATTTATAATTATGAATAAAAAACTCCCGAGCCTGAACTCGGGGAATTTTTTTGTGAAATTTTTTAAAAAATTGCATAAAAATATGCAATTTTCTCCTTTTTTGCGTTTATAAATAAAGGAGTTTTTTATTATGGAAAATTATTTAGCTATTCCCTACTCGATTTTTAAAATTAAGGAAATCAACTTAACGTCGAAGGTTCTGTTCGCGGAGATAATCAGCCTGTCAAAAAAGGATAGAGTTTGTTTCGCGTCTAATGAATTCTTGTCGGAAAGGCTGGGCTTATCCGAGAGGTGTATCGCTAAACTGATTAATGATTTACGCGAAAAAGGATACATATTTTGCGAAAGAAAAGGCAGAAAGCGTTATGACGTGACCCCCGAAAGTTG
>DEFK01000036.1 GCA_002350765.1 Ruminococcaceae bacterium UBA2854
TTCATTTTGCGACAGCCCCTTTTGCTGTTACAAGTAATCTGTGTTATTTAACTGTAATCTTAACTTTCTTATAGAAGCCGTTCTGGGCGTATACGTAGATAGTAGCCTTACCCTTTTTCTTAGCGGTAACTTTACCTGTCGAGGATACTTTAGCTACCTTTTTATTGTTGCTTTCAAACTTTATTCCGCGGTGGCGTTTTACCTTTAATTTCTTGGACTGGGGAACTTCCTTAGCCTTAATCTTAAACGTCTTTTTAACCTTTAGTGTTTTCTTAGTCTTATTAACCTTTACGGTCTTGTCGTTGCCGACTTTTCCGCCCTTGGTCGCGATATGAACTGTTTTTGAGGTCGCGAGAACCTTGTTGTTCTTATCGAGAGCGAAAATTAAGAACTTAAAGTATGTGCCCTTCTTTAATCCGTTTCTCTTGTAAGAAAGCTTCTTAGTCTTTTTAATCTTCTTGTACGGAGGAATAACGCCCTTCTTTGTTCCGCATTTAGAACCGTATACGAGATACGCCTTTGCCTTAGGCAGCTTATTCCAGCGTACTGTTACGGATTTATTCTTAGCGTCCTTTTGGCGAGCGCAGAGAAGTCCGAATACGCTTCCCTTAACATCCTTTTCAGTCTTTAACTTAGTAACATATTTATCAACCTGTTTCTCGGAATCGCCCTTCTTAACCTCGTTGATTTCAGGCTCTGCCGCCTTAGTCGCAGGCTGGGGAGCGACTGTTGTCGGTTCTACAACCGCGGTTGTACCCTGCTGGTTAGGATTGGTCGCGGGTTGTCCGTTCGGATCGGTCGTAGGCTGTTGGTTGGGATCAGTTGTTCCCTGCTGTCCGTTCGGATCGGTTGTGGACTGTTGGTTGGGATCAGTCGTAGACTGCTGATTGGGATCAGTTGTTCCCTGCTGGCTGGGATCTGTAGTGGGCTGGAAGATAGGATCTGTTGTTTCGGGCTCGTCAGGAGCTGTATAGATATAATCCGGATCGGGATACTTGTAGTTATAATTATCTTCTACATCTTCTGTAACAGGAGTAAGATTGTCTTTGATAACTCCCTGCCACATAGTTAAAACATAATATTCTTTACCTTCGATAGTAACCTTATTATCTTCGCTGATTTTGTAAACGTTTTCTACTCCTGTTCCTTCGTCATAGAAAACGTATCTTCCTCCTTCAGCGTCCTCAAATACTTCAAATTCTCCTGTCGCGATTACAGGCGCGTCAAAATTAGCGTATTCGTCTTCATAAACATAACTTAAACCTCTATTGTAGAAGCTGGTAACGTCTACCTCATATCCGCCCCATGTAAGAACAAGAATGTATTCGCCCGAATCGTTTATATCTAAAGGTTTAGCGCGGTGTATCATCTCGTCGGGATTGTGGTCAAAATCAATATCTATTACAAATTTAGTTTCTCCGCCTGTAGGTGTCTTTTCTATTACGAGATAACCTGTCGCCGGTTCGTTGTTTTCATCTAGATACTCTATCTCTTTCGGGGTACTTCCCTGCTGTGTACTGATTACGAAGTTACTGTTAAACTCGCCTTCGTCTAAATCGACAGGATCAAAGCTGTCGTCTTTAACCCATACGCCGAATTTATCGCTGATAATATATTTTACTACGTGGTAAATATTTCCGCCGCCATTACCCTTGGTAATAGTTACGCTGAATAATCCCTGTTCGTAATTTGGATCGTTTATCATATGGGCGCGGTAGCCCTCTACCGTAGTATCGCGGCTAATATAAGCGCCGTCAATTGTTACCTGTTTTTCATCATAGTATACTCCGCCGTTAACTTCAACGGTATCCTGTCCCTGCATAAATACCGTATCCTTGTCGGCGTGAGCTGTTCCCTGGAACTCTACCGCGTTTTCGCAGCTGAGTAACTTAACGCTTACAGTGTTGTCGATATGAAGTGTGCTGTCAGCGCCGTCGGCTAAAATTCTAACCGCTGTTTCACCTTTTCTGTCGGGATTAACAATTAATAAGCCTGTGCCTGTTATGTTAAGGCTTCCGCCGTACTTATCGGTTGACGAGGTAATTTGGAAAAGCGTACATTCTCCTACGACATTGAGCTTAAAATCATCGCCCATATCGCATAAGCTAAGACAAAACTCGGGATGGTTAAAGTCGGTAAGAGTCAATGTGTTGGTGTCAATATCATAACTCGCGCCCTCTATAGCGTCGTTATCAACCACGTTATCGTTATATATACTGACATCTCCGCCGTCTTTTTCAACATCGAGTAAGATAATCCTGGCTGAATAATATCCAAGTTCATCTTTTTCTGTGTTCGGACCGTTAGCCGCCATAGCTGTTACGCCGAAAACCGATAACAGCATTAAAGCCGCTAAAATAATAGATATAGTTTTTTTCATTTTATATACTCTCCTCCCTATATCATTATATTGCTATTGTACAATATAAATAAAATTTTGTAAAGTGTGTAAAGATAAATATCGGAAACTTTTAAAATTCTCTTAATTCCGCATTTTTTCTTTACAATACCCTTGTACTTTGGTATAATACCGTGGGTAATTTAATTAGACAATTAAGGAGTAATAGTGATGAAAAAGAGATACGACGAGCCTAAGGCTGAATTTATCAAATACGAAATTGAGGAGAGCCTTCTTTTCTCAAAAGAAGAGGATGAGCTTCCGTTCGTTCCCAATCCTACAAAAACCCCTACCCCGTAAAACGGCGAGGTTAAAACAGAACATTTTCTATAAAGTTAAAAAGCGAGCAGTAATTGCTCGCTTTTTTATCTTCTAAATTATTTATCTTTAAACCAGTATTCTTCGTAGTCCTGTAAATTCCAATCGTTCTTTATGCTTTTATCGGCGGGCATAGTTCTAAACAGGATAGTTTCCGTATTATCGGACGAGGTTTCCTTATCATATATATAGATACATCCGTCGTACCAGAAGCTGTGGTCATCGCGGGAGATGGTATCGGCGAAAAGGTTGCTGAAAAAATTAACGTCGGACGCGCGGTAGCCTCCCGCCGAGGCTGCCATAATTCCGCATATCGTCATAACCCTGCTTTTTATTTTTTCGCTAGAGTTAAAATTTTTTACAGATATTCCGCAGCCGATATTTATAAGCCGTCCGCTTTCGTCCTCTTCCGTCGCGGTTAATACAACGTCCTTGCTTTTCAGGTAATAGTAATTATAAACCTTACCGTTCGAGCGTTTTTCGTCCGCGCGGTTTATCCAGTTTTTGTACGGAAATTCCTTATAATCCCCACCGAGCTTACTATACATCGTATTAAACTCCGTTGTATAATTCGCGAGAGTAAAGAGATAAGTCATTCTCGTTTCGTTATCGTTTTCCACGAAATTTTCTTTTACTCTTTTCGGGTAATTAGCCTCGTCCTCGGTAGCTCCCTTAGGGAGCTTTTTTTCTGTGCTTCCGCAGGAGGAAAAGGAAATTATTAAAACCGCCGTAAGTAAAACCGCCAGTAATCTTTTCATTTATATAAATTCCTTTAATACTCTGTTAAGTCTCGCGACAGGAAGTCCGACTACGTTATTATAATCGCCGTTTATTTTCTCGACAAACAGCCCCGCCTTTCCCTGGATACCGTAGGCTCCCGCCTTATCGCTCCATTCGTCGGTTTCTAAATAGGCTTCGATTTCTTTATCGCTAAGCTTAAAAAACTTAACCTCTGTAACCTCGCTGAACGAAAACTCCTTTTCATTATAATAAAGGCTCACCCCCGTTATAACCTTGTGCGTTTTTCCGCTAAGCATATTAAGCATACGGCGGGCGTCGGCTTTATCGGCGGGTTTTCCGAGAATAACGCCATCCGTCACAACCGTGGTATCGCTTCCGATAACGAGAGCGCCGCGGTTATTTTCCGCTATATATCCCGCTTTTTTCCTCGACAGGTACTCCGCCGCTTCCTCGGCTTTAATTTCGTCGCTAAGAGTTTCGTCCACATCCGCGGGCATAATCTCAAATTCCGTAAAAATTTCCTTTAGCAGCTCCTGTCGCCTCGGGGAGGCTGACGCTAATATTACCCTCATATTTCCTCCAAAAAGCGGGAAGCATTTTACTTCCCGCTTTATAAATTATTCTTCGCTTGTATCTTCTTCCTGCTCGGGCTCGGAATTATCCTCGGGCTTTTCGGTTTCCTCTCCGTCCTCGTGGGGCAGGTGGGCAAAGCTTACAACACGGTTATTGCCGTTAATTCTCATAAGCGTTACACCCTTGCTCGGACGAGCGCAAACTCTTACGTCGGCGGCGTTGATTCGGATAACAACGCCTTCCTCGCTGATAAGGATAATATCGTCGTCTAAGTTAATTACGCCGATTCCCGCAACCTTACCGTATTTCTCGGTATGGTAGTTCGTAAGTCCCTTACCGCCTCTCGACTGAACACGGTAGTTGTCGGGATTACTGAGTCTGCCGTAGCCTGTTTCGGAAACGGTAAGAATAAGCGCGTTTTCGTCGATTACACTCATTCCGACGATAGTATCGCCTTCTTTAAGGTTCATCGCCTTAACGCCTCGAGCCTGACGACCCATAGGACGTACATCGGTTTCCTTAAAGCGGATTGACATACCCTCTCGGGTTGCTATGATAATTTCGTCGTCGCCCGTAGTCATTCTTACCCACGCGAGCTCGTCGCCCTCGTTTAAGTCGAGCGCTATAAGTCCGCCCTTACGCGCGGTATTGTACGCGTTTAACGCGATACGCTTTATAATTCCGTGTTTCGTAACCATTACGAGGAACTTATCTTCCTCGAATTCCTTAACGGGTATCATCGAAGTTACCTTCTCGTCCGTCGCGATCGGGAGAATATTCGCGATATTCATACCCTTGCTCTGGCGGGTACCCTCGGGAATAGCGTAGCACTTAATCCTGTATACTCTGCCCTTATCGGTAAAGAAGAGAATATAATTATGGGTATTACAGATAAACATCTCCGTGGCAACGTCTTCCTCGCGGGTAGACATACCCTTAACTCCCCTGCCGCCTCGGTGCTGGATTGTGTACTCGTCCTCGGCGATACGTTTAACATAACCGAAGCGTGTAAGTGTAACAACGCAATCCTCCTGCGGGATAAGATCCTCAATATCAACCTCGCCGCTTACCTGGCAAATCTCGGTACGGCGCGGGTCGGAATATTTATTTCTAAGCGCGATAGCTTCTTCCTTAACCTTTTCAAGTAAGAGGTGCTGGCTAGCGAGAAGCTCGGTATATTCTTTAATCTTAGCCAGAAGCGCGGCGATTTCGTCCTCGATTTTTCCGCGTTCCATATTAGTTAGCTGACCGAGACGCATCTGTACAATCGCCTGAGCCTGAGCCTCGTCAAGACCGAAGCGCTCCATCAAGTTCGTCTTAGCGGTCGAGGTATCCTTACTCGCTCTTATTATCTTAATAACCTCGTCGATATTGTCGATGGCGATTTTTAAGCCCTCTAAAATATGACAGCGGTCCTGAGCTTTCTTTAAATCGAACTGTGTACGGCGGGTAATGATTTCTACCTGGAAGTCTATGTAGTGCTCGAGGCACTCTTTTAGGGTTAAAATCTTAGGCTCGCCGTTTACAATCGCGAGTAAAATCGCGCCGAAGGTTGTTTGCAGCTGTGTATATGAGAAGAGCTGGTTTAAAACGATCTGGGGTGAAGCGTCGCGGCGGATATCAATTTCGATGTGCATACCGTTTCGGTCGGAATGGTCCTCGATATTGGTAATACCCTCAATCTTTTTATCCTTAACCAAATCGGCGATATGCTCGATAAGTCTCGCTTTATTTACGCTGTACGGTAACTCGGTAACGATAATCTTAAAGCGGTTGTTCTTCGCCTCGATAATCTCGGTCTTAGCTCGTACAACTATTCTTCCTCTACCTGTAGCGTAAGCGGCTTTTATTCCGCTTCTTCCCATAATTATACCGCCTGTCGGGAAATCGGGACCCGGGATATATTCCATAAGCTCCGCTACGGTAGCGTCAGGGTTATCAATAAGCATTTCGATAGCGTCGATAACCTCGCCCATATTATGGGGCGGGATATTAGTCGCCATACCTACGGCGATACCGCTCGAACCGTTTACGAGCAGGTTCGGGAAACGGCTCGGAAGAACGGTAGGTTCTTCGAGTCTGTCGTCGTAGTTCGGAACAAAGTCAACCGTCTTTTTCTCGATATCGGTAAGCATTTCCGTAGAAATCTTACTCATTCGAGCCTCGGTATATCTGTACGCCGCGGGCGGGTCGCCGTCGACCGAACCAAAGTTACCGTGACCGTCTACGAGCATATATCTCATCGAGAAATCCTGGGCAAGTCTTACCAGCGCGTCATATACGGAAGCGTCGCCGTGCGGATGATACGCACCGAGCACCGCTCCGACTGTATCGGCGCACTTATGGTAGGGCTTATTCGGCTCAAGTCCTCTCTCGTACATTGTATAAAGTATACGTCTGTGAACAGGCTTTAAACCGTCGCGTACATCGGGAAGCGCCCGGCTTACAATTACCGACATTGAATAGTCCAGGAAGGACTGTTTCATTTCTTTCTCGACATCTACGTCTATAATTTTTCCGTTTATCTCTTTAATCTCATTTTCATTATTCAACTACATTCACCTCAATTTTTTAATCGTCCACGTCAATTCGTGCATTCCCTGTATAAAATGCGTTATCCCTCTAACCTTAGTGCCTCTGTCAGGTTTTGGATAAAGAGAATAGGCTTTTTACTTCTTACTTAAACTTAAAGCGTCGCTTTAATCTTTTCGTACAACTCGGGCATACGTTTTTTAAGGCTTACGGGACGGAAGGTTTTACTGTCGATAATTCCGTGCTCCGTTGAGCCGTAGCCGATTTCCTCCTGCGTACCATCCTCGTTGATTTTCTTTACGGTATAGGTAAACTGGATATGCGCGGCTTTTAACTCTATCGCCCAGGTTCTTATAATCAGATTATCCTCGTAACACGCGGGTTTAAGGTAATAACAGCTCAGGTTGGTAAGCGGCATAAGAATTCCCGCTTTCTCCATATCGCTGTAGCTCATTCCGAAGCTTTTTATATAGTCGGTTCTGCCAACCTCGTACCAAACAGGATATACCGAATGATGGGCTATTCCCATCTGGTCCGTTTCAGCGTAACGGACTGTTAAATATGATCTGGTATGCATAATGTTACCTTTCTCTTATACGTCAAGATTTTGTACAAACTTAGCGTTTGTTTCAATAAATTCTCTTCTCGGCTCAACCTTATCGCCCATAAGTATACTAAAGGTTTCATCAGCTGTTTCGGCGTCCTCGAGCATTACCTTGAGCATTAATCTGCTGTCGGGGTTCATAGTAGTTTCCCAAAGCTGTTCGGAGTCCATCTCACCGAGACCTTTATATCTCTGGATTTCGGTTTTACCCTCGGTTTCGGCTAGGATTCTGTCTCTTTCTATATCGGAGTAAGCGTATTTATGTTCCTTACCCTTGCTTATTCTATAGAGCGGAGGCTGGGCTATATATACGTGTCCTTCCTCGATAAGCGGTCTCATAAAGCGGAAGAAGAATGTTAACAAAAGTGTTCTGATATGCTGTCCGTCTACGTCGGCATCCGCCATAATAATTACTTTTCCGTAGCGGAGCTTTTCGATATCGAACTCCTCCCCTATTCCTGTTCCGAGCGCCGTAATTACGGGAGTAAGCTTATCGTTTCCGTATACACGGTCGAGTCTCGCTTTTTCAACGTTGAGCATTTTTCCCCAGAGCGGGAGGATTGCCTGGATCCTTCTGTCACGGCCGCCCTTTGCCGAGCCGCCCGCGGAATCTCCCTCGACGATAAATATTTCGGTTTCCGAGCTGTCCTTAGACTGACAGTCGGCAAGCTTACCTGGGAGCTGGGCGCTTTCTAAAGCGGACTTTCTTCTTACGCTTTCTCTCGCTTTTCTCGCCGCTTCTCTCGCTCTCGCGGACGCGAGCGCTTTATCAAATATAGCCTTCGCGACAGCGGGATTTTCTTCTAAGAAAATAGCGAGCTTTTCGCTTAACAGTTTGTCTACCATTGTACGAACCTCGGTATTTCCGAGCTTCGCCTTAGTCTGGCCTTCGAACTGGGCTTCCTTTACCTTAACGCTGA
This sequence comes from Ruminococcaceae bacterium UBA2854, assembly GCA_002350765.1. Classification (GTDB taxonomy): domain Bacteria; phylum Bacillota; class Clostridia; order Oscillospirales; family Acutalibacteraceae; genus Ruminococcoides. The sequence continues at coordinate 8,087 of DEFK01000036.1, forward strand.
TAATAGCGGTAAGACCTTCTCTTACGTCCTCGCCCGATAAATTCTTATCGTTCTCTTTAAGCTTGTTAAACTTACGGGCGTAGTCGTTCATAACTCTTGTCAGAGCTCGTCTGAAGCCTTCCTCGTGGGTACCGCCGTCTACGGTATGGATATTATTTGCGAACGACAGCATAAGCTCATTATAGCTGTCGGTATACTGCATAGCTACTTCAACCGTTACGGTATCCTCGTCGTTCTTCGAAGCGAAGTAAATTACCTCGGGATGAATCGGGTCAACGTGCTTTTTCTTATTGATAAAATCTACGAAGCTCGAGATACCGCCTTCGTAAAGGAAGTTCTTTTGAATAACTTCTTCGTTTCTTTCATCCCTGAGCTCGATATGAACTCCCGCGTTAAGGAACGCCTGCTCGCGCAGTCTTTTTTCAAGAACCTCGTATTCGTAAACCGTAGTTTCCTTAAATATTTTACCGTCGGCTTTAAAACGGACTTCCGTACCCTTTTCGGTACTCTTTCCGATTTTCTTTAAATCACAAACGGTTTTTCCTCGCTCGTAACGCTGGAAATAAACATCCTCGCCGTCGCAAACCTTAACCTCTACCCATTCGGACAGAGCGTTTACGACCGACGCGCCTACGCCGTGGAGACCGCCCGATACCTTGTATCCGCCGCCGCCGAATTTACCTCCCGCGTGGAGTACGGTAAATACCAGCGTAACCGCGGGAACTCCTGTTTTTTCATTAATTCCGACAGGGATTCCTCGGCCGTTATCCTTTACTTTTATAACGTCGCCTTCTTCGATAACGACGTCGATTTTTGAACAATAGCCCGCCAGCGCCTCGTCGATTGAGTTATCGACAATCTCATAAACGAGATGGTGCAGTCCTCTCGGTCCTGTTGAACCGATGTACATACCCGGGCGTTTTCTTACGGCTTCTAGTCCTTCTAAGACCTGTATATCGTCCGCGCCGTAATCGTTTTCTACCTTTGACACCTTGATTTCTTCATTATTATCCATAAAAGTTACCTCCTGCGTACTTCATTTCATATATTCATTTATTTTTTCTTTGTCTTGTTTTTACTGATCTTTTTTGCTTTCTTGATTTATCGGTATTTACTTCTTCAATCGTTTCTTTCGGAATCTCTTTTACTTCTATATTTTTAATCCTTTTATATCCCGAAAAAAACGGACTGAATAAAATAAATACTAAAACCGCGGTTATGCTTATAATTACCAGCGGAAATATTGAGGATATAAAATCAGCCGTAAGATTTAGTACAATAAGGTTAAGCGTTACCGCGACTGTTGCGACTATCAACGCTAAAACCGCGTAGCCTTTTATATTGCTTACCCTGAAATAATTCTTACAATGATAACACTCTATTATTTTTTCTTTCTTATTTTTTCTAACTTCCTTATAGCTGTAAACCGTCTTACAATAAGGACAAACAGGTAATTTGAACATTTTTAAAACTTCCTGTTCGCGGTATATTTAGAGCCGTCAGGTTTTTTATTCTTTGTCTGAACCTTTCTTCTCGGAGCTATATCATCAAAATTATCTCTCTGATTATAATAGTCTACCTTTTCCTCGTATTCTTCCCTGTTTACTTGAGGTGTTACTCTCCTTAGCGGAGCTTCCGAGGATGACGCGTGAGCCTGCGTTACATCATTAATAATAGGTACGTAGTTTTTGTCCGCTATCTTTGTATTCTCGAGGTTATCCGAGTTTTCCTCATTGTTTCTAACGATTGTTGATTTTCTCTTTTCTTTTATACTGTCGAAAATATCCTTATTAAAGGTAAACTCTTTATCGAGATCTATTTCATCTTCGTCGGGCAGGGGTTCATATTCATATTCAAACTCCTCCCGCTCCATATCGTGTTGATGGTATTTTTTAAGCGGTACGAATCTTATAAATAAAGGAGTACAGAAATAGAAAACTGTAAGTATACCCGCGGTTATAATAACTCCCCAGAAGTTGTTATAATTTGACGAGCCGTTCCACACGAGTATAAACATCAACACAAGCAGTACAACCGCTATAAATGCTACTATTAATCTGAAGTCTGTTTTTATTTTACTTTCCCTTTTACATCGGGAACAGGTATGGATACCTCTTTTTTTCTCGTGAAATGTTGTAAAATAAGATATTCTTCTTCCGCAGTACGGACAATATTTTCCCATTTTTTTAATTGTCCACGTCAAGCGTGAACTTTCCTTTCTTAATTGTCATATCCCCCTTACAACTGTTTTTCAGTCAAATTTTGGATATGGAGGATAAGTGCATCTATATAATTCTTTATATTTTTTAATATAATTGAGAAGATAAACTAATATATGTTTTTTCCTTATAAATCTAATTTTTTATTCTCTTATAAAGCGTTGTTGCCGCCATCTGGCTTATATACACTTTAGTTTCGTTATTTTCCTTACATACTATAAATGACTTGGGAAGCTCGAAGCTGACATTTATTACTTCCCCGTTATTTTGCGCCTGTTTTAGAAAATTCCTTGTATTTTTTGAGACAGTGGTATTATCGAGGTCGAATATTCCGATTATACTGTCCGCTCTTATAACCGTTTTCTCGCCCAAATGCAGATACATCAGGTAATATTTCCTTCCTTAACTAAAAACTTCTTTCCGTTTTTTAAACCTTCTTCTTCGCTTAACTCGCAGGTCGTTATAAAAACCTGATAATTCTTTATTTTATTAAGAAGAAAATCTCTGCGTTTATTATCAAGCTCCGATAGAACGTCGTCGAGCAGAATAACGGGATTCTCCCCTGTCAGCTCGCTCAGCACATTTGCCTCGGCAAGCTTTAGAGAAAGCACCGCGCTCCGCTGCTGTCCCTGTGAAGCGAACACCTTCGCTTTTCTACCGTTTATAATTATATTAAAATCATCTCTGTGCGGGCCTATATTTGTCAGCCCGCTCTGTATATCGTCTTTTTTGGATTTTTTTAAATACTCGCTGAATTTTTCGAATATTTCCTGTTCGCTGTCGCCGAATTTTGCCGAACAATTGGAGCTGTAAACTATTTGCAGCTTCTCCGTATTATCGGAAATACCGTAATGATATTTTTCGGCGTCGCTGGAAAGCTTATCTATATAAGAAAGCCTCTGGAAAATAATCTTCGCTCCGAGCGAGCATAGGGTATCATCCCAGATATCGAGAGTATCCCTGAGCTCGGGATGTCTGTATATATCCTTTAAAAGCGCGTTTCTCTGATTCAGCGTCTGGTTATACTTGGAAATAACTATAGCGTTTCTTAATTTTTCCCTGCATATAGCGCTGTCGATAAATCTTCTTCTCGCCGACGGCCCTCTTTTAACAAGAGTTAAATCCTCTGGGGAAAACACTACCGCGTTAAATTTCTCAATCAGGGATGCTGAAGAATTTTTCTTTACTCCGTTTATTACTACTTCTTTTCTGTTATTATTAAAAATAATCTCGGCTTCCTGTTCCCTGTTCTGCGAGAAAAAAGTTGCTTTGATTTTTGCGAACTTTTCGCCGAATTTTATAAACTCGTTTTCTTTAGCTCCTTTAAAGCTGTGTCCTCCGCAAAAAAGCCATAATACTTCAAGCACATTGGTTTTTCCCTGGGCGTTATTTCCGTAAAAAACGTTGATTTTCTCGCCGGGTTCGATTTTATTATCAACAAGATTTCTGTAATTCTTAAATTCTAAACTTCTTACGTACAATTTCTTTTCCTAACTTATACAAAAACCGCTTTTATTTCCTTATTATTATACTTGATCACATCGCCGTCTTTTACTTTTTTACCGCGCATGGTACAAACCTCGCCGTTTAACTCAACTTCTCCGTTTTGCACCGCCATCTTAGCGTGGCCGCCTGTCATACAAAGTCCGGAATACTTTAAAATATCCTGCAGCTTAATATACTCGCCCTGAATCTTTATATTATCCATTTGCGAGCCTCATCGGAACGACCAGACTAATAAAGCTGTCACCCTTAACAGGTTTTATAATCATCGGAGAAAGTCCGCCGTTTAAAGTGATCTTAACCTCGTCGGCATCAATATTCTTCAGCGCGTCGAGCATATATCTATTATTAAATCCGATTTCTACATCTTCACCGTTTACGGGAGCGGAAATTACATCATTCGCCTTACCGATAGTTGATGTACATGAAAGGTGGATTTCATCGCCCGAGAAATTACATCTTACGGGACTTTGCAGCTTATCAATATTTAAAAGCGCCATACGGTCTACCGAGTTGATAAGAAGTCTTGTATTAACTACTACCTCGGTCTTACCTGATTTCGGAATAGTGCTGTTATAATCAAGGAAAGTACCCTCGATAAGTCTTGAGATTACGCTGTACTCCCCTATCTTGAACATAATATTTCTCTGACCTACGCTTATATAAACATTTTCTTCTTCATTTCCGAGTATCTTTAAAACTTCCTGCTGGGTTTTACCCGGAACAACAAACTGTGAGCTGACGTCGCTGTCAACTTCCTCCTGGCGGATAGCCATTCTGTAACCGTCGATAGCTACAATTTTAAACACCTTATTCTCAATCTCAAAAAGAGATCCTGTATAAATAGGCTTTGAGTTATTATCGGAAACAGCGTAAACTGTCTGTCTTATCATTTCCTTTAAAATTTCGCCGTTGATTTCAAATCCCTCTGTCTCCTCAAATTTTGGGAGGTCGGGATATTCGGCGGAATTCATTCCTACAATCTGGTAATCGGCGTGACCGCTGGTTATATAAGTAATCATTCTGTCGTCTGTTTCGATACAAACTACTTCCTCGGGAAGCTTTCTTACGATTTCGGAGAAATATTTTGAGCTTACTACAATTTCTCCCTGCTCGGAAACAGTAGCGTCTACGCTTGTATTAATACCGATTTCAAGATCATATCCCGAAATAGTAATCTTAGAGCCGTAAGCCTTAATAAGAATACCTTCTAAAGCGGGTATTGACGCTTTGGATGAAACAGCTCTCGATACTACGGAAACCGCTTCGGCTAAGTCACTTCTTAAAACACTTATTTTCATACTTATATAACCTCAATTCTTTATCAATTTATAATTTACAGATATAATTTTTTAATATAAAATCTTTCAACAATATTTTTAACAATCAACATTTTAATTTCCACATACGGTGGAAAGATTTGGAAGTAAGGAAAAAGTTTCCACAATTTTAACATTTTAAGAATAATAACTTGATGTTAAAAAATTTATTTATAGCGCGAAAAAATTAGAATTTCCACAATTCCCCACACCCTACTACTACTACTATTTTAATACGAGTAGATAGGTTGATATTAAATAAAAGTTTATTTCCCGACCATTAAGTCAGATAGGAAATAACATTCATCGTTCCTATTTAAAATCAATTCCCTATCAAGTTATCTAACCCTATCAAATATTTTTAATACGAGTAGAAAGGTTGTTTTTATTGAAAACTTTTCTTCCCGACATTTAAGTCAGATAAAAAATAACATTCCTCGTTCCTTTATAACCTCTATTCCCTATCAAGATATATTTTCTACTAACATAATAAATAATTAATTATTAATAAAAATAGAAAATCAATTATATTACTCTTATCCCCTGCTTATTAAAACTAATAATTTGACAGGATAAATAACTTCATAGGGACTTAATATTAGATAGGAACGATGGAAAAAATTAATTAATAGAAGTTTAAGGTTGGGAATTTAACATTTATTCCCTATCTAAAGTTTCTTCTCGTATTAAAATATTAAGATGAGCAGTTTTTGATAATGTCTTCTATGATTGAGCGGAGGTTGGAATCCTTTTTCATTTTCTTGGTAGTTGTATCAATCGCGTACTTAACGGTAGAATGATCTCTTCCGCCGAATTCCTGTCCTATTTTTTCCTGAGTCAGCGTAGTCATCTCATTAATAATATAAATAGCTACCTGACGAGGACCGCTTATATAAGCGCTTCTGTTTTTAGAGCTTCTTAAATCTTCAACAGATACGTTGAAAGTTCTCGCGACTTCCTCGGTAATCTTTTCAACAGTCACCTCGGGAGGGGTATCATTATTAAGAATATCGGCGATAATATTCTGTACCGACTTAATAGAAGGCTTTTCGCCGTCAAGATTATTCTTAGCTTTTATTTTCTTAACCGTTCCCTCGAGCTGACGAATATTATTTTTAACATTATTAGCAATATACTCGCAGACGTCGTTAGGAATTTCGATATCCATAATCTCAGCCTTGCGCTTAATAATAGCTATACGTGTTTCAATATCGGGCGGCTGAATATCCGCGATAAGTCCCATCTCGAATCTTCCTCTTAATCTGTCGTCAAGAGTTTTGATCTCCTTGGGAGGACGGTCGGATGTAAGTATTATCTGCTTCTGGTCAAGATAAAGAGTTTCAAAAGTATGGAAGAATTCTTCCTGTGTACTCTCTTTACCGCCGATAAACTGAACGTCATCTACCAAAAGCACATCCGCGTAACGATATTTCTGTCTGAATTCGGACATATTGGCTCTATGTAAGGATTCGATAAGCTCGTTTGTAAAGTCATCGCCCTTTACATAGCAGATAGATTTAGAAGCGTCATTCTTTTTAATCTCGTTTCCTATAGCGTAAAGTAAATGAGTTTTTCCGAGTCCCGAATTACCGTAAAGGAAAAGAGGATTATAAGCCTTCGACGGATTCTGAGCTACCGCGAGACAAGCGGCGTGCGCGAATTTATTGGAGTTGCCTACGATAAAAGTATCGAAGGTATATTCATATCCGTTGTCGGTAATATCAGTTTCTTTTTCCTCTTTTATATCGTCGCTCGGAATAGTAAACTCAACTTTAATATCTGAGTCAAATACGGCTTTAAAGGATTCTTCCAGTAAAACCTTATAGCAGCGTTCCAGCGTCTGTCGATGAAAATCGTTAGGAACTAATAAAACGGCGGTCTTTTTATCAAAATCAAGACCTACAGGTTCAATTTTGCTTATCCAGGTATTATACGCGATATCGGTCATTTCTCTTTTACAATAATCGCAGATAACAACCCACGCTTCTTTAAAATTTTCCATAATATTTTTTCTGTTTTTCCCTTCTTATTTAATTTCTTAAACTTTCTAAAGCGGTAAATTTTGAACTTTAAACAATAAAAAAACAGTCCAAACTTCTCCACTATAAACCTTTAACATTATATCAAATTTTCTTTTAAAATGCAATTAAAAAATTGTAATATTATAAGTATATATATAACATATTTATAGGAAAAAATTTTTTGTTTTAAAAAAGCTATTTTTATTGTGTGTGCAAATACGCATAAATACTATATATTGTGGTTTTTTTATTTTAAAAAAATTATTAAAAAATTAGTTGACGAAATCGGGATTTTATACTATAATAGCTTAGTACATGTATTTGTAATACTATGTCCGAAAGGAGGTCATTAAAAATGAAGAGAACATACCAGCCTAAAAAACTCCACAGAAAAAAAGAACACGGATTTATGAAGAGAATGTCTACTCGTAACGGAAGAAAGGTACTTGCGAGAAGAAGAGCTAAAGGAAGAAAAAGGTTGTCATATTAATATAAGGCCACTTTCTTTGTGGTCTTTATTTCTTAGTTGGGAAATATCAGATCAGGTGGTTAAATGAATAAGGCTGATACCTTAAAGCTTAACAGGGAGTTTTCTTTTCTATACAGAAAAGGAAAAACAATCGTAACTCCCGTGGTAGTTGTATATTATAATAAAACCAGGAAAAATAATATTCGATACGGAATAACCACCGGAAAAAAGATAGGAAACGCAGTTAAGCGTAATCGCGCCAGAAGAATAATAAGAGCGGCTTTTACAGAGTTAATCCCCGAAATAAAAGGAAGTTACGATTTTGTACTTGTAGCGAGAGGGAAAACACCTTACGTAAAAAGCAGCGATATTCAAAAAGTTATGAAAAAAATGTTTAAAGAAAATAATCTGATATGAAAAGAATACTAATAGGCTCTGTCAGATTTTACCAAAAGAATATTTCGTCGAGGACTCCTCCTAGATGCAAATATTATCCAACATGTTCGCACTACGCGATAGAAGCAATACAAATACACGGCGCTTTTAAAGGTTTTTTTCTTGCTATTTGGCGGATTTTAAGATGTAATCCCTTTTCAAGGGGCGGAGTAGATCCCGTACCCGAAAAAAGAATAAAAGGGAAAAAGAGAGGTTAACCTTAGTGCAAATTTTCGGTTTTTTTGGTAGTATTTTAGGATACTTACTCTGGGGTTTGTTTTACGTATTTCAGAACTTCGGAGTTTCGATTATAATTTTTACCATTATAATTAAATTTGTATTATTTCCTTTTTCGGTTAAACAGCAGAAAAGTATGGCAAGTACCGCCAAACTTCAGAAAAAGCAGAAGGAAATAAGAGAAAAATACGCTAACAATAAGCAGAAAGCTAACGAAGAAATACAGAAACTTTACGAAAAAGAAGGAGTAAGTCCCGCCGGCGGATGTCTTACAAGTATAGTACCTATGTTTATTATGCTTGGAATTTTCTACGCGGTTGCTTATCCTCTTACAAATACACTTCATATTGACGCTAAAATAGTTGAAGAAGCTACGAAATTTATTAATTCCTTACCCGGATTCTCGGCTACAGGCTCGTCTGTAATGGGAACGGGTGTGAATTATCAGGAAATTTCTCTTGTAAGAGCTTTGGCTAACTCGAAAGAGCTTATAGGACAGTTATTTACTTCGGGAAATGACGCCGCGAATGTTGAAATGTTCGTAAACGGATTTAATTTTGCGGGATTCAATCTCCTTATAAGTCCTAACAGCCAGGGAATATTCTCGATATATATTCTTATTCCCGTACTCTGTTTCTTAACTTCGGTAGCGACATCCTTAATTACGATGAAGGTAAACGGAAACGCCCAGTCTCAGCAGGGATGTATGAAGGTTATGTTTATAGGACTTCCGCTGTTTTCGGCGTGGATCGCTTTTTCGGTTCCCGCGGCGGTTGGTTTCTATTGGATTTGTAACTCTGTATTCTCACTTGTGCAGACGCTAATTATGGGTAAATTCTACAGTCCCGATTCTCTTATCGCTAAAGGAGAAGCCCAGCATGTAGCTCTCTTAGAGCAGCAGGAGGCTTTGGTAAAGTCGGAATACGCTCCTGTCTATAACTCGGGAGATAATAAAAACAAGAAAAAGAAGTAATATAAATAGAGGTAAAAAATGATTAAAGAAGTTATTGGAACCGGCGATACCGAGCAGGAAGCGTTGGAAAACGCGAAAGCTCAACTCGGTTTAGATGAAAATTCTGAGTATGATTTCGAAGTAATCCAGAGAGCTGAAAAAAAGGTTCTCGGTCTTTTCGGCGGAAAACAGGCTCAGGTAAAGATAACTGTTAAGGAAAAGGATAATCCCGCTGACGCCGCGGAGAAATTCTTAAAGGATGTTATCGCCGCTATGAAACTCAACGGCGTAGAGGTTGCTGTAGAAAAAACAGAAACAAGCGCAACCTTTGATATTGAGGGCGAGGATGTCGGTTATATTATCGGCAGACGCGGAGAAACTCTCGACGCTTTACAGTATCTTACAAGCTTAGTAGCTAATCACGTAGACAACAGCTACTTTAAAATTACCGTTAATACAGGTAATTACAGAGAAAAAAGAGAAAAAACTCTCGAGATTCTCGGACGCAAGCTCGCTTTTAAAGCGGTTAAAACAGGAAGAAAAACTTCCCTTGAGCCGATGAATCCTTACGAGAGAAGAATTATACATACCTCCGTTCAGAAGGTCAGAGGAGCTACATCCTGGAGTGAGGGTGAAAACGCTTCAAGACATGTTGTTATCGGTCCTGATCCTAAGGAAAGAAATAACAGAAGAAACAGAGGTAACTACAACAGAGGAAGAAATAACAATCGTTCCTCTAAGCCCGTAGAATCCAATCCCGATAGAAAGCCGCTCGACGAAAGCGGCGGCGCGGGACTTTACGGCAGAATAGATTAATAATTTAAAGGTCGAGTAGACAGGTGATATTAATTACCGATGTCACCCGACCTTTTCTTTTAGGAGAAATCCATATGGATAATAAAACCATAGCGGCTATATCGACAGCTCAGGGAGAAGGCGGTATAGGTGTAATACGCGTCAGCGGAGAAAACTCAATACAAATATGCAACGGTATTTTTAAATCAGTTTCAGGGAAAAAACTTACGGAAATGAAAGGATACCGCGCGGCGCTTGGATATGTTTATAAAAACGGCGAAAAGCTCGACGAGGTTATCGCCACGGTTTTCAGAGCGCCTAACAGCTATACGGGAGAGAATATAGTTGAGCTTTCATGTCACGGCGGTATTTTTATTACAAGAGAAATTCTCCGTACCGTTATTGAAGCGGGAGCTGTTCCTGCCGAAGCGGGAGAGTTTACTAAGCGCGCGTTTTTAAACGGAAAGCTCGATTTAACTGAAGCGGAAGCCGTTATAGATATTATCTCGGCTAAGAGTAAAAATGCCGCGAGAGCTGCCGTGCTCGCTAAAGACGGAGCGCTTTGGCGCAGAATAGAAAACATAAAAAATAAACTCGTTTCAACCGCGGCTCATTTCAGCGCTTGGGCTGACTATCCCGAGGAGGATATTGAGCAGGTAAGCGAGGAAAGTTTAAATAATACATTTAACGAATGTTTGTTCGATATTAAAAAACTGTTAGATACATACGATTTAGGACAGACAGTAAAAGAAGGCTTGGATACCGTAATCGCGGGCAAGCCTAATACGGGAAAAAGTACCCTTATGAATCTTATAGCGGGTAAAAATAAAAGTATCGTAACGGATATTCCGGGAACGACGAGAGATATTATCGAGGAAACCGTTAATATCGGCAACGTAACTCTTAGATTAAGCGATACCGCGGGTATGAGAGATACCGAGGATAAGGTCGAGAAAATAGGCGTGGATATAGCGAAAAGCCGAGTTCAGAATTGCGGACTTGTACTGGCTGTATTTGACGCGGGACGAGAGCTTGATGATGATGACAGAAAGCTTATTGCCGATGTTCAGGACGCGCCCGTTATCGCGATTATTAATAAAACAGATTTAGATAAAAAGCTCGACGAAAAATATATTGAGGACAGGATAGATAAGGTGGTAAAGATCTCCGCTAAAAACGGCGATGGATTTGAACTGCTTTGCGAGATGATAGAGAATATAGCGGGAACGAATAACTTCGACCCGAGCGAGGGAATACTTGCGAACGAACGCCAGAGAACGGCGGTAATAAACGCGCAAAAAGCGTTAACAGAAGCAAAAGAAGCGCTCAATATAGGAATGACCTTCGACGCGATTACCGTAAATATTGAGGAAGCAATAGAATATATTCTCGAGCTTACGGGAGAAAGAGTAAGCGAGGTTGTGGTTGATAATGTATTCCACAACTTCTGTGTAGGAAAATAGGGTAGAGATTATGAAATATAAAGCGGGAAAATTTGATGTAGCAGTTATAGGAGCGGGTCACGCGGGAATAGAAGCCGCGCTCGCTTCCGCGCGTCTTGGATGCAGTACGGTAGTTTTCACAATCAATATGGACGCTGTTGGAAACTGCCCCTGTAATCCGTCAATCGGCGGAACGGCAAAAGGCCACCTTGTCCGTGAGATTGACGCTCTCGGCGGAGAAATGGGAAAGACTGCTGACGAGTGTTTTCTACAGAGCAGGATGCTAAATAAGGGAAAAGGTCCCGCCGTTCATTCTTTAAGAGCGCAGATTGACAGAAGAAAATATTCCGATGTGATGAAGCATAAGCTTGAATTGCAGGAGAATTTACAGCTTCATCAGGCGGAGGTTACCGATATTGAAAAGAATGAAAACGGATATATTTTAACGACAAGAATGCTCGCTGAGTATGAGGTCAAGGCGGTAATTATCGCGACAGGTACGTACTTGGGAGGAAGAATTTTTGTCGGCGAGGTCAGCTACGAAAGCGGACCTGACGGAATATTCGCCGCGAGCTTTTTAGGGGAGAGCCTAAAAAAACTCGGAATAGGTTTGCGCCGATTTAAAACGGGAACACCCGCGAGAGTGCTAAGAAGCAGTATAGATTTTTCGGAATTAGAGGAACAGCTCGGCGACGAACCGCCGATACCGTTTTCATACGATACCGAGGATTTAGGTGAAAATAAGGTTAAATGTCATATAAGCTGGACTAATGAAAAAACTAAGGAAATTATCCTTGAGAATATCCACCGCTCACCGCTTTACGGCGGAAAGATTGAGGGAGTAGGTCCGCGATACTGTCCGAGCTTAGAGGATAAAATAGTCCGATTCAGCGAGAAAAAACGCCATCAGCTTTTTATTGAGCCGTGCGGACTTGATACAGAGGAAATGTATCTCCAGGGAATGAGCTCATCCTTACCCGAGGAAGTACAGCTGAAATTTTACCATACTATAAAGGGACTTGAAAACGCGGTTATTATGCGTCCCGCTTACGCTATTGAGTACGATTGTATTGACCCGACCGAAATGAACGCCACGCTCGAATTTAAGAAGTTCGAGGGCTTATACGGCGCGGGACAGTTCAACGGCAGCTCGGGATATGAGGAAGCCGCGGCTCAGGGATTTGTCGCGGGAGTTAACGCCGCTTTAAAAATCCAGGGAAAAGAACCTATGATATTAGAGCGCTCGGGTTCGTATATCGGAACGCTTATAGACGACCTTGTTACCAAGGGCGCTAACGAGCCGTACAGGATGATGACCTCGAGAAGCGAATACCGTCTTATATTAAGACAGGATAACGCTGATGTAAGACTTACGCCGATAGGTAGAAAAATCGGACTTATATCCGACAATCGCTGGGAGCGTTTCAATAAAAAACAACAGCTTAAAGAACAAGAGCTAAAGAGAATAAGCAAGATAGTAATACCTCCGAGCGATAAGATAAACGAGATACTTGTTTCACGTGAAACATCACCGTTGTCTACGGGCGCAAAGCTGATTGATTTGCTTAGAAGACCACAGCTAAGCTATAAAGACTTAGAGCCTGTAGATACTACCCGTCCCGATTTAGACGCGAATATTTTCGAGCAGGTTGAAATTGAGGTTAAATACGCGGGCTATATTGAAAAACAGCTTAAACAGGTTGAGCAGATGCAAAAGCTCGAAAAGAAAAAACTGCCCGATAATTTCGATTATACGGAGCTGAAAGGACTAAGGCTGGAAGCTCAGGAAAAGCTTAATAAGATTAAACCTCTTAACATAGGACAGGCGTCGCGTATCTCGGGAGTATCTCCCGCGGATATTAACGTGCTTTTAATCTGGCTTTCGCAAAGGAGATAAATTGAAGGATTTAGTAAAAAAAGCCTGCGCGGATATAGGAATAAACTTATCCGACAGTCAGGCTGAAAAGTTTGAAAAGTATTATAAACTGCTTATAGAGTGGAACGAGAAAATAAACCTTACCCGAATTGTAGAGCCCGAAGAAGTTGCGGTAAAACACTTTGCCGATAGCTTAGCACTTACGAAGTATTTCGATATTCCCGAAAACGCTTCGCTTATTGACGTCGGTACAGGCGCTGGTTTTCCTGGTATTCCGCTAAAGATATTCAGGGAAGATATTAAACTCACACTTTTAGACAGCCTTAATAAACGTCTGAACTTCTTAGACACAGTCGCCGAGGAAATCGGAATAGATGTAAATACCGTACATTCAAGAGCCGAGGACGCGGGCAAGGATGTCGCTCAGAGAGAGAGTTACGATATTGCGATATCGAGAGCTGTCGCAAGGCTTAACACACTGTGCGAATATTGTATACCTCTCGTAAAAGTCGGCGGAAGCTTTATTGCGATGAAAGCCGCTGACTATAAAGAAGAATTAAAGGAAGCCGAAAACGCCGTTAAAATTTTAGGCGGTGAAGTGGTTTCAGTTAATGAGTTCAATTTAGAGGGCGCGGGGGAGAGAGCGCTTATAGTTATTAATAAGAAAGATAACACTTCCGATAAATATCCGCGCGCGGGTAAGAAAATAAAAAACAAACCGTTATAAAACGTCATCCTGAGTGAAAGAAAAATCTTTTACGCTCGGGATGACATTTTTATTATTAATTTTACATTTAACTTGAAAAAATTTTAAAATAATTGCTCAAACTTCGACACGCTTTTTAAAATAAAAGTGGTATGATAATAACACCGAAAGGGACAAACCTCAAAGAGAGGTGAGGTATTGAATTACCTTAGTAAATCAGAAAATCGAATAGCCGAAATCCCTACAATCAAAATCCGTCCTAATAAAACTCAACCCCGCAGGATATTTGAGGAAGACAAGCTAAGGGATTTGGCGAAGTCGATAGAGGAAAACGGGATCCTCCAGCCGCTGACTGTAAGGAAGGTAAGTCAGTCGGAATACGAAATCATAGCAGGCGAACGCAGGCTGAGAGCCGCCGTAATCGCGGGCTATACCCGAGTGCCCTGTATAATAATAAAATGTAACGATAGGGAATCCGCCGTACTCGCTCTAATTGAAAATCTCCAGCGCCGTGACCTCGGAATATTTGAGGAAGCGAGAGGAATATCTCGGCTTATAAGACGTTACGGTTTAACCCAGGAGCAGGCGGCGGTCAAGCTCGGTAAAAGCCAGAGCTCAATTGCCAACAAGCTAAGGCTTTTAAATCTTACTTATGATGAACAGGACTGGATTGTTCAGGCGGGATTATCCGAACGCCACGCGAGAGCGCTGCTCAGGATTTACGACCAGGAGCTGAGAAAAGAAGCTCTCTCTAAAATCATAGCGGATAACCTGAACGTTGCCCAAAGCGAGGAGCTTATAGAAAACCTGCTCTGTAATTCGGGAGAAAATGAAAAGAAGGGCACACGTAAAATCATAATAAGAGATATACGAATTTTTATTAATACGATAAATAAAGCTGTACTTACGATGAAAGAGGCGGGAATAGACGCCGTTTACGACAAAAAGGACAGCGGGGATTACCTCGAATACACCGTAAAAATCCCTAAACCTCGGGTTGAAAAACCCGCTTAACAAGCTTTCCGGACGGGCGCTAACGCGTCCAATCCACTCATACCCATTTCCTTATCTAACCCCTTGCCAAAGCCGCGTAGAAATACGCGGCTTTCGGCATTTTTAATCGTCCGCGTCAGTCGGGAGCCCCGACAGCCAAAGCCGCCTATTAAAACCTTAATATGATTCAAACAATCATAAACGGCGGATTTTAAGTATTTATTAATTAGTGGTTTTTGAGTGGACATTCCTTTCTTAGTATTTATATTCTCTCGTACCGATTTATCGCCTATCATTCTCAGCGAAGTCGAAGAAATCTTTTACCTTTTAACTCTTAATTCTTAACTCTTAACTAAACCATATTCCCGTACTTAATCATCGCCTGTCATTCTGAGCGGAGCGTAAGCGAAGTCGAAGAATCTTTAAGGTTTAAGATCCTTTGGCACGGTGCTGCGTACCTGCTCAGGATGACAAGAGATGAACAATATACTATTAATACACTCGGAAACATAACGAAGGTTCTATATCAATTATTCTACACGACATTCACAAATCACTAGGCACTAACCACTAGTCACTTAATTTGTTTCACGTGAAACATAATAGAAAAGCCGAGGAGCGTAGCCCTTATATAACATCACAAAAAATATTGTTATCAATCTTTAAAAAACTCTTTTATTTTTTTCTTTAATATGCTAAAATAAAATAGATATTTTAAAAAGGGATTTGATAATTTGGCAAAGGTAATTGCTGTAGCAAACCAAAAGGGCGGAGTAGGTAAGACTACAACCTCCGTAAACCTCGCGGCTTGTCTTGGAAATCTGGGGAAAAAGGTACTTTTAATTGATGTTGACCCCCAGGGAAACGCCACCAGCGGTGTGGCTGTAGATAAAAGAAAGCTTACAAAATCTACATATAATATTCTTGTAGACGGGCTAAAAGCGGAGGAATGTTTATACGCTACCCAGTTTAACAACCTCCATATTCTCCCGAGCTCGCTCGATTTAGCGGCGGCGGAGCTCGAAATCGTTGAAAAACCGCACAGAGAAGCGCTGCTTAAAAACGCGGTTCTTCCGATTAAGTACAACTACGATTACATAATAATAGACTGTCCGCCCTCCTTAGGGCTTATTACGGCGAACGCTATGACGCTTGCGGACACAATACTCGTTCCGATTCAGTGCGAATACTACGCGCTCGAAGGACTTTCACAGCTTATGAGTACGGTGCGCAGAGTTAAACGCCAGTACAACCCGAGCTTAGAGCTCGAGGGCGTACTGCTTACAATGTACGACGGAAGATTAAATCTCACCCAGCAGGTTGTTGAGGAAGTTAAAAAGTTCTTCCCGCGCAAGGTGTTTAAGACAGTTATCCCTCGCGGAGTAAGACTTTCGGAAGCGCCTTCGTTCGGAATGCCCGTAATTTACTACGATAAATCCTGTAAGGGCGCGGCGGCGTATAACGAGCTCGCCGAAGAAATTGTAAAAAAAGGTTAAGGTAAAGAAATATGGCAAAAAGAAAAGGCGGACTCGGAAAAGGTCTGGACGCAATTTTTATCCAGAACGAAACCGAGGACGGAGGAAGTACGGTAACTTTAAATATATCGGAGATTGAACCAAATCACGATCAGCCCCGCCGTGAGTTCGACGAGGAAAAGCTGAACCAACTTGCCGAGAGTATAAAAACCCACGGACTGATTCAGCCGATACTCGTAAAGCCGTTATTCGGCGGAGGATATGAGATAGTAGCGGGCGAGAGAAGATACCGAGCCTGTCAGCTTGCGGGTATTACGGAGGTTCCCGTAACGATACGAGAGCTAACCGACAGGGAAACAATGGAAATCGCGCTTATAGAAAATCTACAGCGCGAGGACTTAAACCCGATAGAAGAAGCGCTCGGATATAAAACGCTTATGGACGAGCACGATTTAAGCCAGGAGGCGGTAGCCGAAGCGGTCGGAAAATCCCGTCCCGCGGTAGCGAATACACTAAGGCTTCTGAATCTTCCCGACAGCGTTACGGAAATGGTAAAAAGCGGAAAGCTTTCCGCTGGCCACGCGAGAGCGATATTGGCGCTTGAAAATGAGCAGGATATGGAAACGCTCGCCGACGAGGTAGTAGCTTCCGATTTATCGGTTCGCCAGACCGAAAAGCTCGCGAAAAAGTCAGTAAAAAAACCTGTCGCGAAAAAAGAACCTAAGCAATCCAACTATTATAAAATGGTTGAGCATACCTTGTCCGAATATCTCGGGAAAAAGGTTAAGGTAAAACCGCTGCCGAATAAAAAGGGCGGAACGCTTTCGATAGAATTTTACAGCGACGACGAGCTTAAGGATTTGGCGGCAAAGCTAGAGGATAAGTGATGAAGTATAAAAAAGCTTTGCTAGGAACGTTTGTTCTAATTGGTTTAACTGTAATGTTTACGATAACAGCGTCCGCCAACTCAATATGGACAGAGCGAATGGATAATTATTCTTATATGGAGCATTTTCCGTATATAATAATCGGAACTTTAATTGTTGAAGCTTTAGCTCTGTTGGTTGTTACCAAGATGAAAAAACCTTTAAAAGTTATCGGGACGGTTGTATTAGCTAACGCGGCATCGTTTCTTATACCTGAAGCGATTATGAATCTTATACTTTTCGGCGGACAGCGTTTTGAACTTTTTATGTTGTTTAATACATATTGGTTTTTAAACGTAATATTTATTATAATAACGTTAGCTATCGAATTACCGATAATATGGGCTATTTTGAAAAAAGATGTAAAGAGTGTAAAGGTTTTATTGTTAACGGCAACGGCAGTAAATATTTTTACGACCGTTGTTACGGCAATAATTGATATACAAATTTATAACTGGTTACTTGCCGGATAAAGTTAAGATAAGAGGAGTAAAAAATGATTGATATTAAATTTTTAAGGGAAAATCCCGACGCAGTTAAGGAAAACATAAAGAAAAAATTTCAGGACAGCAAGCTCGATTTAGTTGACGAGGTAATTGAGCTCGATAAAAAAAGCCGTAAGGCTAAGGGTGACGCTGACGCTTTAAGAGCGAATCGAAATAAGCTCTCTAAGCAGATAGGCGCGCTCTACGGCCAGGGCAAGAAAGACGAAGCCGAGGCGTTAAAGGCTGAGGTTCAGGCTCAGGGCGAACAGCTCGAAAATCTCGAAAAGGAGGAGGCTGAATACTCCGCTAAAGTAACCGAGATTATGATGAAAATACCGAACATTATCGACGACTGCGTTCCTATCGGTAAGGACGACAGCGAGAATGTTGAGGTTGAAAAATTCGGCGAGCCCGTAGTTCCCGATTACGAGGTTCCGTATCATACCGATATTATGGAAAGCTTTAACGGAATTGACCTCGACTCCGCGCGTAAGGTAGCGGGCAACGGCTTCTACTATCTTATGGGCGATATCGCGAGACTCCACAGCGCGGTAATCGCGTACGCTCGCGACTTTATGATAAACCGCGGATTTACATATTGCGTACCGCCGTTTATGATTCGTTCTAATGTAGTAACAGGCGTTATGAGCTTCGCTGAGATGGACGCTATGATGTATAAAATCGAGGGCGAGGATCTTTACCTTATCGGTACCTCCGAGCACAGTATGATTGGTAAGTTTATCGACACTATGGTTAACGAGGAGGATTTACCCCAGACATTAACAAGCTACTCTCCCTGCTTCAGAAAAGAAAAAGGCGCTCACGGTATAGAGGAGCGCGGTGTATATAGAATCCACCAGTTTGAGAAGCAGGAAATGATCGTTGTATGTAAGCCCGAGGACAGCAGAATGTGGTTCGATAAGCTGTGGCAGAATACGGTAGATTTATTCCGTACGCTCGATATTCCCGTAAGAACGCTCGAGTGCTGTTCGGGAGATTTAGCGGACTTAAAGGTTCGTTCTATCGACGTTGAGGCGTGGTCGCCGAGACAGAAGAAATATTTTGAGGTCGGCTCCTGCTCGAACTTAGGCGACGCTCAGGCAAGACGTCTTAAAATCAGAGTAAGAGGTAAGGACGGAAAATACTTTGCCCATACTTTAAATAATACCGTTGTCGCTCCGCCGAGAATGTTGATCGCGTTCCTGGAGAATAACTTAAACGAGGATGGCTCGGTAAGTATCCCCGAGGTATTAAGACCTTATATGGGCGGACAGGAGAAGTTAATTAAGAAATAAGAGTTAAGAGTTGAAGAGGAAAGAAGCTTAGCCCTTTCCCCTTAGCCCTTAGCCCTAAATAAAAAAGGAGGTATTCTATTGGAAAGCATTAAAAAGTATATCGCTGAGTTTATCGGCACGGCGGTGCTGGTAGTCGGAGGCTGCGGAACAGCTGTAGCGGTAAGCGCGGTATCGTCGTCGAACGGTTCGCCGATACCCAACAGCGGAACGATTATCGCAATTTCGCTTGCGTTCGGTCTTTCGATAGTCGCGATGGCGTATTCTATCGGAAACGTATCGGGATGCCATATCAATCCCGCTGTATCGCTCGGTATGCTGATTAACGGAAAGATTTCCGCTAAGGATTTTGTGGGCTATATTATAGCTCAGTTCTTAGGAGCAACCGCGGGCGCGGCAGGCTTATGGTTTGTGTTCGGAAGCAACGCTAATCTCGGCGCCAACAGCTACGGCGGCGTACTCGCAGGTCATCCCGTCAGCGCGGTGAGCGCGGGAATTGTTGAAACAGTTCTAACATTTATCTTTGTTCTTACAGTACTCGGAGTTACATCCAAGGTTGAAAACGGCGCGGTAGCGGGCGTAGTAATCGCTCTTACTCTCGTGTTCGTACATCTTATCGGTATTCCGTTTACGGGAACATCCGTTAACCCTGCGAGAAGCTTCGGCCCCGCTGTTTTACAGGGAGGAATGGCAATTCGTCAGCTTTATGTATTCATAATAGCTCCGCTTTTAGGCGCGGTATTAGCGGGACTTGTACATAAGTTCCTTATCTGCAAAAAGGAAAAGTAAAAAGAAGTAAAAAATATGGTCGGAAGAAAGAGGCTTTAACCTCAGTCTTCCGACCTTTACTTTATGCGTTACGGTTTTGATTTTCTGTATTCTACATTGTCAATGTAGAGGGAATCTTTTTTCAGCTTATAATCCAGATTAATTTTTACCTTGCCCGCGTAGTCATAAACCGCTTTGATTTTACCCTTTACGGCGTTGTAGGTATAGCAGGTTTCCATTGTTATATTGTTGGAATACATAATACCGTCCGAGCCGAAGAAGTAAGTCTGTCCTCCCTGGCTTTTCCACCAGCCGAGAATATTTTTATCTATCTTCGGGTTTTTCGGAGCGGGGGGAATAAGGTTGTAGTCCTTCTGTCTTGTAAGGGTGAAGCTGTCCTTGTCCGATTTAAGCGTGAGAACCTTGTTGCCTTTAGAGAAGGTGTAATTATATGTGCCGTTAAGTCCGAGTACAAACGCTACGCCTAAGGTCTTTTTGTCCTTGTCAAGTACGAGCTTCGTGAAGTCGGCTTCCGTACCCATAGCGAGCTGAGCGTAGCCGTCGTTTCGGAAAATATAGCTCAACGCCTTAATGCCTTCTATCTTCCACGTGCCGTAAACGGGGTTATCTCCCTTTGTAAAGCTGTCGAGATATTCTTTCAGCTCCTTTGAAGTGTTTTTCTGGTCTTTATCAGTCTTAGCGGGAGCTGTGGTCGATGTGGTTGCGGTTGTAGATTTAGTTTGTTTTTTATCTTCGCAGCCGTTTAAAAACAGCGAAGAAAGTATAATTGCTAAAGCGGCGGAAACCGCGAGTATTTTTTTCATATTTTACCTCCGTTATTTAACGCTGTATATAATTTTATCTTTAGTCGGACAATATGTCAAGAGATTTAAAAAATTGCGGATTAAGAGAAAAAACTCTTGCTAAATATGATTAATTTTGGTATAATAAACTTTAATAAAAAAATGTCGATTAGGGGATGGCGAGATGTTGAACAAGAATTTTGATGACAAATTCGGCAAACAGGGTATAACCTTTGATGATGTGCTACTAATTCCCGGAGAGTCAAACGTTGAACCCCGAAATGTAAGTGTTGAAACTGATTTAACTAAAAAAATCCACCTCAATACACCGCTTATGACCGCCGCTATGGATACGGTTACGGAAACCGCGATGGCGATCGCGATAGCCAGAGAGGGCGGTATCGGTATTATCCATAAGAATATGGATATTAAGACTCAGGCGGATATGGTTGACCGTGTTAAGAGAAGTGAGAACGGCGTTATTGCTAATCCGTTTTATCTTTCTCCCGATAGTACAGTCGGCGACGCTGACGCGCTTATGGCTAAGTATAAGATAAGCGGCGTTCCGATTTGTGAGAACGGACGGCTTGTAGGAATTATTACCAACCGTGATATGCGCTTTATGAAGCCCGAGGTTTTCGGTACGAAAATTTCCGAGGTTATGACTAAGGAGGAGCTCGTTACCGCTCCCGTAGGCACAACTCTCGAGCAGGCGCAGGATATACTCCGTCAGCATAGAATAGAGAAGCTTCCTATTACTGATGATAACGGCGTCCTTAAAGGACTTATTACTATAAAGGATATTGAAAAATCCGTGCAGTATCCCAACTCCGCGCGTGACGAAAAAGGCAGACTCCTCTGCGGAGCGGCTATCGGCGGCACAGCGGACGTACTCGACAGAGTAGCGGCTCTTGTCGAAGCGGGCGTAGACGTATGTTGTTTAGACTCGGCGCACGGCCATAATATCAATATTATCAATTCGGTTAAAAAGGTTAAGAAGGCTTATCCCGAGCTCCAGCTTATCGCGGGTAATATCGCGACAGCCGAAGCGGCGGAAGCGCTTATCGACGCGGGTGCCGACGCTGTAAAGGTCGGTATCGGACCAGGTTCGATCTGTACCACACGAATTGTAGCGGGTATCGGCGTTCCGCAGATTACCGCGATTTATGACGCGGCTTGCGCGGCGTCTAAGTACGGTATACCCGTTATCGCCGACGGCGGTATCAAGTATAGCGGAGATATTGTTAAGGCGTTAGCCGCGGGCGGAAGCGTATGTATGGTAGGCTCGCTCGTAGCGGGTTGTGAGGAAAGTCCCGGTGAAAACGAAATTTTCCAGGGACGTCAGTTTAAGACCTACCGCGGAATGGGCTCGCTCGGAGCTATGGGCCAAGGCAGCTCAGACCGTTACTTCCAGGCTTCCAATAAAAAGTTCGTTCCCGAGGGCGTAGAAGGACGAGTACCTTATAAGGGACTTTTATCCGATACGGTTTACCAGATGATGGGCGGACTTAGAGCAGGTATGGGATATACAGGCTGCGCGACTATCGAGGAGCTCCATAAGAAGGCGAAGTTCGTACAGATTTCAGCCTCAAGCTTACGCGAGAGCCACCCCCACGATATCCAGATTACCAAGGAAAGCCCGAACTATTCCTACAATGTATAATTGAAAAAATTATTAAACGTCGATGTCGTTTGGCATCGGCGTTTTTTAGTGGAAAGTGGTTAGTGATAAGTGGTAAGTGAATGTCGAGTAGATAGAATAGCATAATAATAAAATATGTATCCCGACCGAATTAATATGCAAGCTCCGTCTGCATTAGCAAGATGAAAATACTAATTAAAGAAAAACCCGCCGTTGATGAACATTTCTGTTAACCGGAACTATTCCAAAGGCGGCTTTGCCTACCGCGGCTCGCGGCGGGTTACAAAAACGTTTTTTGAATTTACATTGTATTTACTTATCTTTTTTCTTTTTGCGGATTATACTATAATTACTATGGATAAAAAGGGTTTCCCAAAAAGGAGGAAAATGATGAACAAACATACAGTATTTGTCGCGGGAAAAAGATTTATACTTTTAAGCGACGACAGCGAGGATTACGTTAAGAAGCTCGCCGAGGAGGTAAGCGATACTATCCAGAAAATCGGCGCGGAAAATCCTACGCTCGACCGCAGGTCGGCGGCGCTTCTGTGCGCGCTTGATTACGCCGACGATATGAATAAGGAAAAGCTCCGCAATAAAAGCCTTTCCGACAGAGCCCAGCCCTTTATAAACCAGGCGGACAAGCAGGCTAAACAGATCAGAGAGCTTAAAGAGCTGCTCGAGAAAAAGGATAACGAAATCGAGGAGCTTAATAAGCTTGTTAATGATATGAAAAAGGAATCCGCCGACGAGCTGAAAGCGCTTGACGCTCCCGAGGAAGCAAAGGCTGAAACCGCCGAAGAAGAAAAACCCGAGGAACCGTCAAAAGCTGAAAAGCCTGTCGGAAGAAAAAAGAAAAAGAAGAATAAGGGATATAAACCGATGAGGCAGTACTCGCTTTTCGAAGATGAAAAAGATTGAGATACTCGCGCCCTGCGGAGGGTTTGAGTCGGTAGTCGCCGCCGTAAGAAGCGGAGCCGACGCCGTTTATCTCGGCGCTAAAGAGCTTTCGGCTAGAGCAGGCGCGGAAAATTTCGACGATACCGAGATCGTAAAAACGGTAGAGTATTGCCATATACGAGGCGCGCTTGTGTATGTTACGGTAAATACCGTGGTGTTCGACGACGAGCTCGAAACAGCTAAGAAGCTGATAACCTCCTGCGCAGAAGCGGGAGTAGACGCGCTTATTGTCCAGAATATGGGAGTAGCAACACTCGCCAAAGAGATTGCTCCCGAGCTTCCGCTCCACGCTTCAACCCAGATGAGCGTTCATTCCCCGAGCGGCGCGAAGCTTTTGTATGAACAGGGCTTTAAAAGAGTTGTGCTCGCGAGAGAGCTCAGCCGCGCGGAGATTAAGGAAATCGCCGAGAGCTGTCCGATAGAGCTCGAGGTGTTCGTCCACGGCGCGCTGTGTATGAGCGTTTCGGGACAATGCTATTTCAGCGCGGTTATAGGCTCGAGAAGCGGAAACCGAGGACGCTGCGCCCAGACCTGCCGACTGCCGTTTAATATCGGAAAAAGTAAATACGCGCTAAGCTTAAAGGACAACAGCATTATAGATTATATCCGTGATCTCGAGGAAATCGGAGTAAGCTCGGCGAAAATCGAGGGACGGTTAAAGCGCCCCGAGTATGTTGCCGCCGCGACAAAAGCGTGCGTTCAGTCGCGCGATAACGGAGCAGTTGACGAAAAAACAAAAGCTCAGCTCGAAAGCGTGTTTTCGAGAACAGGCTTTACCGACGGCTATTATACCTCGAAGCGAGGTTACGAGATGTTCGGATACCGTCGTAAGGACGACGTCGTTTCTGCGACAAATTCTCTGTTTAAAGAAATCCAAAACAGCTATAAGGACGAATACAGGCGGGTTAATATTTCCGCTGAATTCCGCGCCGAAGCGGGGAAAAAGGCATTTCTTAAAGTCAGCGACGGACGTTCGGAAGCGGAGGTTTTAAGCGAGGAAAGCTGTGAAACAGCGAAAAATGTTCCACTCGACGAGGAGAAGGTACGCCGTCAGCTGTTAAAAACAGGCTCAACACCCTATAATATCGTTGAGCTGAAAATTGATTTAGAAGATAATATAGCTATAAAAATGTCCGCGCTGAATAAGCTTAGGCGCGACGCGCTTGATATACTCAGCGATAAGCGGGCAAAAAGCAAAAGGTACACCGTCAACAATGTTGAGCTGACCGAAATTATTCCGCATAAGGCGGGAGCAAAATCATCCCGCGCGAGGTTCAGCTCGACTAGAATCGGAAAAGGATTTAAGGAGCTTGAGCTTTGCTTTGTTCCGATCGACAGCGATTTAGACGAGATAAAAAGACTTATCGACGAGGGCTACAGGCTCGGCGTAGAAATCCCGAGAGCGATGTTTTCCAGGGAAGAAAAGATAAAAGCTAAGCTGACCGCATTTAAGGAGCTCGGCGTTGAGGACGTGCTTTGCAATAACCTCGCCGCTGTGTATATCGCGAAAGAAAACGGGCTAATAATCCACGGCGGGTTCGGGCTGAATTTAACGAATACGCTCGATTTACTTTGGGCGGAAAAGACGGGTTTTACCGATACCGAGCTGAGCTTCGAGCTGAAGCTTTCCCAAATAGAAAAGCTCGGCGGAAATATCCCGAGAGGGGTAATAAGCTACGGATATCTGCCCGTTATGCTCGTCAGAAACTGCCCGAATAAGAGCGCGGGAATAAGCTGTAAGGACTGTTCGGGACAGGGAAAAATGACGGATAGACTTAACAAATCCTTCATTTTCTATTGTGACAAAGTCGCTACAGAGATACTTAACAATCTCCCGTTAGAGGGATTTACCGCGGTAAAATCCAGCGGAAGCATAGACTTTGAAGTTTTCAGCTTTTCTGTGGAAAACTCTGTGGAAAACGTGGAAAACATAGCTGATTTTATTAGTCACAGCCTAAATTCCCGAGAAAAGACCCACGGATTGTTAAAAAGGGGAGTTTTATAACCAATATTCCCCGAAGGAATTTTTGAATTTTCCTCTTTAGAAAATTCGTATTTTAGTTATTGGAATTATAAAAAATGTATAAATATTAGCTTTTTGAATTTTTGCAGGATTTTTTTAATTTTGCAAGTTTAGGAGTTGAATTATATGGAGTTAAAAATTAAAAAGCTCAGGGAAAACGCTATCTTGCCTACACGCGGTACCAAGGGCTCGGCGGGAGCCGACCTTTACGCCTGTATCGAAGAAAGCGTTACGATTAACCCGGGCGATTTAAAGCTGATACCGACAGGCGTCGCGATAGCTCTGCCCGACAGCTCGGCGGTCGCGTATCTTTACGCGCGTTCGGGACTCGGGGTTAAGCACGGTATCTGTCTTGCGAACGGAGTCGGAGTAGTCGATTCGGATTATCGCGGAGAGATTATGGTAGGACTTTGCAACGTAAGCGGCGAGCCTTATACTATTGAACCCAACGAGAGAATAGCCCAGATGGTTATTTCGCCCGTAATAATCCCCGAGCTTGTCGAGGTCGAAAAGCTTGATGAAACCGACAGGGGAGAAGGCGGTTTCGGTTCTACAGGCAAAAAATGACATTTTTAGGTTGATTTAACTCGCTTAATAGGATATAATATATTAGATAAGCTGTAATTATACGCTTTTTACGGTTTATTTATTATAAATATGGAATGTATATGTAAATATCCGAAAGGAGAAAGTTATGTTTTCATTTTCAAAAGATATAGGAATTGATTTAGGTACAGCGAATACACTCGTATGTATGAAGGGTAAGGGTATCGTAATGCGCGAGCCTTCGGTTGTCGCGGTTGATATCCGCAACGACACGGTGCTTGCCGTAGGTCAGCAGGCTAGAGATATGATAGGAAGAACTCCAGGCTCGATCGTCGCGGTTCGTCCTTTAAAGGACGGCGTTATCGCCGACTTCGATATCACCGCTACAATGCTGAAGCACTTTATCAGAAAGGCGGCTAAGCCCTCGCTGTTCAGCAAGCCGAGAATTATTATCTGTATGCCCACAGGCGTTACCGAGGTTGAAAGACGCGCGGTAGAGAGCGCGGCTGTTCAGGCAAGCGGAAGCAAGAATATTATGCTTATCGAGGAGCCTATGGCGGCGGCTATCGGCGCGGGACTTCCCGTGGACGAGCCTACGGGTTCGATGGTAGTAGATATCGGCGGCGGTACCTCCGAGGTTGCCGTTATTTCGCTCGGCGATATTGTTACAGCCTGCTCGGTACGAGTTGCGGGCGATAAATTCGACGAAGCGATTGTTACTTATATTAAGAAAAAATATAATCTTCTTATCGGCGACAGAACCGCCGAGGAGATTAAAATAGCTATCGGCTCGGCGTATCCGTATCCCGAGGAGAAGGATATGCTTATTAAGGGAAGAAGCCTTGAATCGGGACTTCCGAAGGATATTACGATAACTGCCGAGGAGATAAGAGACGCTTTAGCTGATCCGCTGATGGTGATTATCGACGCGATTAAGGATACTCTCGAGAAAACTCCGCCCGAGCTTTCCGCGGATATTATCGACCACGGAATTATGCTCACAGGCGGCGGCGCGCTGCTTCGAGGTCTCGACCGTCTTGTAATGCAGGAAACAGGAATGCCCGTACACGTTGCCGACAGACCGCTCGACTGTGTTGTAGCGGGAACGGGAAAACGCTTAGGCGGCGTAAGAGCCGAGTATAAGCATAACCGCGAGTAATAGCTGAAAACAGGGCTGGCTTAGTATTAGGTCAGCCCATTAAAACAGTAATCAGTAGTCAGTTATAAGTTCTCAGTTGCGGTCGTGTAGACAGAACGGACTGAATAACAACCTCGGTATCCCGACCGTATAAATATTGATAGTTTTTTTCATTAAATCATAATTACTGAGAACCGAGAACTGAGAACCGAGAACTGAGAACTAATAGATGAACCTATCCTAAGTATCCAAAACTTGATAGAGGCACTAAGGAACGGGGGATATGACATTTAAGAAAGGAAAGTCCACGCTTGACGCGGACAAATAA
The DNA here is from genome assembly GCA_002350765.1 of Ruminococcaceae bacterium UBA2854. Lineage (GTDB taxonomy): Bacteria > Bacillota > Clostridia > Oscillospirales > Acutalibacteraceae > Ruminococcoides. Next base: position 35,440 of record DEFK01000036.1, read on the forward strand.
AAAATGGAGTTTTTTAGTGATAAAAAAGTTAAAATTGTATCTATAACGATAATCGTAGCTCTGTTGTTTATGATTTTAGGCGGAGCGGGTTATCCGCTGCTTTCGTCGGGAGTGAACTTTCTTACAAAAGGACTGTCGCAGGTAAGCGCGTCTGCCGCGGGTGAGGGCGAAAAAACCTACGACGAGCTTGTCAGGGAAAACGAAGAGCTTAAAAAAGAGGCGGCTGATTTACGTACCCAGCTTGTAAATTATTACGATATTAAAGACGAAAACGCTCGCCTTTGGAAATATTATAAGATTAAGAAAGAAAACAGCGATTATGAAATTATGCCCGCTTCGGTAATACGCCGTGATTCGAGCCAGGATTTCTATTCGTTCACCATAGACGTCGGAACCTCGAACGGAGTTCATAACCAGGACCCCGTAGTTACCGACCAGGGGCTTATCGGATTTATCAGCTCCGTAAACGCTGTCAGCAGTAAGGTAACGACGATTTTATCTCCCGATTTACAGGCGGGAGCGTACGATAAACGTACGAAGGACAGCGGAATTGTCGGCGGAAACGCTCTTTACGCCGACGAAAATAAGACGACGTTTACTAAAATTGACGCCAACGCTAAGATTAAAAAGGGCGATATTATTACAACCTCGGGTATCGGCGGTATTTACCCCGAGAACCTGATTGTCGGAAAGGTAAGCGATATAAAGTACGATAAGTACGACGCTACCAAGTACGCGGTCGTAACGCCTTACGAGAATATTAAGAAAATAACAAATGTGGTTGTAATTACCGACTTTAAAAACAAGGGAGAAATTAAGCGAGTTTCCGATAAGGAGAAAAAATAATGGATAAAAAATTTACGGTAGTCCGTTATTTTGCTTTCGGGATAGAGATACTTATTCTGTTTATACTGCAATCTACGCCTAATCTTATTCCCGAGGTTTTCGGCGGACGGCCGCTTCTGTTAATTCCCGCCGCGATAACGATAGCGTATTTTGAGCCCGAGATTCCCGCGATGTTTTTCGGAATAGCTTGCGGAGTGCTGCTCGATTTAGGCGGCGGCGACAATATCGGCTACTATACGATAATGCTCGGCGTAATATGCTTTTTGCTCGGCTGGATATTCAGGGACTATATGGTGATAAGCTTCTTTAACGCTACCGCCTTTTCCGCGGTTATAATAACGGGAGTTATCTGCATTAACTTTCTGTTTTTCTATATTTTCGCGGGTAAGGGAGAAGCGGGAATGTACTTTGTACAACATTATATTTCAAGAATAGTCTATACGTTTTTGTGCGGAATTGTTTTGTATTTTATTAATAAAGGACTTTTCCGAAGCCTTTTGGATTATTAATCAGGTTGCAGTGGTCAGTATTCAGTGGACAGTTATGGTCGGGTAGATAGCTCGGAATAAAAAACAACAACTGTTTCCCGACTGTATTAATAAGGGCTACGGCGAAACAAGCAAACGTACCTCATCACAACTGCTTACTGACCACTGAGAACTGAGAACTGAGAACTAAAAAGATGAACCTATCCTCCATATCCAAAACTTGATAGACGTTTAAACGTACGGGGGATAGCACATTTAAGAAAGGAACGCCCACGCCGACAAGCTGTCGGCTCCACAGCCGCCTTTGGTAAGCTTAATCGCAATCAAACCTCTTATTAACGGCGGTTTTGAAAAAAGATAAAAAGCAGAACCTATCCCAAGTATCCAAAACTTGACAGAGGTACTAACGTGCGGGGGATATGGGTTAGTTAAGAGTTAAGAGTTAAAAGGTAAAAAATAAAAAACTATATAGATGAACTTATCCCAAGTATCCAAAACTTCATAGGATGTTGAACTTACGGGGGATATCACATTTAAGAAAGGAACGTCCACGCCTGACGTGGACATATAAAATATGCAGGTTGATGATAAAGAGAAACAAGCGGAAGAACGGCGTTTTATAAATAAACGCGTTATAATCTGTATAATAATTACGCTCGTAATCTTCTGTGGTTTTGCGTGTAAGCTGTTTGTGTGGCAGATTGTCGAGGGCGAGGAGTACTCCAAGCTCGCCGATACATCTACCGCCTATACCGTTACGACCGACGCTACGAGAGGAGAAATCCTCGACTGTAACGGAAAGGGCTTAGCCGTAAACCGTACGGGCTATAGAATTGTGCTCGATAAGCTCTATATCGACGCGGAAAAGCTCGACAATACTATACTTTCGCTTATAAGGCTTATGGATAGCCGCGACGAAAAATGGATAGACAATCTCCCGATTAAGCTCGAGGATAAAGGTGAGTTCAAGTTTAAAAACGGGATGAAAGACGAGATTAAGATTCTTAAATCCAAGGATTATCTTAATGTCGGCGCGTCCGCTGACGCCGATAAATGTATGAAGCTTCTGGCGGAACGCTATGAGCTCGAGGATAAGGGCTACGCGGATAAAACGCTGAGAAATCTCGTTTCCGTTCATTATAATATGGAGAGAATGTGGTACTCGAATACCAACCCCTATATTTTCGCTAAGGGTATCAGCTCCGATATGCTCGCGATCGTCAGCGAGAATATGCAGAGCGTGAGCGGTGTTGAAATCCAGACCTATTTAACCCGCCATAATCCCAAGGGTAAGCTAATGCCCCATATCCTCGGCGCGCTCGGAAGTATTAATAAGGAAGAATACGATAAAAAGCAGGCCGAGGGCAAGAAGTACGGATATAACGACAGTATCGGTAAATTCGGGCTCGAGCTCGCGTATGAGGACGAGCTCAAGGGTACGGGCGGAGAGCGTATTGTGCAGAAAAACTCCGACGGTAATGTTACCAAGGTAGTAGAGTCCGTGAACGCTAAGCCGGGACATACGCTGTATCTGACTATAGACAGCAAGCTCCAGAAGACGGCGAACGAAGCTCTTGAAAGAGAAGTCAATGCCGCGAGAGCCGCGGGAGGAAACGGCGGCGAGGGCTCGGACTGCTATACAGGCGCGGTAGTTATGCTGGACGTAAAGGACTTTTCCGTACTGGCGGCGTCGAGCTATCCGACATTTAATCTTAATAAATATTCCAAGTACGGCGAATACTACGTAAATCTCGTAGAGGATAAGCACTCGCCGATTTATAACCGCGCTTTTATCGGCTCGTTCGCTCCCGGCTCGGTATTTAAACCCTGCGTTGCCGCGGCGGCTTTGCAGGAGAATGTTATAGGCGAGGGAACTTTCTTTACCTGTAATCATATATACGATTACTATCCCTCTAATCCCGTAGCCTGTATGGGAACTCACGGTTCAATAGGACTTCGTACCGCGCTTACCAAGAGCTGTAACGTGTTTTTCGCGGAAACAGGACGTCGGCTCGGTATAGATACTATGTATCTTTACGCCGAGAAGTTCGGACTCGGAGAAAAAACGGGGCTCGAGGTCGAGGAAAGCAACGGAATATTAGCGGGCCGCGACAGTAAAAACTGGCAGGAGGGTAATACCGTTCAGGCGGCTATCGGTCAGTCCGACAACGCGTTTACTCCCGTTCAGCTCGCGACATATACCGCGACTATTGCCAACGGCGGAACAAGGCTGAGAACCCACCTTATAAAAGAAATCAAGAATTACGAAAGAAAAAAGACTATCTTTAAATACAATACGAAAAAGCCCGAGGTAGAGGATACCTGCGGAGTTTCGAGTTATAACCTCTCGCTTGTACAGAGCGCTATGAGAAATGTAGTAGCCGACCCTGGCGGAACGGCATATTCGGTGTTCGGAAATTACAGTATACCCGTAGCGGCTAAAACAGGTACAGCCGAAAACGCGGGCTCCGACCATACGGTGTTTATCTGTTACGCTCCTTACGATAAACCGAAGGTAGCTATAGCCGTAGTGCTCGAGCACGGCGCCCACGGTCAGTACAGTATGGGAGTAGCCAAGTCGCTTATGGACGAGTATTTCGGACTTAATAAAACCGAAAAGAAAACCGAATCATCCGACGATACAGAGGAGTCGGACAATTCGGAGAATGAGGATTATTCGGAAGATGACTATTCCGACGAAGAAGAAAACGAATATTATGAAGAATAAAAACAGCCCGTATCGTTTAGTAACGATACGGGTTTAGTGTTATTATTTAACCTTTATCTTAATCTTTTTAACAATCTTCTTTTGCTTATAGTTTTTGTTGCCCTTTGCGGTAACGGTAATATTAACCTTGATTTTATTGCCTTTTTTAAGGCCTTTCGCTATAACGAGCTTGCCTTTTTTGATTTTTACCTTTTTATTGTTCGTCTTATAAGTTACCTTACCCTGAGCTTTTTTAACGGTTATCGCATTTTTGATTGTAGTTTTCTTTTTCGCTTTTGCGGTAACGGTCTTTTTAGCTTTAACCTTAATCGGGTTTTTCGCCTTGGTAATCTTAAAGTGTTTAATAATCTGACCTGTGTATTCGTCCTCAGGTCCGGTGATAATAATAGTAGCGGTACCGGCGTTTACGTTGTTCTGGTATCTGGCGTTAAAAACAAGATGTATTTCACCTATTGTTAAATCTAAGTTTCTTTGAGTTAAGGGTTTTCCTGTATAAACCATATCCTCAATACCGCTGACGTTCCAAATATTTATATCTTTTTTCGGATTATCTGTCGAGGGCTGAGTTCCTACGGGCTCGGTTGTCTCGGGCTGAGTTTCAATCGGCTCGGTTGTCTCGGGCTGAGTTTCAATCGGCTCGGTTGTCTCGGGTTGAGTTCCTACAGGCTCGGTTGTTTCGGGCTCAGTGGAAACCGGCTCGGTCGGAGACGCGCCTAAGGATACAAATTTTATATCCTCCTCTTTTGCGTAGTCTTCCGCCGCGGAATTGTCATATCCGTAGATAGTAAATCCGTCGATTTTTTCATAATAATCTTTTGTGTATCCAAAAGCACAATCACCGATACTCGTAACTGTATAGGGGATAGTAACACTTTTAAGACTTATACAATCGATAAACGCACCGCCTTCGATTTTGTATAATGAATCGGGTAAGTTTATACTATTAAGAGATGTACATCCGAAAAACGCTTGCAAATCAATCACTTGAACGGAATTGCCGAGTGTTACCTTTTGAAGATTTGTACAATCCTCAAACGCAAAATTATCAATAACTTCTACGGAATCCGGAAGAGTTATGTTCTTCAGGCTTGAGCAGCTGCTAAAAGCTTGATATCCGATTGTGGTTACGGTATCAGGGATATTTATATTTTCCAGCTTTTTACAATGTTGGAAAGTTCTTGTACTTATTTTTTCAGGCTTACCGTTGATTTGGACAGTAGTAAGGTTTTCGCAGCGCTTAAATGCTTCCATACCGATACCGGTAACCGACTTACCGATGCTTACTGTTTGTAATACGTCATGGGAAAGAAAAGCTTCTGCGCTGACGTATGTTACTCCGTCTCCGATTACTACTTTAGTTATTTCTTCAGAGTAAGAAACCCACGGCATTCCGTAGACGTCATATTCATCAGGCATTGCGCCGTTACCGGAAATTGTAAGCGTTCCGTCCCGGTATTCCCAGGTACAGTCGCCTGTAGTACCGCCGGTCGGATTCTTGCCAACTGTAACGGCAGCGCTGTTCTCCGCGGCAGATACGGTACAAAGTGTATAAGAAAATACGCTTACAGTCATCAGAACCGCTAATAGTAAACTTATTGTTTTTTTCATTCTTCTATCCTCCTGAAAAAATTTTTTAGCTATTAAGCTACTTAAATTGTAACATAAGAACATTGCAACCGGATGTGTTATTTATTACATCATCCTGTTATTTATTACATCTAAAACCGTATTTCGCGGAAAAATGTAAAAGATACACACAAAAACGAAAACGCCGAGGTTTAACTCGGCGTTTTCCTGTTCTAAAAAAAGAAAATGAGGGGTACAAAATTGTAAGTCTCTAAGTCGACTTACTGAGGAGGGGTAGAACTTGTACTCAGCAGTTGCGGTTCTGCTCTTGAGTACGGTTATATTAAAACATTAAATTATGAAAACTGTGTGAATACATATTGAAAGTGCATTGAAAGATAAGAAAAAACTTTTTGATTTCGTTAAACAAACGTTTGACAAAAGACCTTTAATATGATATTATAATCCTATCTATAACAGGAGGTATTCCTTATGAAAAAAAATAAACCCTTAACTAAAAAACAGCAGGCTGTTTACGACTATCTTGTAGAATGTTCGCAGGAAAGCCGAGTTCCCTCGGTTCGTGAAATATGTAAGGACGTAGGACTTAAATCAACCTCAACCGCCCACCTCTATCTTAAAGCGCTTGAGGAGCACGGTCTTATTGAGCGTGACGCGGGCTTGAACCGCTGTATCCGTATTGTCGGAGAAACTACGGCTAAGAGCGTTCCCGTGCTCGGAAACGTAGCCGCGGGTAATCCGATCGTGGCTATAGAGGACGTTGAGTGTTACGTTACCGTTGATAAAAAAATATCGAGAGGCAAGGAGCTTTTCGCGCTGAGAGTACAGGGCGAGAGTATGATCAACGCGGGTATTTTGCCCGACGATATTCTGATCGTACATAGAACTCCCGTTGCCGAAAACGGCGAGATTGTTGTAGCTCTGGTAGACGACAGCGCTACGGTTAAGCGTTTCTATAAAGAGGACGGACATTTCCGTCTGCAACCCGAAAATGATGATTTCGAGCCTATTATTGTAGACGACGTTATACTTTTGGGAAAGGTTGTCTCGCTGGTCAGGAATTATTAATCGGAACAATAATGTGAAGTTTTTCTGAATTTCTCCTGAAAAAACCGAAAAAATGTTGTATTATTCTCAATACAATGTTAAAATGCTAGTAACAGGGTAAGGAGGTAACTATATGGAAAATATGGATAATATAGAAAAAAAGACCGAACAGCCTGATACAACTCCCGTGGAAAACGCGGCTCCCGAGGTTAAGGCTGAACCCGAGGTAAAGGTTGAAGCTAAGCCCGAAACCGAAGCGGCTCCCGCCAATCAGAAAGCGCAGACGGAAGATAAAACCGTTGAAAACGACATTAACGAATTGGCGTCGGATGCGAGCACTAAGTTCACCTTAACGGTAAAGCAGGTCTGGACGGTTATAAAAGGATTTTTCTCCCCGAAAGTCGTTGACTGTATATCGGACCAGCATAATACAAAGCTCCCGATCTGGGGAATACTTCTTCCGCTTTACGCGCTTTTACAGGCTATAAGCGCTACGGTAAGCTTTAACTCAAGCGGAGAATTTAAGAACGGATTAACGTCGATCGCGGGAGCGAAAACAACTTTCGGTTCAGGCGAAGTGTTCTTTATAATGTTTTCGATAAATCTGACTTTAGCGTTCGCTATGTCGATAGGTGTGCGCGCGTTTATAAAGTTCCATAAAGGTGACGGACATTTCCTTTCGAGCGCGAATCTCGTTACCGCGTCTTATTTACCTGTAATGTTTGTACTGCTGTTCAATATTGTAACGGTCGGCGCTATCAGCCCGTTTCTGGACAGTATAGTAAATATTGCCGACATCGCTTCGGTAATGCTCTTGTTCGCGGGAATAAGCAAGGCTCTCGGCGGCAAGAAACCGCTTTGGAGTTTCTTCTTTATGATGATGATAGCGTCCATAGTGGCGATTATCGTGGCTATGATATTTATTTCACCAATACTTTTCTCGCGCATAGCCTACTCGTTAATTGATACGCTGAAATAAACATTAAATAAATTACGCCGACTCGTCTGAGTCGGCGTTTTTAATCCTCTTTTTTGTTATCCGATTTGTCATTCGGATGTTCCTCGGTTTTCTCTACCGTAATGTTGCTGATTTTAATTTTATAATTATTATCGGCTTTTTTCTTACGCTCTTTTTCCCGAGCGGTATTTTTATAAACCATATCTCCGATAAACGAACCGAGCATACCTACTATAAGGTAAATAAAAACGTAAATGTGCCAGTGGTAAAAATGGCTGTAGATAAGCACGCTTCCTATATAGATTATCGGCGCGATTAGCGGAAAAGTGAAGTCAACTCCTCGTTTCCACGAAAAGATAACAGCCGATAAAAGCGCTGTCGCGGGGAATACAAACTGGTACTCTATCGCGTCGTATTTATAATTTTCGCCCTGGAAGAATATCGGCATAACGAGATAAATCAGCGCTATAACGATACCGTAAGGGATATATCTTTTTACAATATTTAACATTTAAAACTCCTGAATTTTTACGTCAGGAAGCATTCTGGCGTAATTGAGAAGCTCCCTCATACTTCCGTGTTTGTATTCGGAATAATCTGCGTCCGAACGGTTGACAAGACAATCCGTGAGCACATATGCGTCCATACCGACCTGCGCGCTCGGCAAAATATCCTCGTCTATATCGTTGCCGACCATTAAGCATTGTTCGGCTTCCGCTTTTATTTTTTCCGCGATCTCCGTAAAATATTTAGGATTAGGCTTAGAAGTTGAGAAATTTTCGTAAGAAGCTACGAGTTCAAAATCTCCTGGCTTAACTCCCGCCCAGCCCATTCGGTTTTTGATAGCGACCTCGGGGAACAGCGGATTAGTCGCGGCGATAAGCGTATAGCCCTTGTTCTTTAAGGTCTTTATAATCTCGGGCACAAGCGGGTTGAACCTGGTCGCGGCTTTACACTCATTGAATTCGTTGATATAGAAATCGTCGAAATCCTTAACGTATTTCAAAACCCCGTTGCCGAGAATTTTTGAGAAGGTTTCCCAGAACGCTAAACGGTTAGGACGGCTTCCGTCGTTTTTAACCATCGAGTTGGTAGCCTTCCATACAGCCTTAATAAGCTGTTCGTCCTCGAGCTTAAAAATCGGACAAAAGCGGTTGCTAAGCTCGGTAAAATATATTTTTATAAATTTATCCTGATCCATCGGCAGCATGGTGCCGTCTAAATCAAATAGAATGTATTTAAGCAAAGCAATACCTCCCAATCTTTACTTGGTTTTTATTATACTCCTTTGATGCGGTTATTTCAAGATTTTTATATTGAGAAATAAAACTCTTTGTGATATAATACAGTAAGAAAATTCTGGGAGATTGAATTGATATATGAAAAAACTCATCACGGCGTTTTTGATAATTATGATTTTAACAGCGGCTTGCTCATGTTCCGAGACTGCCGAAAAGAAGGTCGAAACAACCGCTAAGCCGATACCGACCACCTCCACGGCGACGGAAAAGGCGACCGAAACTACTCAGCCCGAAACAAAAAAGGAAAAAGAAACTAAAAAGCCGACCGAAAAGCCTACCGAGAAAAAGGAGAAAAAGCCGAAAAAAACCAAGCCGACGACTATGCCTCCGACCCAGGGAAAAACAAGACCTAATACGCATGTTGCCGTAACAGCTCCGCCTAAGGGGAGCTTTTCGTCGAGCGACTTTATCTTTACCTTTAAGAAAAAGGAAATTAAACTGAATCAGAAAACAGAGAGCGTGTTTAAGCTTATCGGCGACGACAACGCTATCGGCGAGCTCTCGAAAAAGCGTACCGAGTACGAGTACGACGATTTTATTCTGACGACCTATAAAGAGGACGACGAGGAACGAATTGATTTAATCGAGATTATCGGCGACGGCGCTTCTACTTCCAAGGGCGCTAAAATCGGTATGTTCGCGACCAGGCTGAAAAGACTTTACGGCGACCCGAATAAGCTGACCGAGACAAAGTATGTGTACGGCTCGGGAGATAAAACGCTGACCTTCGCGTATGAGAATAATATCGTTACCGATATAACGTATAAATACAGCCATTAACGCTCCGTGTAAAGTCTGAACTTTATCGAAACGGAGTTCAGCGCGATTTCAGAGTATGATAACCCCTCCGCTGAGATTGGACAAGGAAAAAACCGCGTTATTTGATGTATGTTTTTTCGGTATGTAAAATGTTTAAGAAAACTATTGAAATTAATTTCTTAATATGTTATTATATATGACGGACTTAAAATCCATAAGCTGGTATAGCTCAGGCGGCAGAGCGCATCCTTGGTAAGGATGAGGTCGGCAGTTCGAGCCTGCCTATCAGCTCCAACGAAAAACCGCATTGTAAAGCCATTTTTGGCGTTTTACAGTGCGGTTTTTATTTTTCTATAAGCGAATTAAAAGCGACTTTGCCGACTATTTGCCGTCTAAATCCATTTTTCTTGTTATTAAAGATATATTTTACGCTATTTGGTCTCTTTTTGTTTTAACAAATATAATTTGCTAAAATCTACATTCATTTTGGTTGTATTCTTGATAAAGAATATAGTCAATAAAATCTCCATACCACAACTGAATAAGCATATAGTACAAAACGCAAGTACATCCACTAAATAGTATTAAAAATTTAACGATAAGTATGAAAAAGCCTTAGAGAAATATTGAAAAAAGTGTTTTTCTTTCTTTATTTACAGCGTATTAAATTTTTCCATAAAATCCATACACCTTATTAAAGGAACAAAAATGGTTCTTAAAAAGAATCTTTTCCAGTATTGACACCATCAAAAACTCGAGTTACAATATTTATAGAAAATAAAAAACGACGGCAACTATTAGGGATTGGCCGTTCCTAATAGTCTGCACGAGTGAAGCAAGCACTCACACAGCGGATATAATATCCGCACCGTCCATTACAGTATACCAATTATTTCTATTTATTTCAATAGGTATTGTTATATTGTTTTCGTGTCATATTTTAATTTGACGCCGTGTGATTGCTCTCACACGGCGTTTTCTTTTTCTGAATTTTGAGAAAGGAGAAACACAAAATGTTTTAGTTTTTTTAAAAAATAACAAACACTTAAATAATTTAGAAAAGGAGATTTTTTATGATACCTATTAAATCAAAAAATGAAATTGTAAACTATATTTTAAAATTCGCTAAAACAACAAATATTGACATCTTTGAATATTTACCGATCGAACAAAATGAAGATGCTTTGCTGGAATTTTTATTTCCAAATGATAAACGGGAAATGGAAGCAGTAGATAAAGTTGCGCTTATCCTTGGAATTAACTACTACGATTTACTGTGTTGTAATACTGATAGAATCAACGATTACATTGAAGATGATGTTTTTTTCAAGCATATAAATAAATATAAAGAAGTATTAAACGGAAATGCAGAAAATGTGTTTTTTACTTTTTCAAATATAGAGGATTTTGTTAACTCTTACTGTGATTTGTGCGAAACATATGTCTTTATGTTTAAGGAAATTTTAAAAACAGACGGCAAAATTATAAACATTGAATGTTTTAATTTTTTAGCATCTGTATTAGGTTCATATGACATTGCTAATCCGGAAACTGAATTACTAAATATCGGCTTAATGCTTCGATTTAAAAAAATATACAATGAGGAAGTAAAAAAATATAATTTAAATGATATTTTTGAATTTCGTTCAGTTAAATTCCTTGACTTATGGCGTTGCGCAGATTTTATTAATAATCCAAATTTGATAAATAAACTCGATCATTTTGCGCCAAATTGGAGAATTCGGGCTCAAAATAAGTGTGAACAGTTCAAGCAGAATAATATGGATATTTTTATAATAAATTCTGACGGTTCAAAAGAATTACTTTCTGAGCAAGATAAAGAAGTATTGATACAAAAACTTCAGAACATTTTAAAATCTGCTCCCGCTGCATTTAAAAACAACGAGGAAAGAATAGCCTATTCTTTAAGTACCGAATATCAAAATAGAATCCTCGCACGAGCAAATTCAAAACCTGTTATGTTGCCAAATACTTTCGATATATTTGATTTTTTTGAAGCGGAATTTGGATTAGACAGTTATTTAACAGAAGTATTCTTAGACGCTCAGAGTGAATTTGAAAGTATTACTAATATATCTGAAAACGAGAACCCTGAGGAATACGAATACACAATGCTGACATACGTTGCCGGTGCAATGGGGTGGAATTACGATAGCGTGTTGGAATTATACAAAGCACAAATAGAATTTAACGAAATTTATTAAAAAACCTTTGCATCCCGATGGCTTTAGTTGATAATTATCAACTTTTATAAAAAATATTTTGTTAATGTTTTATTTTAAGCACCATGGGGTAAGTTAGTTAATAAATATGGTTAGTCAGTGTTTTTATAAGCGTTATTTTTAATGATTAACTTACCCTGTGAGCCCGCACAAACACTGACTTTTTAGGGGTAAAAAAGCACCTTTTTCATGGGGTGAGTCAACTGACCCCCTCTTCTTTAGAAAAAAGGGCTTGACTTACCCTGTTTTATATATGTTTTGTGTACGTTTTATATACGTTTTGGGTATGTTTTTATACTGACTGACTCACTTTTGTAATTTTTCACGACTAACTTACCCTAATTTTCATTGACTTACCCCGTCGCTTTTTAATAAAAAGAGAACTGAATATTTTATCATGTATATGGAATAAATATAGTGTTTTTTCGCCAACATGTAACTCCCCAAAGGCAAACAAGATTGCCCAAAGGTGAAGCTAAAGAGAAAATATTTTTAAAAAGTTCCTGCATTTAGTTTTACTTCAGAATTAATGGTATGCTCTCTCGATATGTTTTCGAGAGAGTGAACTTTTATAAAAAATAAAATTTAAACTTTTTCGCTCATAATATATATGTAAGGTTATTTTAGAAAACAATTGACAAACGAATATAACATAACATTTTAAATAAAAACTTTTATACAAGTTTATTTTACATAAAAATACAACCAACCAAAAACAACAAAAGCCTTACGAAAAAACATCCGCTGAAAAGCGTTAGAAAGGAGAATCCTATATGGTGCAATTACCAAGAATGCGCACACTGGATGCATGCTTTAACGCAATTAAAGAAATGGATCCGAATTCTGCCGTGTCTAAGTATTATATTAGACAGTTAGCGTTATCAGGACAAATCTCATGTAAAATGTGCGGCTCCAAAAGATTAATTAATCTTGATGCGCTTATTGATTTTTTGTCATCTAGTGAATGATTCATTCAAAACGTTCCCCCCTGACCAATGGTCAGGGAGGAACACATTTTGAGTAAAGGAGTGATTTTTAATGGCACATATAAGAAAACGTGGTGAAAGTTACGAAATAACCGTAAGTTGTGGTTATAATTCCGTTGGAAAAAAGATTCGAAAATCAATTACGTACACACCTTCCCCCAATATGAGTGATCGTCAAATTAAAAAAGAGGTTAATCGTCAAGCAGTGTTGTTTGAGGAAAGCTGTAAGAATGGCACAGCGGCTTCTGGTGGTAAAATTAAGTTAGATGATTTTGTAAAACAATTTTACCTAATAAATGCAAAAGACTTTTTATCTGAAATAGATTTTAATTATTACAAAAGTATTTTAAAAAATCATATTTCACCAGTGTTGGGGCATATGAAATTGAAAGATATAAAGCCAATACATGTTCAAGAGTTTGTAAACATTATAAAAGAAAAGCCGTCCGATAAATCAAAATCAGGAAAGCTCGCTGCAACATCAGTACGCCGATATTTTACTGTTTTGCAGTCTGTAATGCATCATGCCTATAAGCTTGGGCTCATAGGTATAAACCCCGCCTCCAGTGACAGAATAACGTTACCACGTATAGAAGAACCAACGACGGAAATTTTAACCAAGGAAGAGCTTGATAAAATATTTAATTTACTAAATGATGAGCAGCTTATGTTTAAACTATTAATACATATTGCGATAAATTCAGGCTGTAGACGAGGGGAGCTCGTTGGCTTAAAGTGGAGCGATGTGGATTTTAAAACTGGGGTAATTACAATTCAAAGAAGTAACTATAAGGTAAAAAACGGACCAATTAGAAGCAAGGAACCCAAAAATAAAAAGAAGCGCTTTGTTACATTACCGCCGTATTGCCTGGAGTTATTAAAGGAATATAGGGCGGAACAGAATGTCTTACAGTTTGAACTCGGTGATGCTTGGTGTGGAGACAACTGGATTTTCATTCAGGCAGATGGTAAACCGATGCACCCTACCACGCCGACACAGTGGTTCAGTAAATTTTTAAAAAAGCACAACTTAAAACATATTAAATTTCACGCTTTACGGCACACCTCGGCAACGTTATTACTTGCAAACGGAACTAATATTAAAAACGTGGCCAGCCGTTTAGGCCACGCACAATTAAAAACAACTAACCGTTATGTACACGCTTTGGATGCTGCCGATATGGAAGCTGCTAATAAATTTGAAGAATTATTTAATCCTAACAGTAAAAAAGAATAGAACAAGGCTATAACCGTTTTTTTAGAAGGGTTATAGCCTTGTTTTAATACGAAAAAACTTCTTGACCATTGGGGAACATTATGCTAATTAAACAACATAAAAGTTCCCTATGGTTAAAAAACAACTAAAGTAAACAAGCGTATAAGAATGCATCTGTTCTTTCTTATACGCTTAATATTATATAATTTAACAACATATTAATAATAGCAAATAATATAGTAAGTTTTTTACAACAATGCAACAACCAACAGAAAGCGTTTCTTTAAGTTGAAACAACAAAAAGATATTAAGTGAGGATGTTTTTATAATATTGTTCTATTTATAAAAAGTTGATTTAAAATAACTATGAGGAAATATTACAACAGTCAACAAGATATAAATATAGTAAACTAAATCTTTTAAACAACAACGGAACAACCAACAGAAAACGTTTCTTTAAGTTGAAATAAAAACAAAAACCTATTAAGTAAAGATGTTTTTATGTTGTTCTATTTATAAAAGTTGATTTAAAATAACTATAAGAAAATATTACAACAGTCAACAACACAATAAAATAGGAAGCTTTTTAACAACAATGCAACATTCAACAGAAAGTGTGTATTTGTGTTGAGATAATAAAAAACATATTTGGTAAAGTTTTTTAATAATCTTCTATTTATAAAAAAGAGGTTTAAAAAAATATAAATAAATTATGTTATATTATGCAATAAAAAACATGTATAATAGATTTTTATATCAGTATAAAAAACCTTTGTTGGTAGTTGGTTTGTTTTTTTATGAGAGATAATTTATATGGGTGTAAAAAATGTTGGTTATTATCAAACAAGGGAATTTTTGGTAATTTTTTACCCCCATATAGCAAGTTCCTAAAAGGGTTTTTCACCCTTTTATTTTTTTGTTTTCTTTTTTATATTTTATTGAATCTGGTTGTTCCTGTAGGTTCAGAAATCTCGTTGGAATTTAGGAAGCTTTGTTTTTTATCCCATGTGTAGCCCTTTGGTGCTTCAATACGACCAGTATGTTTAAGTTCAAGAAATGGATTCTCGCAGCTTTTTATTTCACGAGTGTCAACATCAACTGTTTGTAGATTATGCGAAATAATTGAAACTTCAAATTCGTCTGATTCTTTACGATTTTTTAAAAGATAGAAAGCTAACGCCATATTATCGTTTTCCTCTTTTTCATAAGCTCGTTTTGAATATATACAACCTATTTCGTTTTTAAACTTTTTTCTCAGCGCTATGTTTAATTTGGAAAAGGTAATTTCAGGTATTAGTAAGTGAAAATGCAACCTTTTTGTTCTTTTTTTTCCACGCTCGATACTTCCTACCGTTTTGAAATCTAAGCCCTGATCTTTATAATAATTTTCGATAAATCTAATTATTTTTCTTTTTAGTTTTTTTGCTTGCGACATATCTTTGCAATAAGGCTCTAATAGAGAGATAGTAATGAATCGACAAGTTGCGACGTCAAAATTTAAGGCTATTTTTAAATTGAGATTTTTAGCTGCTTTCTTTAAGTTTTTTTCTTTATCCGAATAAGTTGAAGTTCCACCGTGGTGATGTGGTACAGGGCCTTGTTCATGGTAAACGGAAACAATTTGTATTTTCCCTGCATTTTTTGTTTTTTTAATTAATCGTGTCACGATTATTACCTCCTTTAATAACATTATGGTATTTTTTTATAAAAATTTTTTAATATATAGTTTTTTGAAAAATTTTCATACAAAAAAACGCCACTTCACTAACCGATAGAGGTCAGCGAAGTGGTGTTTATGGTTATATATTATTCCGTTGCGATTTGCTATATAACTCAAATAAGCAATGATGCGTATAAAACATATAACTTAGCCGTTAAAAACAAATTGAAAGTTTATAGTACATATAAATGAAGCATCTAAAAAAACAAAAGGCTATACACATTTTTATTTATATGTGTTACAATAAATTAAAGTTTAGAATTCCAATAAAAACGAGTGATTTAAAATATGAGCAAACGTAAAATAAAAATAGAAATTCACCAAGAATTTTTCCCGATCCCAAATGATATTTTTGATATGAAACTTAATCCGAGTGAAATAGTATTATATATTCTGTTCATAAAATTTGATGTGAAGAACAACGGCTATTGTCATACTGACTTCTCAACTATAAAGGGATATATTACTTTAAGTGACAAAACCATAAAAAAATATTTATCAACCTTAGAGAATAAAAAAATCATTAAAATTGAACCGTCAAAGAACTCTATAAAGATTTATTTCAATAAAAGAGATATTAAAAAGAATTTCTTTCTCTTACCAAATGAAGTGTTTTTTATGGAGCTTTCTTCAGGGGAAATTGCTGTATATGCTTATTTATTAAAATGTGAGGATAAAAAAACTTATCAATGCTACCCGAGTTATAGAACAATAGGCAGTAATATAGGTGCAAGCATAAATTCTGTAAAAAAATACGTTGAATCTCTTGAAAAGAAAAATTTAATTTCTACCGAACCCACTTCAATAATGAGAAAGGATTTTCTCAAGTTAAACGGTAATTTGTTATATACAATTCATCCTATTTTAGACGCTTATAATTATTATTGGGATAAGAAATCTGCTGCTATAAAAAGAGCTAACTTAATAAAAAAATTTTCCCACTCATAAGGAATAAAGATTGTTTATATAATGGGTTTTTATGGAAAAATTTAATATGCTGTAAATAAAGAAACGCAGCTCCGAGGAACTGCGCATAAAAATAAGCTCAGGTGCTATGCCTGAGCTTATTTTAGTAATTTTTAAAGATAATTACGTAACCATTCCGGCATGTTTGGGTCGTCCATATCCCAACAATCTTCTACGCTTTCATCCGTTTCCCAATTGTTTTCATATCCATCAAAAATCTTCTGTCTATGGCATTTGTACTTAACTACTTGGTCGTTCTCAATTCGATATTCGTACCAATAGTAGTTTTGTTTGCCGTAGCCTTTCCATTCTTGAGTGGTATAAATTGTCATAATTAAAACCTCCTTTCTACTCTTAACACTTTTAATTATTTTCTTGCTTCACGTCTTATAGTCCCTATCTTTTTGTCAGATCGGGTATCTCGACCGTTTTTATTTCGGATAGTTCCTGCCGGCAATCCATACTTTTTCTCAAAAGCACCTACACGGCAATCGCTTCTCGTCTTTCTAAAAGCCATTTTAATCCTCCTTGTATTATAGAGTAGT